>JBBQZQ010000013.1:0-90336 GCA_038207565.1 Mycobacteriales bacterium
GAGAAGAAGTGGGGCGCTCCCACGATCACCAACGACGGTGTCAGCATCGCCAAGGAGATCGAGCTCGAGGAGCCGTTCGAGAAGATCGGCGCCGAGCTCGTCAAGGAGGTCGCCAAGAAGACCGACGACGTCGCGGGTGACGGCACCACCACCGCCACCGTGCTCGCCCAGGCGCTCGTGCGCGAAGGCCTGCGCAACGTCGCCGCGGGTGCCAACCCGATGGCGCTCAAGCGTGGCATCGAGGCTGCTGTCGCCTCCGTCTCCGAATTCCTGGGCAACATGTCCAAGGATGTCGAGACGAAGGAGCAGATCGCGGCCACCGCTTCGATTTCTGCCGCTGACCCAAGCGTCGGCGAGCTCATCGCCGAGGCGATGGACAAGGTCGGCAAGGAAGGCGTCATCACCGTCGAGGAGAGCAACACCTTCGGCCTCGAGCTCGAACTCACCGAGGGCATGCGCTTCGACAAGGGCCACATCAGCCCGTACTTCGTCACCGACGCCGAGCGTATGGAGGCCGTCCTCGACGACCCGTACATCCTCATCGTCGAGTCGAAGATCTCGAACGTGAAGGACCTCCTTCCGCTGCTCGAGAAGGTCATGCAGACCGGCAAGCCGCTGGCGATCCTCTCCGAGGACGTCGAGGGCGAGGCGCTGGCGACCCTGGTGGTCAACAAGATCCGTGGCACGTTCAAGTCCGTCGCCGTCAAGGCCCCGGGCTTCGGTGACCGCCGCAAGGCCATGCTGCAGGACATCGCGATCCTGACCGGTGGCACGGTGATCAGCGAGACCGTCGGTCTCAAGCTCGAGAACGCCACGATCGACGACCTGGGCAAGGCCCGCAAGGTTGTCGTCACCAAGGACGAGACGACCGTCATCGAGGGTTCGGGTGACGCCGACCAGATTCAGGGCCGCGTCAACCAGATCCGCGCCGAGATCGAGAAGAGCGACTCGGACTACGACCGCGAGAAGCTGCAGGAGCGCCTGGCCAAGCTCGCCGGCGGTGTTGCAGTCATCAAGGTCGGTGCGGCGACCGAGGTCGAGCTCAAGGAGCGCAAGCACCGCATCGAGGACGCCGTTCGCAACGCGAAGGCGGCCGTCGAGGAGGGCCTGCTTCCGGGTGGTGGCGTGGCTCTGGCCAACGCCGCGCTCAGCGCGTTCGACAAGCTGGACCTGGTCGGCGACGAGGCGACGGGCGCCAACATCGTCCGCGTGGCGTTGACCGCACCGCTCAAGCAGATCGCGATCAACGCCGGGCTCGAGGGCGGCGTTGTGGCAGAGAAGGTCAACTCGCTTCCCGCGGGTCACGGCCTCAACGCCGCGACCGGTGAGTACGTCGACATGTTCAAGGAGGGAATCGTCGAGCCTGCCAAGGTGACGCGCTCCGCTCTGCAGAACGCAGCGTCCATCGCTGCGCTGTTCCTCACCACGGAGGCCGTCGTGGCCGACAAGCCGGAGAAGGTCGGTGCCCCCGCGGGCGGCGGCATGCCCGGCGGTGACATGGACTTCTAGCAGTCCGGTAGTACCTGACAGCACACAAGGGGCGGGCCCGCGAGGGCCCGCCCCTTCTGTGCTGCGGTGCGATGCTGCCGGTCAGGCTGCCGCGCGGTGCGGGCTGCCCTCGGCGAGCCACTGCTCGCGTGCGGCGACGGCGGTGTCGGTGTTGTCGCTGAAGAGCCCGTCCACCCCGAGCCGGAAGAACAGTTCGTACTCGGCGAAGGCGTTGCCGTAGTCGGCCGGGTTCGTGCCACGCCGGAAGTCGGTGGGCAGGAAGGTGTTCTCGTTTCGGAAGGTGTACGGCGCGACGAGCAGTCCCGCGCGATGGGCGTCACGTACCAGCGATGTCGGCGCGAGCAGAGCGCCTTCTGGGGTGCGCGGCACGATCTGGTTCTTGTCCGGCCCGAGATAGCTCGCGTAGGCGCGATGGAACGCAGCCCGTGCGGTGTGGTCAGGTCGGCGTATGTGCGTGGGTCACCGCTGGCCACGAAGTCGGCTGGGGCGCCGGTCGCGGACGTGAGCTGGAACAGCGGCACGTCCGTGCGGCGGTGCAGCCACTTCAGATTGCCCACCTCGAAGGACTGAATGATTACCGGCAGCTTCGGGTGGTGCCCGAGCAGCCCGTTGCGCCGCAGCGCGGCGAGCAACCGATGCTCCATCGGCAGCCCCACCGACCGGAAGAAGGTCGAGTGCTTGATCTCGGGGATGATCCCGACCGTGCGGTGGTACTTCTTCGACAGTTTCGCCGCCTGGTCGATGTCCTGCTGCAGTGTCGGCACGCGGTACCGGCCGTCGTAGAGGGTGTTGTGCTGGCGGATGTCGGGGAGGCGTTCCTTCGCGCGCAACGTCGACAGTTCCCGGTAGGTGAAGTCCGTGGTGAACCAGCCGGTCGTCGGGACGCCGTCGATGACCTTCGTGGTCTCGCGTGACGCGAACTCGCGATGATCGGCCACGTCGGTCGTCTGGCTGATCTCCGGCTCGTGCCGGTCGACCAGCACGCCGTCCTTGGTGGGCACGAGGTCGGGCTCGATGTAGTCGGCGCCCATCTGCACGGCCAGGCGGTAGCCCGCCGAGGTGTGCTCCGGGCGGTAACCCGCGGTGCCGCGGTGGGCGAAGACGAGCGGGCCGGACGACTGCTGGTGTTCGTTGCTCGACGACGCGGAGGCCGCGGTGACGAGTGTGCTGGCGAGGGCGCCGGCGACCGCGAGGGTTGCGGTGGCACGGAAGGGTTTGCGCATCGGTCGGCTTCCTGACGTGGGGATGTGTGTACCGACCCACCGTCGCGGCATCCGATTAACCCGAGCTTTCGGGAAGACAACCTGCACGGGACGCGACGGCGAACGTGACGCGCTCGCTCGCAGCCCCTGGCGGGTCCGCCTCAGCCCAACAGGGCGTCCGCGTAGCACCACCGCCACGCCTCGCCGGGCTCGATGCTGCGCATGACCGGGTGCGTGGTCTCGTGCGAGTGCTGTTCGGCGTGTCTGCCCGCTGAGGAGTCGCAGCAACCCACGTGGCCGCAGGTCAGGCACAACCGCAGGTGCACCCAGCGCGTCCCCATGCGAAGGCACTCCTCGCAACCCTCCAGGGTGTGCGCTTTGACGATCTTCGGTGCCTCGCGCAGGTGCTTGCAATGCCCGGCGCGCTGCTCGGAGGTCGTCAGGTCGTCGTCGACCCGGTTGGCGGCGTCGGAGACGCGGTCGAGCAGCGACTCCTCCATGTCGACGGAGAAGAGCGCCGAGCGCAGCACCTCGTCGTCGTACACGCCGCGATCGCGTGCCTCGAGGATCGAGCTGCGCTCGGCGGCGAGCATCTGCATGCGAAGCCGGCGATAGGTCGCGGCGGGCGGTTCCAGCTCGTCCTGGGACCGGCCCAGCTGCTCCCAGATGGTGTTGGAGCGGCGCATTGCGCGTCCCTGCAGTTCTTCGATCACCTCGGGCGGGTCGTCGGGTCCCTGCACCTCATCCAGCACGGCGAGGCCCGCCCGCGCCGCGGTGTTGACCAGCCCGGCCGCCTGCAGGGCGTCCTCCGCGGCGTCAGGGCCGGGTAGCCGCAGTCGCCGGACGAGCCACGGCAGGCTCAGGCCCTGAAGGACGAGCGTCCCGGCCACCACGGTGAAGGCGGCCAAGGCGAGCAGCCCACGCTGCGGGGTCGTCGCAGGCAGCAGAAATACCGCTGCCAGCGTGACGACGCCGCGCATGCCGGCCCACGACACGACGAGCGCGGCAGACCACGTCCACACGTTCTTGCCGAGCAGGCGGATCGCGCCGGTCACAGCCATGACCCAGACCAGGCGCACGACGATCGTGGTGACCAGCACCGCGAGGCAGACCGGGATGACGCGCACCCAGCTCAGGTGCTCGTCGTTGACGCTCGTGATGAGATCACGCACCTGCAGCCCGATGAGCAGGAAGACGACGTTCTCGAGCACGAACTGCACGGTGCGCCAGTTGACGTTCTCGGCGATGCGCGAGCCGGCGGACTGCAGTTGCGGCGCGCGGTGTCCGAGGATCAGCCCGGTCACCACGACGGCGAGCACACCGGACGCTTCGATCTCCTGGGCCGGCAGGAACGCGACGTAGGGCGCGGCGAAGGACAGCGTGGTGTCGAGCACCGAATCATCGATGCGCCTACGGATCAGGCCGAGCACGAAGGCCGCGACCAGCCCGACCAGCACCCCGCCGCCGGCCGCGCGGACGATCTCCCAGCCGACGCGCCATGGGCTGACCGTCTCGGTGAGCGCGGCGACCGCGGTGTTGAGCGCGACCAGGGCGGCGGCGTCGTTGACCAGGCTCTCCCCCTCGAGGATCGACACGATGCGCCGGGGCATCCCGACCCGCCGGGCCACCGTCGTCGCGGCTACGGCGTCGGGCGGGGCGACCACCGCGCCGAGCGCGAACGCTGCGGCGATCGAGATTCCCGGGACGAGCCACCACGAGACCAGTCCGATGGTCACGGTCGAGAAGGCGACGAGACCGACCGACAGAAGCAGGATCGCGCGCCGGTTGGAATTGAAATCGATGAGGGACGTGCGGATCGCGGCCGCGTAGAGCAGCGGGGGCAGCAGTCCGACCAGGACGAGATCGGGGGTCAGCCTGATCTCGAGGAAGTGCGGGACGAATGACAAGGCGATGCCCACCGCCACGAGCAGCAGAGGTTCGGACCAGCTCAACCGGCGAGCCGCGCCGGCGACGAAACCGACGACGCCGACAAGGCTCAGGATGGCCAGCGCGAGGTGCACCCGTCCATTGTTGCGGGCGGGCTGTCCCGGCGGTTGCCGAGCCCGTGGTGACGTGGACGCGAGGGGCCGCCGACTGTGATCAACTATCCGACGTCCACGATCAGGAGCTGCACCGCAGAGTCGTGCGGGGCGGGACGCCGATCAGCCGGTGACGTCGTGGACGTGGTGCTCCAGGTCGTGCAGGAAGTAGGCAGCCAGGGTCTGCACGGTGAACATCGAGCCGTCGCTGCGCCGGCCGGTTCTCGCCAGCTCTTCGGGGCGAACCGACTCGAAGTCAGCGGCGATCCGCTCACCCTCGTCGGCCAGTTCGCGCGCGACGGCACCGGGGTCGTGTTCCCAGTACCGCTCGCTGAGCGCGGTCGCGTCCTGGTCCCAGTTCGCGAACTCCGGGCTGCGGCCGCCCCGCATCATCCCCAGCCGCGCACCGAAGACACGGCATACGTCGCGGACGTGGCAGCTGTACTCGAGCGCGGACCACACCTGCGGCGCCGGGCGATCGACGGCGCCGTCCTCGTGCAGCCTGCCTGCCAGCACCGCGATCGAGGCGCGTGTGCGGCCGGCGACGTCGACGAACTGCACCGACGTCGAGTCGAAGCCACATTCCTGGCACGGGTGCTGCAGCACCCAGGTCCAATCCTTGTCGTCCGGCACGGGAACGGCCGGTTCAGCGCTCACCGGCGAAAGATTACCGACGCCGATTCGTCGCCTTCTGGCGGATCCACCACGATCTGGGCACCGACCACGTCAGGCACCCGTTACAGCGGGCGAAGCAGGTCGTCGGCGTCGACGATCGTGTAGGCGTAACCCTGCTCGGCGAGGAATCGCTGCCGGTGGGCCGCGTACTCCGAATCCAGGGTGTCGCGGGCGACCACCGTGTAGAAGTGCGCCTGCCGCCCGTCGTGCTTGGGGCGCAGCACGCGTCCGAGCCGCTGCGCTTCCTCCTGCCGCGACCCGAATGTTCCACTGATCTGCACCGCGACGGCTGCCTCGGGCAGGTCGATGGAGAAGTTTGCGACCTTGCTGACCACGAGGACCCGCTGCTCGCCGCGACGGAACTCGTCGTACAGGCGCTCGCGCTCCTTGTTCGGCGTCGAGCCCTGGATGATCGGCGCGCCGTCGAGCTCGGCGGAGACGTCTTCGAGCTGGTCGAGGTAGGCGCCGATCACGAGCACCTGGTCGTCGGGGTGGTTCTCGACGATCTGGCCGATCACCGGCAGCTTGGTACGCGCGGTCGCGGCGAGCTTGTAGCGGTCCTCGGGCTCGGCGGTCGCGTAGTTCATGCGCTCGGCGTCGGTGAGGGTCACCCGCACCTCGGTGCAGTCAGCCGGCGCGATCCAGCCCTGGTTCTCGATGTCCTTCCACGGCGCGTCGTAGCGCTTGGGTCCGATCAGGGAGAACACGTCCCCCTCCCGCCCGTCCTCGCGGATCAGTGTCGCCGTCAGGCCGAGGCGGCGGCGTGACTGCAGGTCGGCCGTCAGCCGGAAGATCGGCGCGGGCAGCAGGTGCACCTCGTCGTACACGATCAGCCCCCAGTCGCGGCTGTCGAACAGCTCGAGATGGCGGTACTCGCCCTTCCGGCGGGTCGTCATCACTTGGTACGTGGCAATCGTGACCGGACGGATCTCCTTGCGTTCGCCGCTGTACTCCCCGATCTCCTCCTCGGTCAGGGACGTGCGCGCGATCAGTTCGCGCTTCCACTGGCGTCCCGCCACCGTGTTCGTGACCAGGATGAGCGTCGTCGCCTTGGCCTCGGCCATCGCGGCCGCGCCGACCAGCGTCTTGCCTGCCCCGCACGGCAGGACGACCACGCCGGAACCGCCCGCCCAGAACATGTCGACGGCTTGACGCTGGTAGCTGCGTAGCTCCCAGTCGTCCTGCTTGAGCTCGATCGGGTGGGCCTCGCCGTTGACGTAACCAGCGAGATCCTCGGCGGGCCAGCCGACCTTGAGCAGCGCCTGCTTGAGCCTGCCCCGCTCGGACGGGTGCACCTGCACGGTGTCGTCGTCCAGGCGCGTACCCAGCATCGGATTGATCTTCTTCTGCCGGATCACCTCCTCCAGCACCGCCCGGTCGAGGCTGACGAGCACGAGTCCGTGCACCGGGTGTTTGACCAGCTGCAGGCGCCCGTAGCGGTCCATGGTGTCGGCCACATCGACGAGCAGCGCGTGCGGCACGGCATAGCGGCTGAAGCGGACGAGGGCGTCCACCACCTGCTCGGCGTCGTGGCCCGCCGCGCGGGCGTTCCACAGTCCGAGGGGGGTCAACCGGTAGGTGTGCACGTGCTCGGGCGAGCGCTCGAGTTCGGCGAAGGGCGCGATGGCCGCACGGGCCTCCCGCGACTGCGGATGATCCACTTCCAGCAACAGCGTCTTGTCGGATTGGACGATCAGAGGTCCGTCGGTCAAGGTTGAGATCCTGTCTTATAGGCGACCGCCCATTGTCGCAAATTTGTTCGGCTCGTAGGCGTCATACGTCCTCGGCGTGGTCGCCCAGGACGCTCACCGCGGTGATCCGGTGCAGCGCGAACGAGCGCAACCCCGGTTCGCCGGCCTGGTGACCGCGCACCACCCCGCCCGCCATGGAGATCGGCAGCACCTGGTGGCGCGTTGGCTGCCCGTCGGTGCCGGCGACGCCGAGCAGCACCTGCCGGCCGTCGCGGATCGCCTCACGAAGCACGCCCATCGTTGCCGCGGAGGTCACGCCCGGTATCTGCTGGGCCACCGGGTGCACGTGCCGCGTCATCTCGGTCAGCGCGTCGCCCGAGCGCACCCGCTGCACCAGTTGCGACAGGCGCGTCGCCGAGTCGGTCGCACCCTGTGTGCGGGCGGCCCGCACCGCCTGCCGCGAGGGTGCTCGCGCCGGCTCCGCGCCCAGCGCGATCAGCTCGCCGTCGGGCGACTCGGCGGCCGGTGCGTACCCGGCCTCGCGCAACAGGTCGAGCACGCGGGTCACCGGCGCGGGAGAGACCACGACGGTGGGCGCGATCCGTCGCAGTTGCAGGGCGCCGACGTCGCGGTCGGCGAGGACGCGGGTCAGCAGCGCCTCGTCGTCGCACCGCAGGTAGGCCGTGGCAACCCCGGAGCGCAGTGCTCCGTGCCGACGGGACAGATCGTCGATGAGGTAGCTCAGCGCCTGCGGTACCGGAGTCCGGGAGCGCCCGGCCACCAGGGCTGCGATGTCCGCGCCGCTGCGTCCCGCGTCGAGTGCGCGACGTAGCGAGGACGCGGTGACCCGGTACACGCTCGCGCCGCCGGTCGACTCGAGCTCGGCGACGAGCGTGAGTTCGGTCGCGAGATCGGAGGTCGGCGGGCCCGGGACGACGATGGTCAGGTCGGGCTGGAGGAGAAAGTAGTCGACCGGCCGGGGCATGGCGCCGGCCAGCACCTGCTCGGCGACCGCGCGCGACCCGGCGAGCAGGGTGCGCGAGTAGCCGGTGAGTCCGCCCGCTGCGGTGAGCCCGACCAGGTCGGCCTCAACCAGCACCGACTCGGCGAGCGGTCGCTGCCCGAGCGCGCGCCGGGGCGCTTGCCAGGCCAGGCGGGCAAGCACGGCGTCGCGCGAGGCCGGCGCCGCGCCGGGAGCCAGCGACGCCAGGGTGTCGAGCACCTGCCGGCGCAGCGCCGGGATGGTTCCCCGCTCCGCGTCCGGGCCGAGGACGGTGATCAGCCGGTCGCGCTCACCCCGCTGGCCGACCAGGCTGGGCTGGCGCGCCATGGCGAGCCAGGCGAAGGCGATGTCGGCCCAGCGGGTCGCCGGGTCGTGGCGCCGCCAGACGTCGTACTCGACGGTGGGCAGGTACACCGGCTCGATGCCGTGGGTCGAGTTCAGCAGCCCGGCCGACGAGGCGACCTCGGCGATCAGCGCTGCCACCGGCTCCTCGACACCCAGCTCCTTGGCGGTACGGCGGAGTTCGCGCACCCCGACTCCGCCGGAACGCAGCTGGCCCGGCGGATGCGCCGACCAGGAATCGGCGAGGGCATCGACGAGGCTCAGCACTTCGAGGACGGCGGTGGTCCCCAGCCGGTCCAGCTCGTCCGGCGTGCGCACGCGGGCCTCGATGGCCGGCGCCCGCGGGCTCACCCCACCGAGCGGGACTCCGCGCAACGCTACGCCCACCTCGCGCGGCAACTCGACGGTTTGCGCGTCGATCGGGACGAGCAGTCCGCGGGCGATGAGCCGGTGCGGCGGCGGCAGCTCGCTGCGGTCGGTGGCCAGCTGGGCTTCCTGGACGCGGCCTACGGGCGCTCCCGCGGCCAGCCGGTCGAGCACGTCGCGCTCGGCGGGGTCGAGTTGATCGAGGATTGCCGCGAGTCGGCCCGGATCGGCCAGCACCTCGGCGATCGCGGTACCGGCGCGCGGCTGGGCAGCGGGCGGCAGGCCGAGCGACCGGAGCACCGGCGCCAGCTGCACGTCGGAGACTGCGCGGAGCAACAGGGCGGCGGGCCGTCCGAGGCCGCCTGGGTAGCTACCGAGGGCGTCCCGACCGGTCGGGACCACGTGCAGGTTGTCGGTATCGCCCCACACGAGCGAGAGGGCAAGCAGGTCCTCGGCCACCGCCGCGACGTCAGCGTCCACCTCGTGGCCGAGTAACCGAGCCGCGTCGGCGAGGCGGACCGGTTCGTCGGCGCGCCCGGTGAGTGCGATCGCCTCGAGCACACGCAGGGTGAAGGCGTCCAGGCCGTCGACGGCTCGCTGCACGGACGTTCGCACGCTGAGGCGGGCGGCCAGCGTGGCGAGGTCTGCCGGTGTCGGCAGCGCAAGGTCGGGACGGCGACGCAGCAGCTCGCCGAGTTCGGCGTCGCTGCGCCTGCGCAGCCAACCGGTCAGCGTTGCCGCGGACTCCGCGGCGGCCGATTCGATGGGCGCGGCCACGGTGCGCGGACTCAGCGCCCGTCGGCGAGGTTGGGACGGTCAGCAGCGGTGGGGTGCACGTAGCGCAGCTTCTCGACCGGGAGCGGGAACTCGATGTCAGGCCCGAACGGCGACATCGCGCCGGCCTGGCTCGCGGCCAGCTCGTTCACCCCGAAGTCCTCGTCGGTCAACTCACGGGGTTGGTACTGCTCGGGAAGTCGGGGCGTGACGTTCGCCATCGAGAAGCCTCTCGTTCGTCAGACCGGACTGTCCAGTGTGCCATCGACAGCGCACGGGGGCATCAGCGCGCGACGGTCTGGCCGGCCGGTGCGGTGGCGTCCTGCACGGCGCGCTGCGCCTCGCGCTGGTCGGCATGGCCTGCTCGTACGCCGGCCCACACCGCGACGGCGAAGCCGATCGGGGCCAGCAGGCAGCCAAGACTCAGCCACAGCGGCCGGTTGCGGTCACCGAAGAAGAACGGCAGCACGTCGGCGGCGAGGAAGATCAGTCCGAGGACGAACAGCACGAGACCGACCCGCACCGCGCGCGCCAGCGTGACCACGTGTCCAGTATCCCTGGGAAACAGCTCACCCCGCGCAGTAACCTGGGTGCAGAAGGCGCCGCGGCGTGCGGTGCCTTCACTGCGTTCGATGACGAGGAGTGCTCGGTGCCCACCGGCAAGGTCAAGTTCTTCAGCCCGGAGAAGGGTTTCGGCTTTCTGTCCAACGACGAGGGCGAGGATGTCTACGTCCACAAGGACGCCTTGCCTGAGGGCGTCGCGGAGCTCAAGAAGGGTCAGCGCGTCGAGTTCGGTGTGGTCTCCGGCCGGCGCGGCAACCAGGCGATGCAGGTGCGCCTGCTCGATCCGGTGCCGTCGGTCGCCCGCGCGACCCGCAAGCCCGCGGAGGAACTTGCGCCGCTCGTCGAGGACCTGATCAAGCTGCTGGACAGCACCTCGAACTCGCTGCGCCGCGGCCACTACCCCGATCGGGCCGAAGCCCGCAAGGTGGCCGGGTTGCTGCGGGTGTTCGCAGACAATCTCGAGGCCTAGCTCGGCGTCCGCGTCGCTCTCATCCGCGCAGAGCTGGGTGGGACGGGGTCAGCCCGGCGTCGTGCGCCCGTCCGAGTAGCGCGTGCGCCGCGGCGAAGCCCTCGTCGCCGAGGTTGCGGGTGAATTCGTTCACGTAGAGCGCAATGTGCTGCTGCTGCACCTCGGGTGCCATCTCGGCAGCGTGCTGGGCGATGAACGCCGCCGAGGCCGACGGGTCGGCCCAGGCGTGCTCCACCGAGGCGCGCAGCACCTCGGTCAGCTGATCGGCGTCCAGCGAGCGGCGGGCGACGATTGCGCCGAGCGGTATCGGCAGGCCGGTGTCCTGCTCCCACCACGCGCCGAGGTCGGCGAGGGACTGCAGGCCGTAGCCGGGGTAGGTGAAGCGGGCTTCGTGGATGACCAGCCCGGCGTCGTAACGTCCGTCGCGCACCGCCGGCATGATCTCGGCGAACGGCACGACCTCGATGCGGGCGGGACGTTGCCCGGTGGCCCACAGCCGGAACAGCAGGTACGCGGTGGAGCGTTCGCTGGGCACCGCCACCGTGCGCCCGTCGACGTCGGCGATGTCGCCGCGGGAGAGCACGAGCGGCCCGCACCCGCGCCCGAGCGCACCGCCGGCAGGCAGCAGCCGGTAGTTCTCGAGCAGCCACGGAAGTGCGGCGAAGGAAACCTTCGCCACGTCGAACTCGCCGCGCTCGGTTGCCGAATTGGTGATGTCGATGTCGGCGAAACGAACCTCGGCCGTCGGTGCTCCGTCGATCAGCCCGTGCGTCCACGCGTGGAAGACGAATGTGTCGTTGGGGCAGGAGGAGAAGGCGAGGCTGACGTCGCTCCTGATGCCGGTCATGATGTCGTCCATCCTGCCGCGACTGCGGCAACGGCGTGCGCCAGGGCGTCCAGCGCCTGCGGGATGCGCCAGGCCGTTCGGTCGCGCGGGCCGACCGGGTTGCTGATCGCGCGGATTTCGGCGAAGGCCACGCCGTGCAGCGCGGCGGCGGCGGCCACGCCTGCCCCCTCCATTCCTTCAGCTACTGCATCGGGGTAACGACCCTGACGCGCCGCAGCTGTCTGCGCCGTCCCGGTGACCGTCGCGACGGTGAGGATGGTGCCCAGATGCCCGCCCGTGCAGTCGGCGAGCTCCACCGCAAGGCGCGGCGCCACGTCGTAGCGCGTGCGGCCCAACGGCAGGAACCCCTCCGGTGTCTCTGCGCCGAGGTCGGCGAATTCGGCGGCGGCGGCGACAGCGATCGCGCCGAGCGGGAGCGGGGGAAATCCGCCGCCGATGCCGGCTGAGAGCACCAGATCGTAGGCCTGGCGGGCGAGCGCTGCGGAGGTTGCGGCCGCCGCGGCTGCCGGCCCGATCCCCCCAGCGACTGCCGTGAGACCTGCCGCTACGAGTGCGGCCTGCTCCGCAGGGACGGCCGTGACGACGAGCAGGCGTCCCACCTCAGCCGTCGACCTGCACCCTGGTGACCCAGCCCCCGGTGGGTTTGGCGGCGCTGCCCTGGGTGATGACCAGGAAGTACGTCCCGACGCCGGACGGGACCGAGAGCCGGGCGCTGTGCGAGTCGGTGATGGACGAGGTGGACGTCCCGGGGTCGGTGATCGTCTTGAAGGTGTCCTTGCGCGACTGGGTCACCGAGCGCACCTGCCAGCCCTTGCCCTTCACGGCGCGGGGGACGTCGACCAGGATCGTCGACCCCGTCGAGACGGTGATGTCGCCGATATTGCCCTGCTCGCTGATCCGGCAGTGCGCGGCATCGAAGCAGTAGGTCTGGGGTCTGACCGTGACGGCGGTGTCGCCGGACTGCACGGTCACGTTCGGGCTGGGCTTGTCGCAGGCCGAGATCAGCAGGGCACCGGCGAGAAGCGGAGTCAGGGCGGTGCGCTTCAGCGGTACTCCCGAAACGGCGTGGTGTGTTGTGTCTGGTGGACCTCGACGCTACCGGGGTGCGGTGATTGCGGCGCCCCCGCCCGTCCGGTCCGGTTGACCGCGCGCTGGCGCAGCAGGATCACGACGGAGACCGCGCCGGTGACGATCGCGGCGATCCAGAAGCCGATCGCACCGCCGGCACTGCGCGTGCTCGGCAGCAGCACGCCGATGGCCGCCCCGATTACCCAGGCGAGTTGCAGGAATGTCTCCGACCGGCCGAACGCGCTGGAGCGCAGCGTCTCGACCACGTCGCGCTGGATCAGCGAGTCGAGAGCGATCTTGGACAGCGCGTTGCAGATTGCGCTCACGTACATCCCGATGACAGCGAAGACGATGCCGAACACGATGGCGACGATGACGCACACCACGGCGGCGACCGTCACAGCGCCGACGATCACGAACTCCGGGCGGGCCAGCTTGACCTTGGCGCCGATGGCCGTGCCGCTGAAGTTGCCCGCGCCGGCTGCCGCGATCACCGCGCCCAACTGCAGCGCCGCGTCGAGGCCGTGCGCGGTCGATTCGACGTAGAACGCGAGGTAGATGGTCAGCAGGCCGGACAGCAGCCGCAGCACCGACTCGCCCTGCAGGGCGATCACCAGCTGGTCGCTGAACCCGCGCTTGGCCCAGCCGTTGATGCGCCGGATCGGCGGCACCCGGTCCTGCTTGAGCGGACGGGCCGGCTCCTGCGGATGCCGGGGGGCAGACGTGGCCGAATCGACCTGTCGCGGCAGCCGGAACGAGGCGAACGCGCACACTCCGAAGGCGATCGCTGTCAGCCAGAGGCCGAGGCTGTAGGACCCGCTCACCTTGATGACCGTGCCGACGGCGCCGCCGAGTACGAGCGTGGACGCGAGACCGAAGATCGTCAGGCGGGAGTTCGCCTCGGTGAGAGTCATCCCGGGCGGGACGAGCCGCGGCGCCGCAGCCGCCCGGATGACCGCGTACGCCTTGGACAGCACGAGCGAGCCGAGGGCGCACGGGTACAGCACGAGGAGCTCGGTCGGGTGCGCCGCCATGATCAGTGCCAGGATGCCGCGACCGATCGCGGTACCGGCCATCGTCCAGCGCCGGCCGTGCTGGATGCGGTCCAACGCCGGCCCGATGATCGGGGCGATGACGGCGAAGGGCGCCATGGTGATGATCAGGTAGAGCAGCACGTTGCCGCGCTGGGCATGGGCCGACGCGCCGAAGAACACCGTGCCGGCCAGCGCGACGGTGATCATGGCGTCCGTGCCGTAGCTCAGGACCTGGTTCCAGATCAGCGCGGTGAGGCCGGACTCGTGCGCACCGTCGGCCTTACTCGCCCGGATGACCTTGCGGGTGACGGTGCGGGCCGCCCGGTTGGTGCCGGAGAGCGCCGCCTTGGTGAGCGATACGGCCGGCCGCCGGGGGCGCTCCTCGCCGGGGCGTGCTGCCGCTCCCGCGACGTGGTGGTAAGTCGGTTGGGAGAAGCTGTCGCGCGACGCCCCGTGCTGAGCGGTGTGCTGGGGGGTGGGTGGTTCCGCGGCCGGTGCGGGCGCGACGAACGGTTGCGTGTGCGGCGCCTGGACCCGTGGTAGGTGGCTGGTGTGGCCAGACTTCGAGAACCGCCCGCGCGGTCCTCGTTCCGGTCCCTTGGCCACGGGTCAATACTGCCCCACCGGACCGTCAAAATGAGCGCCGATGGACACGCCGCCCTTCGCGTCAGCGACAATGGAACCGTGAGTGCTGCGAAGACGAGCCGAACCGGCAGTGCGGGACCCGTCGACCGGGTACTGGCCCAGGCGGTCGACCTGGCGCGGGCCGCGGCGATCGAGGAGGGCGGCGACAGCGTCGGGGAGTACCTCGGCGCGCATGCCGACGGCGACCGCGTGGCCACGCACGCCTTCGACGCGTCCGTCCCTGGCTACCGCGGCTGGTTCTGGGCGGTGACCGTCGCCCGTCCCCCACGCGCGAAGACGGCCACCGTGGACGAGGTCGTGCTGCTGCCCGGCGGCGGCGCGCTGCTGGCCCCCGCATGGGTGCCGTGGCACCAGCGCCTGAAGCCGGGCGACCTCAGTCCCGGTGACCTGCTGACAGCCGACCCGGACGACCCGCGCCTGGTCCCTGCCTACGTGTTATCCGACGATCCGGCCGTCGAGGCGCTCGCATTCGAGCTGGGCATGGGACGCGAGCGGGTGCTCTCGCGCGAAGGCCGGCTCGAGGCCGCCGAGCGCTGGCTCGAGGGCGACGCCGGTCCGGACGCCCCGATGGCCAAGCAGGCCCCCGCACATTGCGGCACCTGCGGCTTCTACCTCCCGCTCGGCGGATCACTGCAAGCAGCGTTCGGCGTGTGTAGCAACGAGATCACCGCGAATGACGGGCGCGTCGTCAGCGTCGAGTTCGGGTGCGGCGCGCATTCCGAAGTCGTGGTGGTAGCCCCGTCCCTGGCCGAACCGTCCGGCGCGGTGTTCGACGACGGCGAGGAGATCATCGCGTCGCCGTCCTCACCCGCGCTCGGGTCCCCATCCTCGGCTGTCCCCGGGCCCGACTCGGGGCTCGGTGCCGTCGAATGACGCCTCGGCGTGCTCAGCGCGTCACTCGCGCGCGAGTGCTCAGATGGTGCGTCCCTCTCGCTTGTGCTTGACCATGATCGACCAACCGACGAATCCGAGCACACCCCCGGCCAGACACGTCCAGAGCCAGACGCGGTGATCGTGATCGCCCAGCCAGCCGTAGCACGGCAGTAGCGCGGCGAAGGCGACGAAGAACGCGAGGGTGCCGGCGGCAACGATGCGGCGTGCGTTCATCTGCACCGCCGGGGGTTGGATCAGATCGCGCTTGTCCACCCGTTGCCTGGCCATGGCAGCAGGATAGCTGTCACCGGTGGGATTGCTGACGATCGTTAGCTAGACTAAGTAATTATGACAACGGTGAGTCGCAGCACGACCGCAGAGCTTGCCGCCACGATCCGTCCGTCGCTGCTGCGCTTGGTCCGGCTCATCCGCAACCAGCGCGCTGACATGAGCGTCACCCTCACCCAGGTCTCCGCCATGGGGACGCTACGCAAGCACGGTCCGATGAGCGCGGGCGAACTGGCCTCGTGCGAACGCGTCCAGCCGCCGTCGATGAGCAAGGTGCTCGCGAACCTCGAAGAGCGTGGCCTGATCCGGCGCGCCCCCCACCCGACGGACCGTCGGCAGGCCATCATCGCGATCACCGACGCCGGTGTGGCGCTGCTCGACGCCGAGCGCCGATCGCGCGATGCTTGGCTCAGCCAGCGGCTCGCGCGGCTCACCCCTGACGAGCGCGCGCTGCTGCGCAAGGTCGTGCCCGTGCTCGACAAGCTGGCCGAACAGTGACAGCGGTCACCGACCGCCCGGCCGACGCCGTACCCGAAGACACGGCTGCGCGACCCGGGATGTTCCGGTCGCTGCGCGTGCGCAACTACCGGCTCTACGCCTCGGGGCAGCTGATCTCGCTGACCGGAACGTGGATGCAGCGCGTTGCCCAGGACTGGCTCGTCCTCCAGCTCACCAACTCCGGCACCGCGCTCGGCATCGTCACCGCGCTGCAGTTCGGACCGGCGCTGCTGCTCGGGCCGTGGGGCGGCGTGCTCGCCGACCGCGGCGACAAGCGGCACATCCTGCTGGTGACGCAGTCCGGTATCGCGATCGCCGCACTCGTGCTCGGGCTGCTCGATGTCACCGGTGTCGTCGCCTACTGGCACGTCCTCGCGCTGGCGCTGGTGCTCGGCGTGATCAGCGCCATCGACACACCCGTTCGGCAGTCGTTCGTGGTGGAGATGGTGGGCAAGGACGATCTGCCCAATGCCGTCGGCATCAACTCGACGATTTTCAATCTCGGCCGCATCCTGGGCCCGGCAGTCGCCGGGATCGTGATCAGCGCGGTCGGTACCGGCTGGGCGTTCCTCGCGAATGCACTGTCCGGTATCGCGGTGCTCGGCGCGCTGCGGGCGATGCGCACGTCCGAACTGCATCCCTCGCCGCCCGTGCTGCGCGCCGCCGGGCAGCTGCGCGAGGGTGTGGCCTATGTGCGCGGTCGCCCGGACCTGATCCTGCCCATGGTGCTGATCTTCGTCATCGGGACATTTGGCCTGAACTTCCAGATCACCACCGCCTTGTTGGCCAAGCAGGTCTTTCACCGGACGGCGTCGGGCTACGGCCTGCTCTCGACGATGCTGGCCGTGGGTGCGTTCGGCGGGGCCGTGCTCGCCACGCGACGCACCGGGCGGCCCTCGCAGGTGTTCCTGCTCGCCGCCGCGAGCGTGTTCGGCGTGCTCGAGATCGCGGCCGGATTGATGCCCGACTTCTGGGCGACCGCTGCGGTGCTCGTCCCGACCGGCTTGGCCATGCTGACCCTGACGACCGCGGCGAACGCCTCCGTGCAGCTCGGTGTCGCACCGACCATGCGGGGACGGGTCATGGCGCTCTATCTCATGTGCTTCATGGGGGGGACGCCGCTAGGTGCTCCGATAGTCGGCTGGCTGGCCGGTTTCGCCGGACCTCGCTGGGGTCTGATCGGCGGCGGCGCGATCTGCCTGCTCGCGATCCTCGGCGTCGCGGCGACCTCTGCCTGGCACCGCGGCATGTCGCGCTCGGACGTCGCGGTCCGCCTCGCCGCCGTCGCCCACCGCTGACGTCGACCCTTGGCCCCGTCCACCCTTGGCCCCGTCCACCCTTGGCCCCGTAGCAGGGCGACTCGCCGTGCTGCGCCCTGCTGAGGGGCCAAGGCCAGACTGACGGGGTGCATGTCGTTGAGATCCACGATCCCGCGGACCCGCGCCTGGACGACTTCCGTGATCTCGCCGACGCGGACGTGCGTCCCGACCGCCGCGGCGTGGTCATCGCTGACGGCGTGAACGTGGTCGAACGGCTGGCCGGGTCGGCGTACCCGATCCGTGCGGTCTTCGGCGTCCCCGCCCGCATCGAGGCGCTGCGCCGCGCCCTGGCCGAGTCGGACGCCACCGCCTTCGTCGCCGACAAGTGGGTGCTGTCCGAGGTCGTGGGCTTCCGGGTGACGCGCGGAGTGTTGGCGGCGGCGACGCGGCCACCTGCACTCGACGTCGGCGCGCTGCTGGACGGTGCCCGGCGGGTAGCCGTGCTGGAATCGCTCAACGACTTCGAGAATCTGGGCGCACTGTTCCGCAATGCCGCGGCGTTCGGCGTGGACGCGGTGCTGCTGGACCCGCAGTGCGCCGACCCGCTCTACCGCCGCAGCGTGCGGGTCTCGATGGGCCACGTGCTGCGGGTGCCCTTCGCGGTACTGCCCGGTGCCTGGCCCGCGTCTCTGGACGCGCTGCGCTCACGCGGCTTCGAGCTGCTCGCGTTGACCCCTGCGGGCGCCGAGGATCTGCGCCGAGTGGAGGTGCCCGAGCGGTGGGCGGTGCTGCTCGGTGCCGAGGGTCCGGGTCTCAGCCCCGCGGTGCTGGGCCTCGCCGACCGGCGGGTACGCATCCCGATGGCAGCCGGGGTCGATTCCGTCAATGTGGCCACCGCCGCGGCGATTGCCTTCGCCCACCTCACCTGACCGCGCGATCGTGGTTCTTTACCCGGCCAGGAGCAGGGAAAAGAACCACGATCGGGGCTAGGCGAGCGAGTCGCGCCACGATTCGTGCAGGGCGGCGAAGCTGCCGGTGCCCTCGGCGATCAAGTCCTCGGGCGTACCGTCCTCCACGACCCGGCCGTCGGAGACCACGAGCACCCGGTCGGCGATCTCGACCGTCGACAGCCGGTGCGCGATGATCAGCGCGGTGCGGTCGGCCAGCACCGTGTAGAGCGCGCGCTGCACCGCCCGTTCGACCGGCACGTCGAGCGAGGACGTCGCCTCGTCGAGGATCAGCACGGCCGGGTCGGCCAGGAACGCCCGGGCGAACGCGACGAGCTGGCGCTGCCCCGCCGAGAGGCGCCCGCCACGTTTGCGCACGTCGGTGTCATACCCGTCGGGCAGCGCGGCGATGAACTCGTGCGCGCCGACCGCCGTCGCTGCCGCGACGACCTCGTCCCGCGACGCACCGAGCCGGCCGAAGCCGATGTTGTCCGCCACCGAACCCGAGAACAGGAAACCGTCCTGCGTGACCATCACGATCGCCCCGCGCAGCGCCGGTTCGGCGATCTCACGCAGGTCGACACCGTCGAGGCGCACCACTCCGGACGCCGGGTCGTAGAAGCGCGATATCAGCTTGGCGATGGTCGTCTTGCCGGCGCCCGTCGCCCCGACGAGGGCGACCGTCTGGCCCGCCGCGATGTGCACCGTCAGCGAATGCAGCACGGGGCGGTCGTCCACGTAGCCGAACTCGACGCGGTCCAGCTGCACACAGCCGCGGACCGGGTCGGGCAGCGCGGTGGGCGACACCGGCTCGGGCACGCTCGGCCCATGTGCCAGCAGGGCCGAGATCTTCTCCAGCGCGGCGGTGGCCGACTGCAGCGAGTTGTAGAACATCGCCACGTCTTCCATCGGGTCGTAGAACTGGCGCAGGTACAGCAGGAACGCCGTGAGCACGCCGATGTCCAAATCACCGTCGGCGACGCGGAACCCGCCGACCAGCAGTACGACGACCGTCGCGACATTGCCGATCGACACCGTGCCCGGGATGAATAGGGCGTGCAGCCGGGACGCGTCGCGGTTGGCTTCGGTGAACGCCCCGTTCAGGCCGGCGAAGATCGCGTCGTTGCGCTGCTCGCGGCGGAACGCCTGCACCGCGCGGACGCCGTTGAGCGTCTCGACGATGTTCACGATCATCGTCGCAGCGGTCGTCCGGGTCCGCCGGAACGCTTCGGTCGCGCGCGCCGAGAACCAGCGGAACAGCAAGACCAACGGGATCAGCGACGCGAGCGTCAGGGCAGCAAGGGGGACGTCGAAGAAAAACAGCAGCACCGAGATCGCCGCGACGTTCAGCATCGCGGTCAGCAGCCCGTCGAGGCCCGTGTCGAGCAGTTCGGTCAGGGTGTCCACATCGGAGGTGAGCCGCGAGATCACCCGACCGGACGTGAACCGCTCGTGGAAGGACACCGACAGCGACTGCGCATGGTCGAATCCGCGGCGGCGCAGGTCGAACAGGATCGCCTGCCCGATGGCGCCGCTGCGGATCACGAACACCGAGCGCAGCAGTCCCGAGATCAGGGAGCAGACGACCAGTGCGGCCGTCACCGCGCCGAGGGAGAAGTAGTCGCCCTGCAGCGCGTCGGGCAGGGAGGTGTCGATGGCTACGCCGATCAGCCACGGGCCGGCCATGGTGGCGCCCACCTGCACCAGCACGATCAGCAGCACCCGGATGATCGGCCCGCGGTGCGGGCTCACCAGCTCGGCCAGCAGTCGACGCGCGTCACTGTGCAGCCGCGGGCGACCGGTCAGCACGAGGTCCTGTTCCTCGGCGAGCTTCGCGGCGTCCGGGGTCAGGTGGCCCTGCCAGGTGGCCGGGTCGGACGGACGCTCGATCAGATCCGGCTCACTCATGGGTCACCCCCGCGGCGGCGAGCTCGCGCAGTTCGGACGTCTGCGCCAGCAGGTTTCGATACGACGGCACCCTCGCGAGCAGGTCGCTGTGCGTGCCCACCGCGGTGATCCGGCCGCGCTCGAGCAGCGCAACCCGGTCGGCGAGCAGCACCGTCGACGGGCGGTGCGCCACGACCAGCGCGGTCGTCGCACCCAATACGCGCCGCAGCGCCTGCTCGACCTGTTCCTCGGTGTGAATGTCCAGCGCGGACAGCGGGTCGTCGAGCACCAGAACGCGGGGGCGTCCCAGTACGGCCCGGGCCAACGCGAGCCGCTGGCGCTGCCCGCCGGACAGCGACAGGCCTTGCTCGCCGATCCGCGTGTCCAGGCCGAACGGCAGGTCATGGACGAAGGCAGCCTGCGCGACGTCGATCGCCTCGGCCACGTCGTCCGCGCTGATCCCGGAGCGACCGAGCGTGAGATTCTCGCGCACGCTGGCCGAGAACAGCGTCGCGTCCTCGAAGGCGTAGGTCACCACGCGCCGCAGCTGATTCAGGCGCAGCTCGCGCACGTCCACGCCGCCGATCATTACCCGTCCACCCGTGACGTCGTAGAGCCGCGACACCAGCGCGGTGACCGTCGTCTTGCCGCTGCCGACCCCGCCGACCAGCGCCATCGTCTCGCCAGGACGGATCTCGAGGCAGAGCCCGCGCAGCACGTCCTCACCGGTTTCGCAATAGCGGAAGAACACGTCGTCGAACACGACCGACGGGTCGTCCCCGGCCGGGACGGGGTCGGCGGGATCGACCACGGACGGCACCGTGTCGAACACCTCGACGATGCGCCGCATGGCACTCGCGGCTTCCTGAGTGACGGCGAGCAACCACCCCAGCGCGATGATCGGCCAGATCAGGCGCAGGTACAACGTCACGAATGCGACCAGCGCACCGAGCGACATCGCGCCGTGCGACGCCGCGACCACGCCGCCCCACACGACGCCTGCCAGCACCAACTGCGGAACGCCCTCGAGCAGCGCCCAGAACCAGCCCAAGGTGTTGAGCTTGACGATCTCGGCGCCGCGCAGCCGCTGCGCGTCGCGCGTGAACCCGCCGAGCATGTGTTGGCGTCGCCCATAGGACTTGATCACCCGGATACCGAGCACCGACTCCTCGACCGAGGTGGCGAGATCGCCGGTGAGGTCCTGAGCGTGGCGGGCCTGCCGGCTGTAGCGCAGCTCGAAGCGGCGCGTGAAGATCAGCAGCGGCGTGATCGACACCAGAACGAACAAGCCCAGCCACAAGTGGATGTTGATGAGGAGCACGATCACGACGATCGCGGTGCCGGTGTTGGCGACGAGGAACACAAACCCGAAACCGATGAAGCGCTGCAGCGTGGACAGGTCGCTGGTCATGCGCGACAGCAGCTGTCCGGACGGCCACTGGTCGTGGAACGCGACGGGCAATCGTTGCAGGTGCGCGAACAGGTCACGGCGCAGGTCGCGTTCGACCCCGATCGCGGACTTGGTCATCGCGATCCGGCGAGCCCAGATCAACAGCGCCTCGGCAACGCCCATCGCGAGTGCGAGCCCTGCCAACATCCAGATGCCGGCGCTGTCGTGCTCGCGGATGGGCCCGTCGACAACCCGTCCGATCACGAGGGGGACCAGCGACTGGGCGAGCATCGCAGCTGTCGCGAAGAAGATCATGGCGATAGCGGCCGTGCGGTGTGGACGAACCCACGGCCGCAACCGCATCAGTGACCTGATCGCGCTCGTCTCACCCTGGTGTTCGGGGTGTACGTCGTGCGTGGTCACGATGACTCACGCTACGTCGCGGGTGTGTCACCGGTCGACCGAGTTTTCGGTGGACGACAAGCTCAGTCCTGCTTGCGGCGCACCCCGAGCAGGATGTCGTCCCACGACGGGACGGGCTCGCGCGCGGACTTGGGCGACTTGGCTTCGTCCTCGCGGCCGGCCACGCCGAGATTGGTCAGGCGCGCCGAGCGGCGCCTGGAGGCGCGCGGCTTGGCCTCGAGCTTCAGCGGCAGCGGCGGGGCGTCCGGGTCATCGGCGGGCTCTGCCCTACGGGCCGCGTCGGCGGCCGCGTCGGCGGCCACGTCCGCCGCTCTGGCGGAAACAGCGCCGTCCACGTCGTCGGGTTCTGCAGCGACGGCGTCCTGGTCGAAGAGGTCGTCGAGCGCGGGCAGGGGTCCGGTGTGCGCGTCGGCGAGATCGGGGGAGGGGACGAGCCGCGGTCCCGCGGCGGGGATCGGATCCGGCTCGAGCGCAGCGATCGGTGTCAACGGCTGGATCGGTCGATCGCTGAGTAGATCCGCGGCGGTGTCGTCGGCCGGCGCGACCGTGCGCGCGGCGAGCTGAAAGGCCCATTCGGCCACGCGTTCACAGTCTGCGTCCGACCAGTAGGCACTGACGATCCACTGACCGTCCTCGCGGCGGTGCGCGTCCCACCGAACGGACACCGGGTCGAAACCCTGCGCGGCGAAACGCTCGTCGACGGCCTCGCCGAACACGACCGACTGGCCCTCGCTGGTGCTGCGGCGCGCCCGCGAACGGCGGGCCTCGTCAGCGATGCGGCGCCGCTCGGCGAGCACGGGTGTGGCGAAACGCATGATCCACTCAAGGCTGGTGCTGTGCGCGTCGGCCAGGTCCTGGGGCGACTCGCCGCCGCGCACGCGGACCTGGATCTCGCGCGGGCCGATGCGCGGTTCGGGCTCGGGCCCACCCATGAGGAACGCACGGTCGGCACGTACCGCGTCACGCAGCGGCACGTCGACCGAGAGCAGAAACTGCTCGCCGCCGTCGACCGTCTCGAGGACGACCTGCCCGGCGTGCTCCCCGTCGGCCGCGGGCTTCACGTAACGCAGCGTTCGCATGGTCCGACGATAGGGCGGCGGCCGTACATTGCCGGGGAGCACACGCCGTCGTTCAGAGGCGCTCCACGCGCACCTGTGCTCAGCGCTCACATGTGTTCGACCACGTGGTCGACGCAGGCCGTCAGGGCGGAGACGTCATCGGGGTCCACGGCCGGGTACATGCCGATTCGCAGCTGATTGCGGCCCAGCGCGCGGTAGGGCTCGGTGTCGACGATGCCGTTCGCGCGGAGCGTCGCCGCCACGGCCGCCGCGTCGACGGAGCTGACCAGGTCGATCGTCGCGACGACGGGACTGCGGAATTGCGGGCTGGTGACGAACGGCGTCGTGTACGCCGTCGCTTCCGCCCAGCCGTAGAGCCGGGAGGACGAGTCGGCGGTCCGCTTCGCTGCCCAGCCCAGCCCGCCCGAATCGAGCAGCCATTCGACCTGTCGAGCCAGCAACCAGAGGGACGCGATGGCGGGGGTGTTGTAGGTCTGGTCCTTCGCCGAGTTGTTGCGAGCGAGGACGAGATCGAGTGACGGCGGCACCCAGCGCGCGGCGTGCAGTTCGACGATGCGCTCCAGAGCTACGGGAGAACAGAGGGCCAGCCACAGTCCGGCCTCGCCGGCGAACGCCTTCTGGGGGGCGAAGTAATAGACGTCGGTCTGCGTCACGTCGACGGCCACACCCCCCGCGGCCGACGTCGCGTCGACGAGCATGAGGGCGTCGGGGGCGACCCGCTCGACGGGCAGGGCAACGCCGGTGGACGTCTCGTTGTGCGGCCAGGCATAGACGTCGACGCCGTCCTCGGCCTGCGGCGCCGTCCCATGGCCGTAGTCGGCCGCGCGGACCGACGGCTCGGCGAGAAACGGCGCCCCCCGGGTCACTGCGGCGAACTTCGCGGAGAACTCGCCACACACGACGTGCTGCGCCCGTTCGCGGACGAGCCCGAACGCCGCGGCGTCCCAGAACGCGGTCGCACCGCCATTGCCGAGCAGAACTTCGTAACCTTCCGGCAGGTCGAACAGCTCGGTCAAACCGGCCCGCACGCGTGCCACCAGCGAGCGGACGGGAGCCTGGCGGTGGCTGGTACCGAGCAGATCAGCGCCGGTCGCGGCCAGCTCGGCCAGTGCTTCGGCCGGCACCTTGGACGGCCCGGAGCCGAAGCGGCCGTCGACCGGCTTGAGCTCCTCCGGGATCACGATGGGCATGGCGGTCATTGTCCCAGCACACGCACGAGGTAGCTGGTTGCCCAAGACGCGCCGCGGGTCTCGCGTTCGGCTAGCAATCACGCGTGGTGGGTATTGCTCTGGTGTGACCTCTCCTACCGCATCTGACTCTCCCGGGACCGGTGTCGTCGTCTGGGGCAACTGCCAGGCCGAGCCGCTCGCCCGCCTGCTCGCCGGGCCTTTGGGAACCACAGGGCTGCACGTCGTCGACGTACCTCCGGTTTTCCTCGCCGAGGAGGCCGAGGTCGAGCACCTGCACGAAGTGCTCGCCTCGGCTGCGGTACTGGTGACACAGCCGGTTCGCGAGGAGTACCGCGTACCGGGCTGCGGTTGGCAGCACCTGGCCGGCCTGCTGCCCGGCGACGGCCGCGTCGTGACCGTGCCGGTGGTGTTCCACACCGGGTTGTTCCCGTTCCAGGTCAACGCGCATGGCGCGGACGGCGCGCGTGTCGACGCGCCGACCACGATCTATCACGACCTGCGCGCGGTCGCGGCCTGGCAACGCGGCATGACCGTTGACGAGGCCGTGCACTGGTGGCCGTCGGCCGGCGCCGAGGCGGCGCGCATCACTGCGGAGCGCTCGCTGGACGAACTGCGCCGCCGCGAAGCCGGGCTGGACGTGGCGGCGTCCGACCTCGTGCACCGGGCCGACGGTCTCTACACCGTCGACCACCCGGCCAATGTGGTGCTCGGCGAACTGGCCCGACGCATCCTGTCCGTACTCGGCGTCGACGCTGCCGTGGAGGTTCCCGAGCGCGAGTTCCTCGGCGAACGACGTGCCCCCGTCGACCCGGGCGTCGTACGTGCCTTCGACTGGCCCGCGGATCGTCCACCGGACTGGGTGGTCAACGGGGTCCGCGTCCCCCTTGCCGACATCGTGTCCGAGCACCTCGAGTTCTACGCGGCGCATCCCGACGTGGCGCAGGATTGCCTGACCCGGCAGGGCGAGCAGATGCAGTTGCTCGAACTGCTCGTTGGCTGATCCGCCGGCCGAGCGGTCAATTATGGGCGATGTCGCTCCAGCCTTCGACCTCTTCGGGCTTGCGCGGGTCGGGTCCGATGTAGCGGGCGGACGGGCGGACCAGCCGGCCGGTGCGCTTCTGCTCCATGATGTGCGCCGACCAGCCACCGGTGCGGGCGCTGCTGAACATCGCCGGCATCATGTGCGGCGGCACCTCGGCGAAGTCGAGGATGACCGCGGCCCAGAACTCGACGTTGGTCTCGATGGGGCGGTCCGGCCGGCGCTCGCGGAGCTCGATCAGGGCAGCCTGTTCTAGCGCCTGGGCAGCCTCGAAGCGCGGGGCCTTGAGCTCCTGACAGGTGCGGCGCAGCACCCGGGCACGCGGGTCCTCGGCGCGGTATACGCGGTGCCCGAAGCCCATCAGCCGCTCGTGCCGGTCGAGGATGCCGCCGACGACCTTGCGTGCATCGCCCTTGCGCTCGACCTCTTCGATCATCGGCAGCACGCGCGCCGGCGCACCGCCGTGCAGCGGACCGCTCATCGCTCCGATTGCCCCGGACATGGCCGCGGCGACGTCCGCCCCGGTCGACGCGATCACGCGGGCCGTGAACGTGGAGGCGTTCATCCCGTGCTCGGCGGCAGACACGAAGTAGGCGTCGACGGCGCGCACGTGATCGGGATCCGGCTCCCCGCGCCAGCGGGTCATGAACCGCTCGACGATCGTCGTGCACTCGTCGATGCGTGCCTGCGGGACGGCAGGCGTGGACATCCCCCGCGCCGACTGGGCCACGTAGGACAACGCCATGACCGCCGAGCGGGCCAACTGCTCTCGTGCCTCCTCGTCGCTGACGTCGAGCAGCGGGCGGTAACCCCAGATGGGCGAGAGCATGGCGAGCGCGGCCTGGACGTCGACGCGGACGTCGCCGGTGTGCACCGGGATCGGGAACGGCTCGGCCGGCGGCAGTCCGGGCCCGAATTTGCCGTCGACGAGCAGCGCCCACACGTTGCCGAAGGTCACGTGCCCGACGAGATCCTCGATGTCGACGCCGCGGTAGCGCAGCGCCCCACCGTCCTTGTCCGGCTCCGCGATCTCGGTCTCGAAGGCGATGACGCCTTCGAGACCAGGGCTGTAGTCATCTGCCATAGACGTACTCCGATCGGTGTGTCGGACGGAACGGGTCGGCGCGAGTCGCACCCGCAGAGGCCCTATTGTGCCCACCGCCGCCGAGACTGCGCCGGGGAGGTCCCGGCACGCGCCACACGGGGGTGCGATCATGGGATGGTCATGACCGATCCCGCCGCGCTGCGCCGTACCTACCTGCGCGGAACCCTCTCCGAGACGACGATCGCCGGCACTTGGTTCGAGCAGTTGCACGCCTGGTTCGACGAGGCCGTCGAGACCGTCGGATGGGGCGAGGCGAACGCGCTGCAGGTCGCGACGATCGACGCCGCCGGGTTGCCGTCGCTGCGCACCGTCCTCGCCAAGGGCATCGACGAGCGGGGTGTCATCTTCTTCACCAACTACGAGTCGGCCAAAGGGCGCGAACTGGCCGGCCATCCGTACGCGGCGGCACAGTTTCTCTGGCAGTCGCACGAGCGCGCGGCGCGGCTGCGCGGGCCGGTCCGCCGGGTGTCGCGGCAGGAGTCCGAGGACTACTTCGCGACCCGTCCCCGCGGGTCGCAGCTGGGCGCGTGGGCCTCGCCGCAATCCCAGGTCGTCGCCTCGCGCGACGTGCTCGATCAGGCGCTCGCGGCGGTGGAACGGCGCTTCGGCGAGGGGCCGGTCCCGACGCCACCGACCTGGGGCGGGTTTCTCATCGAACCGGAGTCCGTCGAGTTCTGGCAGGGCCGTCCCGACCGGCTGCACGACCGGCTGCGCTTCCGTCGCGAGGACGGCGCCTGGACGATCGAGAGGCTCGCACCGTGAGCGAGCGCAGCGAGCGAACCGTGGGGATCGGCTTGGCCGGTCGAGCGAGCGAAGCGAGGCTCGCACCGTGAGCGAGCGCAGCGAGCGAACCGTGGGGATCGGGCTGTGACGATCGACGTCGTCGCGCTCCGCCGCGACCTGCACGCCAATCCCGAACTGGCCTATCACGAGAAGCGCACCACCGGTGTGATCGTCGAGCAGCTGCGCAGGCTCGGTCTCGATCCGCAGGTGCAGCCGGCAGGCACCGGCGTGGTGTGCGACATCGGGACGGGGGCAGGCGCGTTGATCGCGTTGCGCGCCGACATCGACGCGTTGCCGCTCAGAGACGAGAAGGACGTTTCCTACCGCTCCACAGTCGACGGTGTCTGCCACGGTTGCGGCCACGACGCGCACACGGCGATCCTGCTCGGCGCAGCGGCCGAACTGGTCGCGGCCGATCTGCCCGGACGCGTCCGGCTGGTGTTCCAGCCCGCGGAGGAGACGGTCCCCGGTGGCGCCCTGTCGGTGTTGGCGTCGGGCGCGCTGGAGGACGTGTCGCGAATTTTCGCGGTGCACTGCGACCCGCGGCTGCACACCGGCCAGATCGGCCTGCGGGTCGGCGCGATCACGGCCGCCTGCGACCAGCTCGACGTCGCGCTCTCCGGACCAGGCGGGCACACCTCGCGCCCGCACCTGACCGCTGATCTCGTCTACGCCATGGGGCGACTGATCACCGACCTGCCCGGGTTGCTGTCCCGCAAGGTCGATCCGCGCGCCGCGCTGTCGCTGGTCTGGGGCTCGGCCGAAGCGGGACGCGCCGCGAATGCGATCCCGACCAGCGGCCTGCTGCGCGGAACGCTGAGGGTTCTCGACCGCCAGGCGAGTGAGGTGGCGGAGCCGCTGGTGCGGGAGTTGGTCGAGCAGATCCTGGCCCCCACCGGGGTCGGCGCCGAGGTCGCCTACCACCGCGGCGTGCCGCCCGTTGTCAACGACGCCGGGGCGGTGGACGTGCAGCGGGCGGCCGTGTTGGGCTCGCTCGGCCCCCAGGGCCTGGCCGACACGGAGCAAAGCATGGGCGGCGAGGACTTCGCCTGGTACCTCGACGGCACCCCGGGCGCGCTGGCCCGCCTGGGCGTTCGGCGGGCCGGCTCACCCGCCTTCGACCTGCACCAGGGCACGTTCGATATCGACGAGTCCGCACTGGCGGTAGGTGTTCGCTACACCGTTGCGCTGGCACTGCATGCAGTCGCTGGGCGCTGACC
This sequence comes from Mycobacteriales bacterium, assembly GCA_038207565.1. Classification (GTDB taxonomy): domain Bacteria; phylum Actinomycetota; class Actinomycetes; order Mycobacteriales; family Jatrophihabitantaceae; genus JALZAI01. The sequence goes on from JBBQZQ010000013.1 coordinate 28,210, forward strand.
CCGATCGTGGTTCCTTTCCCGGCAGCAGCTTGGGAAAAGAACCACTATTCGCCGAGGGAGCGGCAGGGACGGGCCAACAGTTCGGCGACGTACTCGCCGGGGGCCCCCGCGGCGTGTGCCGCCTCGGCGATGACGCCGAGCGCGAGGGCTGAGGGCAGCCCGCCCTCGTACCCCTCCAGCGCATAGACCCAGGCGAGTTCGTCGCCGTCCAGAGTGGAGATCCGCAGTTTGATCTTCTCGTAGAGGCCGGTGTCCGCTCCCTCCCAGGTGTCGAGGACGGCCTGATCGTGCGGTGACACGTCGTAGAGCGCCACGAAGACCTGGCTTGCGGCGTCCGGGACGATCATCGGCAACGCGCCGTCCCAACCGAGTTCTTCACCGCCGAACGTGAGCCGCCAGCCGTCGAGCCAACCCGTTCCGGCCGCCGGGGAGTGCGGGCAGCGCGACAGCATGCGCTCCGGGTCCATGTTGGAGCCGTAAGCCGCGTAAAGACCGCCCGAGGATGACATCGGAGGCAGAGTACCGATGCCCCGGCACCCGTGGGTCCCGGTCCTGGCATAACACTGGACAATGCAACGGTGAACCGCACGCGCATCGTGATCATCGGCGGCGGACCGGCCGGTTATGAATCCGCGCTGGTCGCAGCCCAGCTGGGTGCCGAGGTCACGGTCATCGACCGCGATGGTGTCGGGGGCTCGTGCGTGCTGACCGACTGCGTTCCGTCCAAGACGCTCATCGCTACCAGTGATCGCGTCACCGCGTTCCGCGACGCGCCCCGCGTCGGTGTCGGCGTGGCGTCCGACGACGTGGCCGTCGACCTGAGGTCGGTGAACGCGCGCATCAAGGCGCTCGCAGCGCAGCAGTCAGACGACATCCGCACTCGGCTGGTGAACGAGGGCGTGCGCGTGCTGTCCGGCGGCGGCCGATTCGCCGTCGAGCAACCCGCACGTGCCCACAACGTCGAGGTCTACGACCCGGACGGGGCAATCCAGGAGACCGTCGAGGGCGACGTCGTGCTCCTGGCCACGGGTGGCACGCCGCGCGTGCTCGACACCGCCGTCCCCGACGGGGAGCGCATCCTGTCCTGGCGCGACGTGTACGAGCTGACCGAACTGCCCGAGCATCTCGTGGTCATCGGCTCGGGTGTGACCGGCGCCGAGTTTGCAAGCGGGTACAGCGAATTGGGCGTGCCGGTGACCTTGGTGTCCAGCCGGGACCGCGTGCTGCCGGGTGAGGACCCGGACGCAGCCGCCGTGATCGAGGAGGTCTTCACCTCCCGAGGCGGCACACTTGTCCGGCGCGCTCGGGCGTCGGGGGTGCGGCGCACCGATGACGGCGTCGTCGTGCAACTCCAGGACGGGCGGGCGGTCGAGGGCTCGCACGCGCTGATGTGTGTCGGTTCGGTCCCGAACACCGGGGGGCTCGGACTGGAGCACGTCGGGGTCCAGCTCGCCGCTCACGGCTACCTCGAGGTCGACCGGGTCTCGCGCACTGCCGTGCCGTCGATCTACGCCGCCGGTGACTGCACAGGGGTCCTGTTGCTCGCGTCCGTGGCAGGGATGCAGGGACGGATCGCGATGTGGCACGCGCTCGGTGAGGCGGTCACGCCGCTGCGGCTCAAGACGGTCGCTGCGAATGTGTTCACACACCCGGAGATCGCGACGGTGGGCATGGGATACGAGGCGATCTCGTCGGGCCAGGTGCCGGCGCGGACGGTCACCCTGCCGCTGGCGACCAACGCGCGCGCCAAGATGCAGGGCCAGCGTGAGGGATTCATCAAGTTGTTCTGCCGTCCGGCGACAGGCGTGGTGATCGGCGGGGTGGTGGTCGCGCCGGACGCGTCCGAGCTGATCTTCCCGCTGACGCTGGCGGTGCACCGCAGCCTCACCGTAGCCGACCTCGCGTCGACCATCGGCGTCTACCCGTCATTGTCCGGCTCGGTCGCCGAGGCCGCGCGCCGACTCATGCTGCACGACGATCTGGATTGAGGGACGGTCTGACATGGCCAATCACGGAGACTTCTCGGCCGAGGCGCGCGAACGCGCCGGACGCACCGCGCAGGTGGCGTTCGTGTTCGCCGAGCGCGCCGAGGTGATCGTCGCAGCACTGCTAGAGGTACCGTCGGGACATGTGCTCGTGGCCGTCGTGGACGGCGGGCACCAGTTCGCGGGCACGCACCACGTGGTGCAGAGCGAGCTGGCGCGGCGCATCCCCGAGCTGGAGCACCCCGACGGTTGGGCGATGGTGTTCTCGCCCGGGACGTCGGTCGCCGAGGTTCGCCGGCGCAGTGAGGAGATGGCCTCGATCGCACGGCAGCGTGCGGCCGCCATCGATCGGATCCTGGCTCGGCGGCAGTCTTGAGCCCAGGATTCGCGGGAACGGGATGACCGGCCCATCTCGTCCACGGGGTGTGACCCGACTGCGCGCCCTGAGCTTCACGGCGATCGCGGTCGTGGCACTCAGCGCGTGCGGGGAGCGCGGGTCGGCGGGCGGCGCGTCCGGGTCGGGGAAGAGCGAACCGTCGACCACCCGCGCCTCGCTGCCCGGCTCCGGCACGTCGAGCTCCGGCACGGTCGGCGCGGTGTCCGGGCGGGTGCTGACCGCGCCGACCTGCCCGGTCGAGCGGGCCGACTCGGCGTGCCCGCCGCGGCCGGTCCCGAACGCGGTCGTGACCGTGCGGTCACGAACGCGGCGTGTCGCCACGACGAAGTCCGACGCGGCCGGGCGGTTCACCTTGCGGCTGCCGGTCGGCAGCTACGTGCTGAGCGTGGCCGACCCGTACCGGCTGTCGTCGACCGCGCGCAGGACGATCGACGTGGGCGGGCAGCCGGTGCATGCGGACCTGGTGATCGACTCGGGTATCCGCTGATCGTTCGCTACCCCGGTGCGCCGACCTCGGCATCCGGACCGGGACAGGGGCATCCGGACCGGGACAGGGGGCCGCCGGCACGGCGACCCCCTGCGACCAGCATCCTGGCCGAACGGCCGTCAGCAGAAGCCGACGCTGGCGATTCTCGTCTTCCACGTCCCGTTCGCCGCGAAGTACTGCTGTGCCACGACAGCCGAGTTGCTGCCTGCGCACAGCCCGTTCGCGAAGTAGTCCGGCGAGACCGAGGAGTAGTCGCCGAAGCGGTCCTGACCCGTGCTTGACCCGACCGGTGAGAAGTTGAGCCCCATCTTGTGGGTCAGCGTGTAACCGCTCTGTGCGTCGAACGCATCGCGGGTCGCGATGCTGGCGGCGGTGTCGGTGTAGGCCCAGTTCACGAACGCCAGCACACTGGCACCGTTGCGTTCCACCGCGATCGAGGGGTTGAAGTCGTCGCTCGTGCTGGAGTGGAATGCGGTCTGCACTGTATTCGTCATCGCCGCGACGTTGATATAGCCGAAGTCCACCCCTGGGAACGACCCGATCGCCACACCGTGCGCGAACCACAGACGGCTGTCGAGCTGGCTCGGGGCCCAGACGAGGCGTCCATCGAGCGGGTCCAGCGTCGCTGTCGTGCCCGGCTGGTTGACCCGGCGGGGCGGCGCCGCGAAGGAGTAGGCGACATCTCCCTTCAGGGCGAGGGCCGTCGTGTCCGACCGCGACGTGTTGGTCATGAAGTAGACGTGCATGACATTGGCCGCGTCGTCGGCGTCGAGCAGGTAAAGGCGCCCGGTGTCCTGCGTGGGACGGTCGCTCACGATGGCGGGAGCCGTCCCGAAAGGAACGCCGAAGGTGCGCGCGCTCCACCCGAATCCGTTGTACACGCGGGCTTTCGCCACCGAGAAGACCGTGGAACCGTTGTAGGTGTAGTTGCCGGCCGTCGGCTGGGCGAAGTTGTTCGTGGAGACGGCGAACGCGTCGGCGTCCATGCCGAGGACGGGGTAGTCCATCAGCTCGCCCGCCGGGAACGGTCCACCGGTGAACCCGGGTTTGTAGATGAACCAGCCACCGGTCGGGTCACTCGACGCAGAGAATGCCAACCAGAGGCTGGCTATGCCGTTCACTGCCGTGATGTCGGTGAGGCTCATCGCGTAACGGTTCCAGGTGGGGTCATAGACCACGCGCGGGTCACTGAGCGCATCCGTGGTTCCCAGGAAGGTGTTCAGGCCGGTGCTTGTCAGCAGCGTGCCGGTCTTGGAGTACACCGCGAGGTCGAGGTTGACCGACTCGACGATGTGCGACGGTCCGACCGCTGCGTTCACGTCCGGCGGCTGGCAGTTGCAGTTCGCCGCAGCCTGCGCGATCCCGTCGAACTGCCGGACGATCGTTCTGGCGACCAGCGGGACGGGACCGGACGAGGCTCCAGGCTTCTGACCGGTGGCGGCGCGACGCGGCAATTGGCTGCCGGAGTACGCCCCGCTCCTGAGCAGCGGAGCGTGGTTCCAGGCGTGGCTGGCCCCCCGCGAGGGCAGATCCCGCAGCACGACGTGTCGCGGCGCCGTCGACCCGGCGTGGCCTTTGCTCGCGATGGCGATGTCTGCCCGCGCGGGCGCGGCGCCGGATGACGCGGCGCTTGACCCTGCGGCGGACAGGGCAACTGTCAGTCCGACGGCACCCACCCCCGCTGCGACTCGAACGAATCTCATCATTGCTCCCTCCCGGCGCCGAGCGCCGGATCGATGCCGACGCCGTCAAAACGCCGGACCGCGCTGACCCAGCCGATGCTGAGCGACCCGAACCATAGGGGAACGGGTGATCCTGGACAATTCGGTTGGCACGCAATGTGAGCTTCATGTGAACTGGCCGGATCGTCGAGGGTCGCCAGTACCCGCGGGAGGTCAGCAGGCGCTCACATGCCGCGCCGCTTCCTCCCCCGACTGGCCCGTTTCGGGGCCGGAATGTGGGCGTTCGGGGGAGGAAGGGGCGCGCCGTTGCCGTCTACCAGCGCCGCCGCGACGACCGCCCCGACGACAGCGCTCAGTCGGTGATCTCGCAGATGACCGAGCCGGACGTGACCACGGCACCGACCTCGGCGCTGAGCTTGCCGATCGTGCCCGCCTTGTGTGCGTTGAGGGGTTGCTCCATCTTCATCGCCTCCAGCACGACCACCGTCTGGCCGGCCTCGACGCAATCACCGTCGGCCACTGCGACCTTCACGATCGTGCCCTGCATCGGTGCGGCCAGAGCGTCGCCCGAGGCCGCCCCCCCGGACCTCTTGCCGGCCGAGCGCTTGGGGGCGGCCTTCTTCGCACCCGGCCCGCTGCCACCGCCGAAGCCCGCCGGCAGCGACACCTCCAGCCGCTTGCCACCGACCTCGACCACGATCGTCTCCCGCGGCCCGGCCTCGTCCTCGCCGTCGGCGACGCCGCTGAAGGGCTCGATGCGGTTGTCGAACTCGGTCTCGATCCACTGCGTGAACACGGTGAACGGTGCGGCCGGATCGTCCGGCGCGAACGCCTTGTCGCGTACCACCGCGCGGTGGAACGGCAGCGCGGTCGCCATGCCCTCGATGACGTACTCGTCGAGAGCGCGCCGCGCTCGCTCCAGGGCCTCCGCGCGCGACTCGCCGGACACGATGAGCTTGGCCAGCAACGAGTCGAACGCCCCGCCGATGACGGACTTCCCCTGGATGCCCGAGTCGACGCGCACGCCCGGGCCACCCGGCTCGCGATAGTCGGTCACGGCACCCGGCGCGGGCAGGAAGTTGCGTCCGGGATCCTCGCCGTTGATCCGGAATTCGATCGAATGCCCACGCGGCGCCGGATCGTCGGTGAAACGGAGCTTTTCGCCGTCGGCGATACGGAACTGCTCACGCACCAAGTCGATGCCGCTCGTCTGTTCGGTGACGGGATGCTCGACCTGCAGGCGGGTGTTCACCTCGAGGAAGCTGATGGTGCCGTCCGATCCGAGGAGGTACTCGACGGTGCCGGCGCCGTGGTAGTTCGCCTCACGGCAGATGGCCTTCGCCGACTCGTGGATCGTCTCGCGCTGCTGGTCGGTGAGGAACGGCGCAGGCGCCTCCTCCACCAGCTTCTGGTTGCGCCGCTGCAGCGAGCAGTCGCGTGTGCCGACGACGATCACGTTGCCGTACTGGTCGGCGAGCACCTGCGCCTCGACGTGGCGCGAGCGGTCGAGGTAGCGCTCGACGAAGCACTCGCCCCGTCCGAAGGCCGAGACGGCCTCGCGCACTGCGCTGTCGAAGAGTTCGCCGATCTCCTCCTTCTTGCGCGCGATCTTGAGCCCGCGTCCGCCGCCGCCGAATGCCGCCTTGATGGCGACGGGCAGTCCGTGCTCCTGCGCGAAGGCGACGACCTCGTCGGCACCGGACACCGGATCTTTGGTGCCGGGGACGAGCGGCGCGCCCGCGGCGAGCGCGATGTGGCGCGCGGTCACCTTGTCGCCCAGATCGCGGATTGACTGTGGAGACGGGCCGATCCAGATCAGTCCGGCGTCGATGACCGCCTGGGCGAAGTCGGCGTTCTCGGACAGGAATCCGTAACCCGGGTGGACGGCGTCGGCGCCGGACTTCTGCGCGGCCGCGATGACCTTCTCGATGACGAGGTAGGAGTCGCCGGGTGTGGTGCCGCCGAGCGCATACGCCTCGTCAGCAACCTGCACGTGCAGGGCGCCGCGGTCGGGCTCGGCATAGATCGCCACGGAGGTGTACCCCGCGTCCTTGCATGCCCGGACGACGCGGACCGCGATCTCGCCGCGGTTCGCGATCAGCACCTTCTGCACGTTAAAATTCCTCCTGACAGCGCGCGAATCGCAACCTGCGCCGGAGATTACTCGCCGGCCACGCTGGCACCGATGCCGTGCGTCACTATCTCCGGATGCGTTGTCGGCGGCCGGACGTCGTGGCGATCACCTTCTCGCGCGGGGGTGAATCACCGACTGCACGGTGAGCACGGATCGGCCATCACTCCAGTTCGGCGAGCCGGTCGCTACACTGGCCGGCGACGTCGGACACCTCGTCGAGGGTGCGGCGCAGATCGGCCTGGCGCGCGCGCAGATCGGCGGCGATCTCGTCCAGGCGCGCGAGCAATGTCTCGAGCTGCCGGCGCTCGGAGGACGCCGCACCGTCGTACATGTCGACGATCTCGCGGCATTCGCCGAGCGTCATCCCGAACCGCCGGCCGCGCAGGATCAGGCGGAGCCGGCCCCGGTCGCGCTGGGTGTAGACCCGGTTCGTGCCCTGGCGTTCAGGACTGAGCAGGCCCTCGGCCTCGTAGAAGCGCAGCGTGCGCGTGGTCACGCCCAATTCGTCGGCGAGCTCACGCACCGTCCAGGTGTGTGCCTCTTCCGCCGCTCGCGTCACCCGACTATCCTTGCTTGACGTTGACGTAAACGTCAATGGCGCCGAGGGAGAATGAATCATGAGCTTCGAGCTGTCGTCCGAGCACGAATCCTTCCGCAAGGTGGTGCGTGACTTCGCCGAGCACGAGATCGGCCCGCACGTCGCGCAGTGGGACCGTGCGAAGCATTTCCCGGTGGATGTCGTGCATGCGATGGGCGAACTCGGCCTGTTCGGGCTCGCGGTCGGCGAGGAGTACGGCGGCAGCGGCGGCGACTTCACCTCGCTGTGCGTCGCGATCGAAGAACTTGGCCGAGTCGACCAGTCCATCGGCATCACCCTCGAAGCAGGCGTCGGGCTCGGCATCAACCCGATCCTCACGTTCGGCACACCGGAGCAGAAGCAGCAGTGGCTGCCCGACCTCGTCGCCGGGCGCACGCTCGCAGCGTTCGGGCTGACCGAGCCGGAAGCAGGTTCCGACGCGGGCGCCGCGAAGACCAGGGCCGTCCTTGCCGATGGCGAGTGGACGCTCAACGGCGCCAAGGCGTTCATCACCAACAGCGGCACCGACATCACCTCCGTGGTGACCGTGACCGTGACCGCCCGGACCGGCGCCGTGTCCAATGGTTCTTCGCGCGAAGGCTCAGCCCAAGACATTTCCACGATCTTGGTGCCGGCCGGCACGCCCGGCTTCATCGTGCAACCCGCCTACGAGAAGCTCGGCTGGCACATCTCCGACACGCACGGGTTGACCTTCGACGACTGCCGGGTGCCCGAGGCGAACCTGCTCGGCGAACGTGGCCGCGGCTTCCAGCAGTTTCTCGCCGTGCTCGACGACGGGCGGATCGCGATCTCGGCGCTCGCGGTCGGGCTGGCTCAGGGTTGCCTCGATCTCTCGGTCCGCTATGCCAAGCAGCGGCACACGTTCGGCGCGCCGATCGGCTCGCGGCAGGCTGTGGCCTTCTCGCTCAGCGACCTGGCGGTGTCGGTCGAGGCCGCGCGGCTGCTGACCTACAAGGCAGCGGCGCTCAAGGACGCCGGACGTCCGGCCAAGGACATCAAGCAGGCCGCGGCGATCGCCAAGCTCTACTCCACCGAGGCGGCGGTGACGGCCACTCGCACGGCGACGCAGGTCTTCGGCGGCAACGGTTTCATGGAGGAGTACCCGGTGGCGCGCTTCTACCGCGACGCCAAGATCCTCGAGATCGGCGAGGGGACGTCGGAGGTGCAGCGCATGCTCATCGCCCGCGGCCTCGGGCTGCCAGTCGCATGAGGGCCGCGACCTCGCCTGCCGACCACGTTTTCCCCGCTGGTGGCCGGTTGCCTGCAGCCGAAGCGAGCAGCGGCGAGGAAAACATCGACGGGACCCGCGCATGAGCGGGGAAAAGGACTTCCGGGCAGCGCGTGAGGCAACTCTCGCGCCGCCGGAACGCGCGGCCGCGAAGCTGGCGTCGCAGCACAAGCTTTACGTGCGCGAGCGCATCGCGCTGCTCATGGACGGGGGCAGTTTCGTCGAGGACGGCCAGCTCGCCAACGCCCTCGGTGTCGGTCTGCCCGCCGATGGGGTGGTCACCGGTCAGGGCCTCGTCGACGGCCGCCCCGCGCTCGTGGTGGCCAACGACCCCACCGTGAAGGCGGGTTCGTGGGGCGCACGCACGGTAGAGAAGATCATCCGCGTCACCGAGCGCGCGCTCACCGAGGAGCTGCCGATCTTCTGGCTGATCGACTCCGCGGGCGGGCGGATCACCGACCAGGTCGCACTCTTCCCGGGACGCCGCGGTGCCGGTCGGATCTTCCACAACCAGGTGGGGCTGTCGGGCAAGGTGCCCCAGGTCTGCTGCCTGTTCGGCCCGTCCGCCGCGGGTGGCGCCTACATCCCGGCCTTCTGTGACTTCGTCGTGATGGTCGAGGGCAATGCGTCGATGTATCTCGGCTCGCCGCGCATGGCCGAGATGGTCGTCGGCGAGAAGGTGTCGCTGGAGGAGATGGGCGGCGCGCGCATGCACGCCACCGTGAGCGGCTGCGGCGACAACCTCGCTGTCGACGATGAGGACGCGATCGAGCAGGCGCGGCTGTTCTTCTCCTACCTCCCCACCTGCTGGCGCGAGCAGCCGCCGGATGCGGCGGCCGAGGCGCCCGCTCTCGAGCTGGCCCACGACGTCGTGCCGGTCGACGAGTCCGTCCCGTTCGACGTCCACGAGATCATCGACGGACTGGTCGACGCCGACTCCTTCTTCGAGGTCAAGCCGTTGTTCGCGGGGGAGGTCGTCGTCGGTTTCGGGCGCATGGACGGACGCCCCGTCGGCATCGTCGCCAACAACTCGATGGTGCGCGGTGGCGTGCTGTTCGTGGACTCCGCCGACAAGAGCGCGCATTTCATCTGGATGTGCGATGCGTTCAACGTCCCCCTGCTCTACCTCGCGGACGTCCCCGGGTTCATGATCGGGTCCGAGGTCGAGCGGCAGGGCATCATCCGGCACGGCGCGAAGATGATCACCGCTGTCTCCGAGGCGACGGTGCCGCAGTTGTCGGTCATCCTACGAAAGGCCTACGGTGCCGGGCTTTACGCGATGGACGGCCCGGGTTTCATGCCGGACGCGTGCATCGCGCTGCCCACGGCGAAGATCGCGATCATGGGTCCGCACGCTGCCGTGAACGCGGTGTACGCGAACAAGATCGCCGATATCGGCGACGCCGACCAGCGCGAGGCGTACGTGTCCGAAAAGCGGGCCGAGTACGAACAGGACGTGGATCTGCTTCGCCTGGCCGCCGACCTCGTTCTCGACGCCGTGATCGAACCGGGAGAACTACGCGCCGAGTTGGCCCGCCGATTTGCCGCCCTGGTGGGCAAGGACCGCCGCATCGTCGACAAGCGACATGGCGTCCCGCCGGTATGACGGTCGAGGTGCGCGGGAGCGCGAACGCCGAAGAGCTCGCCGCAGTCGTGGCGGTGCTCTCGCGGCCCGCCGATCCGCTGCCCAGCGGGTACGAGCGCTGGCGAGCCGGACGAATCGCTGCGCTGCGCACGTCCACGACGACCGTTCGGTGCACGTCGCGCTAGGTTGCCCCCCTGCCGCGTGATCAACAGCGGCCAACCGTCGGTATTCGACGGGTCGGCGCTGTTGATCACCGATCGGTGGTCAACGGGTCGGATATCCGAGATCGGTGAGGCGGTAGCCTAGATCGGCCAGCAGGCGCCGCACGAGCGGCAGCGACAGGCCGACCACGTTGTGCGGGTCGCCCTCGATCCCGTCCACGAACCAGCCGCCGAGCCCGTCGATCGTGAACGCGCCCGCGACCTGCGTGGGCTCACCGCTCGCGCAGTACGCCTCGATCTCGGCATCGCTCACGTCGGAGAACCGGACCGTCGTCTCGGCGACGGCCTGCCTCGTTTGTCCCGATGCCACGTCGATCAGGCAGTGCCCGGTCGTGAGCACACCCTGACGCCCGCGCATCCGCCGCCAGCGTCGCGTAGCCTCGTCGACCGAGCCGGGTTTGCCGAAGGCGACTCCGTCAAGGTCGAGCATCGAGTCGCAACCGAGCACGAGTCCGTCGGAGACCTCGGCAGCGACGGTGTTCGCCTTAACCGCCGCCAGCGTGCTCACCAGGGCCGACGTCGTGGTGGCGCGGATCGAACTCTCGTCGAATCCGCTGACGATGACCTCGGGATGCACCCCGGCTGCGCGCAATGTCGCCAACCGCGCCGGAGACGCGGAGGCAAGTACGAAGCGCAACCTGCTACAGCCCGATCGACTTGGAGATGACACTCTTCATGATTTCCGTCGAACCGCCGTAGATACGGGTGACCCGGGCATCGGCAAACCGGCGGGCGACCGCGTACTCCGTCATGTACCCATAACCGCCGTGCAGCTGCAGGCACCTGTCGATGACGCGGCCCTGCAGTTCGGTGCACCACCACTTGGCTTTCGCGGCGTCGGCGGCGTCCAGCTCGCCGGCATTGAGCCGGTCCACGCATAGGTCGACGAAGGCCTGCGCCACGTCGATCTCGGTGGCGATCTCGGCGAGCACGAACTTAGTGTTCTGGAACGAGCCGATGCTCTTGCCGAACGCCTTGCGCTCCTGAACGTAATGCAACGTCTCGTCATACGCCCCGCGCGCTTCGGCGACGCCGTTCACTGCGATGGACGTGCGCTCCTGCGGCAACTTCTGGGTCAGCTGAGCGAAACCGCCGCCCTCCTCGCCGAGCAGGTTCTCGGTCGGGACGCGGACCTCGCTGAAGGAGAGCTCGGCGGTGTCCTGGGAGTGCATCCCGAGTTTGTCGAGGTTGCGGCCGCGCTCGAAGCCGTCCATCCCCCGCTCGAGGATCAGCAGCGACATCCCGTGGCGCCGGTTCTCTGCGCCGTCCCCGGTCTTCACCGCAGTGATCACGAGGTCGGCATTGATGCCGTTGGTGATGAAAGTCTTGCTGCCGTTGACGATGTAGTGACCGCCGTCGCGCTTGGCGGTGGTGCGGATCCCGGCGAGATCGGAACCCGCCCCGGGTTCGGTCATGGCGACGGCCGTGATGAGCTCGCCGGACGAGATGCCCGGCAGCCAGCGCTTGCGCTGCTCGTCGTCGCAGAAACTCAGGAAGTAGGGCAGGCAGGTGTCGTTGTGCAGGCTGATCCCGAGCCCCGACCCGGTAATTGCGGCCGACGCGATCTGCTCGTTGAGGATCTGGTTGAAGCGGAAGTCGGTGACACCGCCGCCTCCGAGTTCCTCGGGTACAGCCATGCCCAGAAAGCCGCTCTTGCCGGCCTCGGTGAAGACGTCACGCGGCGTGATGCCGGCCCGCTCCCACTCCATGTAATGGGGCACGATCTCCTTATCGACGAAGGCCCGGAAGGCCTCGCCGAAGGCGATGTGGTCGGCGTCGTAGTGCTTGCGGTCCATAGTGTGTTTCTACCAGCGCTGCCCGGCGCGGTGCAGGGCCCGGATAGCTTTGCGACATGACGACGCAGCCGGTGGGGGTCATCGGCGGTTCCGGTTTCTACTCGCTGCTCGACGAACCCTCCGAGCATCTCGAACCGACGCCCCACGGCGTGCCGAGTGGGCCGGTGACGCTCGGCATGCTGTCCGGCCGTCCGGTCGCGTTCGTACCGCGCCACGGCCCTGGGCACCGTTTCGCCCCGCACGTGGTGCCCTACCGCGCCAATCTGTGGGCGTTGCGCTCGCTCGGTGTCCGGCAGGTGGTGTCGTTGTCCGCGGTCGGCTCTTTGCGGGTCGACCGCCCGACCGGGACGCTCGTGGTTCCCGACCAGATCGCGGACCGCACACACGGCCGGGAGCACACGTTCTTCGACACGGGCGACGGTGTCGGTCACGTCTCCTTCGCCGACCCGTACTGCCCTCGCGGCCGCGCCGCGGCCATGTCGTCCGCGCAGCAGCACGTCGTCGACGGCGGGACGCTCGTCGTGGTCAACGGGCCGCGGTTCTCCTCCCGCGCCGAGTCGCTCGAGTTCCAAGCGCACGGCTGGTCGATCATCGGCATGACCGCCATGCCCGAAGCGGGTCTGGCTCGTGAACTCGGTCTGTGTTACACCACATTGGCGCTCGTCACCGACCTCGACGCGGGGGTCGAGGCGGGTTCGGGGGTGACGCACACCGAGGTGCTGGCGGCGTTCGCGAACAACCTGCCCCGGTTGCGGCAGCTGCTGGTCTCGACGCTCTCGGCACTTCCTGCCGAACAGGGCGACTGCGCGTGCGGTGATCGATCGGGGTTGCCCGAGTCCTTCGAACTGCCCTGACGCGCAGTGCGATCCGGCTAGGACGCGACGGGCAGCAGGACCCGGAATCGGCAGCCGCCGTCGATGTTCTCGACGTCGACGGTCCCCGCGTGGGCTTCCACGATTCCGCGCGTGATCGCCAGGCCGAGACCGCCGGACGCGCGGTGGTCGGCGCGGGGGGTGCGGGCCGGCTCGCCGCGGAAACCGACCTCGAACAGGCGGGGCAGATCGTCCTCGGGGATGCCCCCGCAGCCGTCCCGCACGACCACCTCGGCCTGCGCCGGCGATGCGGCGACGACGTCCACCGTCACGATGCTGCCTTCAGGGGTGTGCCGGATCGCATTGGCGATCAGATTGGTCAAGGCGCGGTTCAATTCAGGGCCGTTGCCCGAGACCGCGGCGCCGCCACCGGACGATCCGCGCAACTCGACCCGGCTCGCGGCCGCAAGCGGCGTCATCGCAGCGATGCAGTCGGATACCAGATCGTCCAACGACAGCATCTCGAGGTCCTTGGAGAATGCACCGGACTGGATGCGCGACAGATCGAACAGATCGTCCACCATGCCCGACAACCGTTCGACCGACGCCGCGATCTGCTTGTAGTACTGCTCTGGCGCGTCGACCACGCCGTCCTCGAGCGCTTCGGACATCGCGCGCAGACCGGCCAACGGCGTACGCAGGTCGTGGCTCACCCACGACACGAGATCGCGCCGCGCCGACTCCAGCGCCCGCTCGCGGTCGCGCGTGTCGGCCAGCGTCGTCGCCGTCACCTTCAGTTCGCGGCGCAGGCGTTCGAGCTCTGCGGTCAGCGGTCGTCCGTCGGTGGACGGGACCTGTCCGGAGGCGAGGTCGACGACCGCCCGGTGCAGCGACCGGTTGTCCTGGACGAGCCGGCGCGCGGCGGTCGCTGCCGCCGCCGTGGCAATCAGGCCGGCCGCAACCGTCAGAGTGACCGCCGTCGCCAGATCGGTCATTGGTAGCAGCATCGAGTGCATGGCCCCGAGCAGTGCCCCGAGGGATGCACACGTACCGGTCAGCACGATGGAGGCCAGCAGTCCGACGAGTGAGCGGCGGCGCAGCGGCCACAGCACCAACCAGACGCCGAGCCCGCCGACAGCCGACCACAGGACGGCGCCGAGCAGGCTCGCCAGGGTCAGGTGCACGTCGGTACCGCCAACCGGTAGCCGATGCCCCATACCGTCTGGATCAACGTCGGCTCGGTGGGGTCGTTCTCCACCTTCTCGCGCAGCCTGCGTACGTGCACGGTCACCGTCGACTGATCACCGAACGTCCACCCCCACACCTCGCGCATCAGCTGTTCACGCTTGAACGCGACGCCGGGATGCTCCATCAGGAACGCCAGCAGTTCCAGCTCGCGAACTGTCAGCGCCAGCTCGTTCTCGCCGCGAAAGGCGCGACGCCCGACGCGGTCGACGCGGATGTTCCCGGCAACCAGCTCGGCGGCAGCGGGTGGTGCCGCCGTCGAGCGGCGCAACACCGAGTCGATCCGCAGCACGAGCTCGCGGGGCGAGAAGGGCTTGGTCACGTAGTCGTCGGCGCCGACTTCGAGCCCGGCGATGCGGTCCTCGGCCTCGCCGAGCGCGGTCAGCATGATGATCGGCAGGTTGGGCAGGGACGCGCGGACCCGGCGGCACACCTCGAGCCCGTCCAGCTCGGGGAGCATCAGGTCGAGCACCACGAGCGCGGGCGGGTCGGCCTCGATGGACGCGAGCGCGGCTCGTCCGTCGGCCAGGTGCTGGGTCTCGTACCCGGCTCGCTCGAGATATCCCACGACCACCTCCGCGACGGTGTCGTCGTCATCGACGACGAGCACGCGGGGCATTTGTCGATGATAGGCACATGGCCGAGGAGCAGGCTCTAGGTCCGGGCAGGATTCACTGCTTCGTAAGGTCGCCGTGGCGGCACGAGTGGCATCCGCGCCCAGCGAGCTACTACCGCAGCGACGAGCGCCAAGCGCCCGGGCCCACCAGCCACGGTCCGCGATGCGCGTCGAAGGGATCGTTCCAGCGGCCTCTGTTGCGACGCTCCGGCCCCGAGCGTGCGCCGGCCGCCGCAGTGACGACGGCCGTCACCACCGCAAGCTCCTCCGGCGTCGGGTCGCCGCTCACGACGCGCAGCACAGGTCTTCTCACAGCCTGTTCTGCTTCGCTGCGCTCGCTCACAGCCGATCTCGCTTCGCTCGATCGACTGGCACAGCCTGTTCTGCTCCGGCTCGCTCGCTGCGCTCGCTCACAGCCGATCTCGCTTCGCTCGATCGACTGGCACAGCCTGTTCCGCTCCGGCTCGCTCGCTGCGCTCGCTCACAGCGGTATGTTCCCGTGCTTCTTTGGTGGCAGGGATTGCCGCTTGTTGCGCAGCATCCGAAGCGACCTGACGATGTAGGCGCGCGTTTCCGACGGCGGGATCACCGAGTCGATATAGCCGCGCTCGGCGGCGATGTATGGATTCACGAGGGTGTCCTCGTACTCCTGGACGACGTGCGCGCGCACGGCTTCCGGATCGTCGGCCGTTTCGATCTGCTTGCGGTGCAGGATGTTGGCCGCTCCCTGCGCTCCCATCACCGCGATCTGCGCAGTCGGCCACGCAACGTTGATGTCTGCGCCGAGATGCTTGGAACCCATGACGTCGTACGCGCCACCAAACGCCTTGCGGGTGATCACCGTGATTTTCGGGACGGTTGCCTCGGCGTAGGCATAGATGAGCTTGGCGCCGCGCCGGATGATGCCCGCGTGCTCCTGGTCGACGCCGGGCAGAAATCCGGGAACGTCCACGAGCGTCAGTATCGGGACGTTGAATGCATCGCAGGTCCGCACGAAGCGCGCCGCCTTCTCGGAAGCGTCGATGTCCAGGCAACCGGCGAACTGCGTCGGCTGATTCGCCACCACGCCGACGGGATGGCCCTCGATGCGCCCGAAGCCGACGAGAATGTTCTGCGCGAACAACGCGTGCACCTCGAGGAACTCGGCGTCATCGAGTAGGTGCTCGATGACGGTGTGCATGTCATAGGGCTGGTTCGCCGAGTCGGGGACGAACGAGTCCAGGAACATGTCCTCGTCGTCGACCTCGACGGAGGCGAGCGTGTCATAGACCGGCAGCGGGTCGAGATTGTTCGACGGCAAATAGGACAGCAGTGCCTTGACGTAACCGATCGCGTCGTCCTCGTCGTCGCCGAGGTAGTGCGCGTTGCCGCTCTTGGTGTTGTGGGTACGTGCGCCACCGAGCTCTTCGAGCGTGACATCCTCGCCGGTGACGGTGCGGACGACGTCCGGTCCGGTGATGAACATCTGCGAGGTCTGGTCGACCATGACGACGAAATCGGTGAGCGCGGGAGAGTAGACGTGCCCGCCCGCGGCCGCCCCCATGATCAGCGAAATCTGCGGGATGACGCCGGAGGCGTGCACTGTCCGGTAGAAGATGTCGCCGTAGAGGCCCAGGCTCACGACGCCTTCCTGAATGCGTGCGCCCCCACCCTCGTTGATGCCGACGACGGGGCAGCCCATCTTGACTGCGAAGTCGAGCACCTTGACGATCTTCTCGCCGTACACCTCACCGAGGGCGCCGCCGAACACGGTGACGTCCTGACTGAAGACGCAGATCGGACGCCCGTCGACCGTGCCGTAACCGGTGACCACACCATCGCCGAAGGGGCGGTTCTTGTCCATGCCGAAATTGGTGGACCGATGGCGGGCGAACTCATCCAGCTCGACGAAGGAATCCTCGTCCAGCAGTGCCTCGATTCGCTCACGCGCGGTCTTCTTGCCCTTGGCGTGCTGCGTCTCGACCGCTCGCGCCGACCCGGCATGTACCGCCTCGTCGTAGCGCCGCTCGAGATCCGCGAGCTTGGCGGCCGTCGTGTGCGGAGCATCTTCCGGGCTGACGGGCTCTGCTGCCATGGGGCCTGAGCGTAATGCGGTTTGCCGGGCGTGGCGTCGTCGAGGTGACTCATCTCGCCGCCTACCGTTCCCCGTATGGACCGCGCGCCGATCGATGCAGTCGCGCTGCGCCGCTCAGCGCAGGCGTGGTCGTCGATCACCGTCGTCGAGCAGACGCATTCGACCAACGCCGACCTGCTCGCCGAGGTCGAGGCCCCCGACCGGTCGGTTCTCGTTGCCGAGCACCAGATTGCCGGACGGGGGCGCTTGGACCGGGCGTGGACCTCGCCGCCGCGCGCCGGTCTGACCTTCTCCGTCCTGTTGCGGCCGAACGTCCCGATCGCGGCGTGGGGTTGGCTCTCGCTGCTGACGGGAGTGGCGCTGCATGAGGCCGTCCGCGACGTCGCTGCCGTCGACGTTTCGCTGAAGTGGCCCAACGACCTGCTCGAGCGTGCGTCAGGCAAGAAGCTCGCCGGTATTCTCGCCCAGACCAGCGGCGCCGCGGTCGTTATCGGGATCGGGCTCAACGTCACGACAGCGGTATCCGAACTGCCGGTTGACACCGCGACCTCCCTCGCGCTGTGTGGGGCGCGGGCGCTGGACCGCACCCGCCTGCTCACCGCGGTGCTCGACCGTTGGGACGTGCGGCTGAGCGAGTGGACCCGGGCAGGCGGTGACGCCGAGGGGTCCGGGCTCGCGGAGGCATACCGCGGCGCGTGCTCGACGTTGGGGCGCAATATCGCCGTGACGACGACCGACGGGGCACGACTGGTGGGCAACGCGCTCGCCATCGACGGCGCGGGACGGCTCCAGCTGGCCGTCCATGGCGGGGTCCAGGCGATCGGCGCAGGCGACGTCGAGCACCTGCGCCCCGCCGGGTAGTCGGCACACCGGCGTAGCGCTCGATACGGTGGATCCCAGCCTGAGGAGGTTGCCGTGGCCTACCCCGAGAAGCACCTCGCGGACGACGAGCAGATCGCCGCGAATCTGCATCCGCACTGGATCACCCTCGTTCCGGCGACGCTGTGGTTCGTCCTCATCTGCGCGCTCGCCGGTGTCGGGATTGGCTTCGCGCCGGACAAGGGGACGGAGCGGCTCGCCGTCCTCGTCGCCGTCGTCGTGGTCGCGCTCGTCCTGCTGAGCTGGTTGTCGTTCAAGCCGTGGATCGCGTGGCGCACCACCCACTACGTGTTCACCTCGCACCGTGTGCTGATCCGGCGCGGCATCCTGCGTCACAGCGGTCGCGACATCTCACTGCAGCGCATCAGCGATGTCGCGTTCACTCAGTCGTTGTGGGACCGGATCGTCGGCGCCGGGACCCTGGTCATCGAATCCGCCGGTGAGCAGGGTCAGGAGACGCTGACCGACATCCCGCGCTCCAACCAGCAGCAGCAGATGCTCAACCAGCTCATCGAGGAGGACGGCGCCCGGCGCGCACGCGCGGCCTACGGCGGGGCGCAGCAGCCGTACTACCCGCCGCAGGGTTATCCGCCACCGCAGGGTTATCCGCCTCAATAGGAACCGGCCCAAGAGGACGACCCCCGGTTACTCGGCTCAACCGGTGCTATATCGCGAACCGTGCGATAGTCAGGTGTCGGCGTTGGCTGGCGCGAGGGTTCGGGGGAACCAAATGACCATGGCTGGTTCGTCCATGCCCTTTCCGTCGCGGCCGTTCTCGGCCGAGGTGCTGAATCGGTGGGGCCACTGGGCCGCCCAGGTTCTGGCCGGGACAATTTGCGCGACGATCCTGCTTCGGGTCTACCCGATGGTGCCATCGCGTCCGCTGTTGGTGGTCGCTCCGCCGGTGCTCATGGCGCTTGTGTTGACCAGTTGGCTGCTGATGCGCAGACACGATCGCAGACTGTGCGAGCACTGCATGACAGCGATGCCGCTCAACCCGTCCGAATCAGCTGTGCGACATCGCCGACGCCTGGCCACAGCACATCTCGGCTCGAACAAGCCCCTGGTGCTCGCCTATTTGGTTGTGCTGACCAGTGCCGCATTTCTGCCTGGCACAGTCGGGTTGGTCATCTGGTCCGCCGCCCAGGCGAGCATGATTTATCTGCTGATCAGCTACACCACCCACCGCCGCCTGCAACCCTGGTGTCCTCAATGTCGCGGGGGTGGCCGTGACGACGACACCGTCGACTCACCCGACCCGGTCCCGCACGGCTTTCAGAACGCCTGACCTACGTACGGTTCACCTTGTCCACCCGGTCATGGAGCAACCTGTCGCCGGCGGCTGATCAGGTCAGTGGGCGGGTGGCGAAGTAGCCGGAGGCGACGTTGGTAAGCGGGGTGATGCGGACGATGTCGCCGGACTGGGGTACCTGGATGACGTTGCCGTCGCCGACGTAGAGCGCGACCTGGTGGATGCCGGCGACGGTGTTGTTGTTGCTCCAGAACACCAGGTCGCCGGGCAGCAGTTCGGTCGGCGCTGGATGGAGGTTTCCGTAGCTGTACTGGGTGGCGGCGAAGTGGGCCATCGACAGGTACGGGGTATAGGCGTAGAGCGTGAGTCCAGAGCAGTCGAAGCCGGTGACGTGGCAGTCTTTGCGGGCGTTGCCGGCAACGCAGGCGCCTTGGGTGGGTCCGGCGGGGGTGGGCTGCGGACCATTCGCTGAGGTAGGTGGAGAGGGCTGCGTCGCTCTGCTGTCGGGTGGCTTTGGCCGTGACGAGGTCGGCCTTGAGGTCGAGGACCGCGCTGCGCGAGGCGGCCAGTGCCGTGTCGGCTTGCCGGCGGATGCCGTCCAGGCGGGCGGTCTGGCGGACGACGGAGGCCAGCGCGGCGTGCTGGGTGCGCTCGGCTGAGCGCAGCGTCTGCACTGCTGACGCAATCTGGGAAACGACGTCGGTCTGGTGCTCGCCGAGCATCTGCTGCTCGGTCAGGACGTGTAGGCACGGCGAGTCCCTGTCGCCGACGCTGGATGCGTCGATTCGGTCGGCGGCGACCGGCCAAGAATGTGGCGACCTTAGGCCTCATGTCCGGGATGTCTCTGTCGATCAATCAGTCGAAGGGTGCTGGTTGGAGACGATGTCGCTGAGGGAGCCGCACGGATGGCAACTGAGATCGACACCCGTGAACCCGCGAGCGCGTCAATCGATCAGTGGCCAACCCGGCGGCTGAACCAGCCAAGAAGGAAAACACACATGCTCAATCGAATCCGGGAAGCCCGAAAGAACGAAAGCGGCTTCACCCTCATCGAGCTCCTGATCGTCATCGTGATCCTGGGCATCCTGGCCGGCATCGTGGTGTTCGCGGTGAGCGGCATCTCCGACCGCGGCACGACTTCGGCCTGTAAGGCTGACGTCGCGACCGTGACGACTGCCAGCGAGGCCTATTTCGCCAAGAACGGCTCGTACGCCGCAACCATGACCGCTTTGCAGACTGGTGGATTCCTGCACTCAGTACCCACCGACGTGACGTACGCATCGGGCGGGTCTGTGACCGGGGTCGGCTGTTAAGTAACGCACCGCGGTGGGGCAGCTCGTCCGGGTTTGCCCCACCGCGCAGCTCTGCCCAGTCCACCACCACTCGGAGGCTTACGATGCCCGGTCACGTGCACGGTCACACTATTGGCCACCGGATCGACGGCATGCTCGAGGTGCTGTGGCAGGCGCACGGCACAGACCTCTTGCTCACAGCGGGGCTGCCGCCGCAGATCCGGATACACGGAGATTTGAACCCCGTGGCGGAACAACCGGTGCTGACACCCGAGGACACCGACGCGCTCCTCGCCGACCTGTTGACGTCCGAACAGACCGCGGCGTGGGGCAGCTCCCACGAATACGACTTCTCCTTCAGCTGGCGCAACAACGCCAGAATCCGCGGTAACGCTTTCACTCAACGTGGATCTACCGCGATCGCACTCCGAATGATCCCGCGCGCGATCCCGACGATGGCGGACCTCGGACTGCCGCCCATTCTCAGCGATTTCGCCCAACAACATCAGGGTCTGGTCCTCATCACCGGACCCACCGGTTCCGGCAAGTCGACGACTCTGGCCGCCATCATCAATCAGATCAACACCGATCGGTCCTGCCACATCATCACCATCGAGGACCCCATCGAGTACGTCCACGAGCACAAGCGTTCGGCGGTGAACCAGCGTGAGGTCGGAGCCGACACATCGTCGTTCGCCAACGCGCTGCGGTCGGCACTCCGGGAGGATCCTGATGTCCTGCTCGTCGGCGAAATGCGCGATCTCGAGTCGATCCGGTTTGCACTAACGATCGCCGAGACGGGCCACCTCGTGTTCGCCACGCTGCATACTAACGACACGGCGCAGTCTCTCGGTCGAATCGTCGACGTCTTTCCTGGTGATCAGCAAGCGCAGGTGCGTGTGCAGCTTGCGGCCGCACTCACCGGCATCGTGTATCAGCGGCTCATCCCTCGCGTCGGCGGCGGCTTGGTCGCGGCGTACGAGGTTCTCGTCGCTGACATGGCGATTCGTAATCTCATCAAGGAAGGCAAGACCCACCAGTTACGCAATTCACTGGTCACCGGGCAACGGGTGGGCATGGTGACGTTCGAACAGTCATTGTCTGCGCTGGTCCAGTCCGGCCAAATCAGCTACGACGATGCCGTCGCCCGCAGCCTCTACCCGAAGGACGTCGAGGGGCGTCCCCGATTACGAGCGAGTGTGCCCGCGTGAGAAAGCGCAATGTAGCGAGCGCGACGACGGTCGTCACAGAGCCCGACCGCAGCGTCGCATCGACACGACCGGCCGAAACCGGCGTCCGCTTCGGTGGCACTCGCCTCGGCGAGATGCTCATCGAGGCAAAGTTGGCGACGGAGCAACAGGTCGTAGCCGCACTCGAGGCAGCGCAACAGGGCACCGGTAAGCGGCTGGGACAGCTGCTCGTCGAACTCGGGACGCTCGACGAGCGTGACCTGGCGCGCGTATTGGCGAAACAGCAGTCGCTGGAGGTCGTCGACCTCCGCCAAATCACGCCGGACCCAGCAGCGACCGAACTGATGACCGAGGCGATGGCACGCTCGCTGTCTGCGGTGGCATTGTCGGTCAACGACGACAAAGTGATTGTCGCGGTCGCCGACCCGTCCCCACAAGTTCTCCAAAGCCTCCGCGACGTGATCGGCAGGGCAGTGCTTGTCCAGGTCGCCTCAGAACCGGACATCGTGCGCGCGATCGGCAACAGCTACCGCGCTCTGACCGGCATCACCAGCCACGTCCAGGCCTTCGAGGCTCGAGACACCGTCCGCAACGACGCCGTACGGCTTGAGGCGGTCGCCGCAAGCGACGACGCACCGGTAGTCCAGGTCGTACGGCTGGTGATAACACAGGGGCTACGCGACCGAGCCTCCGACATTCATATCGAGCCCCAGGACGGTCGCATCAGGGTGCGCTACCGCGTCGACGGCGCACTGCACGACGTGCTCGACCTGCCCGGGTCGATGGGCCCTGCGTTCGTGAGCCGCGTGAAGATCCTCGCCGGCATGAACATCGTCGAGCGTCGCCGTTCGCAAGACGGCCAGATCAGCATGGACGTCGAGAATCGCGCTGTCGACATCCGCGTCGCGACCACCGCGGTCATCGGCGGCGAGAAGGTCGTGATGCGACTGCTGGATAAGAGCCGCCCGCTGTTCCGCCTCGAGCAGCTGGGAATGACCGAGCAGATGACCGCGCAGTACTCCAAGCTGCTGCATTCGCCGTACGGCATGGTGATCTGCGCCGGCCCTACAGGGAGTGGTAAGACAACCACCTTGTACGGCTCGCTCGGCGAGATCAACACCCCCGAGCGCAACATCATGACGATCGAGGATCCGGTCGAGTACACCTTCCCGTCAATCAATCAGATCCAGATCAATGAGCAGGCCGGCATCACCTTCGCCGGGGGTCTCAAGGCGATCCTTCGCCAGGACCCCGACGTCATCCTCGTCGGCGAGGTTCGTGACGCCGAGACCGCCCGCATCGCGGTTCAGTCCGCGTTGACGGGACATCTGGTGCTCTCGTCGCTGCACGCCACGGACGCCGTCTCGGCGTTGCACAGGCTGCTAGACATGGGAATCGAAAACTTCCTGGTCGCCTCGTCAGTCACCGCTGTGCTCTCGCAGCGCCTGGTTCGACGCGTGTGCGACAATTGCCAAGAAGTCTACGAGCCGCCGGCCGAGGAGCTCGCATTTCTCCGGACGATGGGCGGCCAAATACCCGAACGCGGATTCGTGCGGGGCGCAGGCTGCAACTTTTGCGCCAAGACAGGTTACCTCGAACGGATTGGCGTCTACGAGCTGATGCCCGTGACCGACTCGATACGCGACCTCGTCTTGGACCGCGGCTCGCATGACGACCTTCGCAAGGTGGCGCGATCCGAGGGCATGCATTCGCTGCAGGAAGAAGCCGTCCGACTGGTCGAGGCGGGCGTGACGAACCTCGCCGAGGTGCTCCGCTCCATCTACGTTGTCGGAGCTTGACATGACGAAATACGCCTATGTGGCGATACAGGTTGACGGCCAGCTAGCGAAAGGCGTCGAAAGGGCCGACAGCCGCGAGGCAGCCGAACTCGCGCTTTATGAGCGCGAGCTGCGCGGGATCAGGATCACGGAAAAGAAGAGCCTTCTCAAGGCCGAAGTATCCGCGCCGCGAGTGAAGCGCGAGGTAATCATGCACATCTCGCGGCAGCTCGGTGCGTTCGTCCGTGCCGGGTTGCCGTTGATCGACGCAGTGCACACGCTCGGCGTCGAGGCGACCAACTCCTCCGTTCGGCGCATGCTGTCCGACGTCGAGGACGGGCTGCGCGGCGGTGACAAGCTGTCGGACTGCTTCGATAGGCATCCTAAGATTTTCCCCGAGTATTACCGCGGCATCCTCCGCTCGGCGGAGCTCACCGGCCAGCTCGACACCGTACTCGACCAGCTCGCGAAGTATCTCGAGCGTGACCTCGAGGCACGGCGCCGGATCAAATCCGCAATGATCTATCCGGTCATCATCGGTATCATGTCGCTTGGCACCGTCGTCGTTCTCGCCGGTTTCGTGCTGCCGCGGTTCAAGGTCTTCTTCGCCGGCTTGCACGCAGAGCTGCCGCTGCCCACGCGAATCCTGCTCACATCGACCGATTTCATTACCAATTATTGGTGGGCCCTGTCGGGCGGACTTGTCGCCTTATGCCTGATCTCCTATGTCGTGTTGCGCACTGAGCGTGGCCGTTACGCCCGAGACCGCCTTTTCCTGGCCACACCGGTGTTGGGTGACACCATCCAATTCGCTTTGGTCGAGCGCTTCTGCCGCATCCTCTCCTCGATGGTCGGCGCCGGAGTGTCTCTCCCGGAGGCGCTTCGAGTGTCGACCGAGTCGCTGCGCAATCTGGTGTTCACGCGTGCGCTGAGCGGTGTGGGTGAGGCGATGCTGGAGGGCGAGGGCCTCGCGGAGCCGCTGGTGAAGACGGGTCTCTTTCCGACCACCGCAGCCCAGATGATGCGGGTCGGTGAGGACACCGGAACGCTCGACACCCAGCTTGAAGTGACCGCTGCGTACTACGAGGGCGAACTCGACTACAAGCTCAAGAAGCTGACCGCGCTGTTTGAACCAATCATGATCGTCCTCATGGGCGCGGTCGTCGGTTTCGTGGCCGTTGCACTCGTGTCGGCGATGTACGGCATCTTCAACCAAGTCAAGGTCTGAGTCGATTGAGGGTCGGCACGTCTCGCGCTGCGCGCGACCAGGGCGAGAGCTTGATCGAGCTGATCCTGGCCGTAGCCATCATGGGCATCGCGGTGGTTTCCATCGTCAGTGGGCTCGGCACCAGCATCCTGATGTCTGACATCCACCGCAAGCAAGCCACCGCCGGCGCCTACGTCCGTGACTATGCCGAGGCTGTGCAGAGCTATGTCGGGGGCACCGGATACACGGCGTGCGCAGCGCCGGCTTCGTACTCGGCCAGCAACGTCGGATTCACCGGGACGCCCAGCGGCTACGCCGCGTCGCCCATCTCACTGCAGTACTGGACCGGAACCGCATGGAGCGTTTCCCCTTGCTCAGCTGACACCGGTCTGCAGCGGTTGACAGTGCAGGTGGCCAGCAGCACCAACGCCCGCGCGAGCGAACAGACCGTGGTAATCCTGCGCAAGCCGTGCGGACCGACGCTGCCCGACGGCTCGGTCAGGCCAACATGCTGAGGCGGGGTCAAGACGGGTTCACGCTGGTCGAGATGTTGGTGGTGATTGTGATCATCGGTGTCATCACCATCCCCCTCTCGAGGGTTCTGATCAGCTACCTCCACAACAGTGATGCGACGACGGCCCGCCTCACCGAATCGCATGACGCGCAGATCGCCGCCGCCTACTTCTCGCAGGACGTGGCCAGCATGGGCGCACGGGACTGGGCCGACTCCACGACGCCATACAAGTTAGTTCAGTCCGTTGAGCTGAATGCGCCTGAAACCGGCGGAATCTATCCCTGCGGTGCTGACGGTTCGCTCAAGGCGGTTGTGCGCCTGGGATGGGACGAATTCGCCTCCGAAGCCTCAGCAGCGGCGACCCAGATGCGCGCGGCGTATGTGGTGGAGCCCGTCGCATCGGGGCGCAACGAGTTGCACCGGCTGATATGCGCAGGCTCGGCGACCGTGGCATCTGACCTTGTGCTGGCACATGATCTGGTGTCGGCGACCGTCACCTGTTCGTCCAATTGCGCAGGCACCGGCGCCAACGTCCCGCAGAGCATCAACCTGACCTTGAACATCCACGACTTGCACAGCGACGCGGGCAGCAACTACATCATTGTCCTCACCGGGCAGCGGAGGCAGACATGACCGGCGCGGTCCGACGGCGCGACGACGCGTCCACCGATGAAGGCGCTACGCTGATCCTCGCGCTGATCGTCATTACCGTGATCGCGTTGGTAGTCGGTGCGATGTTAGCTTTCGCGGACACAAGCGTCCGCACGACGGTCGCGGTGCGCGCGCAGGCCGGTAACGCATATGGCGCCGACGGTGCCGCCGACGCCGCGATCAACGCCCTTCGCACCAACGGATACAACAACGACTCTTCCAGTACCACCTATCCGAAATGCTTCGGTGCCACCAACACCTTGAAGCTCGACAACTTCTACCCAGGCACAACAGGCGAGGTGCCGGCATCGGCGCGCGTGGTCTGCTCGCCGGACCCGATCAGCGGCGCCGGGGGTGGCCTGGTACCCATCACGAACGCGAATAAGCCGGGCAACGCGATCCTTACGCTGGGCGCTAACCCCGGAGAGGACGGTCTCCACATCAAGGGGTTAAGCAGCACGATTCCATTTACCGTCCACGGCTCCGTGGTGTCAAACTCCAACATCAAGGTCACGAATGGCTCGCTCGTGTCGAACACCGCGGTGTTCGCGCACTCCGGATGTTCGGGCACGATCGTCAGCGCGCCTGCCGCGGCATGCACTTCCCCAGCGGCTGCCGACCCCAATTATCAATTCGATCCGGCCTACGGCTCGCCGGCCAACGCCGTGCCGACATATCGCTCCGTGCCGGCGGCGATCGCAGCGAACTGCCCGGCGGGGGTAATGACCTTCTTACCCGGCTACTACGACGACGCCAGTGCCTTGTCGGCGCTCATGTCAGGCTCAGGAAGCAATCCCTGCAGCGGCAGCGTCTGGTGGTTCAAGCCTGGCGCCTATTACTTTGACTTTCACAATTCGAACTCCCAGAACGCCGTGCTTCCTTCGGACAACGACCTGTGGACGGTCGGCTCCGGGCAACTACTCGGTGGGACGCCGATCAACGCCGCTGGCGCCCCACTTTCGCAACCCAGCAAACCGGTTTCCGTTCCCGGGGGGTGCCAGAACCCGATCAAGTCGACGACAGCGTCGGGCGTGCAATTCATCTTCGGTGGCGACAGCCAATTCCAGGTCAGCGGTACCGCCGACGCCGAGATCTGCGGAACGTCCCGGTCGCCTGCCGACGCGCGGCCGACGATCGCCGTGTACGGCCTGAAGTCCGGTACGGCGACCACGACCTCGGCCGTCGGCCTGCAGGCGACCACGGTCACCTCGACCGGCACCGGCACCCCGTTCATCGCGCCGGCGGGCGGCACGCTCACCACCGGCGTTGCGGCGGCGGACAGCAAATTCGACACGTGGACCAAGACGGGCACGACCAGCCGGAGCGCGACCCTAGCCCTATCCACCTTCGCGCCGACGCCGGTCATCCCGGCGGGGTCCATCGTCTCCTCGGCGAAGCTGCGCATCGTCTACGGCGCCAGCCCGCCGGCAGTCTCGCGCAGCGTGGTTATCACGCCGAATACCCCCGGCGCTGTAGCGATCACAAAAACTGTATCCACCGCAGCGAAACCGCCTAACTCGACGCAAACCGTCGACCTCAACGACGCTACGGCTACCGGACTGGCCGCGTCGATCCACACCTACGGCTTCGCCGGTGCGTCGCTGTTTTATACGTCGACACTGACTGCCGCAGGTGTCGAGAATGTCGATGCAGTGCTGCTGGACCTGAGCTACATACCGCCGGCCTTCCGGGCCGAAAACACCACATCGGTTGCGGGTAACTGCCTTGCCAGCACGTACACCGGCGGGTCCGCCGGACAATGCGCTGTTGTGTCGACGTCAAGCAGCTACAAGGGCAGCTTCTATATCCAGGCGCTGGCCTACACGCCGGTCGCGGTCATCGATCTGACGCTGAGCAACATCACACAGCAGGCGTTGCGCTTCGGCGTCGTCTCACGCGCGTTGTGGGCCAAGGAGACGGGCGCGATCAACTACACGGGCCCGGTCATCGAAGTCCCTGACAACTCGCCCGGCTACGGCCCAGGAGGCACCATCGTCTATCTGACCGTTTACATGTGCCCGGCTGCGTCGTCTTGCGACACCGGCGGGAAAGTCGGGCTAAAAGCCAGGGTCCTCATCTTCGACCCATCCGGCACACCAAGCCCGCCGGCGC
Source organism: Mycobacteriales bacterium (assembly GCA_038207565.1). Lineage (GTDB taxonomy): Bacteria > Actinomycetota > Actinomycetes > Mycobacteriales > Jatrophihabitantaceae > JALZAI01. The sequence goes on from JBBQZQ010000013.1 coordinate 55,945, forward strand.
GACGGATCACGATCCAGAGCTGGAGCATGCAGCGCTAGTCGGCCCGACGGCGACGTCACGAGTCGTGTTTCTGGCCGGTCATCGCCCGAGGCGGCCGTAGGCGTCCGCGATAGCCGAGCCGGCGAAGATTGCCACCAGTGCGCCGGCGATCATGAACGGCCCGAAGGGCAGGGCGGTCTTTCGACCGCCGCGGCCCGACGCCAACACGACGACACCCACGACCGAGCCCAGTGCGAAGCCGGCGAATCCGCCGACGGCCAACGCCGACCACGACAGGAACGCGAGCACGCCACCCAGGACGCCAGCCAGCTTGACATCGCCGAAACCCATTCCAGCCGGATAGGCGAACGCCAGAGCGAAGTAAAGCGCGAACAGAGCAACCGCGCCGATCGCAGCCCGGCCCAGCGGCCACCAGTCGCCCTGCACGCCCGCCGCGAGACAGAGGAGAGCCGCGACAACCGGATATGAGGGTAGGACGATCGCGTCGGGCAACCGCTTGACGTCGAAGTCGATGAAGCCCAGCGCGATGCCCACGGCGGCGAAGTAGAGGTAGGCGGGCAGCGCACTCAGCAAGCCGAGCTGAGCCATTCTCAGCGTGACCGCGACGAAAAGCAGGCTGGCGGCAAGCTCCACGAGCGGGTAACGCACGCTGATCGGCGCCCGGCAATGGGCGCACCGGCCGCGCAGGATCAGCCACCCGAACAACGGAACATTGTGGCGGTTGCGAACAGCGGCGTTGCACGAAGGACAGTGCGACGCTGGAGTGACCAGGGACTCGCCGAGCGGCACCCGATAGATGACGACGTTCAGGAACGAGCCGACCGCCAATCCGAGCACGGCAACGAGGACCACCAGTACGCTCATCAGCTAGCCCTCCCTGCCCCCCGTGCTTTTCGCATCCGCGGGGAGTAAGCCCCGTTCGGATACATCGGACGGTCGGGCAGGAGTCTGAGGTAACTCAGCCGGTGATGTACTGCTCGAGGTGCTCGCGGTCCTGTTCGAGCTCGTGCATCCGGCTGGACACAACGTCCCCGATCGACACGATGCCGACCAGCTGAGCACCGTGCTCGCCCTGAGCCAGCACCGGCATGTGTCGGAAGCGTCGATCGGTCATGGTCGTCGCCACGCTGTCGACGGAATCCTGCGGTGCGCAGCTGACGACCGGACTGTTCATCATGTCGGCGACGCGACCCTGCAGCACCTCGGCCCCGCCGGTGTTCAGGCGCCGGACGACATCGCGTTCGGACACGATGCCGACGACTGCGTCGCCGTCGACCACCACGAGTGCTCCGATCCGATGCTCAGCCAGCTGCGCGAGCAGATCGATGATCGATGCCGACGGCGCGATGGTCACCACCGTGGTTCCCGCGGTCTTGCGCCGCAGGATGTCCGAGATCCGCATTTGCCCAGCTCCCGACGTGTCCGGTCAGCGCGCGATGCGCCGGCGTCCGCCCCCGACGTTAGTCAGATGGGTTGGCAACGGGAAGAGTCAGTAGTCGCGGTGCGCGCGACGCTACCTCACTTCCGGTCGGGCGGAAGGGCGTCAGCCGACTGACGGCGAGGTGCGCACGCATCCATTCGGTCGCCTCGGCAGCCGGCATCGGCATTGCGACGCACCAGCCCTGCACTCCGTCGCAGCCGAGCGTGCTGAGTAGCTGCCGTTCCTCCGGGGTCTCCACACCTTCGGCGATGACGGGTACGTCCAGCGCGTGCGCGAGGTCGATGAGCGCCCGTAGGATGCCGATCGCGCGGGGTCCGTCGGACAATCGTGACACGAAGATGCGGTCGATCTTGATCTCGTCCACGGGCAGCGAGCTGAGCCGCATGAGCGAGGAGTAACCGGTGCCGAAGTCGTCGAGGCTGACGCCGACGCCCATCGCCCGCAGCCGGCCCAGCGCGATCTTGGCGTCGTGGAGTTCGTGGGTGACGATGCGCTCGGTGATCTCCAGAAGGAGCATCCCGGCGGGCACGTTGTATTCCGAGAGCAGCGTCGCCACGAGATAGGTGAGGCTGTCGTCGGCGAGGTCGGTCGGCGCGATGTTGACCGCGATGGGTATGTTCATGCCCTCGTCGCGCCAGCGTGCCATCTGATCGAGAGCGAGTGTCACGACGCGTGCGGTGAGCAGCGGCATGATGCCCGACCCTTCGGCGAGCGGGACGAACTCGTCGGGCGGGATCCACCCGCGCGTCGGATGGAACCACCGGACGAGCGCCTCGAAGCCGAGCGGCGTGGAGTCGGTTGTCGACACCTTCGGTTGGTAGTGCAGTTCGAGAACGTCGTTCTCGATGGCCTGCCGCAGCTCGCCCAGAAGAGCGAGGCGGTCGGCTGAATTGTGGTCGCGCGCGGGGGAGTACATCTCGGTGGACGTGTGCTTTCCCTTGGCCACATACATCGCCACGTCGGCGCGTTGCAGCAGCAAGGTGGAATCGGCGCCGTGGGCCGGGCAGACTGCGATCCCCAGCGACAGGTCGACCTCCAGCGAGAGGTCGTCGAGCTGGATGGACCGGGTGTTCGCGATGCGGATCCGCTCGGCCACAGCCTGGACGCTGTACTCGTCCGCATCGAACACGAGCACGGCGAACTCGTCCCCGCCCAAGCGGGCGACAAGATCATCGGGCCGCATCGATTCGCGCAGCCGCAGGGCGAACTGGACCAGCAGGGCGTCGCCGACCTGGTGGCCGAGCGTGTCGTTGACCCGCTTGAAGTCGTCGATGTCGATGAGCATGAGTCCGAAGGGCAGTCGGTCGCGCCGATGGCGCGCGAGGGCATTGTCGAGTTCGAACTGGAACGTGCTGCGGTTGGGCAGGCCGGTCAGCGCGTCGTGTCCGGCGGCATGTTCGCGCTCGAGTGACATCTGGGCCGTGTAGTAGAGCAGCAGCAACGGTACGAGCAGCAATGGCAGCAGCTGCCACGTCGACTGCGCGACCACAACGATCAGTGGCGACAGGGCGAGCACCGAGAATGTCATCACGGTGTAGTGCAGGAAGTCGTCAGCGATGACGCTGCGGAAGGAATCGGTCCAGGCGAGCACCCCGGCGACGAGCAGCAGGTTGGTGACGAAGTAGGCGATCCAGACCCCCACCACCCAGGTCAGGTCCCTGAGGCCGAAGTCCTTGAGCGGGTTTGCCAGCGATGAGGTATGGCCGGCGGCGAGCATCACCAGGTAGCCCGAGGTCACCGAGACGGTGTACTGGGCGGGGTTGAACAGCACCTTCCACCAGGTCTTGCGCCTGCGCAGGTCGGAGGCGGCTGCCGCGACGGTCGCTGCGATGATCGCCGGCCAGAGGCCCCAGACGATGAGCAGCGCGCAGGTGAAGGCCGTCGACGTGACGACGCCCTGCGGATCGTGCCCGCGCCCCTGGATGAGCGGCAGGAGTTCGAGGATCACCAGCAGCGCCGCGGTCATGATCAGCGGGGCCAACATCTCGACAGACGTGGTGGAGAACATCTTCGTCACGGCGATCCACACGAGCGACATGCCGGAGATGACTGTTGCGTACCAGACCACACAGGACAGCGACAATGTGCGCAGGGAGAACTCGCTCTGCGTGATCACGCGTCCTCCGCGGGTTAGGTGCCCTCCTATCGGCCGCCGCGCGTCCACCTTGAGGTGACAGGGGCGGATAGGTGACTCAGCGGTCAGCGGAAATCGCGCGAGCGGGTGCGCAGACCCAGTTCGAGTTTGTCGATGCGCTCGGCGACCACGTTGATTACGCCGTCCTTGGTGTGCTCGAGCAGGCCGCGGATCATCAGCCCACCGGACTCGCGTGCCACCCGCCGGTGCCGCTGCCAGACCACCTCGGCGACGATCACATTGGTCAACCCCGTCTCGTCCTCGATGTTGAGGAAGGTGACCCCCCGAGCCGTGGCCGGGCGTTGCCGGTGAGTGACCACGCCCCCGACCAGCACGCGGGTGTGGTCGGGGACGCTCTGGAGCTGCGCGTTGGTCAGGATGCCCAAGGCAGCCAGACGCGGACGGATGAGTGCGGTCGGGTACCTGTCGGTGGTGATCCCGGTGGCCCACATGTCGGCGATCAGCTGCTCCGGCTCGCTCATCGCCGGGATGCCGGCGGGCGCCCGCTCGGAGTAGGCAGCGACGTCGAGCTGTCCGGGTCGCGCGCTGGCTGCCGCGCCTGCCGCCCAGAGTGCTTCGCGCCGCGGCAGGCCGAAGTCCTCGAACGCGTCGGCGGTGGCCAGTGCCTCGAGCTGGTCGGCCGACATCCCGACCCGGCGCGCGAGATCGGCCATCGAGGTGTACGGACCGTCAGCCTCCCGCCCGGCGACGATCTGCTCGGCCAGGTCGTCGCCGATGGAACGCACCGAGGACAACCCGAGACGCACGGCCGGTTGCGGCGCGTCCAGACACGGACACTGGGACGCTCCGGTGCGGGTAGCCCGCGTCCCCGATGTGTCGTTGTCGGGTTCGAGCGAAGCTCCGGCGAGCGACACCGCGAGCGAGGGCTTGCGGACCTCGATCCCGTGCCGCTTCGCGTCGTGCACCAGCGACTGCGGTGAGTAGAAGCCCATCGGTTGCGCGTTCAGCAATGCCGCGCAGAACGCCGCCGGGTGATGGCGCTTGAGCCAGGACGACGCGTACACCAGCAGCGCGAAGCTGATCGAGTGGCTCTCGGCGAAACCGAACGCGGCGAAGGCCTGGATCTTCTCGTAAATCTGGTCGGCGACCGCGCCGATGATGCCATTCGCGGCCATCCCGTCGTAGAGCCGGATGCGCATCGCGTCGATCTTGTCCTTCGATCGTTTCGAGCCCATTGCCCGGCGCAACTGATCGGCTTCGGAGGGCGAGAAGTCAGCGACGGCAACCGCCACCTGCATCAGCTGCTCCTGGAACAGCGGGATGCCCAGCGTGCGGCCCAGCGGCTCTTTCAACCGGGGATGCGGGAACGTGACCGGCTCGTCGCCGTGCTTGCGCCGGATGTAGGGGTGCACGGAACCGCCCTGGATCGGTCCGGGACGGATCAAGGCCACCTCGATCGCGAGGTCGTAGAAGCAGCGTGGCTTCAGGCGCGGCAGGGTGGCGATCTGCGCGCGCGACTCGACCTGGAACACCCCGATCGAGTCGGCCGCGCAGAGCATGTCGTAGACGCACTCCTGCTCCTTGGGGATGGAGTCCAGCGTGTAGGTGACGCCGAAGAAGTCAGCGACCAGTTCGAAGGTGTACTGGATCGCCGAGAGCATTCCGAGCCCGAGCAGGTCGAACTTCACCAATCCGATCTGGGCGCAGTCGTCTTTGTCCCACTGCAGCACGGTGCGTCCGGGCCCGCGAGCTCCGCTCGCAAGAGGGACGGTGAGCCGCCCCCACTCGACCGGGCACACCTCGATCACCGGACGGTCGCAGATGACCATGCCGCCGGAATGGATGCCCAGGTGCCGTGGGGAATTCTGCAGCTCACCGGCCAGCTGTACGACCGTAGGGGGGACGGCGGCCACGTCCTGTTCCACTTCCGCGGACCAGTAGTAACCGCGCTCGATCTCCTTGCTCCACGCGTCCTGCTGTCCCTGCGAATAGCCGAGCGCCCGGGCGACGTCGCGCACCGCGGACTTGGGCCGGTAGGTGATCACGTTCGCGACCTGCGCCGCGTGCTCGCGTCCGTGCAGCTCGTAGACGTACTGGATGACCTCCTCTCGGCGGTCGGACTCGATGTCGATGTCGATGTCCGGCGGCTCACCGCGTTCCGGCGCGAGGAAGCGCTCGAACATCAGGTCGTAGTAGACGGCGTCGATCGCGGTGATCTGCAGCGCGTAGCAGACCGCCGAGTTTGCCGCGGATCCCCTGCCCTGAGCGAGGATTCCCTGCTCTCGGCAGAAGCGGGCGATGTCGTAGACGACGAGGAAATACCCCGGGAAGTTCAGCTCCTCGATGATCTGCAGCTCGTGCTCGATCATTTCGTACGCGCGCCGCTCGTGCGGTTTGCCGGCGAAGCGTTCGGGCGCCATCCGCAGCACCAGCTCGCGCAGGTAGCTCATCTCGTCATGTCCGTCGGGGACCGGGAACGGCGGCAGGTCAGGGGCGATCAGGTGCAGCGAGAAGGCGATCTCGTCGCCCAGCCGCGCAGCGTTGGACACCGCACCCGGCCAGCGGGCGAACCGCGCCGCCATCTCGTCACCGGAACGCAGGTGCTGCCCCGACCAGGACGGCAGCCACCCGTCGATGTCGTCGAGGCTGCTGCGCGCGCGGACGGCAGCCAGCGCCGTGGCCAGCGGACGTCGCGGTGGTGCGTGGTAGTGCGCGGCCGTGGTGGCGACGATCGGCACGCCGCGTTCGCCGGCCAACAAAGCCAATGCGTCGTAGCGCTCGTCCGCCTGCGGGTCGAGCTCGTGGGCCAGTTCGACGGCGACGTTGTCGCGTCCGAAGCGTGAGATCAGCTCGTCGCGCGCACGCCGCGCCGCTTCCATCCCGCCTGAGTCGAGCGCCTGGCGCACCGAGCCCTTGCGGCAACCGGTCAGGACCAGCCAGTGCCCGGCTGCCGCCTCGGTGATCTCGTCGATGTCGTGGACGGGACGCCCCTTCGCACCGCCGCGCAGCTGCGCCTTGCTGATCACGCGGCACAGCGCGGCGTATCCGTCCGGATCGCGCGCGAGCGCGAGCAGATGCTGCCCGGGGGGATCAGGGACGCCGACGCGCGCCGCGATCGCCCGCTCGGTCTGAGTGCTGGGCGCCGGGACGTCCAACGAGAGCTCGGCACCGAAACCGGTCCCCAGACCGATGGCCTCGGCCGCCTCGGCGAAGCGCACCACGCCGTACATGCCGTCGTGGTCGGTCAGGGTGAGTGCTGACAGGCCGAGCCGTGCTGCCTCCTCGGCGAGCTCCTCGGGGGCCGACGCGCCGTCGAGGAAGCTGAAGGACGAGTGCGCATGCAGCTCGGCGTATCCGGTGGCGGCGGGTGCTGGAAGCACGCCGCGCGGTTCGTAGGCGTCGCGCTTGCATGACCAGGCGGGGGAGTCGCCGCCGTCGCCGGCGAGCCGGTCGTAGCCCGAAACGGGTCGCCCGGACAGCCTCCGTTCCAGCTCGCGCCACGGAATCGGCGGATTCTGCCAGCCCATCCGCCCACTGTAGAACAAATGTTCTAATCCGTCACGTCCGGAGGCATCCGGAGGCATTCTTCCCCGGCTCGACATGATCGTCCAGTGGGCCTGCCTGGCGGCATGCTCAGTACCACTTGATCACCAGAACCGCGGCGACGGCGACCGCGAGGGCGCGTCCCCCACTGGGCGGCGCACCATAGACGTGACTTCGTGACAACGGACGACGGAGGGGGCGCACCGCAATCAACGCTCAGCGCAGCACGCGCGCGCAGGCTGTGGTGCGCTACCCACGGCTCTCGTACGGTCCGTACTCAGCGGCCAACTGCTGCGCGGTGTTGTCGTAGCGAGGAACACGTCGGACTCGCAGTGCGTGCTGTCCGCGGACCTACCGGCCAGTTTGTCGCGGCTTGAGCAAGCCGTGATACTTCTGGGTCGCTATGACGGCCAAGAGATATCACCGTCTTTGTCGTGCAACTATTGCGGCGACGGTCGCGGCCAGCTCCCAGACCGCTTCGAGCGCATCCTTCGTGGCCGGGCCCGTGACCACGACCGGCTCGTGGACCCGCTGCCAGCCCATGCCCTTGGCAATCGACTCGACGGCTCGCACGGCGCCAGTCGCGTCATTGTTGCCGTGGACATAAAGCCCGTAGGGCGCGCCGGTCTTCGCGGTCAGGCACGGGTAGTACACCGTGTCGAAAAAGACCTTGAGCGCGCCGGACATGTAGCCGATGTTGACGGGCGTCCCGATCACGAATCCATCGGCACCCAGCACGTCCGTCGCCGTGGCGGCCAGGGCCGCGCGTACGATCACCTCGACGCCCTCGATGCCCTCCGCCCTGGTGCCGGCGACAGCGGCTTCGAGTAGCTCCTGCGTCGCGGGGGAAGCCGTGTGGTGAACGACCAGAAGCGTCGTCGAGGGCACGTGCTCCGGGCTCACACCTGCGAAGGTAGCGCGCAGCTGATCCAAGAGCGCCGGCGATTCCACGCCCACGCACCGACCGGGCTACATCCAAATCCGGGGCCCGGGATATCGGCGAAGCGGGCGGCATCACCCGATGCCGCCCGCTTCGCCCCCTGTTAGAAGTGCAACCGCCACACCTGGCCCGACGTGTCCAAACCGGGGACGCCGGCGCCGGTGTCCGGCAGGATCGAGAAGGCGGAGACGAACACGGTGCCGTGACGATCGACCGCGACGCCTGACGGGAACGGCACGTCCACATTCGTCCGGGAGCCGTGGTATACCCGGGTGAGCACCCCTTGGATCATCGGGTTCGCCGGATGCGCCTCGGCCGCGAACAGTTGGCTGACGTACAGCGATCCGTTACGCCCCACGGCGACACCGGTGACGGCGGTGAAACCGACCCATCGCCGCACGGTGTGACCCCAACGGTTGAGCTTGACGACCTGCGCTTCTCCGGGCGTCAGGCTCGAGAGGCCACCGACGTACACGTTCCCGTACCGGTCCGCGGCGAGCGACGTCGGAACGAAGTTGCATCCAGGGTGCCCCGGCGGGTCTTCCTGCCCCGCACAAGCCCCGGTCGTCACGTTGCGGAAGACGTGGAAAACCGAGATGCGTCCGTGTCGGACGTACAGCACATCGTTGCCAGCCGCATCGGCTACGAGCCAACCGGCGCGATAGGCCAGAACCGCGTACGGATTGGTCTCGACGCCCAGGTGATCGGGGTCGTGCGCGGCCTCGTACCCGCTGATGTCGGCGATCGGGCGGACGACGCCGTACGGCCGGGCGAGGAGCAGGTGCCCGTCCCTCGACTTGGCGGCAGCGGGCACGGCAGGTCCGAACGTCGTCTCGATGATCCCTATCCTGTTCAGCGACCTAGCCGACACACCGTCCGGCCCGACCGCGCCGCTGCCCTTCGGTTCTTGCGGTGAGCCTTTCGCTGCCGCGGACAGCAGTCCGGTGACGATGCGGTGCGGGGACCGGTTATGCCCGTACGCCGGAGCCAAGACCGCCGAGATGGAGCCGGTGTAGCCGAGGCCCTGCGTTCCTCCCTCAGGATCGGTGATCGTTGCTACATTGCCTCCCTTGCCCGCCTCGGCAATCAGCAGCACATCGTCGTGGACGAGGGACAGCTGACGGGGATTGTTCAATCCGGACACGACCACGACCGGCCCGTGAACGGTTCGATCACCGGCCGACCCGGCGGCGACGGCCGGGACGGCCGGGACGGCTAAAACGCCACAAGTCACGGCGATCAGGACACTGCGTCGCATTGGGTGTGTCATTAATACCTCCAACGTGCGGGGTTCCCCAGGCGTCCACGTACTGACGATTGGGAAGCTAGACCCGTCCATGGACACCGCGCAAGCATCGAGTTAATGGGCGGTCCGGCCGTCACGGGATGTGGGAACAGCGGACGACTTTCGTCTCACGGCAATAAGTTGGGGTTGGCTCGGCGGAGATTTCGGCCAATTCGCGCGGCACGGTCGATTGAAACGCCGTTATTTCCCCGAGTAATTGTCGGTGCCCGGATTTTCGGGTGCCACGGTTGCTGCCGACGGAGCAGGCGTGGCCGGACGGCTGCCATGCTGGGCCGATGGTCACACGCGGCACCCGGCATCCGCCCGCGCGGGCAGTGCTACCCGAGCGCGGCACCCGACGGGCGAGCGCAACGTGACCGCCCACATCGTCGTCACTCAGATACTTCCGGCGGACGTCGAAACGGTGTTCGACCGCGTCCACGACTATCGCCACCGTCTCGAATGGGACACCCTGCTCCGGCAGGCCTACACGGTCGAGGATGCCGAGCCCGGCAAGGACGTCGTCGCGGTGTGTGCGGCGAAGTGGTGGCTCGGTGGCTACTCGTTCCGTACCCGCTACGTGACTTTCGACCGCCCGCACATCGCGGCGATCCGACTGGAATCGGTGCCACCGTTCTTCGCCTCCTGGGCCGCGTCGATCCGGCACAAGCCATTGCCCGGCGACCACTCGAGCGCGACGTACACGATGACGTTCACGGTGAAGCCGCGTTGGGCGGCTCGGGTGCTGGAGCCGGTCGTGCGGGCGGTGTTCCGTCGCGAGACCCGTCGTCGTCTGCAGGCTCTGGCGAACGACCTGGCGCGCTGAGTCCGTGCCGCGCCGCCGCTACACCGGCGAGCGATCCTGCAGCGATGGTCAGCAGCGCACCTAACAGCAGGGCGGCCGCCTCGCCGGGGCGCAGAACGCGCAGTTGCGACCCCACCGTGGCCGCCGCGACCGGAATGCCCAGTTGTGTCGATGCGAGCACCGCCATGGACAGCCGCTGGCCGGTGAGCGCCAGCACTGCGTGCGCGGCCAGCGCGCCGCCGCCGAGCAGCAGGCCGACGAGGATGAAGGACGGGCGGTGCCCCAGTGCGCGGAGGTCGAGCGAAGCGCCCAGCCATACGAAGAACAGCGGCGCGAAGAAGCCCTCGGTGACGGCGAATAGTTGCCGCACCAGGCGGCGTGGCTCGCCGATCGCCGCGACGGCGATGCCGAAGGCGAAGCCGGCCAGCAGGATCGACACATGCGTACGCGTGGCCACGGCGGCGAGTGCGAACAGTAGCAGCAGGTTCACGCGCAGTTCGAGGGCGTACTTGCGGCGGCGTGACACCTTGCCCACCCGCTTGCGGACGCCACGCCGCTCGAAATCCTGCAACACGATGAAGAGCACGGCGGCCGAGGCGAGCACCGCGAGCGCACCGAGCGCTGCCCGCGCCGCGTGCTGCGGATCGATGACGAGCGGAAGCGCGATGATGCACGCCGCGTCGGCGACTGCGACCTGTGGCAGCAGTTGCAGCACCGGAGGTCCGCTCAGCTTCAGCGAATCGCACACCGGCAAGATCAGCGCGGCCGACGAGGACGCCATCAGCACGGCGTAGAGCGCGGCATGCCCCGTGTCGAAGGCTGCGGACAGGGCCACACCGAAAACCGCGGCGAGCGCCCCGACCCCGAGCGCGCGGAGCACCCCGATGCGTAGCGCGCCTCGCAGTTCCGGCGAGCGGACCGGTACCTGCGAACCGACCACGAACATCACCAGCGCGAATCCGACGTCGGCGAGCAGGGTGAAGGTCGGGTCCCTCGCGTGCAATCGGTCCAGGACGGTGGGTCCGAGCAGCACGCCGGCCAGCAACTCGCCGACGACAAGCGGCACCGGCCAACTGGAGCGGAATGCGAGCAGCGGACCTGCGAGACCGGCCAGGCTGATGAGCGCCAGGGTCGCGAAGTCCACGGCGCACACTATCCGCTGCGGTCGCGACCGGTCAGTCGTAGACCGCGTCCACCTGCCAGTTTCCGGTCGACATCGCAAGGCTTACCAGGTAGGCGCGCCCGCGCACGTCCACCAACTGGCAACGCACCACATGCCGCGCCGCGTCCGGGTTCCACCACCGCTCGTCCACCGGCCACGGCCCGGCCCACGACGTCACGGCCACCGGTCGCTCCGCACCCATCGCGAACAGCGCCGGTGGTGCAGGCATCGCGCCGCGGTCGGTGACGGTCACTGGACGGCCGTTGCCGTCGAGCACTTGCGCGGGACGCGGCGGGTCGAGCAGCACAGTCGGCGCGGGCGCGGGAAGCTGGCCGGGCCACGGCTGCTGCGGTGAGCGCAGTGCTACCGGCTCGTCGCCCCAGGGGACGAGGCGAGTGCGCTGGGCCGGGTCACGTCCCCCGTCGAGCACTGGTGCCAGCACCGAGCCGTGCCCGAGCAGCGTCTGCACCCGGGCCAGCGCGCGGTGCGCCCGCTCGTCCTCGGCGCCCGAGCCACCCCACAACGCCTGCTGGTGCGCACCCGTCGGCACGGTTTCGATCGGGACGAGCCGGATGCGCGACACCCCGCCGGTGGGCCGGTGGTCCGCGGACAGCCAGCCCTCCAGCTGCCAACGCACCCGGTCGAGCACGTCGGCCGCGCCGAGCACGCCGGCATGCCGCCATCGGCGCACCGTCTCCTCGCCGTTCTCGCTCGACGCCTGCAACTCCAGGCAGGTGCAGGCCAGTCCGTGCGCGCTGAGGTCGGCAACGAACTGCTCGGCAACCCCACGCGCGCTGAAGGCCACGGTGTCGACGCGGTCGACGGGCGGTTCGAGGTCGAGACTCACCGTGAACTCCACGGGCGGACGGCGCGCAGCCACCGGACGGTCGTCGCGCCCGCTGGACTGCCGGTGCGCCCACGCGCCGGTCGGCCCGAAGCGGGCCAGCACGTCGCGGGCCTCCAGCCGGGCGAAGGCGCCGAGGGTGAGTAGGCCGAGGCGGCGCAGCAGGTCGACCAGGGCAGACGTGCCGGACGGGTCGAGCGTCTCGATCGGCAGCGCGGCGAGGAACTCCGGCGAGCCACCGGGGTCGACGATGGTGGCCCGGCGGGCGGCGTGCTCAGCGGCGAATGCGCCTTCGGCGATGCCGATCAGCACGTCCGCGCCGTTGAGCACCGGTAAACCCATCACCGCACGCGAGAGAGCGTGCAGAACGCCCGTCTCGCCGCCGAAGTAGCGCGTGGGGCCGCGTACCCCGATCGCGGCCAGTCCGGGACGGGTGATCTCGACACCGGGCGCGATCGACTCCAGCGCCGCGACGACCGGCTCGAACGCCCGCGCCTCGGCGGCTTCGTTGCGCTGCAGCACGGCAAGGTCGGGGCAGCGGGCCTGGGCCTCGCGACGCCGCAGGCCGCGCTTGACCCCGTGCGTGCGGGCGGAGTGCGAGCAGGCGACGACGTGATTGCCCGCGACGACTGCCGCCGGGGTCTCGGCAGGCAGGCCGGCCTCCAATCGCGCTGTGGTGACCGGCCAGTCCGGACACCACACGGCGATCATCCGGGGCGGGGCATCGGGCACGGGGGCATCGGGCACTCGGAAAGTATCGAACTCACGTTCGACTCGAGTCAATCCAGTCCCGGCGTGTCGGGTCCCGATGCGTCTCCCGCTTGCCCGGCGGTTTTCCCCGCTGGTGCTCGCTTGCCCGGCGGGTTTCCCCGCTGGTGCTCGCTTCGAGCCGCGGCAACCGAGCACGCCCGGGGAAATCAGCGGTGGCACACCCGCGGAAATCAGCGCGGCAGCCGCCCGCGGAAATCAGCGCGGCAGCCGCCCGTATTCTCGACACGGTGTCACCAGCACCCGCTCCCTCCGTGGCCGAGCTGCGCACTCGCCTGGCGGAGCTGACGCTGCAGGACGAGGTGCGTCTCGGCAAACGCCTGCACCGGCCACGAAACCTCACTGCGATCGCCGACCAGATCACGCGGGCCGAGCAGGTCATCGCCACCCGGCAGGCGGCCGTTCCCGCGATCACCTATCCCGATCTTCCGGTCAGCGCCCGGCGCGACGATCTGGCAGCAGCGATCCGCGACCATCAGGTCGTCGTCGTCGCGGGCGAGACCGGTTCGGGCAAGACCACCCAGCTACCCAAGATCTGTCTCGAGCTCGGCCGCGGAATCCGTGGGACGATCGGGCACACTCAACCGCGCCGGCTCGCCGCGCGCACGGTTGCGCAGCGCATCGCGGACGAGTTGCACACCCCGCTCGGCGACGCGGTCGGGTACACGGTCCGTTTCACCGACCAGGTCAGTGACCGCACCCTGGTGAAGCTGATGACCGACGGCATCCTGCTCGCCGAGATTCAGCGCGACCGCATGTTGCGCCGCTACGACACGCTCATCCTGGACGAGGCGCACGAGCGCAGCCTCAACATCGACTTCCTGCTCGGCTACCTCACCGAGCTGCTGCCGCGTCGTCCGGATCTGAAGCTCATCGTCACGTCCGCGACCATCGACCCGCAGCGCTTCGCTGCGCACTTCGGTGACGCGCCGATCGTCGAGGTGTCCGGACGCACGTATCCGGTCGAGATCCGTTACCGCCCGCTCGAACCGGACGCGCCGGTGCAGGACGACGACGACCCGGACGACCCGGATCATGACCTCGTGCAGCGGGTCGAGACCCGGGACCAGACCGAGGCAATAATCGACGCCGTCCGCGAACTGGACGCGGCCGGGCCGGGCGACGTCCTCGTATTCCTCTCCGGTGAGCGCGAGATCCGCGACACCGCCGACGCCCTGCGCGCGGAAGGACTGCGCAACACCGAGGTGCTACCGCTGTTCGCGCGGTTGCCCACCGCCGAACAGCAGAAGATCTTCGCACCGCACACCGGCCGGCGCATCGTCCTCGCCACCAATGTAGCCGAGACGTCGTTGACCGTGCCGGGTATCCACTACGTCATCGACCCCGGTTCGGCGCGGATCTCGCGCTACAGCAGGCGAACGAAGGTGCAGCGGCTGCCCATCGAACCGATCTCGCAGGCGTCGGCCGGGCAGCGTGCCGGGCGTTGCGGCCGCCTCGCCGACGGCATCTGCATCCGGCTCTACAGCGAACAGGATTTCGACGCTCGCCCGCGCTTCACCGAGCCCGAGATCCTGCGCACCAACCTCGCATCGGTGCTGCTGCAGATGGCTGCGCTGCGGATCGGCGATGTCGAGAACTTCCCGTTCCTCGATCCGCCCGATCGACGCAGCGTCCGCGACGGAATCGCCCTGCTGCAGGAACTCAATGCCTTCGACGCCGACGCGGCCATCACCGACGTCGGTCGCCGCCTCGCGCAACTGCCCGTCGATCCGCGCATCGGCCGGATGATCCTGCAGGCGGGCGAGGAAGGCTGCGTACGGGAGATGCTCGTCGTCGCTGCCGCCCTCTCGATCCCGGATCCGCGCGAGCGTCCGTCCGACCGTGCAGAAGCGGCGAAGCAAAAGCACGCGCGTTTCGCCGACGAGCATTCGGACTTCGTGAGCTTTTTGAATCTCTGGACGTACGTGCGCGAGCAGCGGCGCGAGCGGTCGGGCAACCAGTTCCGTCGCATGTGCCGCGAGGAGTTCCTGCACTACCTGCGGATTCGCGAATGGCAGGACCTCGTGGGGCAATTGCGCACGATCGCGCGCGGCCTCGACCTCGTCGAATCCGAGGAACCGGCCGATCCGGCGCGGGTGCACGCGGCTCTGCTGGCCGGGCTGCTCGGGCACCTCGGCATGCGCGAAGGCGACGGCCGCGACTTCCTGGGCGCACGCAATTCCCGCTTCGTCCTCGTCCCCGGATCGGTGCTCAGCAGGCGGCCGCCGCGCTGGGTCGTGGTTGCCGAACTCGTCGAGACGAGCCGGTTGTTCGGACGCATCGCCGCGCGCATCGAACCCGAGTCGGTCGAGCGGCTCGCGGCACATCTCGTCACGCGCACGTACAGCGAACCGCACTGGGACGCCAAGCGTGGTGCGGCGATGGCCTTCGAGCGGGTGACGCTCTACGGCCTGCCGCTGGTTGCGCGCCGCCGGGTGGGGTACGCGAGCGTCGAGCCGGAGGAGGCGCGCGAGCTGTTCATCCAGCACGCGCTGGTCGAACGGGACTGGCAGACGCGGCACCATTTCGTCCGGGAGAACCAGGCGCTGCTCGATGAGCTGGCCGAACTCGAGGAACGTTCCCGCCGCCGCGACCTGCTGGTCGGGGACGAGGAGATCTATGCCTTCTACGATGCGCGCATCCCCGAGGACGTCGTGTCCGCACGGCACTTCGACGCGTGGTGGAAGAACGCACGGCATCAGTCACCCGACCTGCTGACGCTCACCCGTGAGGATCTGCTGCGCGCCGAAGATGTCGACGACGAGCATCCCGACAGCTGGCGAGCCGGGGATCTCGAGTTGCCGGTGTCCTACCGGTTCGAGCCGGGAGCCGACGATGACGGCATCACGGTGCACGTACCGGTCGACGTCCTTGCCCGCCTGGGTGGTCACGACTTCGGTTGGCAGGTGCCGGCGCTGCGCGAAGAGCTCGTCACCGCGCTGATCCGCTCACTGCCCAAGGATCTGCGCCGCAACTTCGTCCCCGCACCGGACACCGCTCGCGCCGTGCTCGCGGCGTTGACCCCCGGCCAGCAACCGCTGCTCGACGGCGTGCAACGCGAACTGCAACGGCGTACCGGCATCCTCGTCCCGATCGATGCCTTCGATCTCGACAAGTTACCGGCGCACCTGCGGGTGACCTTTGCCGTCGAGGACCAGCGCGGCGAGGTGGTCGCGCGCGGCAAGAACCTCACCGCGCTGCAGGAGCAGCTGGCCGCGCCCGTGCGCAGGGCTGTCGCCGCGGCCGTCGGTACCGAACTCGAACGCGACGGACTGCACGACTGGCCCGAGGATCTGCCCGAGCTGGTTCAGGTGGTCGAGCGGCGGGCCGGCGAGCACACGGTCCGTGGTTTCCCGGCACTCGTCGATGCAGGCGATCAGGTGGGTGTGCGCGTGTTCGCGTCCGCAGGCGAGCAGGCGGCCGCGATGCGCGGTGGCCTGCGGCGGCTACTACGCCTGGCCGTCACGTCCCCGGGCAAGGCGGTCGAGCGGTCCTTATCGACCCGTGCCCGCCTCGTCCTCGGTGCCAATCCGGACGGTTCGCTCGCGGCGTTGCTCGACGACTGCGCGGACGCGGCCGTCGACTCGATCGTCGGGCGGACGCTGCCGTGGACCAGGGCCGCGTTCCTCGAACTGCGCGATCGGACGGCGACCGAGATCATCCCGAGCACCATCGACATGGTGAACCGGGTCGAGCGGGTGCTGGCGGCCGCGCACGAGGTGCGCCGTGCGCTTCCCGATCGTCCACCGCCCGCCCAGCTCGACGCGATCGAGGACATCCGGGCGCAGTTCCGCAGACTGCTGCCGACCGGCTTCGTGGCACGAGCCGGACGTGATCGGCTCGCGGACCTGGCGCGCTACATGACGGCGCTCGCGCGGCGCCTGGAACGGCTGGCACGTGACATCGACACCGATCGCGGGCGCATGCAGCGCGTGATGGCCGTGCAGCAGGCGTACGACGGCGTGGTGGCCGCGCTGCCACGAACCCGTACCGCGGCAGCTGACGTCCGCGACATCGGCTGGCTGATCGAGGAGTTGCGGGTGAGCCTGTGGGCGCAGCAGCTGGGGACGTCGCGTCCGGTCAGCGAGCAGCGCATCTATCGCGCGATCGACGCGATCCAGCTGTAGAGCTCGGCCTGTTTTCCCCGCGGGTGGCCAGTTGGTCGCTGCCGAACCGAGCGTCAGCGGGGAAATCAAAGCCGCTGCTGGCAGGGTCGCAAGGTGAGGGCGAATTCGGTGGCCGCTGCGTGCAGGATGTGCTGGGGCAACACGCCGGGTCCGCACGACGCCGTGCCCAGCCCGTGCTGGCCGATGTCGATGTTCAGGTAGACCGAATCGCGAGGCGCGAGATCCGTCATGTGCCGAGCGGCGTCGAGATCAGCGCTCGTCCAACGCCGGACGGTGAAGTCGAAACTCGGCTCGCCGCGGACCTCGATGCCCATGCCACCGGGCGATCTGAGGCGTAGCCAGCGCACGTCGACGCGGTTGCCGTTCTCCTGCGGGAAGACGTAAGGCGTCTGCATACCGTCGACAGTGTTGGCGAACCGACCGACGCGTGCCGCGCGGCGGGAGTCGCGGTAGGCCTCGCCAGGACCACCACCGAACCACTCGACCCGATCGAAGTCGGCGGGCAGCTGCAGCAGCAGTCCGAGCCGGGGCAGGGGGAGAGCCCACTCGCCCTCGGGACTAACGTGCAGCAGCAACCGCAGGACATCACCTGCCGCAGTCCAGCGATACCTCGCCAGCAGCGCTGCGTCGGTCGCTGCAGCTGCCACCCGCGTGCAGAGGACGAACTCGGCGTCGCTCCAGAAGGCGCCGATCGTGCGGTGGGTCATCCGGTCGAGCCCGGCCGCGCGCCATCGCGACTCGACGGGCGCGATCATGCCGCGGTCGTTGTCGGTCGGCGCGCGCCAGACGTCGAGGCGGGGCCCGGTGATCGCGACGTCGCCGATACCGAGGAGCTGACCGTCCGGGGCGAACGCCTCCCGCCGCGGGGCTCGGCCCGCGAAGGGTCGAGCGGGAGGGCTTGACCGCAGCCGACCTTGTCCCCACGAGACCTCGTGTCCGGCGGGCGCCCAGGCAGTCGCTTGCGCCTGGACGGCACGCACGGTCAACCACGTCTCGCCTGCCGAGTCGGGCAGATCGGGTAAATCAGTCAAAGCGAGGGCAGCACTCTCGCCGGGCGGCACCGGTGCGACGTCCACCACCCCGGCCGCGAGCGGCGTGCCCTCCTCGGCCACGGACCACTCGAAACGCAGATCGGAGGTGTCGGCGAAGTCGCGAGTGTTGGCGACGGCCACACCGTCGGCCGTCACGTCGATCCGCAGCGGTTCGATCACCTTCGCGAATTCGCGCAGACCGGGTGACGGCGTTCTGTCGGGGAACACCAGGCCGTCGGTGACGAAGTTGCAATCGTGGAGCGGTTCGCCGAAGTCGCCTCCGTAGGCGAAGTACTCACGGCCGTCGGCGGTCCGCTGCCGGATGCCGTGGTCGATCCACTCCCAGACGAACCCGCCCGCGATCCGCGAGTGGCGCTCGAACAGTTCCTGGTACTCGGTCAAGCCGCCGGGCCCGTTGCCCATCGCGTGGGCGTACTCGCACTGCAGGAAGGGCAGTGCACGGCGGTGCTCGTCGAGCGCCGGATCAATGGTCGGTTCCTCCGCCCGCCGGCCGATCACGTCCACCTCGTCGTGTGGGGCGTACATGCGGCTGTAGACGTCGACGCAACCGGAGTCCCAGTCGCCCTCGTAGTGCACGGGACGTCCCGGGTCCCGCTCGTGCGTCCAGTCCGCCATCGCCGCCAGATTCGCGCCTACCCCGCTTTCGTTGCCGAGTGACCACATGATCACGGACGCGTGGTTCTTGTCGCGTTCGACAGTGCGCGCCATCCGGTCCAGGTACGCCTCGCGCCACTCTGGATCGTCGCTCGGGTTACGGCGCCAGTCGATCGGGAAGAAGCCGTGGGTCTCGAGGTCGTTCTCGAGAATCACCCACAGGCCGTGCTCGTCGCACAGGTCGAGGAAATCCGGATGTGGTGGATAGTGGCTCGTCCGCACTGCGTTCACATTGTGCTGCTTCATCAAGATGACGTCCGCGAGCAACGTGTCCGCGTCCATGACCCGACCGCGATCTGGATGCCATTCATGGCGATTCACGCCACGCAGCAGCACCGACCGGCCGTTCACGGTCAGCACACCGTCGACGATCGCAACGGTCCGGAAACCCACCTGCACCGTCACCGTCTCGCTGGCGGAGGACACGGTCACCTCGTACAGGCGGGGTGTCTCCGCGGTCCAAGGCTCGACCGTGCCGACCACATGTTCTTCGCCGGACGGGATTTCCACGCCCAGTTCGGCACATCGGACCGTGGCCGGTCCGCAGGCCTCTACGCGTAGCGTGCCGGCGCGTGTGGAGTGGTCGAACCAGGCATGGACGAAGACGTCGTCGAGTGCGTCGTCGGGGCGGGCGAGCAGGGTTACCCCGCGGAAGATCCCGGACAGCCACCACATGTCTTGATCCTCGAGATAACTGGCCGATGACCACTGGTGCACCCGGACGGCAAGCACGTTGCGACCCGGTCGCAGCAGCTGCCCGACGTCGAACTCGGTGGTCAGCCGACTGCCGGTCGACCAGCCCAGCTCGGCGCCGTTGCACCACGCGGTGAACGCCGAGTCCACGCCGTCAAAGCGCAGCACGGTCGCACCGGACGGCCAGGAGTCGTCGAGGTCGAATGTGCAGCGGTACTCACCGGTCGGGTTCTCGTCCGGCACGTTGGGGGGATCGACCGGGAACGGGTAGTTGACGTTCGTGTAGGCGGGACTTCCATACCCGTGGAGTTGCCAGTGCGCGGGAACGGGGGTCACGTCCCAGCCCGCGTCGTCGAAGCACGCAGCTTCGAAACCCTGCGTGGGTGTGGCGGCGGTCGGGCACCACCGGAACCGCCACGGCCCACCGAGATCGAGGGTTCGCGCGTCGGTGTGCATGCGGGCGCGGGGCGGGCGACGCCCCGAGCCAGGGGAGTAGCTCGCGAGTGGCAGGCCCTTGGTCAACCCTTGCTTCCGCCTAGTGTCAATCCCGCCACGAACTGGCGTTGCAGCGCGAGATAGATGGCCAGGGTGGGAAGCAACGTGATGGTCGCCCCGGCGGCGATCAGGTTGTAGTCGCTGAGGAACTGGCCCTGCAGGTTGTTGATGGCGGTGGTCACCGGCAGCCGGTTACCGCTGGTGATCAGCAGCAGCGGCCAGAAGAACTCGTTGTAGACCCAGATCACCTCGAGCGTGCCGAGTGCGGCCAGTGCGGGGCGGCACAGCGGCAGGATGATCTGGCGGTACATGCGCCACACGCCGCAGCCGTCGACCAGTGCCGCCTCGGTGAGATCGGCCGGCAGCGCCTTCATGTAGTTGCTCAGCACGAAGGTGCAGAACCCGAGCTGGAAGGCGACGACGATCGCGATGACGCCGTAGTACGTGTTCAGGAAAGTGCCGGAATCGCTGACGCTGTAGGGCAGCGGGGTCAGGCGGTACATCTCGAAGATCGGCGCGGCCAGCACCTGCGGCGGCAGCATGTTCCCCGCCGTGAAGATGATCAGCAGCGTGACGTTGAACTTCCAGCTGAACCGCGAGACGGCGAATGCCATCAGCGAGGCAAAGAACAGCGTCAGCAACACGGTGGGGATGACAATGATCGCCGAGTTCGTGAATGCGGTCGTGAACTGGCCCTGCGTCCACGCCGTCGAGTAGTTGCTGATCGACAGGCTCTTGGGCAGGCTGAAGTAACCGTTGGCATTGGTGTCGGCCTTCGTGCGCAACGAGGTGTAGAGCGTCCACAGCAACGGGATCAGCCAGAACACCGACATTGCGATGAGGAACAGGTGGGTGCCGTATCGGTTGCGCCGTGGCCCGGTGCGCACTGCGTGGTGTTCCGGCTGCGCCAGCGGCGACAACTGCGCGGCGCTAGGAATCTCGGTGGTTGTCACTGTTGCTTTTCTTTCCGGAAGGTCCGCGAGAGGTAGGTGACGATCGGGATCAGCGCGACGACCAGCAGGATGACTGCGAGTGCCGAACCGATGCCGATGACCTGGCCCTCGCCGACGAGGTTCTGGTAAACGAGCACGCTGATGAGCTCCAGGCCGTTCTGGCCCTTGTTGAACACCCAGACGATGTCGAACGCGCGCAGCGACTCGATGATCGTGATGACCACGACGACGATGTTGATCGGTCGCATCGAGGGAAAGACGACGCGGAAGAAGATCTGCCGCTCGTTCGCCCCGTCAATGGCGGCGGCCTCTTTGATCGCCGGGTCGACGCCTTTGAGCCCGGCCAAGTAGAGGATCATGATGTAACCGACGTGTTTCCAGGTGGCCGCGACGAGCGCCGCCCAGATGTTTATCTTGGAGTTGCCCAACCAGTCGATGGCGTTCGCGTTTCCCGCCGTTCCCAGGACGCTGTCGATGAGGCCGGACTCGGGCGAGTACATCAGCTGCCAAATGATGCCGACCAGGGCAAGTGAGAGCATGACCGGGATGAAGAAGACCGTCTGGTAGATCTTGCTTCCCCGCAGTCGCTGGTCGAGCAGCACCGCGATCAGCAGGCCGAGCGGCGTGGCGATCAGGGCGAGGAACACCAGCCACAGCACGTTGTGCCGGACCGCCGGCCAGAACGACGGATAGTCGTGGACGACATAGGAGTAGTTCGACAATCCGTTCGAACGGATGTTGGACAGGTCGAGGCCGTTCCACTTGGTGAACGACAGTACGACCGAGAGCAACGTCGGAATCCAGATGAGCACAGCTTCGAAGATTGTCGGGATCGCGACCATCACCGCGAGGACGATCTTGTCCCGCTTGGTGAGGCGGTGGACCCGGCGCTTGCGCCGGTCGAACGACGGCACGCCGGCCGTCCCCGTGCTGGACGGGGACGGCGTGGCGGTGTCCGCAGGTAGGCCGACAGTGGGGAGATCGGTCATCGCGCCACCTCTGCTCGGGATCTCACAACTCGAGTAGTAACTGCTCTCGAGGTCACTGCGCAGCGTAGAGCGCCTTGGCCTGCTTCTCGACGTTGGCCGTGTCGAACTGACCCGACTTCAAGAACGACTGCAGCGCCGGGATCATCACGTTGCTCGCGAACGCCGGAAGCGCGTCGCGGTCGAGGAACTGCGAGATGTACTTCGCGCTCGCGATGGTCTTCTGCGCCTTGGTCTGGATCGGCGTCAGTGCCGACAGGTCGGCCTTCAGATTCGTTGCCACGTTGCTGGGATCGACCTTGGCGTAGGCGTTCTGGCCATCGGGGCTGCCGAAGTAGGCCAGCATGTCCTTCGCCGCCTGGTTATCGCCGCCCTTCTTGGACAGCATGAACCCGTCGATGGGCGCCTCGACCGCGTCCTGGCCGTTGGCCTCGGTCATCACCGGGAACGGGAAGAAGTCGGTATCGGCGAGCACCGCCTTGTCGGTGAACTGCTGGGTGACGAAGGACCCGAGCAGGTACATCCCCGCCTTCTTCGTGACCAGCTTCTGCGCCGACTCCTGCCAGATGAGACCCAGGGCGGTGGGGTCCTGGAACGGGACGAGCGCCTTCCAGTTGTCGAAGACGTCCTTCACCTTCTGCGAGTTCCAGCTCTCCTTATGCGCCATCAGGTCGACGTGGAACTGGTAGCCGTTGAGGCGCATGTTCAGGTAGTCGAACGTGCCCATCGCGGGCCAGCCCTCCTTGTCGGCGAAGGAGAGCGGGATCAACCCGTCTTTCTTCATCTGCGCGCACAGGGTCTTGAGCTCGTCGAACGTCTTCGGAATCGCGTACCCCTTCGCCGCCCAGACGCTCTTGCGGTAGAAGATCGCCCACGGGTAGTTGTAGTTCGGGACGAAGTACTTCTTGCCGTCATCGCCGGTGGAGGCGGCCTTGATCCCCTCACCGAACTTATCAGCGCCCAATATGTCCCATACGTCATCGACCGGCGCGACGAGGCCCTTGGCCGCGTAGTACTTCATCCGGTAGCCGGCGAACCAGGTGAATGCGTCCTCCGGAGAGGCCTGCAGATAGGTGCCGATCGCCTCCTGGAAGGCGTTGTGCGACTTGGTGTTGACGCTGACCTTGTCGCCGGACTTCTTCTCGAACCCCGACACCATCGCCGCCAGGCCCTTCTTCGGGGTGGGGTCCGACGCGTTCGAGCCGAGGCTGGTGGACTTCGACCCGCTGCCCCCGCCACCGCTACTGCCTCCCGTGCATGCTGCCAGCAGCGGGAGGCCGGCAACCCCGGCGGCGCCGGCTGCGATCCCCTTCAGCATCATGCGGCGACTCGGGGCCGCTGTGCCCTGCGGAGCGGCAGATTCGGTAGGGGGCATGTGGACTCCTCGACGAGCGGACGGCGTGACCCGGGTCTCCGGGTCGGAAGCCCCCGTAATTCATCAGAATCGAACGGGAACGTCAAGTGTTCGTGCCCAATCCGTAACACATTGGCTACGAAAACGAGGAGCAAAACGATGTATATCGTACTAATGGGGCTGGCCGCAGTGCTGGGTTGTGGGTTCTTGTTGGATTGCTTGCCCGCTCGCCGACCTGCTCGCTAGGGTTCGCGACACGCCGGGCAACCGATGCCGTGGCGCGTCGATCGAAGGGCATCTGCCGGTGGCACTTGCGTCGGATCCGATTGTTGTCGCCGACCCCGATCGCGCGGGCACCGCCGCAGTGCTGCTACCGGTAGCCGGCGACCTGCCCCGAATCGGGTGGGTCGGCGCAGCCGCCGGGTGCCCTGCTCCTTCGGACGTCGCAGCTGTCGTCGGCACGTCCGGGGCCGCGGCGTCGGTGCACGTGGCTGCCGGGCGGTCGATCCCCACCTTGCTCGAGGTGTCTGACTCCTGGCTCGGTCGCCCGGGTCTCGCGGGGCACCGCCTGAGTGGCGAGTCCGCCGGCCGGGACTGGGCCACGTCCTTCGCCACCACCTCGATCGATGCGCGCGACGGCTCGACCGTGATCCAGGCCCGTGACGATCTGGCCGGGCTGGCGCTGAGCACTGAGTTCGAGGCCGTCAGCGGTGGCGCGCTGCGGGTTCGGCACGTGCTCACCAATCTGCGTCCGCAGCCCTACGTGGTCGATGCCCTCGATGTCGTGGTCCCGGTTCCCGATCGCGTCACCGAGGTGCTGGACACGTCCGGGCGCTGGGGCCGCGAACGCAACCCGCAGCGCCACGTTGTCCGTGACGGCGTCTGGTTGCGTGAGAGCCGCGGCGGTCGACCCGGCCACGACGCGGTCACCGAACTGGTGGCAGGCACCGCGGGATTCGGCTTCCGATCCGGCGAGGTGTGGGCGCTGCACGTGGCGTGGAGCGGCAACACGCGCCACTTCCTCGAGCGTCGCCCGTCGGGCGTGGTGACCCTCGGCGGCGGAGAGGTGTTGCTGCCCGGCGAGGTGGTCCTCGGTGACGGAGCGGACTACGCGACACCCTGGGTCTTCGTCGCCGCGTCTGCCCACGGACTCGACGGAGTGGCTGCGCAGTTGCACGATTACGTCCGCTCCCTTCCCGCCCATCCCGGATCGCCGAGGCCGGTGACGTCCAACGTCTGGGAGGCCGTGTATTTCGACCACGACCTGGACCGTTTGCGCCACTTGGCCGATCTCGCAGCGTCGCTGGGCATCGAGCGGTTCGTGCTCGATGACGGTTGGTTCGGCGAGCGACGCAACGACCGGGCCGGGTTGGGCGACTGGACGGCCTCGCCCGATGCCTGGCCCGATGGCCTGGGTCCGTTGGTGGATCACGTGCGCGACCTGCGGATGCAGTTCGGCCTGTGGTTCGAACCGGAGATGGTCAATCGCGAGTCCGAGCTCTTCCGTGCGCACCCCGAGTGGATCCTCGCGGTCAACGGCCGTCCGCCACCGGAGTTCCGCAATCAGCTCGTGCTGGATCTCGGTCGCGCGCAGGTTCGTGATCATCTCTACGACGCGATGCACGCGGTGCTCGCGCAGTATCCGATCTCGTTCGTGAAATGGGACCACAACCGCGATCTCCCCGAGGCGGCCGCGGGGGATCGTCACGGCGCGCCGGGTGCGCACGCGCAGACGCTCGGTTTCTACGCGCTGCTCGATCGGCTGCGCGCGGCGCACCCCGACGTCGAGTGGGAAAGTTGCGCCTCCGGAGGTGGCCGGATCGATCTCGCCGTGCTCGAGCGCGTCGAACGGGTGTGGACCTCGGACATGACTGATGCGTTGGCGCGCCAGGGGATTCAGCGCTGGACCGGCCAACTCGTGCCGCCGGAATATCTCGGCGCGCATGTCAGCGCGCCGGTCAACCATCAGACCGGGCGCGCGCTGAGCCTCGATTTCCGTGCTGCAACGGCGTTCTTCGGCGACCTCGGCGTCGAGTGGGACGTCGCGTCGGCGACGCCGGACGAGCGCGCGCGGCTGGCGGCATGGATCGATGCCTACAAGAACCATCGCGCCCTCCTGCACTCCGGACGCGTCGTGCGGGTCGACTCGACGGAGGACTCCATCTGGATGTACGGCGTTGTGTCCCGTGATCACCGGGAGGCGATCATGGCTTACGTCCAACTGGACGAGACCGTGCACGATCCGTTGCCGTTTCTCGTCCCAGGGCTCGATCCGGATCTGCGTTACACCGCACGTGCGATCGGTCCCACGGCGAACAGCGCGGACGCCGCGTGGCGCGGGGAGGGCTTGACGGTGTCGGGGGCGACACTTATGGCGCTCGGCCTGCCCGCGCCATCGCGCAGGGCCCAGACCGCACTGCTCGTGCAGCTGCAGGCGGGCTGACTTACGACAACGCGGACTGCGGGACTCGCTCTCGATCGACCTCGACGATGTGCAGCGAGCCGACGGCGTCGGACAGGACGGCGCGGGCATCGCGTTCCAGCCCGCTGTCGGTGATCAGGACGTGTGCGGCTGACAACGGGGCGAACGACGCCAGGCCCACCGCGCCCCACTTGGTGGAATCGGCGCAGATCACGACCTGGTTCGCGCCGGCGATGAGGGCTCGGTTGGTTTCGGCCTCGGCGAGGTTCGGCGTCGTGAATCCGGCGATCGTATGCATCCCGTGCACGCCCAGGAAGAGTTGGTCGACATGCAGGCTACGCAATGCCTGATCGGCGACCGGGCCGACGAGCGCAGCGCTGGGCGTGCGAACCCCGCCGGTCAGGATGACGACCTGGTTCGTTGTCGAATTCGACGCGATCAGATCGGCGACCGTCGTCGAGTTGGTGACGATGGTCAGTCCTGGGATGCGGCTGACGTGCTCGGCGAGGCCCCACGTCGTCGTCCCGGCCGACAGCGCGATAGCCGTGCCGGGCTGGATCAGGGTCGCCGCCATCGCTGCGATCGCGGTTTTCGCCGGCTGCTCGAGACCCGACTTCGCCTCGAACCCGGGCTCCTCGGACGCCGTCGTGTTCAGCACCGCTCCGCCGTGCACCTTGTGCACCGCGCCGGCCGTGGCAAGCAGGTCCAGATCACGGCGCACGGTCATGTCCGAGACGCCGAGCAGCGTGGTGAGGTCGGTGACCCGCGCACCGCCGCTGCGACGGATCTCGTCCATGATGCGGGCTTGACGCTGCTTGGCAAGCACGGTGCCCATCCTTCTCCAGCTACTCCGAGGTGCTGCACACCATTCTGCATCACCGAACATGAGTCAACACGGCCGCGCAATTATCACCATCCGGATTCCCGGCTGAGGAAAATTTTGTGAGCCTTGTCGAATGCGCCCGGGGCCATTCGACGTACGGATGAGCCAGGGTTGAAGCGCCCGGCCGGACGAAGGAGATCGAGATGCGAGTCATGGTGCTGGTGAAGACGGACGAGAGCTCTGAAGCAGGCGTGCTGCCGAGCCGCGAGATGCTCACCGAGATGGGCAAGTTCAACGAGGAGCTGGTGAAGGCCGGCGTCCTGCTCGCTGCCGACGGTCTGCAGGCGAGCGCCAAGGGCAAGCGCGTTCGCTTCGAGGGTGGGTCGACCTCGGTGACCGACGGGCCGTTCGCCGAGACCAAGGAGCTGGTCGCCGGGTACTGGATCTGGCAGGTGTCTTCGATGGACGAAGCGGTGCAGTGGCTCAAGCGCGCCCCGTTCGAAGCGACCGAGGTCGAATTGCGTCAGGTCTTCGAAGAAGCGGACTTCGCCGAGCAGTGAGAGCTTGCGAGCGAACCATGGATGTTGGGCTTGGCCGGCCGGACGAGCGGAGCGAGGTCGGTCGTGAGCGAAGTGGTCGTGAATGACGTAAAGCGCACCATCGAGGCTGTCTGGCGGATCGAGGCGTCCCGGGTGATAGCAGCGCTGATGCGGACCACCCGGGATCTCGGTGCCGCCGAGGATCTCGCCCAGGACGCGTTGCTCGCAGCATTGCAGCAATGGCCCGCCGCGGGCGTGCCCGACAACCCGGGGGCGTGGTTGACCTCGGTCGCCAAACGGCGTGCGGTCGACGCCGTCCGCCGAGAGATCACCCTGGAACGGAAGGTCGAGCAGATGGGACGCGAGCTCTGCACCGAGCATGACCCCTTCGCCGAGCTCGAGGTGGACACGCACGTCGACGATGACGTGCTGCGGTTGATGTTTACCGCGTGCCACCCGGTCCTCGGCGCGGATGCCCGCGTTGCGCTGACGTTGAAGACCCTCGCCGGGCTGTCGACCGAGGAGATCGCGCGCGCCTTCCTCGTGCCCACCGCGACCATGGCGCAGCGCATCGTGCGCGCCAAGCGTGCGCTTGTCGATGCGGCGGTGGCCTTCGAGGTGCCGACGGGAGACGAGCTGACCACCCGGCTGGGGTCCGTGCTTGAGGTTGTGTACCTCGTGTTCAACGAGGGCTACGCGGCGACTGCCGGCGCCGACTGGTTCAGGACCGAGCTGTGCGAGGAGGCGATGCGGCTGGGGCGGATCCTGGCCGCGCTCGTGCCCGACGAACCCGAGACGCACGGCCTCGTCGCCCTCATGGAGATCCAGGCGTCGCGACTGCGGGCCCGATTGGGTCCGGACGGCGAGATCGTGACGTTGCTGGAGCAGGATCGCGGACGGTGGGATCGGACGCTCATCACCCACGCCCTCGCCGCGCTGGACCGTGCCGAAATGCTGGGCGGCGGACGCGGCCGGTACCTGCTACAGGCCGAGATCGCCGCGTGCCATGCCCGCGCCGGCCGTCGCGAGGAGACCGACTGGGTCCGTATCGCCGGGCTCTACGCCGAGCTCGGCGCTGTCGTCCCGTCACCGGTGATCGAGCTCAACCGTGCGGTGGCCGTGTCGATGGCCGACGGCCCGGCGGCGGGGCTGGTGCTGGCGGAACGGCTACGCGACGAGCCCGGCCTGCGCGACTACCATCTGCTGCCCAGCGTGCTGGGTGACCTGCTCGTCAAGCTCGGACGTCGGACGGAAGCGCGAAGCGAGTTCGAGCGCGCGGCCGCGATGACCGGCAACGAGCGGGAACGCGCCCTGCTGCTCGCGCGCGCGGCGTCGTGCTGACTATCGCGCGCGAAATTGCGCACGTGATTTGAAGTGCGCCAGGATTGCGTTCCGCCGTGTCGATCAGCTTCGCGCTGTCCCGACGTCAGCCCGCCAGTTCGATCACCGGCGCCATCGGCTGCTCGACCCACGCCGCGTCGCCGCGGGTGAGCTGAACGCCGCCGCCCGATGCCGGCAGCCAGAGCGTCGCCGAACGGGGACGGGCGTCTCGACCGCGTCCTTCCGCGTGCACCTCGAGGCGGCGGGCGCGCAACCGGCCGGTGCCCTCGCCGATTCCCGACCACTGCCCGCCGGACGCGTGCAGTCGCACATCGGCGCCTGGCCAGTCCCCGTATGGCATCAGCACCGCCTCGCGGGTACGGGTGCGAGCAGCGAGGCGCCGGACGTCACCCGGCACCAGCCGGGGCGGGCGCGCGGCCACCACGTCGACCGCATCGAGCAGAGCGCCGACCGCGGTCGTCCAGCTCGATCCGGGGGCGGGGACGATCGCCAGCCGGGAAAGGTCGATGCCGTACTCGCCGGCGGCCTCGGCGCTGATCCGCGGAAAGCCGACCAGGGCGCACCAGGCTCCGTCGGAGCTCGCGGCCCCCAGCACGGCGAGCAGCAGCGAGATCGAACCCGAGACGGCGACGGTGCTGCCGCGACGCAGCCCGGCGGGCAGCACCCCACCCAGGGCAGGATGGACGGGAAGCGGAGGAGCGCCGCGGTGCCCGAGATCGACGGACGTACTGCCGTCTGCCTTGCGGATCGCCACGTCGAGCATTTACTCATCATCGAACAGACGTTCGAAAGAGTCAATCCCGGAGCGCGTCGGGACTAGGCGCCGACCGGGTCGCGGACCACCGGGCAGGTCATGCATCGGGCACCCCCGCGGCCACGGCCGAGCTCGCCGCCCGATACCGCGAGCACCTCGATGTCGTTCGCCTCGAGCAGCGCGTTCGTCACCACGTTGCGGTCGTAGCCGACCACCACGCCCGGCTCGAGCGCGAGGTAGTTGTTGCCGTCGCTCCACTGCTCGCGCTCCGCGGCCCGCGCATCGTCGCCTGCCCGAAGGATCCGCACCCTGTCGACCTCCAGCGCGCTCGCGAGCGCTTCCGGCAGGCTTCCTGCGGGCTCGACGTGCAAGGGCTCCCGCTCGTGCACCCCCGGGGTCAAGCGCCATGCCCGCAGCGAATCCAGATCCAGGTTCGGGTAGGCGACGAACGTCCCCACGTCCACCATCGTCAGGACCGTGTCCAGGTGCATCATGGCGCGCGCCTGCGGGATGTCGACAGCGAGGACCAGATGCGCGTCCGATCCGGCGAACAGCCGGCGGGAGAGCAGTTCCACGGCCGTCGGCGTCGTCCGCTCACCCATGCCGATCAGCACCACACCAGGTGCGAGCACGAGTAGGTCGCCGCCCTCCAGCGTGGCCGGACGGTGGTCGCGATCGTCGTCGCCGTAGTAGCAGCCGAAGCTGGCGTTGCGGAACAGCGGGTGGTAGCGGTAGACGGCACGGGTGTGCAGCGACTCGCGCTGTCGGGCCAGCTTGGCCATCGGATTGACCGTCACGCCATTCCCGATCCACGCCGAGTTGTCGCGCTGGAACAGCGTGTTCGGCAACGGCGGCAGGACGAGGTCGTCATCGTCGAGAGCCTGCCAGCGCAGGCTCGCCGACGCCGGGGGCTCGAGGTCGGACTTGAGCACCCCGCCGATGAGCAGCCCGGCCATCGTGGCGGCATCCGCGTCGTCCAACAGCAGGCGCATCGATCGCGCCATCTGCTCGCCGAATCGCTCGGCCGTGCACGTCCGTTCGATGACGAACTGCCGCCCGTCCCAGGTGTCGAGTGCGCCCGCCAGCAGCTCGGCGTAGCGATAGACGACCGCGCCGCGGCTGCCGAGCACCTCCACGAAGTGGTCGTGCTCGTCACGCGCACGTGCTGCCCAGGGGACGTCGTCGAACAGCAGCGCGTGGATGTTCGTCGGCGTCAACCGGTCGAGCTCGCGGCCGGGCCGATGGGTGATCACGTGACGTAGGCGGCCGATCTCGGACTCCACGCGCGGCCGCAGCGGGGCGGTTGCGGGCGATTCGGCTGGCACGGCAACTCCTGATCCAGGTCGGCGCGTGATTCGGACGTCAGTGCAGCACGGCGTCCGCCGTTGCTTCAGCCAGACGCTGCACCAGGTCGACGCCGCTGCCAAAGTCGGCATCGTGTTGGGTCATCACGACCATGAGCACCTGGTGGTCCTCGACCGTGACGACGCCGGCACTGTTGACCGCCCAGCTGCCCTGGCTCTCGTCGTAGTCGTCGTCATCGACCGCGAGCCAGCCATTCTTGACCGCGACGGCAGTTCCCTCGTCTGCGACGACCGGGACGCCCCACCGTTGGTCGTCCTGGACGTTGCGCATCAGCGAGAGCGCGTGAGCACGACGACCTGCCGAGAGCGGCGACATGTCGGACACGAGGTTCTGCAACAGCTGCAGTTGCTGCGGGGCGCTGGTACGCGTCAAACCCCAGTAATAGCCGCTGCCCGGCACCGTCCGCGACGGCGAGAGGCCGAGCGCCGGTTCGAACCCCAGCACTACGTCCCGTCCGCCGATGTCGGCGAAGGTCGCGTCGGCGGCGTTGTTGTCGCTGTTCTCGATCATGCGGGTGACGGTGTCCTCCTCCGAGTCGCTCAGCGAGGTGCCCGCTCGCTGATGCTGCAGCAGGATCGTCTCGAGCAACTGCAGTTTGGCCAGGCTCGCGGTGCGCATGCCGGCCTGCGAACCACCGGATACCGACACCCCGCTCGCCACGTCGTACGCGGCGACGGAGATCCGGTCGGCGCGGTTGACGGCGATCAACGCGGTGAGGCGTTGCCGCGCGGCGGACCGGGAGGTCGACGAGGGAGGGCTCGACAGCGATGCGGATGTCGGCAGGAATGCAGGTCCGGTCGCAAGCGCAGCTGGGAGACCGTGGCGGGGCGCCGAGGTGCCCGTCGTCCCCGAGGGGGCCAACAGTGCGCTCGGACGCGCGCTGTCGCGCTGGCTGCTCACGATCACCGCGACGCCCAGGACGGTGAGGACGCATGCGGCCACAGCGCCTAATCCTTGGCGCCGACGATCGGCAGGGTCAACACGCACGACCCCAGCTTTCCTGATCAGCTGCCGATTGCCCCGCAACATGCGCTGGATTTCGCTGCGAAGTGAGCATGAATACCCTTTCGACGACGCCCAGCAGCAGGAGTTCGGTCGTCACCGGCGCAAGACCTGCGCCTCCCAGGCACGCAGGGTGAGGTCCGGGCCGCCGTCGGGATAGTTGCCCAGGAGGAGCTCGGCGCCGGCCCAGTCCGGCAGCTCGACGTGCTGCTCACTCGTGCCGAAGTTGGCGAGGACGAGCAACTCGACGCCCTCGTGCGCACGGGTGAATGCGTACACCTGCTCGTCGTCGGGCAACAGCATGGCGAAGTCGCCGTGTGCAACGACCGGGAGTTCGTGCCGCAGCGCGATGAGCCGCCGGTAGTGAGCCAGGACCGAGTCCGGCTCATCGACCTGCGTGGCAACGTTGATCTCGACGTGGTTGGGATTCACCCCGATCCACGGTGTGCCGGTCGTGAACCCTGCATGTTCGCTTGCGTCCCACTGCACCGGCGTCCTGGCATTGTCGCGGCTCTGGGCCCGCAGCGCGGTCATGATGTCGTCCGGCTCGAGCCCCGCTGACGTTGCCGCGGCAAAGTAATTCAGCGAGTCGAGATCGCGAAGATCGTCGATGCCGGCGAACGGGTAGTTCGTCATGCCGAGTTCTTCACCCTGATAGACGTAGGGCGTACCGCGGTGCAGGTGCAGCACGGTGCCGAGCAGCTTCGCGGAGCGGACGCGGTACTCAGGCTCGTCCGTACCGTAACGTGACACGGCGCGCGGCTGGTCGTGGTTGTTCCAGTACAGGCTGTTCCAGCCGCTCTTGGCGAGGCCGTCCTGCCAGCGCCCGAGCGACTGCTTGAGATCGGTGAGGCGTAGTGGGCGCAGGTCATAGCGCCCGACCGGGCCGTGGTCGAGCCCGACGTGCTCGAACTGGAACACCATGTCGATCTCGGCGCTCGCCGGATCTGTGAACTGCTGCGCTTCCTCGACGGTCACGCCGGGCATCTCGCCGACGGTGATCAGCTGGCGGTCGTCGCCGGCGATCACCTCGGTGTGCAACTCGTGCAGGAATTCGTGGATGCGTGGACCGCACTGGTAGATCGCGGAACCGTCTCCGTAGGCGCTGTTCGCGATGGCGGGGCCGTCTTTCAGGGGCAGCGCCTTAGAGATGTAGTTGATGACATCCATGCGGAAGCCGTCCACACCGCGTGCCAACCACCAGCGCAACATCTTATAGATCGCCTGCCGCACCTCCGGGTTCTCCCAGTTCAGATCGGGTTGCCTGCGCGAGAACAGATGCAGGTAGTACTCGTCGGTCGCCGGGTCGAACTCCCACACCGACCCCTGGAAGGCAGCTTTCCAGTTCGTCGGTTCGGGCGTCGCGCTGCCACGTGCGGGGGCCCACCAGTACCAGTCGCGCTTCGGATTGTCCTTGCTGGCACGGGATTCGCGAAACCACGGGTGCTCGTCGGACGTGTGGTTGACGACGACGTCGATCACCAATTTCATCCCGCGCTCGTGCAGCTGCTCGATCAAGCGGTCGACGTCGGACAACGTCCCGAACGTCGGGTCAACGTCCTGATAGTCGCTAA
Organism: Mycobacteriales bacterium; assembly: GCA_038207565.1. Classification (GTDB taxonomy): domain Bacteria; phylum Actinomycetota; class Actinomycetes; order Mycobacteriales; family Jatrophihabitantaceae; genus JALZAI01. Next base: position 88,962 of record JBBQZQ010000013.1, read on the forward strand.
TGTCGTAACCGTTGTCGTCCATCGGCGAACGGTAGAACGGCGAGACCCAGACGACATCCACCCCGAGATCGTGCAAGTAGTCCAGCTTGCCGATGAGGCCGGGGATGTCGCCGATGCCGTCACCGTCGGAGTCGGCGAAGCTACGGGGATAGACCTGGTAAACCACGGCCGAGGTCCACCAAGGTGCGTCGGTCATTCGTGCTCCTCCTACGTTTCGAGCGAGTCGTCGTAGTCGGCGGTGAGCTCACCGGCGATCATCAGGAACAGCTCGTCGGTGTTTTCGTGGGTGTGCCAGGCGAACTCGCCCTGCACCTTCACCAGTTTGATCTCGTAGTCATTGAGACGAGCGACGACCTTCGGTGCCCAGTGCTCGGAGAACTGCGAAAACTTCTCGCCGAGGTCGACGGGCTGCGTGCGCACGCGTCCGAGTCTAGGTCGTGCGCGTACCAGGTCTGCTGAGCGCTCCTTCCTCGTCGAACACCCGCGTTGCGGACTAGGTATGTCAGCGTCGTGGGTCGATCAGCTCCTCAGCCAGCAGATCCATGAGCAGCCCGTCGTGCCACGTCCCGTCCGGCGCCTGTTCGTATTCACGCATCACACCGACCGGCCGGAACCCGACCGAGGCATAACAGCGCACGGCAGCCTCGTTGTCGGCCGCCGGATCGATGACGATGCGATGGTGGCCCCGCGCGGTGATGAGGTGCTCGGTCATCAGCCACACGGCCTCGCGGCCGATGCCCTGCCCGTGCACGGAAGCGTCGAGGAATATGTCGATGCTCGCGTGCCGGTACATCGGCGTGTTCTCCTCGCCGTACTGCACGAAGCCCCCGATCACACCGTCGACGAGCACGGTGAACGGTGCGACGTCAGGATCATCGAACGGGAAGCCCGCATCCGGCTCGCCCCAGCGGCCCGCTACCGCCTCGCTGCGGTGGATGCGCAGTAGCGGCGCCGCGTGCGCATCGGTCGTCGGCGTCAGCCGCACGCGTCCGCTCCCGAGCTCGACCATGACCTAACGTAACCGCATCCGACTTCGCGGCGGCGATGCCGAGCTGGTCGGCCGCAACAACGATATGGTTTCTCAATGCTTGGCCCGAAGGGCGCAGCGATCAGGTGGATTTCGCGGTGTTGAGATCGCGTTGTCGGGTACCGTCGTGCTCCGGACTAGTGCGGGAAATTCCCATATATATCTGGGATTCAGGCTTGACCACGCTTACCCACGCTTACCCAGGTGGCTAAAATCGAATGTATGAGCGCATCGTTGACCGCTTCGCGGGTGGCCGACATGCGAGCCCGGGTGGCATCCGATCTGGACGAGTTGGCGGCGCTGTCGTTGGGTCCGTGCGCCGATGCGGAGGTGCTGGAGCTGTGGCGT
>JBBQZQ010000014.1:0-88597 GCA_038207565.1 Mycobacteriales bacterium
GTGGCGGGGTTGTTAGGCGGCTGGGTGGCCGAAGTCCTGGGTGATCCAAATCTTGTTGTGCTGGTAGTCGAAGTAGACGTCGATGCCGACGTTGGTGAACTTGCTGCTCAGGATGTTGAGGCGGTGACCGTTGTCCGGCGCCTTCTCGTTGTACATGATGCGCTGCAGGTACTGCACACCGGCGAGGGTGCGGTCGCTGTTCCAGGCCACGTTCTCCCCGAGGGTGCTCCACTTGTAGCCGGTCCAGGAGACGCGGGTCGCGAAGTAGGCCTCGCCCGGCAGCTGGTGGCTCAATGTGTTCTGCGCGGCCTGCTTGGCGTTGTGGTGGTAGGCGGAGGTGTTCAGGCGCCAGTTCAGGCTGAGGGCCCGCAGGCCGTGGGCGCTGCGTTCCTGGTTCATCAGGTTCAGCATCGACACTGCGTAGGCCTTGGCCTTCGCGCTCTTGTAGATGGTGGCGCCGTGTGCGCTGCCGGGGTTGACGGCTGCGGTGGCGATGAGCATGGCCACGCCGAGGGCGAAGGCAACGAGGATGTTACGGACGTTGCGGGCGCAGAGCGCGAGGAACGTTGCGGGAGACATAGCGGGGGGTCCATTTCATAGCAGTGACTTATCGGATGCGCCCCCGCATCCCCCGCAGTGCCGTGCCGTTCGGTGGAGCCGCCTCGACGGATCGAAGCTTTTACTTTCGGTGTGGCCTTGACTTTTTCGAGCGGATGACCTGAGACAGACTTTACACGGAACTTACGTCTTGACCACTCGAAGCGGAAAACTTGAGGAATTGAGCAACCTACCGCACGGGGTCGGTCCCAATCAGCGGGATGGGTATCCCACGGCGTTTTGCCTCGGCCACGATGCCTGCCGTATTCTGGATAACGGCCTGCGCAACGCAGGCCATATGCTTGAAGACAATTACCCGGCCGGCAACGGCCAGCCCAGGAGCTGATCCGTCATGTACGCCATCGTCAAGACCGGCGGCAAGCAATACAAGGTCGCCGAAGGCGATGTGATCGAGGTCGAGAAGCTCGACGCCGCGCCCGGTGCCGAGGTCGCGCTCGCAGCGATCCTGCTGGTCGACGGCGAGTCCGTCACCCACGACGCCGACACCCTCGCATCGGTGTCGGTCACCGGTGAGGTCGTCGCGCAGACCAAGGGCCCCAAGATTCGCATCCACAAGTACAAGAACAAGACTGGCTACCACAAGCGCATGGGGCACCGGCAGAAGCTCACGCAGCTGAAGGTCACCGGCATCAGCGCGAACGCGAAGTAAGGGAGAACCAGATGGCACACAAGAAGGGCGCGTCGAGCTCCCGTAACGGCCGCGATTCCAACCCGCAGTTCCTCGGCGTGAAGCGCTTCGGCGGTCAGTCCGTCAAGGCCGGCGAGATTCTCGTCCGCCAGCGCGGCACCAAGTTCCACCCCGGCGCCGGCGTCGGCCGCGGCGGCGACGACTCGCTGTACGCACTCGTTCCGGGCGCCGTGAAGTTCGGCCTCTCCCGCGGCCGAAAGACCGTGAACATCGTCGCCCTCGACCCGGTCGGGGTATGAGGGACGGCATCCGCACTTAAGCACTCGGTAGAGGAGGGCGGCCCCGGGCGACCGGGTGCCGCCCTTCGTCATTCAGCCATCAATCTTGGCGTCCCGGCGATCAGAGAGGAACGGCCATGCCCGGCTTCATCGACCGCGCCGTCCTGCACCTCACCGCCGGCGACGGGGGGCACGGGGTCGCGTCCATCCACCGCGAGAAGTTCAAGCCCCTCGGCGGCCCGGACGGCGGCAACGGCGGTCGGGGCGGCGACGTTGTCCTCGTCGTCGACTCGAATGCGCACACCCTCCTGGACTTCCACTACCACCCCCACCAGCGAGCCGGTAGCGGCAAGCAGGGCGCGGGCAGTCACAAGAGCGGCGCCGACGGCGGCGATCTGGAACTGCGTGTGCCCGACGGCACCGTCATCACCGACCTCGACGGCGAGGTGCTGGTCGACCTGACCGGTGTCGGCACTCGCTTCATCGCCGTCAGAGGCGGACGAGGTGGCCTGGGCAATGCCGCGCTGGCCTCCACCCGCCGCAAGGCGCCCGGCTTCGCCCTGCTGGGCGAGCCCGGCGAGGCCCGCGACGTCGTCCTCGAACTCAAGAGCGTGGCCGACGTCGGGCTGGTCGGCTTCCCCAGCGCGGGCAAGTCCTCGCTCGTCGCGGCCGTGTCCGCGGCCCGGCCCAAGATCGCTGATTACCCCTTCACCACGCTCGTCCCCAACCTCGGCGTGGTCAGTTCCGGTGATACCACCTTCACCGTCGCCGACGTCCCGGGCCTCATCCCGGGTGCCGCTCAGGGCAAGGGCCTCGGCCTGGACTTCCTGCGTCACGTCGAGCGGTGCGCAGTGCTGCTGCACGTGCTCGATTGCGCAACGCTGGAACCCGGCCGCGATCCGATCAGCGACCTCGACGCGCTGGAGGCCGAACTGTCCCAGTACGAAGGGACGTTCGGCGAATTGCTTGCCAAGCCGCGCCTGGTCGCGTTGAACAAGGTCGACGTTCCGGAGGCGCGTGAGCTTGCCGACTTCGTCCGCGCCGACCTCGAGGCGCGGGGAATGCGGGTCTTCGAGATTTCCGCGGTCGCGCACATCGGCTTGCGCGAATTGACCTTCGCCCTCGCCGAGGAGGTCCAGGCCGACCGCGCCGGACGTCCCACTCCCGAGTCGACACGCATCGTGCTGCAACCCAAGGGAGTCGGCGAGCCAGGCTTCACGGTCGGCCAGGTGGGCGAGGAGTTCGTCGTCCGCGGCGAGAAGCCCGAGCGCTGGATTCGCCAGACCAGCTTCGACAACGACGAAGCCGTCGGTTACCTGGCCGACCGGCTTGCGCGCCTGGGCGTGGAGCAGGAGCTCGCCCGTCTCGGCGCACAGCGTGGTGCGACGGTGACGATCGGTGACGTCACGTTCGACTTCGAGCCGACCGGGGGAGTGGACGAGCCGGAGTTCCGGCCCCTGCGCCGCGGTTTCGACGTCCGGTTGGAGTCGAACAGGCGGCAGCGGGCGGATGACCGGATGGCGGCGAAGAAAGCACGGCGGTCCCACGAGGACGTCGAGGGCGAGTGGTCCGACGAGGACATCCTGGACGACGCGTGACTCGCGCGGCGATCTCGTCGGCCGGACGCACGGTGGTCAAGGTCGGCTCCTCGTCGCTGACGTCGGCGGGCACGCTCGACCCGGACCGGCTGGACGCGATCGTCGATGCGCTCGCGCAACGCCAGATCGGCGGACAACAGGTGGTGCTCGTTTCCTCGGGCGCGATCGCCGCGGGGATCGGGCCGCTCGGACTGCGGACCCGTCCTCGGGATCTGGCTACTCAGCAGGCTGCGGCGAGCGTAGGTCAGCTTCTGCTCGCCGAGCGCTACGCGGTGTCGTTCGCGCGCTACGGACTACGGGTGGGGCAGGTGCTGCTGACTGCCGACGACCTGCACCGCCGCGGGCACTACCGCAATGCTGACCGGACGCTAGAGCGACTGCTCGCGCTAGGGGTCATCCCGATCGTGAACGAGAACGACACGGTCGCCACGCACGAAATCCGTTTCGGGGACAACGACCGGCTCGCCGCCCTGGTGGCGCACCTGGTTCATGCCGACGCGTTGGTGCTGCTGTCCGACGTCGACGGCCTGTACACCGGCAAGCCGGGACGTCCCGGGTCGACATTCCTGCCTGAGATCATGTCCATGGCCGAGTTGGCCGGGGTGGACGTGTCGCGCTCGGGTAGCCACCTCGGATCGGGCGGCATGATCACCAAGATCGACGCGGCCGCCATCGCGACGAGCGAGGGGATTCCGGTGCTGCTGGCAGCGTCCGCCTCGATCTCGCTGGCGCTGTCCGGCGCGACCGGGACGCTATTCCACCCGGCCGGCGACCGGTCGGCGTCACGGTTGTTCTGGCTGCGGCACGCGACCTCGCCACGGGGGCGACTCGTACTCGACGCCGGAGCGGTGGCGGCCGTGGTGCAGCGCCGCATGTCGCTGCTGCCGGCGGGCGTGACGGCGGTCAGCGGGGAGTTTTACTCCGGTGAGCCGGTCGACCTGATCGGCCCGGACGGTTCGGCCGTCGCGCGGGGACTGGTCGGCTATGACGCGACCGACCTGCCACCGCTGCTCGGGCACAAGACGGCCGAACTGCCTGCGGAGTTCCGTCGCGAAATCGTGCACCGGGATGATCTCGTTGTGCTGTGACCGGGTTTGCGTCCACGCCCGTCGCCACATCTCGCGCGACGTATTCTGCTGGTATGGCTGAGCGAAGCGGCACCGAGGACGCTCCGGAGGACGCCACGGAGGACGAGGTCCGGGCGGTCGCGTCACGCGCGCGAGAGGCGGCTGCCGACCTCGCGCCGGCCGGGCGGGCCGCAAAGGACGCCGCACTGCATGCCATGGCCGACGCGCTCGACGACGCCATAGGGGCGGTGCTCGACGCCAATGCACGCGACGTGCAGACCGCGCGCACGGCAGGGACGTCCGAGTCGTTCATCGACCGGCTCGCTCTCTCTGCCGAGCGAATCTCGGCCATGGCGCAGGGGCTGCGTGACGTCGCCGCGCTGCCGGACCCGGTGGGTGCGGTGCTGCGCGGCTACACCCAGCCCAACGGCCTGGAAATCCGCCAGGTCCGCGTCCCGTTCGGCGTCATAGCGATGATCTACGAGGCGCGTCCGAACGTGACCGTCGATGCGGCCGGACTCGCCCTCAAGAGCGGCAACGCGGCGCTGCTGCGTGGTTCCGGGTCGGCCTACGAGTCCAACCGGGCACTGGTCGACGTCCTCGCCGGTGCTGCCGAGAAGAGCGGGTTGCCGCCCGACAGCGTGCAACTCGTCCCGGGGACCGACCGTTCGAGCGTTGGGCACCTGCTTCGAGCCCGCGGGCTCGTCGATCTGGTCATCCCCCGCGGTGGGGCCGGTCTGATCGACTTCGTCGTGCAGAACTCCACCGTGCCGGTGATCGAGACCGGCGTGGGGAACGTGCACGTCTACGTCGACCAGCACGCCGACCTGGACATGGCCGAGCGCATCGTCGTGAACTCGAAGACGTCACGCGTCAGTGTCTGCAACTCGGCAGAGACCCTGCTGGTGCATCGTGTGATCGCAGGCGACTTTCTGCCGCGCATCACATCCGCCCTGCAGGCGGCGGGCGTCGTGGTGCACGGGGACGAGTCGTTCGCGGTGCGGGACGGTGTGCAACCGGCGACTGACGGGGACTGGGAACGCGAGTACCTGTCAATGGACATCGCTGCGCGGGTCGTCGCTGACGTCGACGAGGCGATTGCGCACATCCGACGGTGGTCGACCGGGCACACCGAGGCGATCGTGACGCGCGATCTCGGCACGGCCCGCCGATTCGTCTCCCGGGTCGACTCCGCCGCGGTGATGGTGAATGCATCGACGCGCTTGACCGACGGCGGCGAATTCGGCTTCGGCGCCGAGATCGGCATCTCGACTCAAAAGCTGCACGCCCGCGGACCGATGGGGTTGGCCGAGCTCACGTCCACGAAATGGATCGTGACCGGAGAGGGGCACATCCGCTGAACCACGTCGGCCGCGTTCTTGCCCTACCCTTCTCGGCATGGTCGACGTGCTACCTGACGGGTCCACGGAGTTCGGGAAGCGGGTGCGAACGCGCCTGCGCGACGAGCACCTGATCTGGCTGACCACGGCGGGAGCGGACGGCACGCCGCAACCGAATCCGGTGTGGTTCCTCTGGGATGGTGCCGAGGCGCTGATCGTCTACAACCGTTCCGACGCCCACCGGCTCGAGCACGTCGCGGTACGGCCTCGCGTCGCGCTGAACCTCGACGGGAACGGCTACGGCGGCGACATCGTCGTACTCCTCGGGTTGGCCGAACAGGCGCTCGATGTACCCCCGCCGGACGGCAGTCCGGAATACCTCGCGAAGTACGCCGAGGACATCGGCAGAATCAGCGGCACCCCGGAGCGCTTCGCTGCCTCCTACCCGGTCCCGCTACGTATCCGGATCGAGCGCATTCGCGGTCACTGAGCCGCGCAACGCGAGCGAAGTGGCCTCATCTGCGGGATGGAAGGACTCGATCGCGAGCTCCTCGACCGTGACGTCCGTCGCCGTCCCGACGGCTGCAGTGACACTGAAGAAGGACAACTCGCCCGAACCATGGCGAAGGCGCAGGGGAAGCACCACGTCGGTGGCCGCCGGTCGCTCATCCTGCATCCCGCCCGGGTAACCCTGCAGCTCCTGCTCGAGTTCGCGCAGGCGGCCATCGCCCGTCGATAGTGCGCGCCGGTGCAGCTGTTCGAGCAGGTGCGCGCGCCACTGGCCGAGGTTGACGATGCGCGATGCCATCCCCTCGGGGTGCAGGCTCAGTCGCAACACGTTCACCGGTGGCACCAGCAGGTCGGGCGCACACCCATCGACGAGAGGCGCGATGGCCGGGTTCGCATCGAGCATCTCCCACCATCGATTCAGCACGACTGCCGGGAACGGCTGTTGTGCGGCCAGTACCTGCCGCAACGCGCTGCGGATGCTGGCCAGTTCCGGCGCGTCGAGCCCGTGTTGTGGGTAGGCCGGCGCGTACCCGCCGGCGAGCAGCAGCTGATTGCGTTCGCGGAGCGGGATGTCGAGCTGCTCGGTGAGTCGCACGATCATCTCCGGAGTCGGGCGGGAACGGCCGGTCTCGACGAAACTCAGGTGACGCGTCGAGATGTCGGCCTGCAGAGACAGTTCGAGCTGGCTGAGCCGGCGTCGCTCGCGCCATTCGCGCAACAGCTGGCCGACCGGACGTGGCGCCGTCACCGTGCTCATGGCTTGCGACGTTAGCCGCGCCGGCGCCGCACCGCGATGACCTCCGGGGTCATGCCCACGGCTCACCTCACACGTAATCGACAGGAGCCACCGGCGGCGCACCCGATCGTCCGCGTCATCGCAGAAACCTTGACCTGAAAGGCGATCCCATGTCCGATCTGCTGGAGCACTACCTCGCCTGCTGGAACGAAACCGACGAGCAGGCTCGCCGTGCACTGCTGGACCAGCCGGCGCGGAACCCGTCATCATCGGTTTCGACGTCGTCGTGACCGACGCCGACGGGCGCGCATCGCATCAGTGCTCGGATTCCTGGACAGGGTCCCGGCATGACTGTCCAGTAATCGAGAGTCCCGTGGTCGTAAGGGGACCGGCCGGACCGGGTGCGGTCAACCGCACCCGGTCTGGTCATTGCGGCACGTCGGTACCACACTGGCTGCACAACGCCGGCGTGCACGGCACCGTCAGGCACTCGCGTTCGAGGGAGAAACAGGATGGCGTACTTCGTCACGGGCGCGACGGGCTTTATCGGACGCTTCCTCCTGGCTCGGCTGCTCGAGCGAGAGGGCACGATCTACGCCCTGTGCCGGGCGAGTTCGCTCGACAAGCTGGATGAACTGCGCGAGCGGCTCGGTACCGACGACAAGCGCGTCGTGGCCGTCGTCGGCGACCTACGCGAACCACGGCTGGGACTGCGCGCCGACCAGATCGAGACGCTGGACGGCCAGATCGAACACCTCTTCCACCTCGCCGCGATCTACGATCTCACTGCCGACGCCGACAGCCAGCGCGTGGCCAATGTGGAGGGCACGAGACATGCCGTCCAGCTTGCCGCGGCAGTCCACGCTTCGCATTTCCACCAGGCCAGCTCGATCGCGGCTGCGGGCCTCTATCAGGGCGTGTTCACCGAGGACATGTTCGACGAGGCCACCGACGTCGACAACAACGCCTACTACGCGACCAAGCACGAGTCCGAGGGCGTGGTGCGGCGCGAGAGCAGCGTGCCGTGGCGCGTCTACCGGCCGGGCGCCGTGGTCGGTCACTCCGAGACCGGCGAGATCGACAAGATCGACGGGCCTTACTACTTCTTCCGCACCATCCAGCGCCTGCGCGGCGTGATGCCCTCCTGGCTGCGCTACGTCGGAATCGAGGGCGGGCCCATCAACCTCGTCCCCGTCGACTACGTCGCCCAGGCGATGGACTACCTCGCCCACCAGCCCGGCCTCGACGGCCGCACCTTCCACCTGACCGACCCCGAGCCCATGACGGTCGGGCAGATGACCAATGCCTTCGCCAAGGCCGCGGGGGCGCCGCAGTCCGCGGTGAACGTCGACACCAAGCTGTTCGACCTGATTCCGAAGTCGCTGCGCCAGATCGCGGGGCGCGTGCCCGGACCGAGGCTGGCGAGCGACCTCGTCCTCGCCGAGCTGGGGATCCCGCGCGAAGTGTTGCACTACATCGACTACCCCACCGTTTTCGATTCGACCAAGACGCAGCAGGCCTTGAGCGGCTCCGGCATCTCCGTACCGCCGCTGGCCACCTACGCGCAGACCCTCTGGGAGTACTGGGAGCGCACGTACAGCCCGGACCGGCGCAAGGACAAGCAACTGGCCCGCGCCATCAAGGGCAAGACCGTGTTGATCACCGGGGCGTCCTCCGGTATCGGGCGGGCCACAGCACTACGGGTCGGTGCCGCTGGCGGCAAGGTCATCCTGGTGGCGCGCGGGGTCGAGAAGCTGGAGCAGACGAGGCTGGAGATCGAGGCTGTCGGCGGCGTCTCATACGTGCACCGGTGCGACCTGTCCGACATGAGCGACATCGAGCGGATGGCCAAGGAGGTGCTGCAGGAACACGGTCGTGTCGACGTGCTGGTGAACAACGCGGGCCGCTCGATCCGTCGCTCCATCGCGCTGTCCTACGACCGCTTCCACGACTTCGAGCGGACGATGCAGCTGAACTACTTCGGTGCGGTACGGCTCGTGCTCACGCTGCTGCCTGTCATGCGCCAGCCGTCTCCGGACGGGCGCAAGGGCGGTCAGATCATCAACGTCAGCTCGATCGGTGTGCAGACCAACACGCCGCGCTTCTCCGCCTACGTGGCTTCGAAGGCGGCTTTGGACGCGTTCTCGCGCTGCATCGCGTCCGAGGTCGTCGACGACGACGTGTACCTGACCACGATCCACATGCCACTCGTGCGCACGCCGATGATCGCACCCACGACGATGTACGACCGGTTCCCGACCATGTCCCCGACCGACGCCGCGAACATGATCTGCAAGGCGATGATCCGCAAACCGAAGAAGATGGGGACGACGCTGGGCAATGTCGGGGAGCTGGCCTACCAGGTGTCGCCGCGCGGCGTGGATCTGATCCTGAACTACGGGTACAAGGCGTTCCCGGATTCCAAGGCTGCACGCGGTGACCGGACCCGGCAGGCCGAGCCGTCGAGTGAGAGCGTCGCGTTCGCGCACATTCTGCGCGGTGTGCACTGGTAGCCGGCGCGGGTCACTGACGGGCCGCGGGATCGTGCAGGGCGGTCCGTAGGATCGCGGCCATGGCTGACGCGCCCCCTCCCCGGGTCGGCATCATGGGCGGAACCTTCGACCCGATCCACCACGGCCACCTCGTCGCCGCGTCCGAAGTGGCCTCGCTGTTCCACCTGGACGAGGTCATCTTCGTCCCGACCGGCGAACCCTGGCAGAAGTCGGCGCGTCGGGTCAGCCCCGCCGAACACCGCTACCTGATGACGGTCATCGCGACCGCGTCCAACCCGCGCTTCTGGGTGAGCCGTGCCGACATCGACCGTGCCGGCCCGACGTACACGATCGACACCATCCGCGACATCGGTGAGCTGCGACCCGATGCCGACCTGTACTTCATCACGGGTGCGGACGCCCTCGCCCAGATCCTGTCGTGGAAGGATGCCGGGGACGCGCTGAAGCTGGCCCACTTCGTCGGTGTCACCAGGCCCGGGTACGAGCTGTCCGACGACCACCTGCCCATTGACTCGGTGACCCTGCTCGACGTGCCGGCGATGGCGATCTCGTCCAGCGGTTGCCGTGAACGCGTCCGCGACAATCGTCCGGTCTGGTACCTCGTGCCGGACGGCGTAGTGCAGTACCTCAACAAGCACGCCCTTTACCGCCCGTAGATTGGACAGAGTGACCGCCACTGACGAAGCCCGCGAGCTCGCCCACGTCGCCGCGCAGGCCGCGGCCGACAAGCTCGCCTCAGACATCGTGCTCATCGACGTCAGCGAGCGGCTCGCGATCACCGATGTTTTCGTCGTGGCCACTGGCAACACCGAGCGCCAGGTCGAAGCGATCGTCGACGAGGTCGAGGAGAAGATGCGGCTGTCCGGCTCGAAGCCGATCCGGCGGGAGGGTCGCCGCGACGGGCGCTGGGTGCTGCTCGACTACGGCGATGTCGTGGTGCACGTCCAGCACGCCGAGGAGCGTGTCTTCTACGCCCTCGAACGGCTCTGGAAAGACTGTCCGTTCATCCCCTTCACCGACCGCGCGGTGGCAGGTGGTGCGGCGGACGACGGCACGGCATGACCGCCCGGCATGTGCTGCTACTGCGCCACGGTCGCACAGCATGGAACGCGGAGCGCCGCTTCCAGGGCCAGGCCGATCCACCCCTCGACGACGTCGGCCGCGCGCAGGCCTATGAGGTCGCGGCGATCATCGCGGCACTGGAACCCTCGGTCCTCGTTACTTCCGACGCCGTCCGCGCGATGCAGACCGCCGAGCGGGTGGCGACCGCGACCGGGCTCGCGATGCGCGTGGAGCCGCGGCTGCGCGAACGATCGCTCGGGCACTGGGAGGGTCTGACCCGCGACGAGGTCGCCGAGCGGTTCCCGGACGAGTTCGCCGATTGGGTGGCCGGTCGCGACGTGAGCCGGCGCGGCGGAGAGACCCGCGACCAGGTCGCCGCGCGTGCGTCGGCGGCGTTCGATGAACTGCCGGAGGTGCGCGCCGCCGTTCTCGTCACGCACAGCGCGACCGCAATGGCGCTGTGCAATCAGTTGCTCGGCATGGACCAGCAGCTGCATGTGCTCGGCCCCCTGGCCAACTGTCATTGGTCCGAGCTGACCGTCGACGCACACGACGGCGTTCGCTCGGTGTGGCGATTGCGCGGGCACAACCTGGGCGCCCCCGGCGCCGTAGTCCCGCAGCCGATGCGCACCGATTCTGACGGCTCCGACGCCCCGGATGCGGATGCCTGAAACCACCCGCCGGGGATGTGTCCGGTTTGTCCGACCATTTTCCCGGTATTCCGCAGGAGGTCGGACGCCACACCGACACCGTCGTGGCGGCTGGGATTCGTAGCACTTACAGTGGAAGTCGGTGCCCCCGCGCCCGGCGGCGACGGACGGCGGGCGCGGGGCGAGCACCTACGGTCGGCGGGTACGCTGGGCGCATGGACAGGCGGTTGCTGCTTCGGCCGCCGCGCTGACACCGAGTTCTGGCCAGCGCGGCCGAGCCTCTGCGAGTTTCGCGGAGGCTCTTGTTGTGTCCGAAGCATCGCGTCCGGTCCGCACTCGGAAGCGAGCAGTTCCATTCGAGGGAGTACACGAGCGATGAGTACCAGCGAGGACATCCCGCGCTTCCGTTACACCGCAGCGCTGGCCGACTCCATCGAGACGATGTGGCAGGAGCGCTGGGCGCGTGAGGGAACGTTCAACGCGCCGAACCCGGTCGGACCGCTGGCCGAGGGCTTCGACCGGGTCGCGATCCGCGATCACGCGTACGTGATGGACATGTTCCCCTATCCCTCCGGGGCCGGACTGCACGTAGGGCATCCGCTGGGTTACATCGGGACCGACGTGTATGCACGCTACCTCCGCATGCGCGGCGCGAATGTTTTGCACACTATGGGCTTCGACGCGTTCGGACTGCCCGCAGAGCAGTTCGCGGTGCAGACCGGACAGCACCCGCGCACCACCACCTACGCCAACATCGAGGTCTTCCTGCGTCAGTTGCGCCGGCTGGGCCTGGGCCACGACGAGCGACGCCGCTTCGCCACGACCGATCCGCAGTACTACCGCTGGACGCAGTGGATCTTTCTGCAGATCTTCAATGCGTGGTACGACGCCGACCTGGACAGGGCACGTCCGATCGGCGAACTGATCGCCGAACTGGACGCAGGCACCCGCCGGCCGGCATCGGACACCAATCCCTTCGCTCGGCCCTGGGCGGAGCTGAGCGACGTCGAGAAGCGCCAGGTCGTCGACAAGCACCGCTTGGCGTACCGGTCCGAGGCGACGGTCAACTGGGCTCCCGGGCTGGGCACGGTCTTGTCCAACGAGGAGGTCACTGCCGACGGGCGCAGCGAGCGTGGCAACGTCCCCGTCTTCCGCCGGCCGTTGGCCCAGTGGATGTTGCGCATCACCGCCTACGCCGACAGGCTGATCGGCGACCTGGACCAGATCGACTGGCCGGAGAAGGTGCGCACCATGCAACGAAACTGGATCGGGCGCTCGCACGGCGCGCACGTCCGCTTCCCGGTCGAGGGCGACGAGATCGAGGTGTTCACCACCCGTCCGGACACGTTGTTCGGCGCGACGTACATGGTCTTGGCGCCCGAGCACCCGCTAGTCTCGACGCTGACCGCCGATGCCTGGCCGGAGGGCACGAAGAGCGTGTGGACGGGCGGTCACGCCACGCCGGGCGAAGCGGTGCGCGCCTACCGCGAGTTCGCGGGAGCCAAGTCCGAGATCGACCGGCAGGGCGAGTCAAGACAGAAGACAGGCGTCTTCGTCGGATCGTTCGCGACCAACCCTGTCACCGGCGCGCCGATCCCGGTCTTCATCGCCGATTACGTGCTGATGGGTTACGGCACCGGTGCCATCATGGCCGTACCCGCGCAGGACGAACGGGACTGGGAGTTCGCCGAAATGTTTGACCTGCCGATCGTGCGCACGGTGCAGCCGCCGGCAGGCTTCGACGGCAAGGCCTATGTCGGGGACGGGCCTGCGGTGAACTCATCGACCGACGGGCTGTCCCTGGACGGTTTGGGGGTGACCGAAGCGAAGGCCGCGATCATCGACTGGCTCGAGGACAAGGGCCGAGGGCGCGGCGCAACGACCTACCGGCTGCGCGACTGGCTGTTCTCACGCCAGCGCTACTGGGGTGAGCCGTTCCCCATCGTGTTCGACGAGGACGATCTGCCGATCGCCGTGCCCGAGTCGATGCTGCCGGTCGAACTGCCGGAGACAGACGACTTCTCACCGAAATCGTTCCCGCCCGACGACGCCGAGTCGACTCCCGAGCCTCCGTTGGGCCGGCTGGAGGACTGGGTGCATGTCGAACTGGATCTCGGCGACGGGCCGAAGAAGTACCGGCGTGAGACGAACACCATGCCGAACTGGGCGGGTTCCTGCTGGTACGAACTGCGCTATCTGGATCCGACCAACACCGAATGCATCGTCGACCCTGCTGTCGAGCGGTACTGGATGGGCCCGAACGCCGACCGCCCGCTGGGCGGTGTGGAGCTGTATGTCGGCGGTGTCGAGCACGCGGTGCTGCACCTGCTGTACGCCCGTTTCTGGCACAAGGTCCTCTACGACCTCGGTTACCTGTCGTCGTCCGAGCCGTTTCATCGTTTGGTGAACCAAGGCATGCTGCAACTGCCGGCGTACACGAACAAGGACGGTTTCTACGTCGAGGCGTCCGACGTCGAGGAACGCGACGGTGGCTTCTTCTTCGGCGGCGAGCCGGTGAACGTCGAGTTCGGCAAGATCGGCAAGAGCCTCAAGAATGTGGTGACGCCCGACCAGTTCATCGAGAACTTCGGCGCCGACACATTCCGCCTGTTCGAGATGTTCAGCGGGCCGTTGGAGCAGTCGCGTCCCTGGGACGCGAAGGCCATCGTGGGGCCGTACCGGTTGCTGCAGCGCATCTGGCGGGTCGTGGTGGACGAGGCGACCGGCGAGACGCACGTCACCGACGGTGCCGTGCCCGAGGACTTGAATCGCCTGCTGCACAAGGCGATCCACTCGGTGCGTGACGGTTACGAGACATTGCGGTTCAACACCTCGATCGCGCGGATCACTGAGCTGAACAACGCGGTGACGCAGACCTACCCACACGGTGGGACGCCTCGCGCGCTGGCCGAGCAGTTGGTCCTGATGGTGGCGCCGATGGCGCCGCACATCGCCGATGAGCTGTGGTCGCTACTGGGCCATGCGAAGTCCCTGGCGTGGGAGGAGTTCCCGGTCGCCGATCCCGCACTGCTGGTCGACGACACCGTCGAGGTACCCGTACAGGTCAATGGCAAGGTCCGCTCGAAGATCACGGTTGCGGCCGGTGCCGATGCGGCGGCGTTGGAAGCGGCGGCGCGCGCGGACGCGAAGATCGCCGCGTTGCTCCAGGGTCGCGATACGTTGCGGGTCGTAGCCGTCCCCGGGCGCCTGGTGAACCTGGTCGTCTGAGCCATGGCCACGGCGATCGTCACGGATTCGACGGCGTACCTACCGCAGGGCGCGGCTGCCGCGGGCGTCCGGGTCGTCCCGTTGCGTGTGCAGCTCGGCTCGCGCACTGCGATCGACGGGGTGGACGTGACGGCCGACGACGTGGTTGCCGCGCTTCGTGAGCACGTGCGGGTCAGCACGTCGCGCCCCGCGCCGGCGGAGTTCGCCGCGGCCTACCGCGCGTGCTTGGCTGCCGGAGCGGACAACGTCGTCTCGATCCATCTGGCGTCCGCGCTGTCGGGTACGTGGGAGTCGGCGGTGCTGGCCTCGCAGGACTTCGGTTACGGCGTTGTACGGGTCGTGGACTCACGCGCGACCGCGATGGGCCTCGGCTGGGCCGTCCTTGCGGCGGCCGCGGCAGCCCATGACGGTGCGTCGGCGGCCGAGGTGCAGGGTGCGGCGACCGCGGTGATCGACCGCACCCGCACGCTCTTCTACGTGGACACGCTCGAATTCCTGCGGCGGGGCGGGCGGATCGGCACGGCTGCATCCCTGCTCGCGACGTCGTTGTCGGTCAAGCCGCTGCTGCAGATGGTCGAGGGGCAGATCGTCGGCCTGGAGAAGGTTCGCACGTCGTCCAAGGCGATCAGCCGGCTCGTGTGGCTGACGCGTGAGGCTGCGGGCGACGGTGCGGTCGACGTCGCCGTGCATCACCTCGCCGCACTGGCCCGCGCCGAGGGGGTGGCCGAGCAGTTGCGTGCCGCCCTGCCTCAGCTGGGCGACCTGCACGTCGGCGAGCTGGGACCGGTACTGGGCGCGCACCTGGGTCCGGGCGTGATCGGGACGGTCGTCGTCCGACGCTAGCTTGCTCGGTCCGTTGTACGCACCGGCGTATACCACGAGGGCCCGACCGTCCGGTTGTCCAGTCCACAGGCGAGCGCGCTATCCCCAGCTGGGGCTCAGCATCAGCGTCGGCGGGCCGTGCGCGCCTAGCGTCGTTGCGGTGTTGGGGGAGCGGGCGCGAGTTGCGGGCCGAGTGCGCGAACTGCTCGGGGTGCCCCCGCCGGAGTCATCGCCGCGCTTGCGTTGGAATCCGGGCCGAGGCGGTGCCGCCGCGGTCGGTGTGGTCGTGATGGTGGTCATCGCAGTGACGACGTGGTGGGTGATGACGTCGCGGCCGCAATCGGTTCCGGTGACCGCGAGCACGCCGCGCAGGTCCGGGATGTCCCCACTGTCGGCCGCGCCCCTGCCGGGATCGTCGGCGGAACCAGCCCGCACTCCGTCCGCCTCGCCGGCGCTGCTGGTCGTGGACGTGAACGGCAAGGTCGTGCATCCGGGTGTCTACCGACTGCCGCCCGGGTCACGGGTGTACGACGCGGTCGAAGCGGCGGGGGGCGTTCGTCCGGGTGTGGACACGGTGTCGCTGAATCTGGCTGCGCCGCTGCAGGATGGGCAACAGATCGTGGTCGGCAGACCGGCGGCGGCGCAGTCCGCTCCGGCCATCGGTGGTGCGACTGGCGCGGCACCTGCCGGGTCCACCGCGCCGACGGTGCCGCTCGATCTGAACACCGCGACCCCGGAGCAGCTGGACACGCTGCCTGGGGTGGGGCCGGTACTCGCGCAGCACATCCTCGACTGGCGTACCCAGCACGGGCAGTTCACCAGCGTCACCCAGCTCAACGACGTGTCCGGGATCGGTGAGGTGAAGTTCGCCGACCTTCGTGAGCTGGTCACGGTGTGAACCGGGCTCCGGTGGACGTCCGGCTCGCGATCGGCGCGGGTGGTGCCTGGCTGGCTCTGGTGCTCTGCCACGGACACCCGGTCCGGGTGATCGGGTTGGTCACCGTCGTCGCAATGGTGACAGGCGTCGTCGCAGTGGTTGCGGGGCGACGTGCGGCGGTGTTGCCGCCGGTGGGCCTGACGTGCTTCTGCGTCGCGCTGGTGCTGGTTCCGTACGCCGGCCGCCTGGCGCAGGCGCGCGCGTCGCCATTGGCGGCGTTGGCGGGCTTGCGCGCGTCCGTGACCGCCGAGCTGACGGTTGCCGACGATCCACACATACTCGCCGGCAAGGGGCTCGGGGGTTCACCGCGCGTGGCAGTGGACACCGAGGCAACGGCGATGGCGGCGCTCGGGAGGCGCCGACCCCTGTCCGGCTCGGTGCTGGTGCTCGGCCCGGCCGCACCGTGGAGCCAGGTCCTGCCCGCTCAGCGGGTCACGGTCGAGGGAACCCTGCAACCGTCGCTCGATCCGGGCGATCTGGGCGTGGTGCTCTTCTCCGATCGCGCGCCGACCCTGCTCGGCCGACCGCCCTGGTGGCAGCGTGCGGCCGGCCGGGTGCGCGACTCGCTACGGGCCGCTGTCGTCGGCCTCCCGGCAGCCGAACGCGGTCTGCTCCCGGGTCTCATCGACGGCGACACCAGCGGTCTCGATCCGGTGCTTGTCGAGCGGTTTCGCGTCTCCGGACTGACCCACCTGGTGGCGGTGTCCGGGACGAATTGCTCGATTCTGGTCGGCGCACTGTTGCTCGTCCTGCGCAGGATGCGGGTGCGGCCATGGCTCTGCGCCGTGCTGGGCGGTGTCGTGCTGGTGGCTTTCGTGATCGTCGCCCGGCCCTCGCCCAGCGTGCTGCGGGCTGCTGTCATGGCCTCGATCGCGCTCGTCTCACTCGCCGTCGGGCGTCCGCGCCAGGCCGTCGCGGCACTCGCCGTCGCCGTTCTCGCGCTGCTCGTGTGCGATCCCTTTCTCGCCGAGGATGCGGGCTTTTCGATGTCAGTGTTGGCGACCGGGGCGTTGTTGTTGCTCGCTCCGCAGTGGGCGGACACGATGCGCAGGCACCGGGTGCCGGCGGGCGTCGCCGAGGCGCTCGCGGTGGCGGCGGCTGCCCATCTGGTGACGGCGCCGGTGGTAGCCGCCATCTCGGGCCGGATCAGCCTCGTCGCGGTAGCGGCCAATGCGCTTGCCGAGCCGGCCGTGGCAGCTGCGACCGTGCTTGGGTTCCTTGCCGCGGTGATCGCGCCGTTCTGGCTCGCGGGCGCCGTCATCGCTGCACAGTTGGCTGGCTGGCCCTGTCGTTGGCTGGTCGGCGTAGCCGACCGGCTCGGCAGCCTGGAGGGCGCCGTGCTGCCGTGGCCGGGCGGCACGGCCGGTGGGCTGGCGTTGCTCGGTGTCAGCGCCGCGCTGGTCCTGCTGGCCCGCCAGGGCGGCCCGGGCCGTCTCGTGGCGTTGGGCGTCGTGGTCGCTGCCCTGGTGCAGATTCCGGTGCGTTCGGTGGCGCCGGGCTGGCCGCCGTCCGGGTGGCTCCTGATCGCTTGCGACGTCGGACAGGGCGATGCCGTGTTGCTGGCGGCGGGGCACCACAGTGTGGTCGAGTTCGACGCGGGACCCGACCCGGTCGCCGTGGATCGCTGCCTGCGCGACGCGGACGTCGACACGGTGGCGCTCCTTGCGTTCACGCACTTCCACCTCGACCACGTCGGCGGCATCCTCGGCGTTCTGCACGGCCGCCGGGTCGGGCGGGTCCTGACTGGTCCGCTCCTCGACCCGGTCGGTGGGGTGCAGCTCGTCGACGACGCGCTGCACGCACATGGACTGCGGCGCGCGGCACCGTCGACGGGTTCTACGCTCGACGTCGGCGATGTGCATCTCGACGTGCTCGGCCCGTCGAGCACGCTGCACGGGACCCGTAGCGATCCCAACAACTCCTCGCTCGTGATCCGGGCGACAATCCACGGCACCCGGTTGCTCATGCCGGGCGATGCCGAGGTCGAGGCCCAGCGTGCGCTGCTGGATTCAGGCGTGGACCTGCGCGCGGACGTGCTCAAGGTGCCCCACCACGGCTCGGCGTATTCCGACCCGGCGTTTCTCGCGGCCGTGCACGCGCGCATCGGCGTGATCAGTGTCGGGCGCGACAACGACTACGGTCACCCATCGCCGCTGCTGCTCGAGGCGATGGCGCGCCTCGGGGTGCCCGTTCGGCGCACCGACTACGACGGGGACGTCGCCGTGGTCGGCACGGGCGCGACACTGTCCACCGTGGTCCGCGGTGCGAGTGCCGTGCCCGCGGCAATGGGCTCGGTGGCGGCAGACCTTGGGCCTGCTGGCGTCCGGCTGCCGGCACAGGTGGAGCAGGTGACGCAGGTGACGCAGGGGGCGCGGCGGGTCGCGGCGCGGTCGGTGGGCGGTGCCAAGATGACGACATGCCCAGCCGCCCTGTCAGCATCGACCAGCTGCCCGACCCGCTTGCGCCGGTCGTCGTGCTCGTCGGCGACGAAGAGCTTCTCGTCGGTCGCGCGATCAGCGCGATCGCCGCCGCGGTCCGGCGACGCCAGGGTGCGGTCGACGAATCCGAGCGCACCGGCGCAGAGATCGAGGGGCCGGAGCTGCACGAACTGCTCGGGCCGTCCCTGTTCGGCGAGGCCAGATTGGTGGTAATCCGGGCGGCGCAGGATGTCCGTACCGCTGCGCTCGGCGCCCTCGCGTCCTACCTCCGCACCCCCGCTGAGGGCGCGACGATCGTGCTGCACCATGTCGGCGGGGTGAAGGGCAAGGCCGTTCTCGACACCGCTCGCAAAGAAGGCGCGCTCGAAATCGTCTGCACCAAGCTGACGCGGCCCGATGAGCGGGCGGACTTCGTGCGAGCCGAAGTGCGCCGGGCGGGCGGGCGCATCGCACCGGAGGCCGTCGCCGGACTGGTCGATTCGGTCGGCAGCGACCTGCGCGAGCTGGCAGCGGTGTCGGCCCAGCTGGTCGCAGACTCCGGCGGCACCATCGACCTCGCCCTGGTGCGCAAATTCCACAGGGGGCGTGCCGAGGTGTCCGGGTTCAACGTCGCCGACCTGGCTGTGGTCGGCAACGTGGCCGGCGCGCTCGAGGCGCTGCGGCACGCCCTCGCCGTGGGCGTGCCGCACGTCGTGATCGCCGACGCGATGGCCGACGGGGTGCGGACGATCGCGCGGGTCGCGTCAGCTGGCCGCGGCAGCCACTTCGACCTCGCCAAGCGGCTCGGAATGCCGCCGTGGAAGGTGAAGCGGGCGCAGGGCCAGTCCCGTGGCTGGACCGAAGCAGGCGTGCGGCATGCACTGGGCACCGTCGCCGGCGTGAATGCCGACGTCAAGGGCGAAGCAGCCGACCCCGGGTATGCGCTCGAGCGAGCGGTACGCGCGCTCGCCGAGGCTCGTACAAGCCGCTGACCCGGGCGGACCGCGGCCGGCACCTCCCTCGCCACGGTGACGACGTCCGGCGGAGGAGTCTGGTCCTGTCGTGTGCTGTCGCCGATCTGGTCGGCCCGGTCACCGCGTCAGGTGCCAGGTTGCGAGATGCGCGTGGGATGTGCCCCGGTGTCAGACGCCGTAAGCCCCGGCGAGCTCCTTGCGGGCGAAGGCATTGATGTAGTTGTAGCCCCACGCGGTCGGGCTCATGACGCCGTGGTACGAGGTGTCGTGCGCGAGCCCGAGGGCGTGGCCGAGTTCGTGCTCGGTCGCTACCTTCCGCACGGTCGTGGGCTGGGCCTCGTCGGAAGCGTTCAGCTGGATGTCGACGCGGGTGATCGTTGCGCCGGTCGCATAGATGAAGGACTGCCCCAGCGGCTTGCTGTTGCCGCGCTTGGGGCTGGTGATCCGGATGCATCCAGCGTTTACCCGGCACGTTCCGATCCGCAGGCCGCTTCCCCAGGCCCGGACAGCAGCGTTGACCGACCAATGTCGGTTGGTGTCGTTCTGCACGTAGACGACGGGCCAGTGGCCGGTCGAATGTTGCCAGGTGTAGCCCTCGACCGCTGCTCCTGCAGGCTGCGCGCCGGCGAGGAGCGCACCGAGGCCGGCGACGATCGTGATAATGATCGTGATGGCGCTGCGTCTCATAGGAGCCTCTAGAGGTGAAGTCTTTCTCGCGTATTGCTTACGCGAAACAATCTTCCGCAGAAGTAAGATCCGTGTCAAGTTGACCGGGCAGCTTCTTTCGGCGGTCGGCCCGTCGCTGGAGTGCGAGACGGAGCGAGCCAGCAAGGACGGGCGACGGTGACCTACGGCTGCACTCGGCAGATGCGCCGCTCAGCGGCGCGAGCTGGTAACCCCTGGATTGCGCAGCGCGAAATCGCGGAGTGCCGAGCGGGGTTTCTGTCGGGCTCGCTACTCCCGCGAACGGCTCTGCGCGCGCCGATCCGGCAGCGCGGCGTTTCGTTCGGTGGCCACCAGTTCCGACGGGTCGTCGACCTGGCCGCGGTCAGCGCCCAACGCGCGCATCGTGGCGGCCGCTGAGACCAGGTCAACCGGAGATATGACGCCGAGCAGGCATTCGCGCAGTGCGTCCTGGTACAGCCGAGTGGCCGCTTGAGCCAAGGCCAGTCCCTCGCTGGTCAACATCGAGTGCACCACCCGCCGGTCGTCCGCGGAACCGCGCCGATCGATCAGGCCTTCACGTGCCATCCGGTCGGCCAGCTTGGTGAACCCGCCCGAAGTCATCGAGACCTCGCGGGCCAACACGCTCATCGGGCTGCGATGGTCCTCGGCGCGCAAAAGGGAGTGCAGTACGGCGAACGACTGCGCCGAAACCCCGAAATCCTCGAGGACCTTGGCGACGCGTCGCTCGGCCCACTTCACACCGGACGTGACGGTGTGCCACTGATCAACGAGATCCTCATCGCGAATCTCCGCGTCCGACACAGCGCTCACCGTACCGAGAAGCGCTCCGGCCGAGAACCGTTGACATCGGGCTGGGACCGTCAACCGGTGCTCGGCCCGGTCGGTGGGTCATTTGGTACGACGCGCGCGGGCATCCCGTTCAGGCCGTCAGGCCGTCAGGATTGCGGCGACGACAAGGTTGCTGGTGCTCGTGTCGCCCTCTTCGTACTCGCAGGTGACCAGGACCAGGTCGGGTGACCCGCTCGCGCAGCGGGGAACCCGAAGGTTGCCGGACTTCGGTGAACTCCCGGTGGCACAGACGCGGTAGCCCAGCTGCTGGGATGGGATAGCTACAGCGATCGCGTCCCCGACGCGGGCGTTGTACAGCGAGGTGAACGAGCAGACGTGATAGTGGCAGGCGTGGCCATAGATGTAGGTCGTCCCGGTCGACGGTGCGCTGGGGTAGGCGGATTGAGTGATCCAGGCAGCCGTCTGCCACTCCTGGGCGGTTGCGTGTGGGGGGTCTATGGGGTCAGCCGTGCCATCGAGGTGCACCATGGCGTGCAATAGTGCGACCTGCGCGTAGAGCGGGCCGCGGTCGGTGCTGACGATGAGTTCGAACGGGCGCGGCTCGGACGCGTTGGAGTGTCCGGCGTTGTGTTGGGTTTTCGGACCCGAGGGTTCCGCCCGGGCCGACGGTTCCGCCCGGGCCGACGGTTCCGCTCGACCTGACGGGGCCTCGTCGGATCGGGCCGCTCGACCCGACGGGGCCGCTCGACCCGCCTTGTCCGCCGAACCGCTGCGCCCATCCAACGTGGTTACCTGTGATGGCGTGTCGAACCCCGGTTTGGCGCTACCCCGCGTCGGTGTCGGTCCGCCGCTCGTTGCGGGTGAAGGGGTGGCGACTCGACGTTGGTCAGACGTCGGATGACTGGAGCTACACCCGACGGCCGCTCCCGCAGCGACCGCCACCGCCGTCGCGGCAACCAGAGTTCGAGCGCGCCTCACCGCCGCCGGCGGGGAACGAGCAACGCAACGCCGCCTGCGATCAGGGCTACGCCGCCTCCCAGCAGACCGTAGCTAGGAGTCGTACGCGCGCTTGGTCGGCTGTCACCGGTGAGCCCGGGCGGCGGAACGAAGGGCGGGCTGGACACGGGCGGGGCGGTGACTGGCGGGGTGGTGACCGGTGGGGTGGTGACCGGTGGGGTGGTGACCGGTGGGGTCGTCACCGGTGCGCTGATGATGTTGTTGACCAAGGTGACGGTGCAGGTGACGGTGCCGCCGCCGCCGTTGCCCGAGCCGTTACACTGGTCGACCGTCACGGGTAGGGCCGCGGTCTGCGTCGACGGGCCGACCGTGCAACGAACCCGTCTGGTGCCGCCCCCGCCGTTGCCGGAGTTGTCGCACTGCGTGATGGTGGCGTTGGTCGTGTTCCCGATCGGTGTGCACGCCACGGTTGGTTGGGTACCGCCGCCGGCTCCGGAGCCGTTGCACTGGTCGATGGAGGCCGGCGACGTCGATGCCGTGCCGGTGATGTTGTTGGTCACCCTGACCGAGCAGGTCACTGTGCCGCCGCCCCCGCTGCCGGAACCGTTGCATTGAGTGACCGTTGTGGTCAGCTGATTAGGATGCGTGATCGGGGTGTTGGTGCACGTCGGCGCCGCATTGGCCGCTCCGTGGCATTCGGTGAGCGTGACGGTGGAACTGGCCGCCCCTGTGCCTAGGTCGAGATTGTTGATGACCGAAACCGAGCAGGCGACCGCCTGACCGCCGACGTTGTCCGTGCCGTTGCACTGGTTGACCGCTGCAGGCGAGGCTGCGCCGGCATTCGTCTGGACGGCTACTCCGAGGACGCCACCCCAGCTCAACATCAGCGCGCCGGCGAACAACAGCACCGCGGCGCTTCCTGTGCGTCGGGTGCGGAGCCGACCTCGGATTCGACGAGGCGGTGTTGAGCGGGGGGTCAGGTTCACGGGGCTCCTGAGTTCAGATTCAGCCACTAGGCAAGGAAATGCGCAAGATTAAATCCGCGTAAGTCGAGCGTACGCCAGATGGGTGGAAAGAGCCTGATGAACAGCGGGGGGCGGGACTGACAGCGGTAACGCAGCGCGACTGTCGCCGTGCTGTGTGGCGCGGAAGGCCGTCCGCAGACGAACGGTTACCGGGAGCAACCCATATGAACCAACGCGGCGACGTGCTCACAGGCGTAGACATCGCCCCTGTCGGACGACGCCGTCGATCGCATCGGCGAGATCGTCTCGCCCGGAACCGACACCGGCACCTCGACCGGGCCTACGTGCCGCTCGCGATCAAAGAGACCGCACGACGCCGCCGCCCGCTCAACGAACGCCCGCGCGGCCGAAGACAGACCACGGTCGTTACGGATCGCCCGGAGTCGGTGCAGCGGCGCGCGGAGCCTGGACAGCACGAAACCCGCGTCCGGCTCGAGAGCCGGCGCGGGCCAGGTGGATCAGTCGGTCAGAGTGCGTTGGCGCGGCTGGCCATGGCCGCCTTGCGGTTCGCGGCCTGGTTGCGGTGGATGACGCCCTTACCGGCCGCCTTGTCCAACTCGCGGGCAGCGGCAACCATCGCGGCCAGGGCGTCCTCGCGGTTGCCCGAGTCAGCAGCCTCGCGGAAGCGACGCACGCTCGTCTTGAGCGAGGAACGCGCGCTCTTGTTACGCAGGCGCGCCGCCTCATTGGTGCGGATGCGCTTGATCTGGGACTTGATGTTCGCCACGAAGAAAGCCTCGACGTCTGTTCGGAATCTGATGAGCAATGCTGTTGCTGCGCCGTTGCTGCATTCCCGCGCCGGAACGGCCCGCAGGCAACCTCGCCAGACTACCAGCGGCGCTTGGGGCGCTCGAATCCGCGTCGCGGCTCAGCTGCGCCCCGGCAGGTCAGCTCCGCGACGTCCGGGCCGTGACCAGCTCGAACTTGGTGTAGAGGTAGGTCCGTACACCGTCCTCGGCGCTCACCACGTCGGCGACGGATTGGTCTGCACCGTCGTCCGAACCGAAGGTCATCGCCAGACCCGCCGCGAAGTACACACCGGTGTCGACCGGTGCGAGATCGGTGAGCTGCACGACCACGTAGCGACCGCCGAGGGAGTCGACCAGGTTGCGTACGTGGTCCTCGCGCGCCTCGGCGGCCGTGCGATAGACCGCGACCACCTGTTGCCAGTCGTCCTCACCGGGCGAGGTATTAACCAGATCACCGACCTGCAAGTCCACCGCGGAAATGCGGAACTCGACGGCGGCGCGCGGATCGATCGGTACGGTCATGGCCGTCATCCTGCCCGATCACTCTCCTCGCGGCCCGGCAACCCTGCCCGGGCAGGCGCGCCGAGCGGGCCCAGGCGGGCGTCGCGAACGAAAGCCGTCGGTGCGGCCGACCGGTCGCCCCCTCCCGGCGGGCACCGCCCGGGAACAGCTCAGCGCGTGGCGACCGTGTACCGCTCACGCCGGTGCGCCGGCTTCTCCACCTCGTCCACCACTGCCACCGCAAAGTCGGCGATGGAGATCCAGGAGCCAACGGGATGGTCCGCGCCGACCCGGTAGCCACCGGTTCGCTCCCCGTCGGTGATCTCGGGGGCAGGGGAGAGGTAGACCCATTCCGACCCGGGTCCAGTCGCCCGCAGCGCCTCGAGGGCCGCCGCCTGGGCAAGGGCCTCGGGGCGGTAGGCAGCAGGGTAGTCGGGGCGGTCGGCGAGGCGTCGGTCCTCGGAGTCGAGCAGGCTGCCCGCGCCGCCCACGACCAGCAGCCGGGTCGCGCCGACTGCGCCGGCGAGACCCCGGATCGTCGTGGCATATTCGGCGGGGTCACTGCCCGGATCGCGGGGCGGTCCGATCGCCGAGACGACCGTGTCCACCTGGTCCGCCACCTGGCGCACCGCACGGGCGTCATTCACGTCGCCCTGCTGCCAGCCGGCTCCGTCGGGGAGCGGGCCGGCCGGTTCGTGCCGGCTCAGCGCCGTCACCTCGTGCCCGCGCCGCGCCGCCTCGGCCGTGACCTGCGTGCCGATGTTCCCCGTGGCTCCGTAGACCGCGATCCTCACGGCAGCGTCCTCTCTCGCGGCTTCGGTAGGTGCTGCCGTGCGACCATAGAGGAGAACGCAGGTACCCGAGCCGGAAAGTCCGCAGCGTGAGCGAACAGAGTGAGCGAACACATGTGGTCTGCCTCCGGCGGCTGATCAAAGTGGAGCGAGATCGGACGTGAGTAGTTCGCCGACGACCGTCGGCCGTACCGATCCGGCGCGTATCCGTAACTTCTGCATCATCGCCCACATCGACCACGGCAAGTCGACGCTGGCCGACCGCATGCTCCAGCTCACCGGGGTGGTCGACGCCCGCCACGCCCGCGCGCAGTACCTCGACCGCATGGACATCGAGCGCGAGCGTGGCATCACCATCAAGGCGCAGAACGTCCGGATGCCCTGGACGAGCGACGGCTCCGAACACGTGCTGCACATGATCGATACACCCGGCCACGTCGACTTCACCTACGAGGTCAGCCGGTCGCTCGCGGCGTGCGAAGGCGCCGTCCTTCTCGTCGACGCGGCGCAGGGGATCGAGGCGCAGACGCTCGCGAACCTGTACCTCGCCCTGGAGTACGACCTGCACATCATTCCCGTCCTCAACAAGATCGACCTGCCGGCAGCGCAACCCGACCTCTACGCGGCGGAGATCGCGCACATCATCGGCTGCGATCCCGACGACGTGCTGCGCGTCAGTGCGAAGACCGGGGAGGGTGTGAGCGAGCTGCTCGACCTGATCTGCCGCGCGGTCCCGGCTCCGGTCGGGGCGGCCGACGCCGCCCCCCGCGCGATGATCTTCGACTCGGTGTATGACATCTACCGCGGCGTCATCACCTACATCCGCGTCGTGGACGGGCAGTTCACACCGCGTCAGCGGATCAAGATGATGTCCACCGGCGCCACGCACGAGCTGCTCGAGATCGGCGTCATCTCACCCGAGCCCGTGCCGACCGCCGGCCTCAGCGTGGGCGAGGTCGGGTACCTGATCACCGGCGTGAAGGACGTCCGTCAGTCCAGGGTCGGCGACACCGTGACCGACATGGCCAAGCCCGCTGCGGAGTCGCTGGGCAGCTATCGCGATCCCCGCCCGATGGTCTATTCCGGGTTGTTCCCCATCGACGGTTCCGACTACCCGCTGCTGCGCGATGCTCTCGACCGGTTGCGGCTCAACGATGCGGCGCTGGTGTACGAACCGGAATCCTCGGCGGCGCTGGGCTTCGGCTTCCGGTGCGGCTTCCTCGGTCTGTTGCACCTGGAGATCACCCGCGACCGGCTCGAGCGCGAGTTCGACCTCGAACTGATCTCGACGGCTCCGAACGTGGTGAACCGCGTCATTCTCGAGGACGCAGCGGAGTATGTGGTCACCAACCCGTCCGACTGGCCGTCGGGCAAGAAGATCGCAGAGATCTACGAGCCCATCGTGAAGACGACGATCATCTCACCGAGCGAATACATCGGCGCGATCATGGAGCTGTGCCAGCAGCGGCGCGGCACCCTGGGCGGCATGGACTACCTGTCCGAGACCCGTGTCGAACTGCGCTACACGCTGCCGCTCGCCGAGATCATCTTCGACTTCTTCGACGCGCTCAAGTCACGCACCCGCGGGTATGCCTCGTTGGACTACGAGATGGCCGGCGAGCAGACGTCCGATCTGGTAAAGGTCGACATCCTGCTGCAGGGTGAGGCCGTCGATGCGTTCTCGGCGATCATCCACAAGGACAAGGCGTATGCCTACGGGACGTCGATGACGGCGAAACTGCGCAAGCTCATCCCACGCCAGCAGTTCGAGGTGCCGATCCAGGCTGCCATCGGTGCTCGGGTGATCGCCCGCGAGAACATCCGCGCGATGCGCAAGGACGTCCTGGCAAAGTGCTACGGCGGCGACATCACTCGCAAGCGCAAGCTGCTGGAGAAGCAGAAGGAAGGCAAGAAGCGGATGAAGATGGTCGGCCGTGTCGAGGTGCCGCAGGAGGCCTTCATCGCCGCGCTGTCGACCGGCGAGGTCCCCGAACCCGCCAAGCGGTGACGCTGCGGCGGGTGCCCGGGCCTCGGTAGTCAGGCAGTCGCGCGCGCGAGGGTGGCGTACGTCGGCACCTCGACCACGCCGTGGTGCTCGAACTGCGAGTAGCGATCCTGCAGGCGACGATGCACCTCCTGCTGTTGATCGCTCGGCAGGCCGTCGAGGACCCCTGCGAATGGAGATCCCTTGACGGCGTCGACGAGGTGGTCGAGATCGGGCCAGCGGGTAGTCAGCTCGAACTCGGTGCTGACGACGTGCGGGAATGCGGCCTGATGCAGTAGCTGCTCGAGTTCGCGTGGACGCATGGTGAAACTGGTGACATCCCACGCGTTCGGGAACGGTTCCGGCACGCCGAGTTCGAGGAACACCTCATGGAACGGGCCGAACGGAAGCATGCCGTCGCGTCCGGACCAGACCGCGACGCCTGCCACGCCGCCGCGGTGCAGCACGCGGTGCATCTCCCGCAGCGCGGCGAGCCGGTCGGGAAAGGACGGCAGACCTTGCTGGCAGAGGGCCACGTCGAACTCGTCGTCGTCCCGGCCGAGGTCGGTGGCCGAGGCGACGGCGGTGGCGATCGGCGCGGACCCGTGCTCGGCCGGCCGAGCTGCGATGAACGCCGTCATCACCGGGCTGATGTCGGTGGCCAGCACCCGTCCGCGGGGTCCCGCCCGCCGGGCTGCCGCCCGTGACACTGCACCCGTGCCGGCCGCGACGTCGAGCACGATCGCCGCATCGTCGATGACGACCATGTTGAGCAGGAACTCGGCCCACGGTCCGAACAGGGACGGAACGAGGTAGCGCTCGTAGTTCTCCGCGGCGGAGCTGCGCGCGAACGCCTGGTCGCGCTGGGCCGGCGTCGCGTCATCGCTCATGCGCCGCAGTATGACTGCGGGCGCGGCGAGCGGCGTCCCCGCCCAACCCCGGGTTGGCCCCGGAGCAGGGTGCGCCGCGGCGTGTCGCCCTGCTACGGGGCCAAGACCGGCCGGTGCTAAGGGCCTCAGAACTCGAGCACGATCTTTCCGACCAGCTCGCCGGCCTCCATCGCCGCGAGACCCTCGGCAGCCGACGACGCCGGGATGACCCGATCGATCGAGGGACGCAGCCCGCTCGACTGCAGGAAGCGGATCAGGTCCGCGAGCTCCGACTTCGTCCCCATCGTCGAGCCCACGACCTCGAGCTGCAGGAAGAACAGCCGATTCAGCTCGGCGCCCGGCATGGCGCCTGATGTCGCGCCGGAAACAACGATCCGACCGCCGGGACGAAGCGACTTGACCGAATGCGACCACGTCGCCTCGCCGACCGTCTCGAACACCGCGTCGACGCGGTCGGGCAGTCGCGCGCCCGATGCGAACGCCTCGTGCGCGCCGAGTTCGAGGGCGCGGGCCTGCTTGGCCTCGGTGCGGGCGGTCGCGTACACGCGGAATCCCGCCGCACGTCCCATCGCGATGCAGGCGCTGGCGACGCCGCCGGACGCGCCCTGCACGAGCATCGACTGGCCCGGTCGCAATCCCGACTTCACGAACAGCATCCGGTAGGCCGTGAGCCAGGCCGTCGACAGACACGCGGCCTCGGCCCAGGACAGCTCGGCCGGCTTGGGCACCACGTTGCGGGACGGGACGATCACGTACTCGGCTAGCGAGCCCTGGTGCTTCTCCGAGAGCAGGGTCCGCTTCGGGTCGAGCGTGTCGTCCCCGCTCCAGCCGGGCGCATTGACGACAGCGTGGACGACGACCTCGTCCCCGGTCGATTCGTCGACGCCTGCAGCGTCGCACCCCAGGATCATCGGCAACTGCTCGGCCTTGATCCCGACACCGCGAAGCGTCCACAAGTCGTGGTGGTTCAGGCTGCCCGCCTGCACCTTGATCCGAGTCCACCCCTGCGGCGGCTCCGGATCGGGACGTTGCTCGACTCGCAGCCCGTTGAGCGGGTTGTCGGGATCGAAGGATTCGGCGTAGACGGCAAGCATGGCCTCGACCCTAGGCCGTCGCACTCTGCCCGGTGAGTTCGGTCGGGGCAGCAGCGAGGGAGGCCTGGATGGCAGTCACCAGTTCCAGCGCCGACGCGGCGGTGAGCTCGACGGCCACGCGCGCCGACGGCCCGCGGGACGGGTCGGCCAGGTCGATGTTGAGGGTATGCCCGGCCATCGCATGCACCGGGTGGTCGAAGTAGGCCGTCGCCTCGCTGACGTGGAACCAGCTGCCTCCGGGGCCTTTGGCGCTGCCGTCGGCAGGGGCGCGCTCGGTCGTGTAGGTGCACATCGGTCAGCCTCCGAGGTGCGTCCGGTAGAAGGACTCGACGCGTTCCCAGCCGTCATTGGCGGCGGCCATCCGGTAGGGCGGACGGTCGGGCGCGAAGAACGCGTGGCCCGCGTCGTCGTCGCGATGGAGTCGTGCGGTCATAGCCGGGCATGTGATGGATGAGCACAACGCCGCGCGCACTTGTCCGCCGGCCGGGCTCGTCGGATAGGCCTCGATGTCGTCGCCGTCAGGGATTCGGTCATGACCTGATCGAAGTACGTCCGGTTTGTCTAGAGTCAACGAACATGCCCCGCACCCGCCGTCCGTTGCTTGCGCTGCTGATCCTTCTCGCAGCGCTGCTGATCGGCTACGGCGTGCGTGCGGTGCGTTCGAACGATTCGACCGCGCCCAGCCCGGCGCCCAGTTCCGCTGTCTCCAGTTCAGGCGCATGGACGGGCGGGGGGGCGGGTCTGTGACCGCGACGCGCACCGGCCTCGTCCACCACCGCGACTTTCGGCTGCTCTGGGCGGGGCAGGCGATCGGCGACATCGGTACTGCGGTCAGCGCCGTCGTCATCCCGTTGGTCGCCGTCGTTTACCTGCATGCCCGTCCGCTCGAGGTCGGCGTCCTGTCCGCCTTGGAGTGGCTGCCGTGGTTGCTCATCGGCCTGCCGGCCGGGGTGTGGGTGGACCGCAAACGCCGGCTCCGGCTGATGATCGCCTGCGATCTCGTCCGCGCGGTGTTGCTCGCCAGCATCCCGGTCGCCGCCGCGTCCGGCGTGCTGAGTATCGGTCACCTGTTCGTCGTGGCGTTCGGGACGGGCCTGGCAACGGTGTTGTTCCAGGTCGCTTACCAGGCATACCTGCCGACCCTGCTCGAGCGCGACGAGCTTGCCGAGGGCAACGCCAAGCTGCAAGGGACCCAGGCGGTCGCAGCAATAGTCGGGCCGGCCCTCGGCGGACTGCTGGTGCAGGCCCTGCGCGCCCCGTTCGCGTTGTTCGTCGACGCCGCCAGCTACCTGGTCTCGTTGCTCGCCCTCGTCAGCACGCACGCACGCGAGCAGACACCCGAGCCGTCTGTTGAACGCAGCCTGCGCGCGGAGATCGCCGAGGGCGCGCGCCACGTGCGTGGCGACCCGCTGCTGCGGGTGATGACGATCGCCCCCGCAATCGGCAACCTGTTCTTCATCGGCTACGAGGCCATCGCGGTCGTGTTCCTCGTGCGGACGGTGCACCTCGAGCCATCTGCCGTCGGATTGCTGATGTCGACGGTGGGAGTCGGCGCGGTGCTGGGCGCTGCGGTGGCGCGCCCGATCGGGCGGCGGATCGGCACGGCGCGCGCTGTCTGGTTCTCGATGCTGATCAGTGCTCCGTGCGGCTTGCTGATCCCGCTCACCACACGCGGACTGGGGTTGGTCTTCTTCGTCGCCGGAAACGTGCTCGTGCTGGCCGGCATCCTCGTCTACAACGTCACGATCCTGACGTTCCGTCAGAACTACTGCCCGCCACGCCTGCTCGGCCGGGTCGTGGCGACGATGCGCTTCGTGCTGTTCGGCGCGATGCCGATCGGCCCGTTGCTCGCGGGCGTGCTGGCCGAGACGCTCGGCACTCGGCCGGCACTGTGGCTGTTGTTGCTCGGTAACGTCCTGCCCGTCTTCGTTCTAGCGGCGTCGCCCCTGCGCCATCTTCGGGACCTGCCCGAACGCCCCGCCTGACGGGTTGCGCCGAACTGCTGGCGCACACTGGTGGGCGTGCCTGCAGCGCTACCTCACGGCGACCTGCCGCCCCCCGACGGCCGGTTGCGGCGGACCACGCTCGACGCGGCCTGGGGGGTGCCGTTCGGCGTGTACGTCCACGTGCCGTTCTGCGAGACCCGCTGCGGGTATTGCGATTTCAACACCTACACCGCGGCCGAGCTGGGTAACGGGGTGAGCCGGGGCAGTTACGCCGACACTGTGCTCGCGGAGATCCGGCTGGCGGGCAGCGTGCTCGGCGACGGGGACGTGCTGGGCGAGCGCATCCCGCCGGTCTCGACGATCTTCTTCGGCGGCGGCACGCCTACCCTGCTGCCGGCCGAGCACCTCGGGCTGATCATCGCCGAGATCGGCGAGCAGTTCGGCCTGGCTGCCGATGTCGAGATCACGACCGAGGCGAATCCGGAGACGGTCGCGCCCGGCTATCTCGGCAAGCTGCGCGAGGCCGGGTTCACGCGGATCTCGCTGGGCATGCAGTCGGCGGTCCCCCGCGTGCTCGACGTGCTCGACCGCAGGCACCGGCCGGGACGTCCCGAGCAGGCCGTGGCCGAAGCACGCGGTGCGGGCTTCGAGCACGTCAACCTCGATCTGATCTACGGCGCGCCGTACGAGACGGATGCCGACTGGCAGGCTTCGCTCGACGCGGCGATCGGTGCCGGGCCGGACCACATCAGCGCCTACGCGCTGGTCGTAGAGGAGGGGACGGCGCTGGCGCGCCAGGTGACGTCCGGCGTGGTGCCCGCACCGGACGACGACGTGCTGGCCGACCGGTACGTGCTCGCCGACGAGACGCTGCGGGCAGCGGGTTACGAGTGGTACGAGGTGTCGAACTGGGCGCGCACGCCGGGCGCGCGGTGCCGGCACAACGAGCTTTACTGGACCGACTCGAACTGGTGGGGGATCGGCCCCGGCGCGCACAGCCACGTGTCCGGCGTGCGGTGGTGGAACGTCAAGCACCCCGTCCGGTACACCGCGTTGCTGCAGTCCGGGCAGAGCCCCGCCGCCGGACGCGAGACCCTCGGTCCCGGCGCGCGCTACACCGAGAAGGTGATGCTCGGCGTCCGGATGCGCGGCGGGCTACCGACTTACGACCTGACCGAGCAGGCACGCGGCAGCGTCGGGCAGCTCGTGTCCTGGGGACTGCTAGACCCCGATGCATCTCGCGACGGTCGGGTAGTGCTCACGCAGCGCGGCCGGCTGATGGCCGATGCCGTGGTGCGCGAGCTACTACCCTGACCTTCCCGCCCGCAGGACCGATCAGACGCGATCGGCCTGGGTGAATGCGACCGCATCCTTGCCGAACACCTTGATCGTCGCCCGCCCGTCCACGGCCACGGTGACGGTCGGCCCGGAGCACGAGCCGCCTGACACCGATCCGTGGATGAGGTCGCAGTAGGTGCCCGACGGCAGCCCGGTCTGCACGGTGACGGTCTTGGCCGTGACCGCGTTGTTGGTCGAGAAGAAGCCACGGTTGCCGCGGCTGAACGCGATCAGGTTGACGTGGTCGTCGTACCAGTGCGCCAGCGGCGCACCCGCCACGTAGTTGTGGAACCGCACCATGTTCTTGACCCCGCTGTACCGGTCGATGCAGACCCAGGTTCCGGTGCCGCACACGGTGTCGGTGACGTGGCCGTTCGCGCTCGCCGGGGGTGAGTCGTAGCTGTTGGTGAAGGCGAATCCCGAGTACACCTGCGGCGTGCCGTAGGGGTAGGCGAGCATGAACTCGTTCGCGATGACGTTGGTGCGCCCGTCCTTGTAGCTCAGTGTGTCCGAGCCGCGCTCGGTGTCGTGGTTCTCGATGAACACCAGCGACTTGTCGCTCGGGACGAGTCCGGCGTCCTCACCGAACACGCGCAGGCTGGTGATATTGCCTCTCTCGCCGGAGCCGACGTAACTCTTGAACGCGTTCTTGACCTGATAGCTGTAGTCGAAGCCGAGCACGTCCCCCGCGCGAGTGAACGCCAGCTGTGAGCCCTCGCCGGGGCTGCCGGGGAAGACCTCCAGGGCGACATAGGGACGGGTGCCGTCGAGGGTGTTTGTGAGCAGGTTCTGGATTGCGATGAGATCGGTCTGACCGACGTGTTTGGCTGCGTCGACGCGGAACCCGGAAACTCCGTAGCGCAACAGCTTGTTCAGATACCCGGCGATGATCGCCCGTGTCGAGGGGGCATCCGTGCGCAGGTCGGCGAGGCCGAGCAGCTCGCACTTGGTCAGCTGCTGGAAGTCGTTGAAGTTCTCGATGCCGCCACTCGCCGAGGGGCACTGGTTGAGCCCGGGACCCTTGTGGTGGAAGTCGTAGAAACCGTAGGCGGGATAGGCGAAGTGGGTGTACTCGACGCCGAGGTAGGACTTGTGACCCTGACCGGTCATGTGGTTGATGACGGCGTCGACATACACCTTGACGCCGGCGGCCCGACAGGTCGTGACCATCGACTTGAATTGGTCCTGCGTACCCATCCGACCGGCGAGGACGTAGTCGACGGGCTGTTACACCTCCCACCACGGATGTTCGATCGGTGCGTCGGAGGTGGTGTAGTCCCGCGACAGCGAGTCGGCCGGCGGGGAGACCTGGACACCGGTGTAGCCGGCCGGACCGAGCGTGTTGCGGCACTCTCGCGCCACCGACGGCCAGTTCCACTCGAACAGGTTGGCGAGCACGCCTCCTCCGGCGGCGCCGGCCGGTTGCGCACCGGATGCCGCGCCGGCCGAGTCGAGGGTCACTGCGGTCACTCCGGCGGCCATCAGGATTGCGCCGGCGGTAGCGACCGAGCGCAGCCGCCAGCCGCGTCGGGTGCGGTGGGGACGGAGGGTTGGGCTCATGGGGGGCCTTTCTTGACAGGGGCCGCCGCACCCGCATGCGCGGTGGGCGGGGGTTTGCGGTAATGACTCCGAATGCGGCGTCTATCCGGACCGTAGCGCCCGTTCGCGGCTGGCTGGAAGAGCTCAGCAAATATTCAGCGCGCTCCGCGGCGCAGCGTCGGTTCAGCGCGCTCAGCGGCGCAGCGTCGGATCAGCGCGCTCCGCGGCGCAGCGTCGGATCAGCGCGCTCCGCGGCGCAGCGCGTCGAGATCCAGGATCCGCGCGTGGATCGTCTGCCGGTTCTCCAATGCGGCACGCAGCGCGCGGTGCAGCCCGTCCTCCAGATACGCCTCGCCCTCCCACACGACGGCATGCGGGAACAGGTCCCCGTAGAAGGTGGAGTCCTCGTCGAGCAGCCGGTCGAGGGCGAGCTCGCGCTTGGTCGTGGTCAACTCGTCCAGGCGGATCGCCCGCGGCGCTACTTTGGCCCAGTCCTTGGCGGTGAGACCGTGCTCGGGGTAGGGACGGCCGTCCCGTACCCCCTTGAAGATCACGAGTTCTCCCGACAAAAGCGACGACACGGTTACCGCGACCCTAACCCGTGCCGGCCGCGGGGTCGTCTTCGTATGCTGGGTGTCCACGCAGAGTCATGGCGGTATCCGGAGCGGAGTACATCGTGGCGGTCGAGGAACGCAGACTCGCGGTCCTGCGCGCCATCATCGAAGACTTCATCGCGACCAACGAGCCGGTGGGCAGCAAGGCACTCGGCGACCGGCACAACCTCGGTGTCTCCCCGGCCACCATCCGTCACGACATGGCCGTGCTGGAGGAGGAGGGGCTCATCGCCCAGCCGCACACCAGCGCGGGACGAATCCCGACCGATGCCGGTTACCGGATCTTCGTCGACCGCCTGGCCCAGTTGAAGCCGCTCACCGCAGCCGAGAAGCGTGCGATCGAATCCTTCCTCGACGGCGCAGCGGATCTCGACGACGTGCTGCACCGGGCCGTGCGCACGCTCGCCCAGCTGACCCGCTACGTGGCGGTCGTGCAGTACCCGCTGCTGTCGCGTTCCCGGGTGCGTCACCTCGAGCTGGTCAGCCTCAGCGCCTCACGGCTGATGCTCGTGCTGATCACCGATACCGGCCGCGTCGAGCAGCGTGTCGTGGAACTGCCCGGCCCGGTCGGCGACGACGCCGTGTTCGACCTGCGCGCCACCCTGAACGGCCAGCTGCGCGATCGGCTGCTCGCCGAGGCACCCGAGATCATCGGCGAGCTGCCACCGGCGGTGGCCCCGGAGCTGCGGGGGCTGCTGGGCACGCTGACCTCGGTCCTGCTCGAGACATTGATCGAGACCCACAGCGACAGGATCGTGCTGGGCGGCACCGCCAACCTGACCGAGAACGTCCTCGACTTCCCTGCCATCCGTCCCGTCCTGGAGGCGTTGGAGGAGCAGGTGGTGCTGCTGCGGCTGCTCGACCAGTCCGCCGTCACCACGCAGGTCGTGGTGCGCATCGGCAACGAGACCCAGCACGAGGGCCTGTCGGGGGCATCGGTCGTCACGAGCGGGTACGGCCCGCGCGGCGCGGCCCTGGGGGCGGTGGGTGTGCTCGGCCCGCGGCGGATGGACTACGCGCACACGATGGCCAGGGTGGCCGCCGTCGCCCGCTACGTCGGTGACGTGCTCGAGGAGCGCTGAGACCCCCTCCCAAGATCCGTACACTGGGACGTCGTGCTGGCACTATCCAGCGATGAGTGCCAATTGACTGTGAAGGACGACGCGACCGGTGGCTGATTCCCCCCGCGACTATTACGGCTTGCTCGGTGTGCGCAGTGACGCCACCGCCGAGGAGCTCAAGCGGGCATACCGCAAGCTCGCTCGCGAGCTGCACCCGGATGTCAACGCCGACCCGGCCTCGCAGGACCGTTTCAAGCAGGTCACGGCCGCTTATGAGGTTCTCTCCGATCCCGAGAAGCGCCGCGTGGTGGATCTCGGGGGCGACCCGCTGTCGCAGGGCGCGGGGTCGCAAGGCGCCCCGTTCTCCGGCTTCGGCGGGTTCGGCGACGTGTTCGAGGCCTTCTTCGGCGGTGCCGGCGGCGCGGGGGGACGCAACCGGCGCAGCCGGGTGCGTGCGGGCGCCGACGCGCTGGTGCAGATGAGCCTCACGCTCGATGAGGCTGCCTTCGGGGTCCGCCGCGAGCTCAACGTCGAGACGGCTGTGCTGTGCACCACCTGCGTCGGGTCGGGTTGTGCGCCCGGCACGTCCCCGCGCACCTGCGCCACCTGCGGCGGGGCGGGGGAGATCCAGTCCGTCCAGCGTTCGTTCCTGGGCCAGGTGATGACCTCGCGTCCGTGTGGCGCGTGCGCCGGAACCGGTCAGCAGATCCCGTCGCCGTGCCCGACGTGCGGCACCGAGGGTCGCGTCCGGGTGCGGCGCACCATCACCGTCGACGTCCCGCCCGGCATCGAGGACGGCATGCGCATCCGGCTCTCGGGCCAGGGCGAGGTCGGTCAGGGCGGCGGACCGGCCGGTGATCTCTACGTCGAGGTTGCCGAGTTGCCGCACGACACGTTCATCCGTGAAGGTGCCGATCTGCACTGCACCGTCGTCGTGCCGATGACGGCCGCTGCCCTCGGGACCGATCTCGTGCTCACCACCCTCGACGGCGAGGAGAAGCTCGACATCAAGGCGGGTACACAGAGCGCGACCGTCCAGACGCTGCGCGGCAAGGGCGTGCCGCGGCTGCGCAGCTCCACCCGCGGGGACCTGCACGTCCACATCGACGTCCGCACGCCGACGCGGTTGGACGAGGACCAGGAACGACTGCTGCGTGAACTCGCGGGCCTGCGCCACGAGGACGTGTCGGCGGTCACCAAGAACGGCGGTTTGTTCGGCAAGGTGCGCGACGCCTTCGGCGGACGGTGACCCCGCCCCTCTTCCTGCTCGACGAGCTGCCGGGCATGGACGTCGTGCACCTCACCGGTGACGAGGGCTGGCACGCCGCCAAGGTGCGCCGAATGCGCGTCGGTGAGGACGCGATGCTCGGCGACGGCCGCGGAACGTTGCTCGACTGCCGGGTGACGGCGGTCCGCCCGGACGGCGTGCTGCTCGCCGTACGTCGACGCCGCACCGAGGAGCGCCCACCCGCGCGGCTGGTCGTCGTGCAGGCGCTGATCAAAGGCGAGCGCGCCGAACTCGCAGTCGAGATGATGACCGAGCTCGGGGTGGACGAGATCGTTCCTTGGGCAGCGTCCCGATCGATCGCGCAGTGGCAGGGCCCGCGCGGGCGGAAGGCGCTGGAACGGTGGCGGCGTACCGCGCGTGAGGCGAGCAAGCAGAGCCGACGGGCCTGGGTGCCGGAGGTGTCAGAGCTCGCAACGACACCGCTGGTGGTGAGCAGGCTGCGCACGGGCTGCGGGCTGGTGCTGCACGAGGCGGCGTCCGAGGCGATCGCCCGCGCCGCCGTGCCGAACGCCGGCGAGGTCGTACTCGTGATCGGGCCGGAGGGCGGGATCAGCGACGAGGAATTGATCCGCTTCGCCGAGGCCGGAGCGCAGCCGGTGCGACTGGGATCGCCCGTGCTGCGCACCTCCACCGCCGGGGCCGCCGCGCTCGCCGCCGTCTCGGTACGTCTCGGCCGCTGGTCCTAGCCGACGGCCGGACGGCGCAACACGGCATCCACCGTGACGGCAATACGGCGCCCGATCATGAACCGCGGCGCCCGAACCCCCAGCTCCCGCCGGTCGAACGACGTGCTCGCCCGGACCGCGACCCGATTCGGGTCGGAGCCGTCGAGGACGGTCACGTCGAGCACCACGTCTGCAGCTGCGCCGTGCGCGTCGATGCGTCCGGTGACCTTCCAGCCGGCGCCGTAGGTCTCGATGCGAGTCCCGTGGAAGGTGAGGGTCGGGTACTGCGCCGTGTCGAGCAGCCGTGGTTTAGCCAGGTCACGGTCGCGGCGCGAGTTGCCCGTGTCGATCCCGGTGACGTCGAGCATCGCGTCCACCGACGCGGGCTGGCCCTGATGATCGACCTCGAGCGACGCCTCAAGGATCGGGATGCTGCCGCGAACGGTCTTCCAGCCGAGGTTGCGCACTGCGAAGCGGGCGCAGCTGAGGGTGTTCAGCACGTCCCAGCGACCGGTGGTGAGTGGAGCGGCCAGCACGCCGGTCACGACGTCACCTGGTCAGCGACCATGCTGGCGACGACCTCGAAAGTCTCGACCCGGTCCGGGCCAGGGAGCAACGCCGGATCCTCACCGGGCAGCAGCTCCGTGCTCATGACCACTTCCCGGCCACGGTCAAGACCCGCCCCGGTCTTGGTGATGACGACGACCACCTCGGCGCCGTCGTCCTGGCGCAGGACATAGGTGGCGATGTGGTCCTCGCGTGCCCCGGGGTCCGCGAGAATCGCGGGCCACACTCGCTCGCGACCGGCGAAGTCGCTTGCGGCGACGAGTTCTGGGCTTCGCGGTCCGTCGAAGTAGGTGAGTTGGGCGAACATGGTGTCCTCCTGAATGCCTGGTGCGTGGTGGGTGGGTTTGCCTAGGGTCGCCGCGGCGACGGCTCGACACATCAGTGCCGCCACGTATTCCGGTACTGACTCGCCTGCGTTGCCCGATACTGGGCGCCATGGCGGTGCTGGTCGGTCGCTCGCGTGAGGTCGCCGAAATCGACAGCGCGCTCAAAGACGCAGGGCGCGGCCGCGGTGCCCTGGTGCTGGTGGCCGGCGCTGCCGGGACGGGCAAGAGCCGACTCGCCGACGCGGCGGCCGAAATGGCGAGGCGCAGCGGCGTCCCTGTGTCCCGGTCGTACTGCGTCGACGATCCTGGAGCGCCCCCGTTGTGGCCGTGGCGGCGCCTGGTCCGAGGGTGGCCGGGGGCCGACTCGCTGCCGGGTGCCGAGTTCGGAGAGCCGGACGCTGTAGCCCGGTTTCGATTGTTCGTGGCCGTGACCGATCTGGTGAGCGCGCGGGCGCAACAGGAAGGCCTGCTCGTCGTTCTCGAGGACGTGCACTGGGCGGACCGGACGTCGGTGCTGTTGCTGCGGCACCTCGTCGCCGAGCTCGCCGAGCTGCCGGTGGTCGTGGTGGCGACCTACCGGCACAGCACGCCGGGCGCGCTGGCCGACGTATTGCCGGATTTGTTGCGTGGAGAATCGGCGCGGCCGATCTCGCTCGGCGGCCTCGGTGTCGATGACGTCGCGGCGTGGCTGCCGGAGCTGGTCGGGACGGCCGACGCGAGATTTGCGCGCGTCTTGCATGAACGCACCAACGGCAATCCGCTCCTCGTGCGCCTCGTCGCCGAAGACGTCGGCCGCAGCGGTGCCGTCACCGACACAGAGATGTTGAGCCGGCTGATGGCCGAACGTCCCCAGCTCCGCCAGATCGTCGCCGCCCGGGTGGCACCGCTGGAGCGCGAAGCGCGCGCGGTCGTCGACGCGGCGAGCGTGCTCGGCGAGCGGATCGACGCCGGCCTGCTCGCTCGCATGACCGGTCACCCGCCCGGGTCCGTCCAGCGCCTGCTCGCCGCCGCATTCGCGGTCGGCGTGTTGCGCACGGTGAACGAGCGGGTGTCCTTCGAGCACGCGCTCGTCCGGGACGCCGTCTACAGCGAACTCAGTCCGGTGCGGCGGGCCGAGCTCCACCGCCGCGCAGCTTGTGCGCTCGAAGCCGCGCTGGGGGTTGAGGTGGCGGGCTCGATAGCCGGGCATTGGCAACGAGCGGACGGCGCTGACGCGCTGCACCAATGCCTGCGCTGGGCCGAGACGGCGGACGAGCAGGCGCGTGCCGCGTGCGCGAATGACGACGCGGCACGGTTCGCGCAGGTCGCCGTCGACTGCGCGCGGCGCGCCCACGCTGAGCCGGGCGAGCTGGCTCGCTTGCTCGTCCGGCTTGCCGAGGCGTGCATCCTCGCCAACCATGTCGACGCGAGCCTCGCGGCAAGCGTCGCGGCGGCGGACCTGGCCGAGGCAGCCGGACGCGTCGATCTGCTCGCCGCCGCCGGCCTGGTCGTCCACGGCATGGGCCACCCGGACGTGCACCGCACGATCCCGCCGATCTGCGAGCGCGCACTCGCGCTCCTGCCCCTCGACGAGCACGCCATCCGGTCCCGCCTGTTGGCACAGATCGCAATAGGAGTCGCCGAATTCGAGGGCGGTGCCCGTCCCGCTGAACTGGCGGCGCAGGCGCTCGCCGAGGCGGAACTGTCCGGCGATGCGGCCGCGATTCTGGAGGCGCTCGCCGCTCGCCACCTAGCAATCTCAAGTCCCAACACCGTGGTCGAACGGCTCCAGCTGGGCCGTCGTGCCGTCGAGCTCGCTACGTCCGCGCGGCAGCCGATCGCCGCGCTGTGGGGGCATCTGTGGCGGGTGGACGCGGCATTCCAGCTCGGGAACATGAACGAGGTCGACCGTGAGCTGAACGAGATCGACCGGGTCGCGCGTGAGCGGGGCTCCCCGCTCGCGCGGTGGCACCACCACCGCTACCAGGCCACTCGAGAGGCGCTGACCGGCGACTTCGGCGCCGCTCGCGAAGCCAACGACGCCGCTGAGGCCCTGGGCCAGCGGGTAGGGGACATCTCGCTGATCGGCCTGTCCTACGCCTTCCGCGGACAGCTGGCCGTCGTGCGCGGCGACCCGTCGGAGTTACCGCCGGGGTGGGAGGGTGTCATCGCCGCGGCGCCGCCGATCCCGCTCGTCAAGGTCAGCATGCCGACCCAACACGCGCTCGCCGGCCAGCTGGATCTGGCCCGTGCGGAGTTCGAGCAGTTCCGTCACCTTCCGGCCGACTACCCGGTCGGCATCCGTTGGGCGGCGACGGTCGGGTTGATCGCCATCGCCGCCGTTCTGGTCGGCGACGCGGAGGTGGCCGACGTCTGCTACACACGGCTGGCCGCCACTGCGACTTACTACAGCGGCGACGGCTCCGGCGGCGTGTTCAGCCATGGGTCGAATGCGCGGACGGTCGGTGACCTGGCCCGCGTCGCGGGCCGTTTGGACGAGGCGCTGGGGCACTACCGGAACGCGGTGGCAATGAACGCGCGGATCGGCGCACGTCCGTTCACGGCGCTCAGCCGGTTGGGTTGGGCACAAACCCTCGTGGCCGCCGGCCAAGACTTGGCGCGTGCAGCGGACCTGACCGCGCAGGCCGCAGCGGAATTCCGGCGGCTCGACATGCCGGGTCCGCTCGCTGTCGCGCTCGCCCTCACCGCCCGCCTCGAGTCGGAGCGGCACACCGCGTCGCCGCTGTCGGCTCGCGAGCAGGAGGTGGCCGACCTCGTCGCCCAGGCGTTGTCCAACCGCGAGATCGCGAACCGGCTGGTGCTGTCGGAACGCACCGTCGAGACGCACGTGCGCAGCATCCTCGCCAAGCTCGCGTTCACGACGCGCACCGAGATCGCGACCTGGGTGGTGCGTTCCCGAGGCTGACTCGGTGCCGAGCAGTCTCCAGCTCCCGTCCGCCGGATTACCCCTTGCCGAGCTGTTGCGGATTGCCCGCGGATCGGCGGGCAATCCACAACACGCCGGCACCCCACGCTCCGCCGAGCGCTGACGGATTAGCCTGTTTCGCATGCCCGACTGCATCTTCTGCGCGATTGTCGCCGGCGAGATCCCGTCCACCAAGGTCTATGAGGACGAGCACAGCTTCGCCTTCGAGGATTCCAATCCACAGGCCCCGACCCACGTCCTGATTGTGCCCAAGCGGCACTTCACCGACATCGCAGACCTCGGTCGCGACGCCGAGGCTGCGGCCGGTTTCGTCGCCGGCGTCCGGAGACTGGCGGCGCAGCAGGGTCTGACGGACTTCCGCACCGTGTTCAACACGGGCGCCGGGACCGGGCAGAGCGTCTTTCACGTCCACGCGCACGTGCTGGCCGGCCGGCCAATGGGCTGGCCTCCCGGCTGAGACCGGCAGAGCTGCTCCGAGCGCCGGTACAGTGGCTGGAGTCCCTCGTTGCCGACCAGAGAGCCGAACTTGTCCGATTCCACGCTCAGCACGGATCGCGTCTCCACCGTCGTCGTCGTCCCGGGTGAGCAGGCCATGGTCTCGCTGCTCGGTTCCGGCGACGAGTTGCTCCGCGTCATCGAGAAGAGTCTCGACAGCGACATCCACGTTCGCGGCAACGAGATCACGATCACCGGTGCGCCCGCCGACAACGCGGTTGCCGTACGTCTGTTGGAAGAGCTCCTCGAACTTCTCCGGTCCGGGTCGAATCTGACGCCGGACTCGATCTCGCGCGCGCTCGGCATCCTCAACGCCGGCACCGGCGAGCGTCCGGCCGAGGTGCTCAGCCTCAACATTCTGTCCCGGCGGGGCAAGAACATCCGTCCCAAGACGCTGAACCAGAAGCGCTACGTGGACGCGATCGACGAGCACACGGTGGTGTTCGGCATCGGTCCGGCCGGCACCGGAAAGACCTACCTCGCGGTCGCGAAGGCGGT
The DNA here is from genome assembly GCA_038207565.1 of Mycobacteriales bacterium. Classification (GTDB taxonomy): domain Bacteria; phylum Actinomycetota; class Actinomycetes; order Mycobacteriales; family Jatrophihabitantaceae; genus JALZAI01. Next base: position 42,109 of record JBBQZQ010000014.1, read on the forward strand.
TCAGGCGTTGCAGGCCAAGCAGGTCAGCCGCATCATCTTGACCCGGCCTGCCGTCGAGGCCGGTGAGCGCCTCGGCTTCCTGCCAGGCACCCTCTACGACAAGATCGACCCGTACCTGCGGCCGCTGCTCGACGCGTTGCACGACATGGTCGATCCCGAGTCGATCCCGCGCCTCACGCAGGCCGGGACGATCGAGATCGCCCCGCTGGCCTACATGCGCGGCCGGACCCTGAACGACGCGTTCATCATCCTGGACGAGGCCCAGAACACGACGCCAGAACAGATGAAGATGTTCCTGACCCGGCTGGGCTTCGGATCGCGGATCGTGGTCACCGGCGACGTCACGCAGGTCGACCTGCCCGGTGACCAGCGCAGCGGGCTCAAGGTGGTGCGCAACATCCTCGGCGATCTCGACGACGTGCATTTCGCCAACCTGACGTCGACCGACGTCGTCCGGCACCGGCTGGTCGGCGAGATCGTCGACGCCTACGAGCGATGGGACGCGAGCGAGGCCAGCGACAGGCCCGCGACGCAGCGGCCCCAACGCGCCACGCCTCATCGCTAGGCCACCCAGATGAGCATCGAGATCAACAACGAGTCCGGGGTCGACATCGACGAGACCGCTCTCGGGCAGCTGGCCCGCTTCGTCCTCAACGCCATGCACGTCGACCCGCTTGCCGAGCTGTCGCTCCTGCTGCTCGACGCCGACGCGATGGCGGCGCTGCACAAGCAGTGGCTGGATCTGCCGGGACCGACCGACGTGATGGCCTTCCCCATGGACGGCGCCGACGGGCCCGTCGAGCGGCTCGACCCGTCTGCGCCGCCGCCCACCGACGAGGGGGTCGAGGACGCGATGTTGGGCGATGTCGTGCTCTGCCCCTCGGTCGCCGCCGAGCAGGCCGAGGCCGCCGGGCATTCGACCGAGTCCGAGCTGCACCTGCTCTGCGCGCACGGCATCCTGCACCTGCTCGGTTTCGACCACGGCGACGCGAAGGAGGAGCGCGAGATGTTCGAGCTGCAGGCCGGCATCCTCGCCGAATGGACTTCGGCCGCCGGCCGCGAGGGGATCCGCGTACCACGGGCGGGCACGGCCGGCGAGATCCGCGACGTCCCCGGCGGGCACCGTGACTGACCTCGACAGACCGGCCCTGCCGCCCGGCGGGACGGGGGAGCGAGGCTGGTGACCAGCGACATCATCGCGTTGATCGTCGCGATCTGCCTGATCCCGCTCGGCGGGTTGCTCGCCTGCGTGGACTCCGCGCTGGCCCGGGTCTCGGTGGCCCGCGTCGAGGAGTTCCTTCGCGAGCAACGTAAGGGCGCCAAGTCGCTGCGGGTGATCGTCAACGACCGCGCCCGGTACACGAATCTGCTGCTGCTGCTGCGGGTGGTCTGCGAGCTGACGGCCACGGTCCTCGCGACGATCATCGCCCGCTCGCAGTTCGGGGCGCGCTGGCCCGTCTCGCTGATCACGGTGCTGGTGATGGTCGTGATCTCCTATGCCGTCGTCGGCGTCGGCCCGCGCACCATCGGCCGTCAGCACCCCAACGCGGTCGCTCTTGCCGGAGCCGGTGCGGTCCGGGTGCTCGGCCGGGTGTTCAATCCGCTGGCCTCGCTGTTGACCCTGTTCGGTAACGCGATCACGCCCGGGCGAGGGTTCCGTGACGGCCCGTTCTCCTCCGAGGTCGAGCTGCGCGAACTGGTGGATATGGCCGAGGAACGTGGCGTGGTCGAGCGCGGTGAGCGCGAGATGATCCAGTCGGTGTTCGAGCTCGGCGACACGATTGCGCGCGAGGTGATGGTGCCGCGTACCGAGGTGGTCTGGATCGAGCGCAGCAAGACCGTGCCGCAGGCGCTCGCGCTTGCCCTGCGCAGCGGTTTCTCCCGTGTCCCGGTGACCGGCGAGAATGCCGACGACATGATCGGTGTCGTCTACCTGAAGGACCTCGCCCGTCGCGCACAGGACCTCGAGCACGCCAGGACGACGACCGCCGAAGAAGTCATGCGGCAGGTCGAATACGTACCGGAATCCAAGCCCGTCGACGAGCTGCTGCGCGAGATGCAGGCACGTCGCTCCCATATCGCGATCGTGATCGACGAGTACGGCGGGACGGCCGGGATCATCACGATCGAGGACATTCTCGAGGAGATCGTCGGCGAGATCACCGACGAGTACGACGTGGAGCGGCCGCCGATCGAGCGGATCGACTCCGAGAGCGCACGCGTGACCTCGCGGCTGGCGGTCGAGGATCTCGGCGAGCTTTTCGACGTCGAGCTGCCCGACCGCGACGACGTCGAGACCGTGGGCGGCCTGCTCGCAGATCTGCTCGGGCGGGTTCCCATCCCGGGTGCGCGAGCGTGTGCCTACGGCCTGGAGCTCGTCGCGGAAAGTGCGGGAGGCCGGCGCAATCGGATCGACACCGTCCTGGTCACCCGGCTGGGCAACGATGCCGAGCTAGACAGGGTGAGCGACGAGAATCAGGAGACGGCCCACCATGCCTGAGCGCGTGAACCCGCGGGAATCGGCGGCATTGGACCCGCAGGACGCGAAGCTGGTGACGCTCGCCCGGTCGGCGCGGGCACGGACCAGTGCCGCGCAAGGCGCAGCGGTGCGCGACACCGACGGACGGACCTACGTCGCCGCGACGGTTGCCCTGCCGTCCTTGCAGTTGTCGGCCCTCCAGGTCGCAGTCGCCATGGCCGTCTCGTCCGGAGCGCTGGGCCTGGAAGCTGCGGTCGTGCTCGGAGCCGACTCGTCCGACGAGGCAGGCGTGACCGCACTGCGCGACGTCGCGCCGAACGCGGCGGTGCATCGAGCCGGCGCAGACGGCGGGCTCGCCTGACGCGGGGCCGCGCGGCTCAGCTCTCGGCAGGCAGGTTCTCGCGCGCCCAGAGCGCCGCGGACGTTCGGTCTGCCACGCCGATCCGGCGGAACACATTGCCCAGGTGCACCTTGACGGTGCGCTCGGTGATACCCAGCATGCGTCCGATCTGTTTGTTCGCAAGTCCTTTGCTGGCCAAGCGCAACACCTGCAGCTCGCGGTCGCTGAGCTGCGGGCCGGAGTCCGCGCCGGTCGCGGGAAGCAGTGCGCCGGCCACGCGCGGGTCCAGCGGCGTCTGTCCGGCGGCCGCGGAGCGGACCGCGGCCAGCATCTCGTCCGGACCGGTGTCCTTGAGGACATAACCGGTCGCCCCGGCGGCGATCGCATCCCGCACGCGGGACTGGTCGGAGAACGAGGACAGCACCACGACCCGCACGGACGGGTGCTGTTCACGGAACAGACGGGTGGCGGCGACGCCGTCGAGAACCGGCATCGACAGGTCCATGAGCACGACGTCGATCTCGTTTCTGGCCGCCAGCTCGAGCGCCGCCGCACCGTCGGCCGCTTCGCCGACGACCTCGACATCTGGTGCCGACCCGAGCAGGGAGACCAGCCCGGCGCGGACCAGCCGGTGGTCGTCGACGAGCAGCACGCGGATCAAGACGACGCCAGCCTGAGGCGCACCGTCGTCCCTGCGCCCGGAGCGGCCCGTAGCGCGAGTTCCCCGCCCACCTCGCGAGCCAGATCGGTCATCAGCGACAGGCCGAGGTGGCCCTGCGCGCGGTGCGCGGACGAGTCGAAGCCCACGCCGTCGTCGGTCACCTCGAGCACCACGTAGGCCTCCTCGCGTCGCAGCGAGATCGTAAGGGTGGCGGCGCGCGCGTGTTTGGCCGCGTTGCGCAGGCACTCCTGCGCAACGCGGAAGCAGGCCTGTTGCTGCTCGGCCCCGAGCCCGGTCGCCGCGCGCTCGTCAAGCTCGAGGACGACTGCTGGTTCGCGACCGCCGTGGGTGGCTGCCAGATCGCGCAATGCGGGCACGAGTCCGGCCGACTGCAGGTTGGGCGGGTAGATGTCGACGAGCAGCGAGCGCATGCCACCGATGCTGGTGCGCACCGCCTCGCCCGCTTCGCCCAACCGGTGCGCGAGCTCCTGGTCGCCCTTTGCGGCGGCGTTCTGTGCGCCTGCGGCGACGGCGAAGGACGCGGCGACCAATTCTTGCACCACGCCGTCGTGCAGCGTTGCCGCGATCCGGCGCCGCTCATCGACGGAGGCGTCCATCGAGCGCTGCAGCATCGCCTCGCGTTGGGCGTGGGCGCGGCGTGCGCGCGCGAGCAGTGTCCACACCAGCGGCGCGAGAAGCAACACGACGGCGGCGAGGCTGCTCAACGTGATTCCGGCGAAGCCTCGCCAGAGTTGCGTGGCGCGGTCGCTGACCTGGTCGTAGCGGAAGTAGGTCTCGAAAAGCAGCGAGTGGCCGTCGGGCGTCCATACCGGCCGGTATACCTCGAGCAGGGCGCCACGGCCACGCTCGAAGCGGTTCTCCGGCTGGGAGAGGTTGCTGATCTCGGCGCGGGTCTGCGGCCTGCTCAAAGCGTCGCGCGCGCTGTCGTCGAGTCCGAACTGTTCGCCGATCAGCCGTCCCTCGTCGGAATAGAGGATGCGTCCGCGGGGGGTCCAGATTTTGACCCGGACGAGCGAGTCCGAGAGCACGTGCTTGCGCACCAACCGGTCGAGCCCGCGCTTGGCCGCCGCGCTGTCGGTTGCCATTTCGTTCGTCAGCGCGGGCTGGACGACGCTGTCGGCCACGACATTGGTGAGCTGGGCGACCTCGTGGACCGATTGATTCTCAGCGGTATTGCGGCTGACGATAGCGCCGGCAACCCCCACGAGGATCAGCGCGGCGACTGCAGCGAGCGCGAACTGCAGCACGACCGACCTCAGGCGGGGCAGGCGCCGCGAGGTGGACTCCCGGCTCGAAGAGGCCGAGGTCAGCTGCTGCCACTTCGCGGCGTGCCGCTCGAAGCCGCCGGGGGTGTGCAGATCGAGGTCAGTGGTCATCAACCACCGCTGTCGCCGCCGCCGCTGTCGCCACCACCGCCGCCGCTGTCGCCACCGCCCCCGCTGGTGCCGCTGTCGCCACCACCGCCGCCGCTGTCGCCGCCGCCCCCGCTGGTGCCGCCGGCGCTGTCGCCGCCGCCGCTGTCGCCGCCGCCGCTGTCGCCGGCGCTGTCGCCATCATCGCCGGCGTTGCCGCGCCCGGTGCCGGCTGTGCTGCCGGCATTGCTGCCGTTGCGGTTGGTGAGACGACCGCCCGTCCGGGCGTCGCCCTCGTTGGTCGGCGCTGCCCCCCGGGTCGAGCGCAGGCCGCCGTCGTCGTCACCCGGCTCGGCTTCGTGCGACGGCTGCGTGCCTGCGTGGTCATCGCCGGCCTCCTGGGTATGGCTGCGATCTGCGCCGGGGTTGGCTTCGCGTCGATGGGTCCGTATGGCTGTCGAGGGTACTGCGCTCGGGCTGCGGCGCGAGTCGGTGTCGACCCGGACCACGTCGCCGGCGTCATCGAAGTCGACGATGTGGGCGCTGGACGGCGACCGCACCGGGATGCGCTGGCTGAACGAGGGGTTTCCGGACAACCCCGCCACTGCTGGGATCGCCACCCCGCATGCGGCGACCGCGGTGGCCGCGGCGATGACGAGACGGTTCATTCTTGACTCCTCGAGATGCGTTACCTGTCATCGTCCTTTCTGCCCTACCGCCGGTCTCATCGGCCATAGGACCATCGCGCTAGTACCAGCTGCCGCGCGGTGCCGGCAGGTTCAGTTCGCCAGCAATCGCGGCAGGGCGTCGACGACGACCGCCCAGGCATGGGAGGAGGGGTCGATGAGCGCGTAATGATCACCCGCAACCTCGATCAGGGACGCCTCCGAGCCCAGGTCCTTTGCGGCGTTGACGTAGGCGGTGCTCTGCACGAACGGGACGTTCTGGTCGTCGCGGGAATGCACGCAGAGCACCGGGGTGAGGATCGGCAGCAGTTCGATCGGGTCAGCGAGCCGATAGCGGTAGGCCAGCTGATCGGGCGAGCCCCCGAGCAAATCGGCCTCGGCGGTGCCGCCGACCCCGGTGCGGGCGGCGGTGGCGAGGTCGAGCACGCCCGCCTGCGAGACGGCGGCGGTGACCTTGACCTTCGGCTGCGCACCGGGTGCGGTGAGCGGCAGCTTCGGTCGCGCCCCGGCCCACACCGCGAGCTGGCCCCCGGCCGAGTGCCCGACCGTGACCACGTGCGAGGTGTCCACGCCGAGGTCAGCAAGGGCGTCGATGCCGGCCGCGACATCGTCGAAGGTCCCCGTCCAGCCGCCCCCGTTGCCGACGCGGCGGTACTCGAGATTCCAGACGACATAGCCGCGCCCCACGAGGTCGGCCGCCAACGGGCGCCCCAGCGACAGGTCGTACTGCGGGCGCCAGAACCCGCCGTGGATGACAACGATCACCCCGGCCTCGGCGGTGCCCTCGGGGCGTGACAGCTCGCCGAACTGCGCGGGATCGGTTCCGTAGGAGTGCCGGACCGGGGCGGTGGGTGACGGCGCCGCCGTGGACGCGGACCCCGACGGCGACCCGGTCTCCGACGACCTACCATCCGACCCCGGCGAGGGCGACGGCGTCGAGTCCGGCGAGCATGCCGGTAGCGCCAGCACCCCGGCGGCCGCCGTCAGCCATTGCCGCCGCGTGATCGTCACCACCCCATCTTGGCCGACGAGCTCCGCCGCCGTCGATCTCCGCTGATCAAGAGGCCCGTAACGTCAGCCAGCGACGGTTGCGGCCTGTTGATCACCGGAGAGGGTCAGAAGTTCTGGGCGACGGCGCGGGCGACCAGGATGGCGTTCAGCGCCGGGATGGTGACCACGGTCCGTACCACGACGGTGATCTTCGCCTTGCTGAACGCGCAAGCCCAGTCCATCCCCTTGTCCGCGGCGTAGAACTCGGTCTGAAAGCACACGCCCGGGGCCTGGCCGACGATGCTCGCCTGCTGCAGGTTGCTGCCCTCGCGCTGCGCAAGCCGGACGAAGGCGTTGTGCGCCGCGGTGTCGGAGGAGTAACGCGTCGACACGATCTCGATCGCCGGCTGCTTCGGGCCCGGCAGGTGCTCAGACTGCGATAACGGAGACCCTTGCAGGGCGAAGAAGCGACACCCGACCGTCCTGCCCCCGCTGGTGAGCACCGTGATCCGAGCGAGCCGCATGCCGACCTTGTCTGCGGCCGACTGCTTGGCCAGCACCGGGCAGGACGGCGCGGTGGCCACCTTGGTGGGTCCGGTGTCCACGGGTCCGGACGGGGGCGGGGGACGGGTGCTGGTGACCGTCTGCGTCGCGGTCGACGTCGTCGGGGTCGGGGCCGCGTCCCCTGAACTGCATCCAGTGACAGCGACGCAGAGCGCGGCGGCAACAAGTGCGGCTGCGCGCTGCGCGGTCGGGCGCCTCGAGGCGGCAGGGCGTCGTCTCATGATCTCGACGGTACCGAGCCGGACCGAGCGCACCATGAAGACTGGACGGCGTCTGGGAGGATTGTCAGGTGATTCACCGGTCCGGCTTCGCCTGCTTCGTCGGACGACCCAACGCCGGCAAGTCCACGCTGACCAACGCGCTGGTGGGAAGCAAGATCGTGATCACCAGCGACAAGCCCCAGACGACCCGCCACGCCGTCCGCGGGATCGTCAACCGCCCCGACGCGCAGTTGATTCTCGTCGATACTCCTGGCCTGCACCGTCCGCGCACGCTGCTGGGCGAGCGCCTCAACGACGTCGTGCGCGCCACCCTGTCCGACGTGGACGTGGTCGGCTTCTGCGTCCCCGCCGACCAGCGCATCGGCCCGGGGGACCGCTTCATCGCCGCCGAGCTCGCGAATCTGCGTGCCCCGCTCGTCGCGATCGTCACCAAGACCGACACCACGTCCAAGCAGCGAATTGCCGCCCAGCTGGTGGCCATGAGTGAACTGGGCGACTTCGCCGACGTCGTCCCCGTATCGGCAGTATCCGGAGAACAGGTGGACCTGCTCACCGACGTGCTGATCGGCCACCTGCCCGAGGGTGTGCAGCTCTACCCGCAAGACATCATCACCGACAACGACACCGACACCCGCATCGCCGAGATGATCCGCGAGGCCGCGCTCGACGGGGTTCGCGACGAGCTACCGCACTCGATCGCGGTGACCGTCGAGGAACGCCACGCGATGGACGACCGTCCGCACGTCACGGCCGTCTACGCGACGATCCACCTCGAGAGACGCAGCCAGAAGGGCATCATCATCGGCGGCGGGGGCTCGCGCCTGAAGCAGATCGGCATTCGGGCCCGCGCGAGCATCGAGGAACTGCTGGGCGCACGCGTGCATCTCGACCTGCACGTCGCGGTGGAGGCCGACTGGCAGCGCGATCCCAAGAAGCTGGATCGGCTGGGCTTCTGAGCCATGCTGCAGACCTACCGCGCGGTCTTTCGCGCACCGGGTGCCGCCGCGTTCGCTGCGGCCGGCTTCGTCATGCGCATGCCGATCGCGATCTTTCCGATCGGGATCGTGCTCATCATCTCCGCACGGACCGGCCACTACGGCTTCGCCGGCGTGCTCAGCGCCAGTTACGTCCTCGGCGCGGTGCCGGGCAATCCGCTGCTCGCGCGCTGGGTCGACCGTTACGGCCAGCGCCGCATGTTGCTGCCGGCCACGACGGTGACGCTGGCGTGCATCGTCGCGCTGGCCGTGCTACTCGAATGGGACGCGCCGGACTGGGTACTCGTGATCCCGACATTCCTGATCGGATTCAGCTATCTGGCGGTCGGGTCACTCGTGCGGGCGCGCTGGTCGCTGGCACTGGCCGGGCGCTCGGAGCTCTCGACCGCCTACTCGCTGGAGTCCGTCCTCGACGAGTTGATCTTCGTGCTGGGCCCGGTGATCGCCACGTTGGTCGCGACCAACGCTGATCCGGTGCTGGTGCTCTACATCTGCTTCGCTCTCATCGGCGTGGGCGCGGCGTGGCTGTGGATGCAGCGCGCCACCGAACCCGCACCGCATCCGCGCGGGGGTCCACGGCATCCGTCGCCGTTACGCCGGCCGGGGATGGTGCTGCTGTCGCTCGCGGCAACCGCTATGGGCGCGCTGCTCGCCAGCGTCGAGCTTGCGATGGTCGCCTTCTGCGGTCAGCACGGTTCCCGCGGCGCGAGCGGGCTCGTCCTCGCCGTGTTCGCCGGTGGCAGCGCGGTGTCCGGAGTGTTCTACGGCGCGCGCACCTGGCGCATCGACATCCTCGACCGGTACCGGCTGCAGTCGGTGATCTTCGCCGTGCTGCCGTTGGTGCTCCTGGCCGCGGTGAACGTCGGCGCACTGGCGATATGTGTGTTTGTCGTCGGGCTCGGTATCGCGCCGACGCTGATCACGGCATTCGGGCTGATCGACCGCGTGGTGCCCGCGACCTCGCTGGTGGAGGGCCTCACCTGGCTGCTGACCGGGCTCAACCTCGGTTATGGGCTGGGTGCTGCGCTGGTCGGGGGCATCGCCGACGCGCACGGCGCGCGGGCCGGCTTCGTCGTCTCCATCGCGGCGGGACTGCTGATGGGTGGGTTCGCACTGCTGCTGCACCGGCGGTTGCGCGGGTCCACCGGCGAATGTCGGTCCTCGGTGGGACGATCGGAGTATGCCGCTCTACCGTGACGAGGCGGTCGTGCTGCGCGTGCACAAGCTGGGCGAGGCCGACCGCATCGTCACCATGCTCACCCGCCGCCACGGCCGCGTGCGCGCGGTCGGCAAGGGGGTGCGGCGTACGTCGTCGAAATTCGGCGCACGGCTCGAACCGGGCAGCCACATCGACGTGCAGCTGCATTCGCGCCTGCCCGAGGGACAGCGTCCGCCCGGTGGGCAGCGCGGCCTCGACCTGGTCACGCAGACCGAGTCGCTCGACGCCTTCGGGGCGCACCTGGCGACTGATTACCCCCGATGGACGGCCGTGTCCGCGATCTGCGAGACCGCCGAGCGGATGACGGAGGAGGGGGAGCCGGCCCTGCGGTTGTACCTGCTCGTCGTGGGTGCGTTGCGGACCTTGGTGCAGCGTTCCCACGAATCCGGCCTGGTGCTCGATGCGTTCTTCATCCGGGCGATGTCGCTATCCGGGTGGGAGCCGGCACTGTCGCAATGCGCGGTCTGTTCTGCGCCCGGCCCGCACAGCGCGTTCAACGTCCCCGCCGGCGGAGCGGTATGCCCCAACTGCCGGCCGCCCGGGTCCGCACGCCCGATGCCTGCCACGGTCACGCTGTTGTCGGCGCTGCTCGGCAGTGACTGGGTGAGCGCGGACGCGAGCCTGCCGCCGGCGCGTCGCGAGGCAAGCGGCCTGATCGCCGCGCATCTGCAGTGGCATCTCGAACGCGGCCTGCGCTCGCTGCCCCTCGTCGACCGTGCCTGACTTCGTGGCGATCCTCACCCCGCGGCGTGCTCGATCGCCTCGCGACGACGATCCCGATCCGCTCGCACCCGCCGCCGACGCAGTCGGCCCGTCAGCGTTGCGCGGCGCGCAGTGCGAGCCGAACCGCCCGGTGGCGAAGCAACCGGGGGAATGTCGTGCGCCCGCACGCCAGTCGCCGGAACGCGGCCCAGCCGGGGGCGGTGCCAGCCAGGATCAGGTGGAACAGCGCCGGCCGGTTCGCATAGGCCCGCAGGCACTCGCGTCCCGCCCTCATCTCGGCACCGAGCGTTGTCTCGACCTCGGCGGTGTAGTCCGTCCCCACCGCGGCCGGGTCGGCGCCGGACGCGATCCGCGCGGCTGCGCGTCCAGCCGCGGTGCCTGAGCGCAGCGCGAACGAGATCCCCTCACGCGTCCACGGTTCGAGCAGGCCGGCTGCGTCGCCGGCCAGCAGGACCCGCCCGCGCGTCAGTGGGGATCCGTCGGCCCGGCAATGGGTGAGATGCCCGCCGCTGCTGACCTGTTCGGCACCCTCGAGCTCCAGCGTGCGGATCAACTCGGCGAGGTAGGCCTTGCCCTCGCTGCCCCGCCGCCGGTCGAGGATCACGCCGACCGTGAGCTGGTCGCCCTTCGGGAACGCCCATCCATAGGAACCCGGAACGGGTCCCCAGTCCAGGTGGGCGCGGTCACGCCAGGCTTGTTGCTGGGCGAGAGTGAGCCGCAGCTCCACTTCGAGGCCAAGGTCGACCTGGTCGAACTCCGCTCCGACGAATCGGCTTGTCCGACCGGCGCTGCCGTCGGCCCCGACCACCGCCCGGCAACGAAGCGGACCCACCGAAGTCAGCACGGTGGCGAGTTCGCCGGCACTGGCGAGCTCGCGCACCGCGGTCCCCTGGAGCAGCTCGACCCCGGTGCCGCGCGCGACGTCGACCAGTTCGTGGTCGAAGTCCGCGCGGTAGACCATGCGCATCAACGGCCTGGACGAGCGGTGGGTGCGGGTGAACCGGCCGTGGTAGCTGAACGACACCCGGTGCACGTCGGCGCGCGACCCGTGCGCCGCCCCGGCCGGCAGGTGGTCGACCGAGACCTGCAGCAAACCGCCACCGCACAGCTTGTAGCGGGGCAGCTGCTCGCGTTCGACGAGCAGCACCTCGGCCCCGGCGGCCCGAGCGGCATGGGCCGCGCTCGCACCGGCAGGACCCGCGCCCACGACGACGACGTCCCACACCCGCCCGACCGGCCCGCTCACGCCGGTCCTTGCTTCGCTGCGGACGTGCCAGCGGGGACGCGATGTTCGACGTCGGCTCGGCAAGCCTCGCCTCTCACGCGGTCAAGTTCGCGATCCGGTAGGTGAGCAGGGTCACGCCTGAGGAGAAGGCGGCGCCGTCGGAGCGCGCCCAGACTGTCGAGAGCACCAACGCTCGATCCGGTCCAGCACGCCGTCGAGGGTCATCTGCGCTGATCACGACCGTACCCATCCGGTGATCCTCCCCGCACGCCCGTACCCGCGACCGGGCGGGTACCGAGCCCCGTCGGGGTTGCCGCGCTCCGGGTTGTCCGGGCACGGGCCTGAAGGGGGAAGGTACGGTTCTCCACGTGACTGCCTCGCCCGGTCGCGACGAGCCGGGACGCGCCGCTGCGGCGCTGGCCACGCTTCTCGCGGACGCCCACCTCGCAGCACCCTACGAACTGCCCGCGCTGGCCAAGCGCGCGGTGCTACCGCTCGGTGGCAAGGACGCGGTTTGTTACCTGGTCGATCTGCAGCAGACGGTGCTGATCCCCTTCGTCCATCCGGACGACACCGAGGGCAGCGCGCTGGAGCAGCTGACGATCGACACGACCCTGGCCGGAAGGGCCTACCAACACCTTCAGGTGCTCACGCAGAATCGTGGCGCAGCAGAGAGCATCGTCTGGTTGCCTCTGCTCGACGGGACCGAGCGGCTGGGCGTGATGGCGGTGACGGTCGACGGTGACGGCGAGGCATTTCGCGACGGACCGGCATCGAATCAGCTGCGGCACTTCGCCTCGTTGCTCGCCGAGGTGATCATGAGCAAGACGATGTACGGGGACACCATCGTGCGGCTGCGGCGCGCCACGACGATGGGGCTGGCTGCAGAGTTGCAGTGGTCGTTGCTGCCGCCACTGACTTTCGCGTGCCGGAGAGTCACCGTGGCGGCTGTGCTCGAGCCGGCCTACGAGGTCGCCGGCGACACGTTCGACTACGCCGTCGACCTCGGCATGGCAAGGGTGGCCGTGTTCGACGCGATGGGTCACGGCCTGCGCAGCGCCCAGCTCGCGGCCATGGCGATCACTGCTTATCGGCATGCCCGGCGCGCCGGACGATCACTGATCGACACCTGCAGTCACATCGACGAAGCACTGCTCGCGAGCTATGCGGGCGCGTCATTCACCACTGCGGTCCTTGCCGAGCTGGACACCATGACCGGAGAGCTGCGTTGGATCAACGCCGGGCACCCGGAACCGCTGCTGCTTCGCCACGGCAAGTTGGTCAAGACCCTGCACGCCGCCCCGCGTCCACCCCTGGGCGTCGATCTCCGCGGCACTACCGTGCCGACCACTCCCGCAGTCGGAACCGAACAGCTCGAGCCCGGCGACTGCGTGTTGCTCTACACCGACGGCGTGACCGAGAGTCGCTCGCCCAACGGTGAGTTCTACGGCGAACAGCGGCTGGCGGACCTGGTCGTGCGCAATCTCGCCGCCGGACTTCCCGCGCCGGAGACGATGCGCCGCGTCGTCCATGCCCTGCTGGAGCACCAGCAGGGCCAGCTCACCGACGACGCGTCCCTCGCGCTGGTGCAGTGGCCGACCGACAGTCCGGCGATCCTGCCGACGTAGCCGGTGCCTCAGCGTCGCCGGCAGGCCCACGAGGACGGCGCGCCAGCCTCGGTCAGCTTCACGTCTCGCTGGTCAGCGACGGCAGATTGATCACGATGGCCTCCTGAGTGCTACGTGCGATCACCACCACCGCCTCGGCAGCAGGATCGTTGTTCTCCTCACGATGTGGGGTGTAGGGCGGCACGAACACGTAGTCCCCGGGGGTCGCGCGGATGCGGACCTCCTCGCCGCTGTGCTCGTCGAGGAACACGAACTCCGGAGTGCCGCGGACGACGTAGATCGCCGTCTCGGCCGCGCCGTGGTGGTGGTTGTCCGAATGCGTCGCCGGTCGGACGTGGGTCTGGCCCATCCAGAGCCGTCCCGAGCCGACCTTGCTGTTGCTGATCGCCGCGAACCGTTGCATGCCCGACGTCTGCGCTGTCTCGGCGTCGATCTCGTCGGCGCGGACGTGGCGCAGGTTCGGGTGAAAGGCATCGGTCATGCGTCACTGCTGCTCGGTGCGGCCCTCGTTGAGACGCGGGTCGAGTTCGGTCGCGCGCTGCTGCAGGTTGTCGGCCTCCGCGCCGTGGCGGTCGGCCTCGGTCAGCCGCTCGCGGGAGTTGCGTTCGGCTTCGGCCAGCCGCAGATCAGCCTCGGCGCGTTCACGGCGGGCGGTCGCAGCCTCCTCGTCCGCGGCAGCGCGCTCGGTCTCGGCCTTGGCGGCGTGCTGCTGAGATTCGAGCAAGTGCTCGTGCGCCTGGGCCTGATTGCGCTCGGTCTCCAGTTGCTTGCGCTCGGCTGCGCGTTGACGGATCTTCGGCAACAGCAATGCGGCCAGGATGGCCAGCACGACCACCACCACGATGATGACGATAACGAGAGTCTTCACAACAACCTCCATCGCGACCGAGGCGTGATTCCCTCAGTCCGCGGGCTACCCCGGTCGTCGGATCGACAAACCGTCGGTGGCCCGCGTACACACGGTAGCTGCATACGTGCTCGGGACGGGCTTACCCGCTCGTTCGAGCCGCAATACCGATACACCGAGCCAGGTGTCGCCCCGGCGCCGCGACGGGCGCACGCGGGGCTCTGGATCAGACGACGGAAAGGTGCTGGCGATGACGGTGCGGGGTAACGACTTTGCGAGGGCTCTCGACCGCGCGGCGGAGCATGCGCGGTCCTGGGTCGATTCGGTCGGCGACCGTCGCGTTGCTCCGCGCGCTAGCGCCGACGAGCTCGCCGCCACATTCGGTGGGCCGCTGCCCGCAGGCGGCTGCGATCCGGCGGACGTGGTCGACATGCTGGCGGTCGGGGCAGAGCCCGGCCTGATGGCCATGCCGTCCGGACGCTTCTTTGGCTGGGTCATCGGTGGCACATTGCCGGCGGCTCTGGCTGCTGACTGGCTGGTCAGTGCCTGGGACCAGAACGCCGGCATGCGGTATGCGACCCCAGCCGTCGCCGCGCTGGAGGAGGCTGCGGCGGTGTGGTTGCTCGACCTGCTCGGCCTGCCCGCCGGCGCAGATGTGGGGTTCGTGACGGGTGCGACGATGGCGAATTTCACCGGCCTCGCGGCGGCGCGCGGTGCGCTGCTGGCCCGTGCCGGGTGGGACGTGCACGGTGACGGGCTCGCCGGGGCGCCGAAGGTGCACGTGCTCGTCGGCGCCGAGCGGCACGACACCGTCGATCTGGCGTTGCGCTATCTCGGGCTCGGCAGGCCCGCGGTTGTCGCGTCCGACGAGCAGGGACGGATACGCCTCGACGCCCTCGCAACCGCATTGCGGCACGTGCCCGCAGGTGAGCCGGTCGTCGTCTGCCTGCAGGCGGGAAATCTCCACTCGGGAGCATTCGACCCGCTCCCCGCGGCGATCGCCATGGCGCACGAGCGAGGCGCCTGGGTGCACGTTGACGGCGCGTTCGGTCTGTGGGCCGCCGCAGCGCCGCGATTACGGCACCTCGTGGACGGTGTCGGCGACGCGGACTCGTGGGCCACCGACGCGCACAAGACATTGAATGCGCCCTATGACTGCGGTGTCGCGGTCGTTGCCGATCCGTTGGCGATGCGGGCCGCGTTCGGCGTCCATACCAGCTATCTCATTGCCGACGGGAGCGGACCTGGCGACCCGCACGAGAAGGTCCCCGAGCTGTCCCGCCGGGCGCGTGGGGTTCCGGTCTGGGCAGCGCTGCGCTCGCTGGGACGAGACGGTGTGGCCGACCTGGTCGACGGCCTCGCGCGCCGCGCGGGAGCCATCGCCGAGGGCGTCGGCGGCATCGACACAGCCGTCGTCGTCAACGACGTCGTCTACACCCAGATCAGTGTCAGCTTCGGCGACGATGAACGCACGCGCGCGGTCACGGCTCGCTTAATCGCGGAGGGTGAGACCTGGATGTCGGGGTCGCGCTGGCGCGGTCAGGACGTGCTTCGCATCTCGGTCAGTAACTGGTCGACCGACGAGCGCGATGTCGAGCGGTCGATCGCCGCACTGCGTCGCGCGGCCGCCGGCTGAGGGGGAGGTCTCGCCGGCGACCGCGCAGTGTGTTTCCTGCGGCCGGATTGCGGCCGGACTGCGGCCGGATTGCGGCCGGATTGCGGCCGACTTACGGCCGGCGCAGGACGCCGATCAATCCGTGCTGTTCGTCCTCGATTCCGGCACTGAACCAGATCGAATCGGTGCCGCCGGTCGTGTCGGTACCTCGCAGCAGCGTCCACAGCCCGGGGATGACGAGCGGTGCGCCGGTTGCCTGATTGCGCAGGAGACCCTCGAAGTCGCCGTCGAAACGGGCCCCGTGGCGCTCGCCGTCCCGCTCTCCGTCGCCGTGCCGCTCGCCCTCGATCACGCTTATCCGGCCGTCGCCGAAGTTGCCGACCAGCAGGTCACCGGCGAGACGGCCCCAGCTCGGCGGCGCGATCTCGAGCCCCCACGGGGCATTCAGGGTGTGTTGCGAAGCGACCCGGCCGACCAGCCGTCCCTTCGGGGTGAATTCGTCGACGTAGCCGAGGCCCTCGCCAACCGCGTTCATGTGCGTGGCCGGATCGACCTTGGCGTAGGCGACGAAAAGGTTGCCGCGCAGCGTTGCGATGCCGAACGGTGAGTAACCGGCCGGCAGGTGCCGGTCGTGGAAGCGTCGATGGGAGGCCGGCTGCAGGTCGAAGTTTGTGTCGAAGACGTCGACCCGGCCCTGCCCGAAGTTCGCAGCGTAGAGCTGCGGGCCCTTCTTCGCGGTGGCCAACGCCAGGCCGGTGTAGACCGCACCAGGAACCGTCGCCACGATCTGCGCGTTGCCCACCAACGGGTCGACGGCCGGGCTCCAGGCCGCGATCCGACCGGTGATCGTGGAGTAGATGAAGCGGGCCGGCGAACTTGTCGTGGTGTTGCTCAGCAGGAAGCTCTCGGTGGCGTTGAAGACCTGCCCGGTCGGCAGTTCCGGCGTGTCCGGGAACGTCACCCGCACGGTCGGCACCTTTGTCGCGACATTCGACCCGGGGTCAGAGGTGTAGAGGGTGGAGGTGTCCGTGCCGGTGTTCGCGGACCAGAGCGGGGTCGTCGGGCCGAGCGCCAGACCCCACGGGTTCACGACGTCCGGGTCGACCAGCGATGCGCCCACGGAGTCCAGATCCGAGACGAGATTGACCTGGACGACGCCCAGTCCCTGATGCCCGTCGTGTTCGCGATCACGATGATCGGCGCGCGCAGACGGCGCGACGAGTACGAGGCCCGACGCTGTCGCCGCGACAGCGGCGATTACTCGGCGGGGTCGGTGGAACAGCAGCATGGCGCACCTCTCGCAGATGGGTTACCTGGCTATTAGCTGAGTACGCAGCCAGACGCATTCGGTTCAGTGCAGACCTGGTGCTGGCACGGGTTGGTCGTTATCGGATGACCCGTGCTGCGTCTACTCGGCCTGGCGGCCCTCGTCTAGCTCCGAAGACGAAGCAGGCGATTTCGACGTACTGGCACGCAGCCGCATGCGCTACCAGTCGGGCGACCGCCGCGGCCGCGATCTCGCATCGAGGGTGGCCGCGCGCGCGCGTCGCTGCGGAACTCTCGACGACCCGGACACGCGGGACTGCGGGATAGCCTGTCGCGATGACCACGCCCGGCGGTGCGTTCCGCCGCCGCCGCACGTGGCCCGACCCGCCGCCGCACCCGTCGGGCGAGCATGCCCCGACCATCCCGAGCTCCGGGGTCCCGAAACACGTCGCGATCGTGATGGACGGCAATGGTCGCTGGGCGCAGAGCCGTGGCCTGCCCCGCACCGAGGGCCACCGCGCCGGCGAGGCGGCATTGCTGGACGTCCTGCACGGCGCGATCGAGATCGGGGTCGGGACGGTCTCGGCGTACGCGTTCTCGACGGAGAACTGGCGGCGCACGCCCGACGAGGTTCGCTTTCTGATGGGATTCAACAAGGACGTCATCAGGCGGCGCCGCGACGAGCTGGCCGAGCTGGGGGTACGTATCCGCTGGGCGGGCAGGCGGCCGCGGCTGTGGCGCAGCGTGATCGATCAGCTCGAGGATGCCGAGCAGTACACCCGCGATAACGACCGGCTCACCCTGCAATTCTGCGTGAACTACGGCGGGCGCGCCGAGATCGTGGACGCCGTACGCGCGCTGACCCGTGAGGTCCAGGCCGGCCGGCTGAACCCGGCCAAGATCGACGAACGAACGATCGAGGCGTACCTGGACGAGCCCGGGCTGCCCGACGTTGACCTGTTCATCCGGACGTCGGGCGAGCAACGCACGTCCAACTTCCTGCTCTGGCAGTCCGCCTATGCCGAGCTGGTCTTCGTCGACACGCCCTGGCCCGACTTCGATCGCCGGCACCTGTGGGCGGCGTGCGCGGCCTACGCACGGCGCAACCGGCGCTTCGGTGCGGCGGGCCCGGTCGACGCCCCGGTCGGCCCGTGATCTCGCTCACCCAGTTCCGGGGCGGCGCCGACGTCCTGGGCCGCGGGCGGGAGGCCCTCGCGGCCCTGGCCGCACGTCCCGGCTACGTGCGGGGCAGCCTCGGGCGCAGCACCGACGAGCCTGAAGCATGGGTATTGCTCACCGAATGGGACAACGTGGGTTCCTACCGGCGTGCACTCGGCGCCTACGACGTGAAGATGCGGGCGACGCCGCTGCTCGCCGACGCCCTGTCGCTGCCGAGCGCGTTCGAGACGCTCCTCGAGGTCGCGCCGGGCGGCGCGTCCGACGAACACACGAGCGATCTCGAGACCGACGCATGACGAGCGAGAACGTCCTCGAGAAGCCCGTCGCGCCGCACCCGCCTGCCCACGGCCGGATGGGCCGTCCCCGACTGCTCGACGACGACGTGCTGCGCGGCGTGCGCTGGGCGTCGGAACTGATCTGGGTGGTGGGGTCGGCACTGTCCTTCTACTACGAAGGGGTGCCGTTCGACCGGAGTGGGCTGTTGCTCTGGATCGCCCTCGGCCTGGTCGCGGCGAGCATCGGCCGGCGTGCCACCTGGACGGTCGTCGTGGACCTGCTGCCCCTGGCCGCCGTCCTCATCGCCTACGACTACCTACGTGGAGTGTCCGAGACGCTGGGCATGCCTACCTGGTGGTATCCGCAGGCCGAGGTCGACCGGGTCCTGTTCGTCGGGCGCATCCCGACCGTCTGGCTGCAGGAACGGCTCCGGCATGCTGATGTGCGCTGGTACGACGTGCTCGCGTGCCTGTGCTACATCTCGTTCTTCTTCCTTCCCTACGTGACTGCCGGGGCGCTGTGGCTGCGTAGCCGCGCGGACTTCTACCGGTGGTCGCTGCGATTCGTCAGCCTGTCGTTCGTCGGTTTCGTGTTGTTCGCGCTCTTCCCGACCGCGCCGCCGTGGGCCGCGTCCCAGTGCACTCCGGCACAGGTCGCGACCCATCCCGACAACCCCCCCTGCCTGAACGCCGGCCCGGGGCCGGTCGCCGACGGCGGGCTGCTCGGGCAGCTGCACCACACCCCTGCCGGTGCCCCGCGGTGGATCGAACGGATCCCCCTGCGCGGCTTCGACGAGCTGCACCTGGGCGTGGCGCGGTCGCTGCTCGCAGAAGGGCAGCAGGTGGTCGACCAGGTCGCGGCCGTCCCCTCGCTGCACGCAGGCGGGACGATGCTGTTCGTCCTGTTCATGTGGCGGCGGGTGCGGACGTGGTGCAAGCCCCTGCTGGTCGGCTACCCGATCCTGATGGCCTTCAGCCTGACTTATTCCGGCGAGCACTACGTTTCCGATCAACTGGCCGGGTGGCTGTGCGCAGTTCTGGTCTTCCTGGCGGCCGAGCGCGTGGAGCGACGATGGGCGCAACGGCGGCGGCGTACGCGCCTGCCGGCGGCGGATACCCTGGAATCGCCGAGCCCGGCGACGGGCTCGACCGCCTCGAGCCTGTCGACCGCCTCGACGCTGTCGACCCCGACGACTGTGGAGAACCCGTGCCCGCCGACTCAGCCGCTGCCAACGGCAACATCAACAACGGTGACGCCGTCGTCAACCTGAGCAAGCGCCGGGGATTCGTCTTCCCGTCCAGCGAGATCTACGGCGGTTCGCGTTCGGCCTGGGATTACGGCCCGCTGGGCGTGGAATTGAAGGAGAACGTCCGGCGGCAGTGGTGGAAGTCGATGGTCACCGGCCGTGACGACATCGTCGGCATCGATTCCGCGGTCATTCTCGCGACGCCGGTGTGGGAGGCGTCCGGCCACCTGGCGACATTCAGCGACCCGCTGACCGAGTGCCGCCATTGCCACCGCCGCTTTCGCGCGGATCATCTGGAAGAAGACTTCGAACGTCGCAAAGGCCGGGCGCCCGGCGGGCTCGCCGACATCGCCTGCCCGAATTGCGGCACCCGCGGCCAGTGGACGGAGCCCAAGCAGTTCAGCGGCATGCTCAAGACCTTCCTCGGCCCGGTCGAGGACGACGAAGCGGTTCACTACCTGCGGCCGGAGACGGCGCAGGGCATTTTCGTCAACTTCCTCAACGTGATGAACACGGCCCGCAAGAAGCCGCCGTTCGGCATCGCCCAGACCGGCAAGAGCTTCCGCAACGAGATCACGCCGGGCAACTTCATCTTCCGTACGCGTGAGTTCGAGCAGATGGAGATGGAGTTCTTCGTCGAGCCGGGCACCGATGAGAAGTGGCACGAATACTGGCTCGGCGAGCGGTGGAACTGGTACACCGGGCTGGGGATCAATCCAGACAACCTGCGCCGCTACGAGCATCCCAAGGAGAAGCTGTCGCACTACTCGACCCGCACCGTGGACATCGAGTACCGCTTCAACTTCGGCGGCAAGGAGTTCGACGAGCTCGAAGGCATCGCGAACCGCACCGACTTCGACCTCACCACGCACTCGAAGCATTCGGGTGCAGACTTGAGCTACTTCGACCAGGCGTCCGGCGAGCGGTGGACGCCCTACGTCATCGAGCCGGCTGCCGGGCTGACGCGCTGCGTGCTCGCTTACCTGCTCGACGCCTATCACGAGGACGAGGCCCCCAACGCCAAGGGCAAGCTCGAGACGCGCACCGTGCTGCGCCTGGACAAGCGGCTGTCGCCGGTGAAGGTGGCCGTGCTGCCGCTGTCGCGCAACACCGATCTGTCGCCGGTTGCGCGCGATCTGGCTGCCGCATTGCGCAGGCATTGGAACGTGGACTTCGACGACGCGCAGGCGATCGGTCGCCGCTACCGCCGCCAGGACGAGATCGGCACCCCGTTCTGCGTCACGGTCGACTTCGACACCCTCGACGACCGTGCGGTGACGGTGCGTGAGCGCGACACCATGGCGCAGGAGCGCGTCGGGCTGGACCAGGTCGAGTCCTACCTGGCGGCGCGCCTGATCGGCTGCTGATCGGTGTCCGTGCTCACGCTTCCCCCCTCGTCCGACCATATTTCGGGCGCAGAACGGGTTGTGCCGGGGGGGAAGCCGCTGTTCTTCGCCGGCCCCCCGGTTGTGCTCGCCCCAATGGCCGGCATCACGAACACTGCGTTTCGCCGGCTGTGCCGCGAGGAGATGGGGCGCGCAGGCGGACTGTTCGTATCCGAGATGATCACGACACGGGCGCTCGTGGAGCGCAATCCGAAGACGATGCGGCTCGTCCGCTTCGAAGCGGACGAGGCCCCTCGTTCGATCCAGCTGTACGGCGTCGACCCGGCCGTGGTCGGCGCGGCTGTGCGGATGCTCGTGGACGAGAACCTCGCCGACCACGTCGACCTGAACTTCGGCTGCCCGGTTCCGAAGGTGACCCGCAAGGGCGGTGGGTCGGCCCTGCCGTGGCGCATCGGACTGTTCGAAGACATCGTGGCGACGGCGGTCCGCGCGGCTCGTGGGGCGGTCCCGGTCACGGTGAAGATGCGCGTCGGCATCGACCGCGATCACGTCACCTTCCGCGAGGCGGGGCTGCGGGCCCAGGACGCAGGAGTCGCGCACGTCGCGCTGCACGGCCGTACCGCCGCGGACTTCTACGGCGGGACGGCCGACTGGGCCACGATCGCGGACCTGGCCGACCTCCTGGACATTCCGGTGCTCGGCAACGGCGACATCTGGGAGGCCGAGGACGCAGTGCGCATGGTGCGCGAGACCGGCTGCGCCGGGGTGGTCGTCGGACGCGGCTGCCTGGGCCGGCCGTGGCTGTTCGCCGACCTCGCCGCGGCCTTCGACGGACGCCCCGAGCGTGCGCGTCCCGGCCTGGCCGAGGTCGCGCGGCTGATGCGCCGGCACGCCGAGCTCCTCGCGGCGTGGGAGGGCGAGGAACACGGCGTCACCGACTTCCGCAAGCACATCGCCTGGTACCTGAAAGGGTTCGCGGTCGGCGGCGGGCTGCGGGCTGCGCTCGCGCAGTCGTCCTCGCTTGCCGAGCTGGACGCGCTGTTGTCACGCCTCGACCTGGCTCAAGGATTTCCCGAGGCCGTCCTTGGGCAACCGCGTGGGCGCACCACCGGGGCGCGGGCGGTGGCATTGCCCGACGGATGGCTGGCCGATCGGGGCTCGCGTGCCGTCCCGTCCGGAGCCGAACTGAGCGACAGCGGCGGCTGACGGCCCGGCCGCCCTGTTTTCCCCGCTGGTGACCGGTTGAGCTGTTGTTTTCCCGGCTGGTGACCGGTTGAACTGTTGTAAACCGGTCGCCGGCGGGGAAAACAATCGCGCCAACTCGGACCCGCCGAGCGTGTGACCCGTCCCGAGATGCGTTCTCGTGCCGCGTCCCACCGCCTAGGCTCGGCAAATCCCAGCATTTCAGCCGGACGGAGCGTTCACACCGATGACGGGCCAGACAAGACAGCTCAAGTACGTATACGACTTCTCTGAGGGAAATAAGGAGCTCAAGGGGTTGCTGGGCGGTAAGGGCGCCAATCTTGCCGAGATGACCAACCTCGGACTGCCGGTGCCGCCGGGCTTCATCATCACCACTGAGGCGTGTCAGGCGTATCTGAAGTCCGGCCGCGAACCGGAGGAACTCGGTGAGGAGGTGTCCGAGCACCTCGAGCGCCTCGAGCAGGCGATGAACAAGCGCCTGGGCCAGTCCGACGACCCGCTGCTGGTGTCCGTCCGCTCCGGCGCGAAGTTCTCGATGCCCGGGATGATGGAGACGGTCCTGAACATCGGACTCAACGACCAGTCCGTTCGTGGTCTCGCCGCCCAAGCCGGGGACGAGCGCTTCGCGTTCGACTCCTACCGACGGCTGATCCAGATGTTCGGCAAGACGGTCTTCGGCATCGACGGCGAGCATTTCGAGGACGCCTTCGATGCCGTGAAGGACGCGAAGGACACC
The DNA here is from genome assembly GCA_038207565.1 of Mycobacteriales bacterium. GTDB lineage: Bacteria > Actinomycetota > Actinomycetes > Mycobacteriales > Jatrophihabitantaceae > JALZAI01. The sequence continues at coordinate 64,927 of JBBQZQ010000014.1, forward strand.
ACCAGCGACCTGGATCTGGACGCCGACGACCTGCGCAAGCTCGTCGAGACGTACAAGGAGGTCGTGGTCGAGTATGCGGGCCGCTCCTTCCCGCAGGACCCGCGCGAGCAGATGGACCTCGCCGTGCGAGCCGTGTTCGACTCGTGGAACACCGAGCGCGCCGTCATCTACCGCCGGCAGGAACGCATTCCGTCCGACCTCGGTACCGCGGTGAGCATCGTGGCGATGGTGTTCGGCAACCTGGACATGGAGTCAGGGACGGGCGTGGCGTTCACCCGCGATCCGGCGTCCGGTGCGCAGGGGATCTACGGGGACTACCTGCAGAACGCGCAGGGCGAGGACGTGGTGGCCGGTATCCGCAACACCGTGCCGCTCGGCGACCTCGAAGACCTCGACAAGCGTTCGTACGACAAGCTGCTGACGATCATGCAAACACTCGAGGAGCACTACAAGGACCTTTGCGACATCGAGTTCACCATCGAGCGCGGCAAGCTCTGGATGCTGCAGACCCGCGTCGGCAAGCGCACTGCCGCAGCGGCGTTCCGCATCGCGACGCAGCTCGTCGACCAGGGCCTCATCGATATGGACGAGGCCGTTTCGCGCGTGACCGGGGCGCAGCTGGCGCAGTTGATGTTCCCGCGCTTCGACGAGAAGGCCGCCAGCAGGAAGAAGATCGCGCACGGGATGAACGCCTCGCCAGGCGCGGCCGTCGGCAAGGTCGTCTTCGACTCCTACACCGCGGTCAAGTGGTCGCGCTCCGGCGAGTCGGTCATCCTGGTCCGCCGCGAGACCAACCCCGACGACCTGAACGGCATGATCGCGGCGGCGGGCATCCTGACCAGTCGAGGCGGCAAGACCTCGCACGCCGCGGTGGTCGCCCGAGGCATGGGCAAGACCTGTGTCTGCGGCGCCGAGGAACTCGACGTGAACACCAAGCAGCGCCTGCTGCGCGCCCCGAACGGCGTGGAGCTCCACGAGGGCGACGTCATCTCGGTCGACGGCACGTCAGGCGACGTGTTCCTGGGCGAGGTGCCGGTCGTCGACTCGCCGGTGGTGCGCTATTTCGAGGAGGGCGTGGTCGACGAGGATGACGATCTCGTCGCCGCCGTCGACCGCATCATGCGCCATGCCGACGGGGCACGTCGGATGTCGGTGCGAGCCAACGCCGACAACGCCGAGGACGCGGCGCGCGCCCGACGCTTCGGCGCGCAGGGCATCGGGCTGTGCCGCACGGAGCACATGTTCCTGGGCGAGCGCCGGCACCTGGTCGAGCGGCTGATCCTGGCCGACACCGACGACGAGCAGGCGACCGAACTGAAGGAACTGCTGCCGATGCAGCGCGAGGACTTCGTGGGAATCCTGGAGGCGATGGACGGCCTACCGGTGACGGTCCGGTTGCTCGATCCGCCGCTGCACGAGTTCCTGCCCGACATCACCGAGCTGTCGGTGCGTGTCGCCGTCGCCGAGGCGCGCGGGGAGAAGCGCGAGGGCGACCTGCGCATGCTGCAGGCAGTGCACAAGCTGCATGAGCAGAACCCGATGCTGGGCCTGCGCGGCGTGCGCCTCGGCGTCGTGATTCCCGGCCTGTTCGCGATGCAGTCGCGGGCGATCCTGGAGGCAGCGGCAGAGCGCATCAAGGTCGGCGGCGTGCCGCGCGTGGAGATCATGGTGCCGCTCGTGGCCAACGTCCAGGAGTTCGAGACCGTCAAGCAGGAGATCATCAAAGTCGCCCGGGAGGTGCGGGCCGAGACCGGTGTGCACCTCGAGTTCCTGGTCGGGACGATGATCGAACTGCCGCGCGCGGCGCTGACCGCCGACCAGATCGCCGAAGCGGCGGAATTCTTCTCCTTCGGGACGAATGACCTGACGCAGACGACGTGGGGTTTCTCGCGCGACGACGTCGAGGCGGCGTTCTTCTCCGCCTACTTGGAGAAGGGCATCTTCGGGGTCAGCCCGTTCGAGACCATCGACGTCGAGGGTGTCGGCGAGCTGGTGCGCATCGGCGCCGAGAAGGGCCGCTCGCGCCGTCCGGGCCTCAAGCTCGGGGTCTGCGGCGAGCACGGCGGCGACCCCGACTCGGTGCACTTCTTCGACTTGGTCGGGCTGGATTACGTGTCCTGCTCCCCGTTCCGCGTACCGGTCGCCCGGCTGGAGGCCGGTCGCGCGAATCCCGACGATTGATCGTCGCGGACGATTGACTGACGTCCCGTCACGCCGTCACCCGGACGCCGACGTGCCCGTCAGTTACTCGAGGCAAGAGCACTCCGCACCCTCGGCGGTGGCCGCTGGCGGCTTGCCGGCGCGGTAACGTCGGGGCGTGTTCTGGCGCCGTTCCCGTCCCGCATCCGAGGTCACCGATGCCCTCGAATCGCGCCGTCGCGAGCCCGACGGCGGCATGCTCGTGTTGCCCACACTGGCTCTGGTCGAGCAGATCCTGGACGAGTTCGGGCTGAAGCACTCGATCGATGACGACGGCGACCTCGTCGTGCGGTGGGAGAAGTGCAGCGTCTTCTTCTTCTTCTACGGTGACCGGCGCGAGATCCTGCAGGCACGGCTGTACATGAACCGGCGCTTCGATGTCGACAACCGTGGCTCTTTGGCGCTGATCCTGGACGAGTGGAATCGCATCAAGCTGTTCCCGAAGGTCTACACGGTCCTGCCCGACGACGGGCGCGTCGGCATCTGCGCCGAGCAGTGCTTCGACTTCGAGCCGGGCGTCACCCGCGTTCAGCTGAAGTACACGATCGGGCTCTGGGTCGACACGCTGCTCCGCTTCACCGACTGGGTCGACGAGCAGGTCTGATCCCGTGTTCTGCTACGGCGCCGCCGACCGCGAGCGGCAGGTGGCCGAGCCGCCCAAACGCGCCGGCGCCGCGAGTGCGGCGGCCGAGCGGGGCGACTTCCAGCGCGATCGGGCCCGGGTACTGCACTCCTACGCGTTCCGCCGTCTCGCGGACAAGACCCAGGTCGTCGTGCCCGGCGAGGACGATTTCCCGCGCACCCGGTTGACCCATTCGCTGGAGGTGGCGCAGATCGGCCGCGAGATCGGAGCGGCCCTGGGCTGCGACCCCGATGTGGTGGACGCCGCGGGACTCGCGCACGACATCGGCCACCCCCCGTTCGGGCACAACGGTGAGGACGCGCTCGACCTCGCCGCAACGGCATGCGGGGGGTTCGAAGGAAATGCGCAGACCCTGCGCGTGCTGACTCGGCTCGAAGCCAAGGCGGTGCAGCCGTCCGGCGAGCCGGCCGGTCTCAACCTGACCCGCGCCGTGCTGGACGCAGCGTGCAAGTACCCGTGGCAGCGGCGCGACGGCACCCGCAAGTTCGGTGCCTACGCGGCGGACGTCACGGCGTTCTCGTGGTTGCGCGGTGACCGGACTGACGAGCGGCGCAGCCTAGAGGCGCAGGTGATGGACTGGGCCGACGACGTCGCCTATTCCGTCCACGACGTCGAGGACGGTGTGCATGCGGGCCAGATCCGCCTCGCTGCCGTTGACGACCGGGCCCGGGAGTTGCTGTGCACGATCGCAGGCGCCGGCGGTTACTCACCGCACAGCCCGGCCCAACTCGCACCCGTGCTCGACGAACTGCTCGAACTGCCCACGCTGCGCGATCTCGCGTCCTATGACGGCTCGTACGCCGCGCAGGCCGCGGCAAAGCGAGCGACGAGCGAATTGACCGGACGATTCGCCGCAGCCGCGATCATCGCGACGCGGGCGCGGCACGGCGACGGGCCGCTCGGACGATACGCCGCCGACCTGGTCATACCCACTGCCATCGCCGCCGAATGCGCTCTGCTGAAGGCGGTCGCGGCGCATTTCGTGATGGCTCGACCTGGTGCGCTCGCGCGTCAGGAGTCGCAGCGTCGCCTGCTCACCGAACTCGTCGAAGCCGTGCTCACGGGTGCGCCCGAAACGCTCGACCGCGGGATGGTGGCGGCGTGGCGAGTGGCCGCCACCGACCAGGAGCGCCTGCGCGTGGTCGTCGACCAGATCGCCCAGCTCACCGACTCGTCCGCGATCGGATGGCATGTGCGGCTGATCGGCCCGCACCGGCATATCCACTGAACCTCATCGCTAGATGAGGGGCGCCTGAGAGTATGCCGTACCGACGGTATGGACGCCGCAACTCCGGCGAGGGAAGGGCGCCAAATTCCGGTCCAAAGGTTTTCGGAGGCATCGCATGGCAACGGACGTCGCGTCGAAACCCACCGCGGGGCGCTCCCACGAGCTCAAGCGCAGCATCGGCTTCTTCGGGCTGATGTTCATCTCGCTCGGCTCGATCATCGGATCGGGGTGGTTGCTCGGTGCACTGACGGCAGCCAAGGCGGCGGGTCCGGCGTCGCTGATCTCCTGGATCCTCGCGGCGTTCATGCTGATGACGCTGGCGCTGGTCCACGCCGAACTCGGCGCGGCCTATCCGGTGGCCGGAGGTACGGCGCGGTTCCCGTACTTCGCGTTCGGGACGTTGGCCGGATTCACCGCGGGCTGGACGGCCTACCTGCAGGCGGTCACCATTGCCCCGATCGAGGTCAAGGCCGCCATTTCCTACCTGGACGGGACCGATTGGGCCAAGCGCAATCTGGTCATGCTGCACACGAACGGCACCCTGACCGCCGTCGGCCTGGTGGTCGCGACCGGCGGGATGGCGCTGTTCACCGTCATCAACCTGCTCGGCGCCAAGCTGCTGTCGGACAGCAACACGATCATGGTGATCTGGAAGGCCGCAGTTCCGATCCTGGCCGTGGTCGTGATCATGTCGCTGAGCTTCCACGCCTCCAACTTCACCGCCGGCGGCGGCTTCATGCCCTTCGGTATGCACGGGGTGTTCGCCGCTCTGCCGCTCGGTGTCGTGTTCGCGCTGCAGGGCTTCGAGCAGGCGGTGCAGATGGGCGGCGAGGCCCGCAACCCGAGCAAGGACATCTCGCGCGCCATCATCTCCGCCATGTTCATCGGCGCTGCGGTGTACATCCTGTTCGAGGTCGCCTTCATCGGCGGCCTGTCGCCGTCCAACCTGACCAAGGGTTGGGCGAATCCGATCGGCGAGGGTGACTTCAGCCCCTACTACACGATCGCCATCGCCGTCGGCGCCGCCTGGCTCGGGACGATCCTGCTGGTCGACGCGGTTATCTCGCCCGGCGGCACCGGGCTGATCTACATCGGCACGTCCGCCCGGCTCTCCTATGCCATCGGCGAGGACGACGTGCTCACCGACAAGTTGACCGAGACGAACAAGCGGGGCGTCCCGATGTGGTCGATCCTGCTCGTGTTCGTCATCGGTGAGCTGACCTTCCTGCCGTTTCCGAGCTGGAGTTCACTGGTCGGCCTCGTCACCGAGGCCACAGCGATCATGTACGCCTTCGCGCCCGTATCGCTCGCCGCACTGCATCTGCGCGATCCCGACCGAAGCCGGCCCTACCGTGCACCATTTCCGAAGGTGCTCAACCCGTTGGCCTTCGCCTCGGCGAATCTGATCATCTACTGGAGCGGTTTCGAGGCGAACTGGAAGATCCTGGCTGCGATCTTCCTGGGCCGGGTGTTCTCCGAGATCGCACTTCGCCGCGCCGACGACGTCCGCCGCACGGACGTCGACTGGCGCGCTGCCTCGTGGATCTGGCCCTGGCTCATCGGCATCGTGATCCTCGGCCTACTGGGCCGCTACGGCGGGCACAACGCGCTACCTGACTGGATCGACCTGCTCGCGGTCATCGCGTTCAGCCTGGTGATCTTCTACTACGCGATCAGCCTCGCCATGGACCCGGAGAAGGTGGGGCAGGCCGTCGAGTTCGAGGAGCGCCAGATCGAACAGCAGAAGGAGAAGAACCTCAACCTGCCCGGCTGAGCGTCCACACGGCGTCCTCGACCGCCCTCGTGCGCGCCTAGTATCGAAATCGTGATCCAGCACAGCGAACAAGCCGACCTGCTTCGGAGTTCGGCGTGCGGTCCGGTCGCGGCGAGGTAGGCCGTGGCAGGCCGCATTCGGGACGAGGACATCGCGCTGGTCCGCGAGAAGACCAACATCGCCGACGTCATCGGTGAGCACGTGCAGCTGCGAAACGCCGGTGGCGGAAATCTCAAGGGCATCTGCCCGTTCCACGACGAGAAGTCGCCGTCGCTGTCGGTGTCGCCGTCCAAGGGACTCTTCCACTGCTTCGGCTGCAGCGCCGGCGGTGACGTGATCCGCTTCGTCCAGAACATCGAGCACCTTGACTTCAGCGATGCCGTCGAGCGGCTGGCCGGTCAGTCTGGCATCCAACTTCGCTACGTCGAGGGTGCCGGCATGCCGAACCGGCAACCCGGTCAGCGGGCCCGGCTGATCGAGGCGCACAGCGAGGCCGCCCGGTTCTATGCCGAGCAGCTGCGCACGCCGGACGCGGTCGCCGCGCGCCAGTTCCTGGCCGAACGTGGTTTCGACCAGGAAACGGCTGAGCGCTTCGACTGCGGGTTCGCCCCGGCGGGGTGGGACGAGCTCACCAGGCACCTGCTCGCGATGCGATTCACGGCGCAGGAGCTGGTGCTCGGCGGCCTGACGAAGGAGGGTGGACGCGGCGGCCTGATCGACCGCTTTCACCGCCGGCTGCTCTGGCCGATCCGCGATGTCAGCGGGGACGTCGTCGGGTTCGGGGCCCGCCGGATCTTCGACGACGACCGTATCGAGGCGAAATACCTCAACACCCCCGAGACGCCGATCTACAAGAAGAGCCAACTGCTGTATGGGGTCGACAGGGCCAAGCGCGAGATCGCCCGGCAGCACCGGGCCGTCATCGTCGAGGGCTACACCGACGTGATGGCGTGCCACCTGGCCGGCGTCACGACCGCGGTCGCAACCTGCGGAACCGCGTTCGGCTCAGAGCATGTGTCGGTGATCCGACGATTGCTGATGGACTCGGACTCGTTCACCGGCGAGGTCATCTTCACCTTCGACGGCGATGCCGCGGGGCTCAAGGCAGCCGAGCGAGCCTTCGGCGATGATCAGAAGTTCATGGCTCAGACCTTCGTCGCGATCGAGGCCACCGGCATGGACCCGTGCGAGCTGCGCCAGAGGTCCGGTGACACCGCGGTGCTGGACCTCGTGGCACGGCGCATCCCGCTGGTCGAGTTCGTGCTGCGCTCGACGGTCGGGCGTTATGACCTGGACACCGCAGAGGGACGCGCGACGGCGCTCGACCGCGGTGTCCCGCTCGTGTCACAGATCAAGGATCACGGGTTGCGTGACGAGTACGCCCGCCGCCTCGGCGGCCTGGTGGGTGTGGACGATCCGCTGCGGGTGGTGCAGCGCGTGCGAGGCATGGTGCGTTCCGGCGGTCGTCCCGAGGTCGAGCGTCCCGCCGGTGGTGGCGAGAAGGTGGACGAGTCGGTGATGACGGTCGAGCGCGAGGCGCTCAAGGTCGCTCTGCAACTGCCGGCGGTTGCCGGGCCGCAGTTCGACACCCTCGCCGAGGAGGCGTTCCTGCTTCCGGCGCACCGCAAGCTGCGTGGCGCCATTGCGTCGGCGGGCGGTACGGCCGCCGCGGTCACCGGTCCGGCCTGGACGGCTGCCGTTGAGCAGCACCTGGAGGAGGCGCTGCGATCCGGCGTGCACGCGTTGACCGTCGAACCGTTGCATTCGGGCGCCGAGGGTCAGGAGCGCTACGCCGACGCCGTCCTCGCCCGGATGCACGAGATCGTCACCTCGCGTCAGGTCGCGAGGCTCAAGGGCCGACTGCAGCGGGTGAATCCGATCGAGCAGGCTGAGGAGCATGCCCGCCTGTTCGGTGAACTGATTGCTCTGGAGAGCTACCGCCGCGGGCTGCGCGAGCGGGCGATCGGCGGCGTCTGATGGGATGGTTCCATCGCCGCGACGCCCCGCCCGCCGACCTCGTCGCCAGGCTGCCGGGCGACGAGCGCGTGGTGTCGTGGGCCGATGTCAGGGGCGGCGGAGCTGTGCTCGCCACCCCGTCCGGGTTGTGGTGGCCGGAACCCGGCGGGGTGCGTTTGATCGGCTGGCACCTGGTGAACAAAGCCGTCTGGCAGGACGGCGTGCTGCGGGTCGTCGAGGCAGAGGTCGTCGACGACCTGCTTCTCCTCGACCTGCCGCAGCTGGCCGCAGAGCTCAGCACACCGCGCGACCTGCCGCCGACTGTGCGCAAGCGTGTTGAGGCCAACGTCGTTCGCTCGCAGGTGCATCCGGTGATCGGTGGGTCGGCCCGCTTCGTGGCCCGGCGCGTCCCCGGCGAGGACGGCGTGCGGTGGTGGGCCCGGCTGGAGGAGGGCACACCGGATACCGAGCAGGTGCGCTCGGCAATCAGTGCCCGGCTCGTGCTGTTACGGGCGCAGTGGGACGAGGAGAGCGGGCTCGCCCAGCAGTGGTAGCAGCTCAGCGGTGGTAGCAGCTCAGCGGTGGTAGCCGTTGTTGCTCGGCTGCGAGGCTTCCCGTCGGGGCCCGGCCGCTGACCCGGACCCGCTGCCGGTGCTTGCGCCCAGACGCGCCGCCACGAGGGTGCGGGCCTGCTGAGTGAGGAAGTCGACCCGGGCCTGCAACACTCCGGCGGTCGATTGCACGGTCTGGCTGCCGGCGATCCGGCGGGCGGCGCGAACGATGGTCTCGTACCGCTCGTGTCCCGCCTTCGCGCCGAGCACGTAGCCGATGGCTCCACCGATCAGGAATGGAAGCTTCATCGCCTGTCTCCTCGCATCATGGTGGCCCAACCGTAGCCCTGGCGCGGCACCGCGCAGTAGGTGGGATAAACTGACCCGGTTGCGCGACCGGGTGCCCGGCGTGCGCGAGAACGGTCCCCCGTAGCTCAATTGGCAGAGCATTCGACTGTTAATCGAAGGGTTACTGGTTCGAGTCCAGTCGGGGGAGCAAATACGGGGCCTCTAGCAATTCTAGAGTAGATCAGTCATCCTTTAGTCATCCGATACGGATGGTTCGAGGTGCCCCATGGGTCGTCCAGCGTTGCCACTCGGCACGGCCGGCAAGACGCTCTTCGTGCCGATGAGGAATGGCCAGATCCAAGCCCGGGCGAAGTTCCGCGACTTCGACGGACGCGTTCGCCTCGTTGCCAAGTACGGCCCGTCTCGGGCGGCGGCCGAGCGGTCCTTGAAGATCGAAATGGCCAACCGGCAGACGCCCGGCGGTGCCGCGGCAGTGGTCGTATCGACTCATGTGGGTGGCCTCGCCGAGGTGTGGCTGGACGCTCCGCACGGCTGGTCGACGGGCAGCGAGCGCACCTATCGCTCGGTCGTCCGGAACCAGGTGGTGCCGGCTCTGGGTGCCCTTCGCCTGGGGGAGGTGACGCCCGGCGTGGTGAGCAGGGCCTTGCGGAGGATCGCCGAGCGCAGTGGCCCGAGTGCGGCCAAGTCGGCGAAGGCGTGCCTGTCGGGCATGTTCAAACTCGCTGTTGAAGATGGCGCGATCGCGGCCAACCCGGTTCGTGACTCGTCGGCCCGGATTAGTGTCAGCACCAAGTCGCCACGCGCCCTGACTGTTGACGAGACGGCGATGCTCACCGGGTGGCTTCGCGACAACGAGCGCGCTGTCGCCCTGGACATCCCCGACCTCGTCGACTGGATGCTCGCCACTGGGGCCCGCATCGGCGAGGCGCTCGCGCTGCGTCACGGGACGAATGCAGACGGCAGGGCGCTGCTCGACCTCGAGGCGAAGACGTGGGAGGTGAACGCCACCGTCGTCCGCGTGCCGAAGAAAGGTTTGATCGTCCAGTCGCGCCCGAAGACCACGGCGGGCTGGCGGGTCGTGGCCGTTCCTGACTTCGCGATTCGGATGGTAGGTCAGCGGTCGATGAACCAGCCCGAGGGCATGGTGTTCACAGCGCCGACGGCGGCTACGCTGCGGGACCCGTCCAACGCCTCCGCCGATCTTCGCCGGCTCTTGGACTCGATCGACTGCGACGTCTGCGCCGGGACGGGATTCCAGCTTGAGGCCGACGGCACATTCAAGACCGGCCGAGGTGGCCAGCGGCTGCGATGCGACGCCGGCCCGTGGTCTTGGGTGACCTCACACGTCTTCCGAAAGACCGTGGCGACGCGCCTGGATGACGCCGGATTCACCCCTCGCCAGGTCGCCGATCAGCTCGGGCACGCCAACCCGTCGATGACCCTCGATGTCTACTTCGGCCGTCACGTCGTTAGCGCAGCAGCAGCGAAGGTGCTCGACCGCTGACCCTCACCATGCCGACATTGACGGGAACTGTGGCGCGCTCTGACTTTGGACGGCGCGTGCCGCCGCCCGGATCGCCAGGTGGGGCTCCAAAACCCGGTGCATCGCATTATCCGAAGGCTACGCGGCTGAGTGGTATTCGTTGATGAGGTTGCCGAGGATCGGATGGCGCACAACCGCCGGTGGCGCATCGATCGGGGCTGGCTGGACTGGTGACGGCGGTCGCAGGCCGCGGGCACGGTGAGGACGCTGCCGGTTGTAGTGGGAGACATATTCGGCGAGCGCCCGGCGTAGGTGGCGTTGGCCGAAGATCAGCGTCCGGTCGGTTAGTTCGGCTCTGACGGTGCGGACGAATCGTTCTGCGTAGCCGTTGGCCTGTGGGCATCGAGGCGGGATCTTCACGACCTGGATGTCGGCGTCGGCAATAGCGGCGTCGAAGGATGCGGTGAACTGGCTGGCGCGGTCGCGGATCATGAACCGGAACGCGGTTGCCCGATCACCGAGATCGGCGACTAGGTTGCGGGCCTGCTGGGCGGTCCAGGGTCCGTCGGGGTTGGTGGTGGTTCCGAGGACGTGGGCGTGGCGGGTGTTGATCTCGATCACGAAGAACACGTAGGTCCGCTGAAGCGTGACCGCGCAGTCGACGGGGAAGAAGTCGCAGGCCAGCATCGTCGAGGCTTGGGCGCGCAGGAACTGCCGCCAGGACGTCCGCTCCGAGCGAGTCGGCGCCGGGGGTATCCGAAGTGACTTGAGGACCCGTCGGATCGTCGAAGCTCCAACCCTACGACCGACCTTGAGCAGCTCACCTTGGATGCGTTGGTAGCCCCAGCTCGGATTCTGTCTCGCCAGTTGGCCGATCAGCGTCGCGAGCTCGGGGTCGAGCGGCGGGCGGCCACAGCGGTGCGGGAAGGTCCACTTCTTGGCCATGAGTCGACGATGCCAGCGCAGGATCGTCGCAGGCGTGACCAGCCGACGGCTGAGTATGTGGCGAGGGAGGTGCCGGCACAGCGCGCTGAAGACCGCCCGGTCGGCCCAGTCCAGCCGCGGTTTCGGATTGGTTCGCCTCAACACCGCGACTTCATGGCGCAGCACGAGCAGCTCGGCGTCCTTTGACGCCGACGTGCGGGCCAAGAGCGCAAGCCAGCCGCTGAGCCGGACCAAGACCAGGTAGAGCAGGCGCATCGACACGGGAAGGATCATGCCCAACCGCGTCCGAGCCGGCGCGCAGGCTTTTGGAACCCTTCAGGCTGTTCGGCTCGGCGCCGGTCGTGCGCATCTGCCGACTCCGTGGCGTAGCCGAGCAGCGGACGGCAGTCTTGGTCGCTGAGAATTCGACCGGCGTCGGTCGGCATGCGCGGGACCATGCCGATGGTCGAGCGCCTCGAATGATCTTGCAGCCCGCCGACGTTCCAGTTCTACGAGCGATGAACGCTGGGTACCGTGCCTTCGGCGCTACGCGGGATCAGTGGGCGGTTGATGCTGCTGGGGACTGCCGCCTGCCTCCAGGTAGGCGGCGCGAGCGTCCGCAAGGCTTTGGCGACCGTTCGGGCCGCCACGCACAACATCGGCGTCGTGGTTGTCTTGGCCGTCGTCCTCCCAGCCGCACTCGCCGCAGATCTCATACACGCCTCGCTCGTCCAACGTCAGGTGCCCGCAGCAGGGACACGAATACGGCTCGCCTGACGTATCGGCGTAGACGTTCTGTTGCGACGTGTACGCGTCGAACCATCGAGTTCGCTGCGCGATCAATTCTTCATCCGACAGGGAGGGGTCGTCATGTGGACCTCGGACGACGCCGGACCCCTCGCCCTGAGAACGTCGTCGGCGATTGAACCAAGACACCCGCACATTGTGGCGGGTAGACTGGCCGTGTCAACTCGAACTGGCCCCACTGTGACGGGGCGGATTCTAGCGATCGTCGCAACACAACGTCTGTTGTCGGTTGGCGATGGTAGTCGCCCGATCAGCGGATGACGGTCTTGATCAGCTCGACTCGCGCTGTGTTGGTGATCTTCGACCAGGCGTTGAGTGTGGCGGCGAGGGCGAGCGTGGCGTCGGCCGAGACTCCGCGTTTCGGCGTCGGGTGCACCTACCTCGCGGCAATCGCCCTTTTCGACGGGCGCGACTGGGCAGTGTTGGGCTCCGGAGCGGCGATGCCGTTCGAGGACGACCGCACCGGAAGCGGCGAGTGGTCGGGCAGGCCGACGTCGATCACCGAGCACGCGCGGTCGGCATTGTTCGCCCTGTACGGAAAGTCCGCGGCCGAAATCCAGGACATCGTTACACGTATCGCATCACCCGCACCTCGGACACATAGCGGGTAGGTGGCGCGGCTCTTTGTTCGTACGGTCGCACGCAGCGCCATAAGCGCGCATTGCTCGGCTTGCCAGGCGCGGGTTGTTGCGCGTCATCTGATGAGGATTGTGAGGAGCTGACATGTTGCGGATTGGCGGTGTTTGACCGGTACGCAGAGCGCGCCGTGGACCGTGATCGTTACGGTGCCGAGACGGAGTGCAAGGAATGTGGTGGCTTGCTGCTGTAGAACGCCAGCTGGGGATGGGGTCAGCGTTGCCGACTCCGCTGCCCCGGAGATCGTCACTTCGTCGCCGACGCCGATGGTCACCGATGGCGTGTGGGGTGTGCCGGCCAGGCCGGCGCAGCTCAGCGAAGTCGTGCCTCGCGGCGCGCACTCGACAGCGGATCGGACGTTCCGCCCCGCGACCCAGGTTAGGTCTCCACTCTGGGTTGTCATTCACGCTGGCCAAGTTGTGGGTCGCAGGCGACCGCAGGTGATCGGGCGAATGACACGCGCATCGACCATGTCCGCGCGGGACGCGCTCGTCGGCTATGAACGTGCAGCCGCGCGCGGGTGCGGCACTGCCCTGCGTGTCAGGGTGAGTTGAGGCCAGCGGCTCATAGCAAGTCCGCGCCGGCAGGGCGAGATTCAGGAAGATCATGATGTCGAGTTCTTTGCTTTCGCGTCCTGTCGTTGATGATGGGTCGATGAGTGGTTCCCAGCCTCGGGCCGGTGGTCCGTCGCGGCGGCGAAGCTTTGCCCCGGGCGAGAAGTTGCAGCATCTGGCGGCCTATGACGAGGCGTGCCGGTGCGGTCAGGGTGGGGCGTATCTGCGTCGGGAGGGGCTGTATTCCTCGCAGGTCACCGAGTGGCGCAAGCTGCGTGACGCCGGCGTGCTGGACGGTAAGCCGGCCGGTGCGAGGGTCGGGAAGCTGAGTGCGGAGCAGGCCGAGCTTGCGCGGCTTCGTGCCGAGCTCGAGCGGGCTGAGCGTCGTCTGGCGCGGACCGAGGTGGCGTTGGACATCATGGGAAAAGCGCACGCTTATGCGGGTGATCGGTGTCAAGTGTTGGCTTTGTCGAGTCCGGTGAGCAGTTTCAGGTAGACCTGTTTGCGGGTGTGGTTCTTCGCGTCTGGTGGCGTCGTTGAGCTGGTTGGTGAGGGTTTGGCGGTGGTCCTCGGTGGTGGTGAAGTGGGCGCAGGTTTCGCAGATCGTCTCGTATCGGCAGTCCAGGACGGCGGGTCGGGCGCAGCGGCCGTTGCCGAGCAGGCGGGTGGTCTCGGCGCGTAGCCGTCGCATGTTGGGTCCTTCGACGGGTGACGCCGAGTTCGTTTCGGTTGGTGCGTATAGGGATTCCACTTGTTCGGTGACGGCGAAGTACTCGTCGGCGACGGTGCGGTCGGCGATTCGGGCGTAGGTCATCGTCATCGACAGCGAGGTGTGTCCGAGCAGCGCGGCGACGGCCTCGAGGCTCATTCCGTTGTTGATGGCTTGGGTTGCCAGGGTGTGGCGGAGTTGGTGTGGGGTGACGTGGCCGATCCCGGCTGCGTCGGCGGCGGCGTAGACGGCTTTATCGACGCGCCGGGCGGGGATGGGCCGGCCGCGGTCGGTGAACATGAGGTTGCTGCCGGGCAGCGGTGGGTTGGCTGAGAGCCACTGCTGCAGCAGGTCCTCGACTCGGGGGTGCAGCGGGATGTAGCGGTCGGTGTGCATCTTCCCGATAGGTGTGCGCAGCCAGCGACCTTCGCCGATCGGGGTGATCGCGTCGCGGGTCAGGGCGATGAATTCGCCTTTGCGCAGACCGGTCCGGGCCAGCACCTCGACAGTGACCCGGTCGAACAGCGAGGGCAGGGCGCGCGCTGCTCGCAGCAGCGCTGCTGCCTTGGCGTCGTCGAGGAAGCGTGGCAGCGGGTAGTCGCGGATCGGCATGTCCCCGGAGAAGATCGGGTTGCGGGGCGGGGCGTCGGTGTAGTCCCATTCGATGATCCGATCGAACAGGCACCGCAGGTGCCCCAGCCGCATCCCGGTCGTCGTCTTCGCTGGCCCGCGGTTGCCGCGATAGCCGGGCTTGCTCGCAAGGAAGGCCTTGAATCCTCGATGTGGGTGCGTCGGATACCGGCGACACCGGCCACCTCGGGGTGGTGCCGGCTGAGGTAGTCGGCGAGGTGGCGCAGGGTGGTGTCGATGAGCGCGACGCTGCCTGGGCGCATGCTCAACGCGATCTGCGTCAGGTATCGGCGCAGCGTGACCACCAGGATCGGCGACTGGTCGCCCAGGGCGTCCCAGTGCCTGACTCGGCTCGACGGCGAACGCCGGGTGGTGCGGGCCTGGCTCAGGGTCCCCAGGCTGGTCATCGTCGCGGTGAGTCCGTGCAAAAGGCGTGGACCACGAGATCGGGATTCTGCCGGTGGGCTCGGCGTAGGAGGCTGTCAATGCGTCAGCGGCCAGCCCGAACATCACCGCGTCGAGCAGACTCGGCGCGACGGATGTCGTCGCGCTGATCTTTGCTAGTGCGCGCCATTGATGGCGTGCTTCGTGGTCGCTGAAGCCGATGCCGGTCGCGGCGGTGTGGAAGTCGCTGGCGAAGCGTGGGTGCGCCATAGCCGCGTGATGGCCCCATTCGCTGCCGCTGCGCCGGACGTAGTCCGCCGCGACCGGATAGCCGGTCGCGGTCACCAGGAACGCGGCAACGGTCCGCGTGGTGACCCCGACAGCGAGCCTGTCCTCCACCGACGCCTTACCCCAACGGGCCAGATCGGTGAAGCTGTGCCGGAAACCGGCCACGCCCGCCCGCCGGGCCCGACGCCCGGCACCGGAGGCAGCGGCGTCGACGTAGCAGGTGAGCGCTGCTGCTTCGCCGAGCATCGGCGATGACGTTCCGGTAGCGAGGCTCACAGCCGTCGTCAACGGTGAATGTCCTTTACCTGCAGGGCATTGTCGACTTCCAGGGCGTTATCCAGCGCGGTGATCGCCTGATGGTATTGACCGGAAAGCCAGGTGTCGCTCAGATGCAGATAGATCCGGGTGGATTCGATGTTGCGGTCCCCGGCCTGGGCTTGAACCGCCTCCAAGGACATCCCGGCCTCCCGCAGCCGGGTCAGACAGGTGTGGCGCAGCATGTGACAGGTCACCCGGCCCAGGCCGGCCCGGCCGCGGGCGCCGCTCACGATCTCATCCAGACCCGCCGCCGACAGCGGCCGGCCTCGCCGCGGGCCCTTCAACACCACGAACACACTGGTCGTTGGCGTCTCGGGCCGTTCGTGGGTGAGGTAGGTCGTCAACGCGGCGAAGAAGCCCGCAGCGACCGGCACGATCCGGTGGTGGCCGCCCTTGCCCTCGGTGATGGTCAGTTTGCGGTCGGCCAGATCGATATCGGCCAGCCGCAGTTCCAGCACCTCGCAACGGCGTAGCCCGCCGAGCAGCATGGCCAGCAGGATGGCCCGGTCTCGCCAGGTCCGGGTCGCGATCAACAACACGGTGGCATCGACGGAATCCAGGATCCTGGGCAGCGTGCGAGGGGTGCGGATCAGCGGAGTCGACCGCACGCGGCCCCGTCGGGCCGCCGGGGCACGCACGCTCAAACCGGTCGGGACCGGGTTCACCGTGACCAGGTCCCGGGCACCGAGATAGCCATACAGACCGGACAGCGTCGCCAATCGCCGCCAGATCGTGCGTGCCGACAGCCCCGGCTCACCATCATCGAACCGGACCACATTGCCGCCCCGCGTGGGTAACCGTTGCGCGGTGATGAAATTCAGGATGTCACCCATCGACACCTCGACCGGGTCCTTGCTGACGACGGTGAAAAACACCTTCAGGTCATAGCCGGCGGCCAGGACCGAGTTCGGGCGGCACCGGGCCGCGACGAAACGCAGGTAGTCATCGAGCAACTCGTGACCCAACCTCACCTCGACCCCGGTCTCGCCCAGGGCGCGACGCGTCAGCTGCGGATGAAAACTCGACATGGGGCAACCTCCCGGACCCCGGCCCGCTCCCACCATTCACGGCAAGATCATCAGGTCCCAAGATCACCTGCATATCCTTGCGCTCTTGGAGACGATCTCCGAGAGCGCGGAGCCCGGCAACGGGTCGAGCACGTGAGCGACGCAGCGGTGGCCGAGCTCGCACCCGCGATCGGGGTGCGCGCCGCGTGCGATGCGCTCGGTGTCGCGCAGGCCAGCTACTACCGCCGTCACCGCACCAGCCCGGCACCGCCGCGGCCGGCACCAATCCCGCACCGTGAACGGGCTCAACCACGCGCGCTCAGCGGGCCCGAGCAGCAGGCCATCCTCGACGAGCTGCACAGTGAGCGGTTCGCTGACCTGGCCCCGGCCCAGGTGTGGGCGATCCTGCTCGATGAGGGCCGCTACCTGGGCTCGATCGCCACGTTCTACCGGCTGCTGCGCCGTGCCGGCGAGACTCGGGAGCGTCGCCGACAGGCCACCCACCCGGCCACGGTGAAACCCGAGCTGGTCGCCACCGAACCCAATGCCGTGTGGTCGTGGGACATCACCAAGCTGCACGGCCCGGCGAAGTGGACCTACTACTACCTCTACGTGATCCTCGACATCTACTCCCGCTACGTCGTTGGCTGGATGGTCGCCAGCCGTGAGTCCGGACCGCTGGCCCAGGTGCTGATCCGCCAGACCTGCACCAAGCAAGGCATCGGCGCGAACCAGTTGACCATCCACGCCGACCGCGGTTCCTCGATGACCTCTAAACCGGTCGCGTTCCTGCTCGCCGACCTCGGCGTCACCCAGTCCCACAGCCGACCACACGTCTCGGATGACAATCCGTTCAGTGAGGCCCAGTTCAAGACGCTGAAATACCGGCCCGACTTCCCCGCCCGGTTCACCTCGATCGAGGCTGCCCGGCTGCACTGCCAGCGGTTTTTCGCCTGGTACAACGACGAACACCGCCACACCGGGCTGGGCCTGCACGTTCCCGCCGACGTCCACTACGGCACCGCCGAGGCCGTCCGCGACAAGCGCGCCGGCGTACTCACCACCGCCTTCGCGGCCCACCCCGAACGGTTCGTCCGCAAGCCGCCCGAACCACCAGCGTTGCCAACCGGCTCCTGGATCAACCCACCGAACGAGAGCGAGGAGACCACTCAATAAATCCTGCTCGATAGTGCCTCATTCAGGTTGACAGCTTCCGCAGGAGTGATCAGGCACCATGCAATGACAATATGATTTTCGCCAGGAAGTCGCTTGGCAGGTCGCCGGGGCAGCCCGAGGCGTAGAGGTGCTGCTGTAGCCCGCTTGTGGTGAGGGCAAGAACGTCGAATGTGCGCACAGTCCGACTCCCTCTGCGGTACTCAGCCACGAGTAGGGTGGCCCGGCGTTCGTTGGGCAATGCGACTGGGCGCTGATCGAGAACGTGGCGTGAGGGGTAGCGCTGTTGTTGGAATTGGTTGTAGGCGCGGACTGAATCTGCGAGGGAGTAGGTGCGAGGCGCGCTGCGTTGTTGCCGCAGGAGCAGCAGCGGCCGATTGCAGCCAGCGGTGAAGGTCGTGCCCCGATACATCAGTACCAAACCCACCGTTTTGGGGAGGACGGTCGGTGGCGTCCATGATGTCGGGACGCTGACGCGATAACCCGAGCCGCTCCTGTTGACGACGGTAACTGGCCCACTGGAGCGGGAAAATCCGGTGGACGGGTGACTGCCGTTAGTCGCGTGTCCGGTGCATGCCGGCAACCCAAATGCGAGCACGGCAATCACCGCCCATGCGCCGATGCTGCGACGTAGGGAATTCGCGCGGCCAGTCATATTCACTTGTGCACCGTCGGCGCGAAGCGGGCGATCGCCATTTGACAGGAGTTCCATCCGCCGAGGTGGCCACCTTCCGGGAAGTAGCGCGCCTCCGTCAACACGGCAGCGGTCGCTTTTCCGTCGGCGTTGAACCCGATGCCTGCACCCTCGCCGAATTTGACTTCCGCTTTGGCGCTAACCTGTTGAACGCCGTAGATCTGCACGTGACCACTGCCCGCCGCGGCCCACCGGCGAGACAGATTCGCGACGTCACCGTCGTTGATCAACGCGTCGAGGGCCTGCAGGTTCCGCGGATCGGTTAACCCCAATTCTGTTGATACATCGGTCTCAAATCCAGCTGTGCCACCAATTCTTGGAGTCGGTTTTGGGAGTTTCACGTTCGACAAGGCAGTCAATCCGGGAATGGTCGACGCGTCGAGCAGACTTGAGGTCCCCAGCAGCGTTCCTTCGATCTGAGCGGTGACCGAGTGACCGACCGCGTCTACGGCGTCGCCGATGATCAGCTCTCCTTCACCGGCCCCTCCGATCGTGGCTCCTGGTTCAGCGTCGCCGCTCAGTTGGGGTGCTGAAAGGCCAACGAGGCTGCCGAAGCTGGTTGAGCCCGCGAACCGGATTCCGACGTAGAAGATCGTGCGGTAGAACCTGGCGTTCTGATACTCGTCGCGAACCCCGAGCACACCCTCGAAGGACCCGTTGCTTGATGCACCCGCGGTGCCGTTCGACTCGCCCAGGTCCCCGTCCAGCCATACCCCCCCTTCCATGAATCGCTCGGATACTTCCAGCTCGGGCGACGTGGGGGGTGCCATGGTCGACTGCAACGATCGAATCAGACGCTCAGCGGGCTCCGTTGTGCCGGAGCCGAAAGTCAGGCCCTCGCCGATCAGCAGACCGCCGCCCACCGTTGCGGCCCCGCCCTCACCGGCCGACCCCGACCCAGCGCTGGCTTGCACCTTCTCGCCGAAGATGCCTTCGGCACCTACCTTAAACTGGCCCTTGACCGCGACCGTTGTCGAGGGCTGGGCCGTCTCGGCCAGGGCCACGCTTCCGCTGGCACCGACGTGGGCGCCAAGAACCGTCGCACCGGCCGAGAGTTCGGCGCTGACTCGGGCTAGCACGCAATCTGACAATTCTGGTTCGTCCGCACCGGCAGCAGGCACTACCACCGTCGGTCTCAGAATCGACGCAACCGCCCGATACGACACCATCGTCGAAACAATCCCAACCGCGTCCGCACAGACCTCCCCCTCGCCGAAGTCCAGATGCAGGCCGTCCGCTGCCAAGCTGACGGCCGAGCCATTCAGGGTTTCCAGCGCGCTCACTACCTGGTTGATGTCGACAGGGCCGCACTCTTTGGCGATCTGGTTGTACGTCTCGCCGGCCAAAACCCGCTGCCACCCGGGCGCGCTAAAAAATGACGATGGCGTGATTAATGCACCGGAGGCCACATTGAACGTCATGCCCATCGTGTAGTCGTAGGGGTGCGCCCCTCCTGCACCGGAAAACGTTTGTATCTGGACGAACGACAGGTATCGAGAGCTGAGAAAGACCGACAGGCAGCCCACCGCTAAGGAGTCCTGCCCCGTTTGCACCCCGAGACGCGATTTGCGCAACAAAACCAGCTGATGCACGGACTGGACGAGCCAGGCGTCGGTCGAACGCCTGATCTGAGCGTTGATGCGCTGGCTCACGGGGGACGAGATGCTGTACAGGACCGGGAGCTTGATTTCCTCAGCCACGTTTTGCACGGCACGGATCGTCGTCGACTCCGAAGTCCTGATCGTAGGAGTGTCCGGGTTCGCCTGGGCGCAGGATCGCGCTGGCGCCGCGCCAGCGCTAACGGGAATGATTACCGTGACGGACAGCGTCCATGTGAGGGCCAATATGGACGGCAGCGTGGCCGCACCGAAGCGGCGCATCACGTGGTCCTAGGCAGAAGTAGCGCGTCGATCGCAGTCGTCACTAGAAGCGGCACGCCCGTCACGACGTCTCCTACCGCACGTGTGTATGGCACGGCTGTCTCCTTCGTGGGCGGGAAGCGACTTCGCTTCGCAACAGGCTGGCTAGTACGCCATCCCTTTGCGGGGAGCGATTATCGTCAGTATCGGCTTTGGCTAGTTTTCGTCAACGGAAGCTGGGCCGGTAGAGGGATGACGGCCTATAGCTGTGAGGGGACAATTACCCACACGGGTGTCGGCGTAAGGATGGGGTCGGTGTGAATGGTGGCTGTCGTCTTCGTGCGGTTACCTGGTGTGGCGGACTGTGACCGCTAGATCGAGGGCGGCAGCGAGCAGCGCGATCGGCTCAGGGCCGAGGCTGCTGAGCTGGCTGGCTGTGATCGTGATCGTGATGAGGTCTGCGTCGAGCCGCAGGATGACCACGGGCATCGACGGGGCAACCCGTTTCGTCCCGACGATCTGCAGGTCGGCCTGGACATCGCTGGGCGCGAGGGCTAGACCGGCACGGGTGACGGCCTGTTCTAGTCCGAGCCGCAGCAGGGTCGGTCCGCCGTGGACTGCAACGCTGAGCGGTCGAGTTTCGATGTGAGTCACAAGTGCCAAGCATGCTGACGACGTGGTCGCGGAACAGGGGTTCTTTGACCCACAGTGCCCGGGCGGGTCAACGCCTGGCCGATGGCGACCGGAGCGGGAATGCTGCGGCGCGCACTGAGCGGGGTCTGGCCAACTGTTTCCTGTGGCTTCGGCTGTTGGCGCTTGTGCAGGGCAGCGTCG
The DNA here is from genome assembly GCA_038207565.1 of Mycobacteriales bacterium. Taxonomy (GTDB): domain Bacteria; phylum Actinomycetota; class Actinomycetes; order Mycobacteriales; family Jatrophihabitantaceae; genus JALZAI01. The sequence continues at coordinate 85,887 of JBBQZQ010000014.1, forward strand.
TGACTGTGATCGCCTGGTCGTCGTTTCGCCACCCGCTCGTCGACCTGTGGGCTTTGGTCGGCAGCGGCGCCGAGTCGGCTGTGGTGATCTGGTGGTGTCGTCGGCCAGCCGGGTTGCAGCAGCGGCGTCTGGTCGCCCTCGATGTGGGATGGGCCGTCGTTGGTCTGGTCCTGCTGGCACTCGCGACGACTAGCATGGACCGAACGGCGTGGGTGAACTGGATGGCACCGTTCACTTACAGCACAGCCGCGCTAGCGGCGGTGGGTGTCCGGGTTGGGCCTGGGGTCTTGTCAACTGCTGGGCTGGCTTTGACCTATCTGCTGTCTGCCAGCCGTAGCTTGAGCGATGGCCGAAGCGCGGCTGCGACCGCGATCGCGAACACCATCAGCTACCTCGGGTTCTACGCTGTGGCGCGCGTGTTCACCGTTCGGGCGCGACGAATGGCAGCCGAACTCGAAGACGCTCGCCGGCAGGCGGTGGAGGACGGCCGCCGGCTCGCGACGGCGCAGGAACGCAACCGCCAGCATCGGGTGTTGCACGACTCGGTGCTGCAGACGATGGAAGCACTGGCCGGCGAGTGGGTTATCGGCGATGAGGAGTTGCGGACCCGGGCTAGGCGGGAGGCACGGCAGCTGCGGCAAGCGATAGCCGGATCCGAACCGCTCACCGGCGGGGGACTCCCAGCAGAATTGGAGAATCTCGCTCGCGACTACGCGGGTCGGGGACTGACTGTCGAGCTAGTGACCGCCGAGTACGGTTCTTGCCCTACGACGGAGCGGGCCGATGCGCTAGTCGCGGTGGCCCGGGAGGCGCTGACAAATGTCGCGAAACATGCCGGTGTTCATCGGGCGGTCGTTCGCCTCGCTACGGTCGGACACCGGGTGGAGCTGAGCGTGCGTGATCATGGCCGGGGCTTCGACACCGCCAAGGTCCCGCGCGGATTCGGCAGTGATCAATCCATCCGTGCACGGACTGAGGAGGTGGGCGGGACGACCGAGATCTGGTCGGCGCCCGGAGCTGGGACCAGGGTACGAGTGTGGGTGCCCCTGTGATCCGGGTTGCCATCGTTGAAGACCATCCGTTGTTTCGCCAGGGCCTCGAGAGCGCCGTCCACCAACCCCCAGACTTCGCCTGCGCCGCCGCCGTCGGCTCCGTCGAAGACCTCACCGTGGACGCAAAGACCGCCGACGTGGTGGTCCTGGACCTGCACCTGCAGCCACCCGGCCTGAGCGGAGCGCCCGCGGTCCAGCACCTGATCGCTCGTAAGCTGCCCGTCCTGGTGGTATCGGCGGACGGCGCCGGGGACGCGGTCCTTGATGCCCTAGAAGCTGGCGCCTCTGGTTATCTCACCAAACAAGCCGAACCCGAAGAGGTGCTGGGCGCCATCCGGACGGTGGCCGCCGGCGGCACCTACATCTCAGCGACGCTGGCGGCGCTGCTCCTGCAAGCCACCCGGGACCGGCGGCGGATCGGTCTTAGCGAGCGGGAGCTAGAAATCCTACGCCTGCTCGCTGCGGGCGAACGCGACCAAGACATCGCCCGAGAATTGTTCATCACGGTCGCCACCGTGCGCACCCACCTCGATCGAATCAGGGACAAGACGGGCCGCCGCCGCCGACCCGACCTCACCCGCCTCGCGATCGAACTCGACGGCCGCCGCGACCATTAGGTAACGGTCGGTGGCGCCGTCCCTCCTGCTCGGTGAGCAGCGGATGCCTTGACACCGACCTCGGCAGGTGTCGTCGACAGCTCGTCCCTATTAGGTGTTGGACAAGGTGGCGAGGACGATGAAGGCGGGCACGAGTGACACGATCCCGAGGATCAGGCCAGTTAGAGCCAGGCCGGTGCCGGTTCCGTTCTTGCGCCCCGCGGACATACCGACGCCGCCGAGGACGACGCCCAGCGACCCGAGAACGATGCCCACTCCAGGCACCCAACACATCAACAGACCAAGCAGACCGGTGACGAAGCCCGCGACGCCCAACCCATTTGACGGCTGGGCAACCAGGACCGGCTGATAGGTGTACGGCATCGCCTGGAACGGCGGATAGCTGCCGCTGCCTGGGTTGGCCGGAGCACCTGGCGCGCGGTCGTACTGTCCAGGGTGCTGCGGCGGCTCGAACGGCGGTTCGTAGCTGGGAGCGGACGGGCCACCAACCGGGATCTGGTTCTGGCCGACGTGGGCGCGTGAATTGTGCTCGGCGAAGTTCATGGCTTCTCCTCAGGATTGTCGACTACCACCCTGGCCGACTGGTCCGTGACCCGTGTGGCTTGACTGGCGAGTCCAGTCTTAGCGCTCACTCGGCCTTCCGCAGCCGGTAATTCGACCCACACGGACTGGACCAATTTCTTACTGTGCCTCAACGACAGGTACAGCCACCGCGACTGGGACGAACCGAACCGCTTGAAGTACCTCTTCGGGAGCGACCAGAAGTGGACCGTTCAGGACCTGAAAGACCTCGTGTGCGCGACTTGGAACTACCTGGACTACTAAGCCATGCACCCACCCATCAAGATCGCCCGCCTGTTGCGATCATCGTCGGTGGATCTACCCCGTCGCACTCGCGATGAGCGGCGTGCACCTCGACCACCCCTGGCAGAAGGTCCTCGGCTACGCACCGACCGGAGCCGTCCTGGTCGTCGTCGCGTTCGACCTATGGCTCACGGCGGCACGACCAACGCAACAGAACCCCCTGCGGCATCCTCACGTA
>JBBQZQ010000015.1:0-85074 GCA_038207565.1 Mycobacteriales bacterium
GGGATGTTCAGCTGGGGCACCCTCTACCCGATCGGCGACTTCCCCGACACAGTGCGCACGGTGTGGCTGGGGGTGGCGCTCAGCGGCGCCGCAGTCTGTGCTGTGGCGCTGCGGCCCGGACTGCGCCCCTGAGGATCACGCCGGCACCAGCGCATCAGTCTCGACGCGATCGCGGCGGCGGAACAAGCCTCGCGTCACCGGAGCGGTACGCGGAGTGATCCACCGTCGGCGTCGCCTCAACGCGGATCTCGGCAGAGGTGTTCAGGTACCCGAGGCCATGTACGCGGCCAGGATGTAGTTCGGGTGGCGGTCGAGGTTCTTGCGAGCGCGGTCGTATCGCATCGTGGTGCGTGGATCAGCGTGCCGGGCTGCGATCTGCACGTCCCGCAGATCGACACCGGCGTCCAGCATCGTGGTCGCGAAGGTGTGTCTGAGCATGTGCGGGTGCATCCGCGGTAAGCGGACGCCCGCGAGTTGGCACAATCGGCGGGTCGCGGCGTGCCGGTCCATGCGGCTGCCCCGCCGGTTGAGCAGCAGCTCTCCATCGGGGCGATCGCCGGCCGCCCGATCCACGGCGCGGCTGACCGCAGGCGGCAGCGGCACCAGGACGAGTTTGCCGCCCTTGCCCCGCACCCGCAGGACCCGGTGCCCGTGCTCTTCGCCGAGGTCGTCGACGTCGGCGCCGACGGCCTCGAAGATCCGCAGCCCGAGTAGGCCCAGCAGGCAGACGAGCGCGAAGTCGACAGGGTTGGTCGACTCCCTCGCGGCGGCGAGCATGGCCTCGAACTGCAGATGCGTCCCGATCCCGAACGAACTCTCGCTAATGCTCTCCGCAGCCGTGGCCGCCGGCGAAGGGGCCACCGTCGTCACCAACGAGGTCGGGCGGCCCGCCGGGCAGTGGGTGATCGAGCGCGCCTTCCGTGACGTCCGCGGGGCGGTCGTCGGGCTGCCGGCCGGCTTCCGGTTCCACGACCTGCGCCACTACTTCGCCAGCCTGCTGATCGCCGACGGCCTCGACATCAAGACCGTGCAGATGCGGCTTCGGCACGCGAGCGCCAAGACGACGCTTGACGTCTACGGGCATCTGTGGCCCGACAAGGACGAGGCCTCACGCGCCGCCGTCGCGGCCGCGATCGCTGCACGGAGCGAAATTCTTGCGGAATTTTTGCGGACTGAAGCTTGATCATCAAGCCAGAGAATGACTGGAGGCCCCCGGAATCGGGGGCCTCCAGTGCGCTGACGACTCAGCAGTCGAAGTAGAGCTCGAACTCGTGAGGGTGCGGGCGTAGGCGGATCGGGTCCACCTCGTTGGTGCGCTTGTAGTCGATCCAGGCCTCGATGAGATCCTCGGTGAACACGCCGCCCTCGGTGAGGTACTCGTGGTCGGCCTCGAGCGAGTCCAGCACGGCGCTGAGCGAACCCGGCACCTGCGCGATCGAGGCGAGTTCGTCCGGCGGCAGCTCGTAGAGGTCCTTGTCGACCGGTGCCGGCGGCTCGATCTTGTTCTTGATCCCGTCCACGCCTGCCATCAGCATCGCCGAGAAGGCGAGGTAGGGGTTGCAGGCGGGGTCGGGGATGCGGAACTCGATGCGCTTGGCCTTTGGGTTGGTGCCGGTGATCGGCACGCGGATGCAGGCGGAGCGGTTACCCGAGCTGTAAACCAGGTTCACCGGAGCCTCGAAGCCCGGCACCAGGCGGTGGTAGCTGTTCACGGTCGGGTTGGTGAACGCGAGCAAGGACGGCGCGTGATGCAGCAGGCCACCGATGTAGAAGCGCGCCGTGTCGGACAGGCCGGCGTAGCCGAGCTCGTCGTAGAACAGCGGCGTGCCGTCCTTCCAGAGCGACTGGTGACAGTGCATCCCCGAGCCGTTGTCGCCGAACAGCGGCTTGGGCATGAAGGTGGCGGTCTTGCCGTTGGCCCAGGCGACGTTCTTGACGATGTATTTGAACTTCAGGACCTCGTCGGCGGCAAAGGTCAGGGTGTTGAACTTGTAGTTGATCTCAGCCTGGCCGGCGGTGCCCACCTCGTGGTGCGCCCGCTCGATCGCCAGGCCCGACTCGATCAGCGCGGTGCTCATCTGGTCACGTAGGTCGGCGAAGTGGTCGACCGGCGGGACGGGGAAGTAACCGCCCTTGTAGCGGGTCTTGTACCCGCGGTTGCCGCCGTCCTCGACGCGGCCGGTGTTCCAGGCGCCTTCGACCGAGTCGATGTGGTAGTAACCCTCGTTCTGTGAGGTCTTGAAGCGCACGTCGTCGAAGACGTAGAACTCCGCCTCCGGGCCGAAGTAGACGGTGTCGGCGATGCCGGTCGACTCGAGGTACGCCTCAGCCTTCGCGGCGACCTGGCGCGGATCACGCTCGTAGGGCTCGCCGGTACGCGGCTCCACGATCGAGAACGCCACGTTGAGGGTCTTGGCCGCGCGGAACGGGTCGACGTAGGACGTCGCCACGTCGGGGATCAATTTCATATCCGACTTGTGGATCGCGGCGAAGCCGCGGATCGACGAACCGTCGAACATGACGCCCTCGGTGAAGAAGTCGTCGGGAAGGGTGGCCGCCGGGACGTTGAAGTGCTGCTGCTGGCCGGGGAGGTCGGTGAAACGCACGTCGATGAACTCGACGTTCTCCTTCTTGATGAAGTTCAGGACCTCGTCGGAACTACTGAACATCTGTCCTCCGTGCCGTAGCGGTGGATGGTGCGGCGAAGTTGTGGCAAAGCCTGCTCCAGATACTCGCGTTCATGTGTTTCCGGGATGTTGCAGGCTGCGCCCCGAGCCGGTGAAGCTCATGAGCGCACGACCGCCGTGTCGGTCAGCCGATCATGCAGGCCACGGCCGTCGCGATCCCAGACCACCGCCGGGATCAGCATGAACAGCAGGACGGTGCGGACCAGCGCGCGCCACGGGTCGACGGCGGCGGTGCGGTCGACGCGGATCACCCGCAGCCCGAAAAGGTTCATCCCCAGGGTTCGCCCTGCCACGAGCAGACCGAGGAGGTAGTCGAGGGTGAAGGGGATGAGGCTCCACGAACCGGGCAACCGGCTCGCGGCATCGCCGCCGTCGTGCAGCACCTGCACGAACAAGCCCGCCACCAGGGCGGAGGCGAGCGCGTCGACGATGAAGGCGCCCAGGCGCTGCCCCGTCGTGGACAGCGATCCGGGGCCCGCTTCGGGAAGGCCGAGCCGCTCGCCACGGTGGGCCTGGGTCGACGGGGCATTCATCGCAGGGTGGTCATGACCGTCGGCGGACCGTCCGTTGCACATTGCGCATCTTGGCCCCGGGGGGCATCGGACCCGCCGGCATCGCGGCGCGGGCCCCGCCCAGCGCGCCGAGCCGCTTGTCGAGGGCTGCGACCTCCTGCTTCGACAGGTTGTTCGGCAGCTTGAGCAGGTAACGCTGCAGCTTGGACAGGCGCAGCTCGCCCTTTTCGGTCCCCACGATCACGTCGTAGATCGGGGTGTCTCCCGCGATCCGCGAAACCTTCTTCTTCTCCTGCGCGATGAGTCCGCGGACCCGGTGCTCGGCTCCCTCGCCGACGAGCACGATGCCGGGCCGTCCGACGAGGCGGTGAACGGCGTCGAGGTGGGTCGTCCCGGCGATACCCTGTTGGAGTCGCCAGTCGCCCTTGAGCTGTTGCTGGAGCATCCATCCCGCCGCGCCGGGCTGCCCCTCGGCTTGGCCGAACATCGCCCCTTGAGCCCGTCGACTGAACACGAGCATCGCGAGGATGACGAAGCCAAACACCGCAAAGGGGATCGGCGCCAGTGCGGAACCTGTGATCCAGAACACAATCAGGTACAGGATCGCCGCTGCGAGAACGCCGAAGAGGATCGCGTACGGCAGGAACTTGGGGTCCTGCTTTCGGGTGAGGGTGAAGGCCTGCCTCAGATTGGTCCAGGTCTGCCGACGCGCCTGCTTCTTGGCCCTGCGCGCGATTTTCTTCTCGGCACGGGTGGGCTTCGGCGGCTTTGCCGGGGCAGCGGATTTCGCCATGCCACCAGGATAGAGCTGCCCTGCCCGACCTCTCCAGGCGCGCCACCTTTACCTCGTTGTTATTTGTCAGTGACCAGTTCGTTATGAATACTGTCCCGGGCCGGCGCCTCGCCCGGCCACTGCCGAATCGGATGAGAGAGACTCTTGCGCTCCCGAACAGTCAGAACCCTCCTCGTGATCACCGGTCTGCTGGCGACGTTCGTGGCCGTCGCCGCTCCGGCGCAGGCGGGGACCCGGTACTCCGGCGGCATTCTGAGCGCCTATCAGCACCGCGACGGCACCACGACGGTCCGCGGGTGGGTGCGTGACCGGACTGATTCCTCTGCCACGGTCACGATGTGCCTGTGGAGTGCCAGCAAGTGCCGCAAGTGGGTGCGCGCAGACGACATCGGACCCAACGGCGGACAGCACGCCTTCACCGCCACGCTGTGGCGTTACCAGACCGGATCGCGGGTCACCCTGCGTCGCATCCCCCAGGACTGGATCATCGGCCAGCGCGCCGTCAACACTCCCGGCAAGCGGATCGTCAAGGTAGCCCGGCAACACCTCAGTTCCCCCTATGTCTACGGCGGATCCACGCCGGGTGGGTTCGACTGCTCCGGGTACGCGATGTACTCCTACCGGCACGCCTACGTGGCGAACCTGCCACACCAGTCCAACCAGCAGCGCTATGCCAGCCACATGCACAAGATCAGCCGGTCGAGCGCGCGTCCCGGGGACCTGGTCTTCTACCTCAGTGGCGGGACGGCTTACCACGTCGCGATCTTCGCCGGGAACGGCGCGCAATACTCGGCGACGAACCCGAGCCAGGGCGTGGAGTACGAGCACATCTGGGCGTCCAACGTCGAGTTCCGCACCGACTGGCACTGAGCTGCGACGGGCACGCACGGAGCTGCCAAGCGCGCGGGATCGGGAGCGTGCTCAGCGGGCGGCGAGGGCCTGCTGGTACAGCCGTCCGGCGCGGTAGGACGAACGCACGAGCGGCCCGCTCAGGACTGCGGCGAAGCCGATGTCCTCGGCCTCCTCGCGCAGTTCGACGAACTCCTCGGGCTTCACCCAGCGCTCCACCGGGTGGTGCTTCGGGGATGGGCGGAGATACTGCGTGATGGTGATCAGCTCGCAGCCGGCGTCGTGGAGGTCCTGCAACGCCTGACTGATCTCCGCCCGCTCCTCGCCCATGCCGAGTATCAGGTTCGACTTCGTCACCAGCCCGTCGGCGCGCGCGGCCCGGATGACCTCCAGAGAGCGGTCGTAGCGGAAGCCCGGCCGGATCCGCTTGAAGATGCGGGGCACCGTCTCGACGTTGTGCGCGAACACCTCGGGCCGGCTCGCGAACACCTCGGCGAGCAGCTCCGGGATCGCGTTGAAGTCCGGCGCCAGCAGCTCGACGCCCGTCCCCGGGTTGAGGTCGTGGATGCGGCGGACCGTCTCGGCGTAGAGCCACGCCCCGCCGTCGGCGAGGTCGTCGCGCGCCACACCGGTGATGGTTGCGTAGCGCAGGCCCATGGCCTGGACGCCCTCAGCGACCCGGCGCGGTTCGTCGCGATCGAGCGCCTCCGGTTTGCCGGTGTCGATCTGGCAGAAGTCGCACCGGCGGGTGCACTGGTCGCCGCCGATGAGGAAGGTGGCCTCGCGATCCTCCCAGCACTCGTAGATGTTGGGGCAGCCGGCTTCCTGGCACACCGTGTGCAAGCCCTCGCGCTTCACCAGCGACTGCAGTTCGGTGTACTGCGGGCCCATCTTGGCGCGCGTCTTGATCCACTCGGGCTTGCGCTCGATCGGGACCTCGGTGTTGCGGGCCTCGACGCGCAGCATTCTGCGGCCTTCGGGCTGGACGGTTGTCATGCGGGGACCTTCCCGAGGAGCAGGGACGGCAGGTGCCGTTCGACGATCGGCAGCACCTCGGCCACCGTCACGTCCCGGTCGAGTTCCTTCGACAGGGACGTGACACCGGCGTCGGCGATGCCGCAGGGGACGAACGTGTCGAAGTAGGCAAGATCCGGGTCGCAGTTGAGGGCGAAGCCGTGCAGCGTGACGCGGCGCGCGACGCGGATACCGATGGCCCCGACCTTGCGGTCCGGGCCGCGGTCGTCGGCGGCGACCCACGCACCACTGCGTCCCTCGACGCGACCGGCCGAAACGCCGAGCTGGGCGCAGACGTCGATGAGGACGTCCTCGATGCGCCGCACGTAGGCGACCACGTCGATCGGATCGGCCAGCCTGAGGATCGGGTAGCCGACGAGCTGACCCGGGCCGTGCCAGGTGATCTTGCCCCCACGGTCCACGTCGATGACCGGGGTGCCGTCGACGGGGCGCTCCCATGATTCGGTGCGCTTGCCGGCGGTGTAGACGGGTGGATGCTCCAGCAGCAGGACGGTGTCCGGTGCCGTGCCGGCAACGACGGCGTCGTGGACCTCGCGCTGGGTGGCCCAGGCTTGCTCGTACGGAACCAGTCCCGAACGGATCATGCGCAGTTCACTCACAATTCCACGGTACGCGAGTCACCTGGGGGCAAATGTCAGGGATGAATGGGGGTTAACCCCATCGAGGACTGTCGGTGGACCTCGCTACCGTGAGCCGACCTGAGCAGAAGGTAGGGACGATGAGCAAGACCGACGTGATCACCGAAGAGAGCCCGGCGGTACGGCCCCGGCGGCCGAAGACGGTGTGGATACTTGCCGCGCTAGCGGCTGTGTTCTTCCTCGTCGGCCTGGCCGGCGGGTCGTTCCAGGGCAAGCTGGGCGACGTCCAGAAGAATGACAATTCCTCGTTCCTGCCCGACTCGGCCGACTCCACGAAGGTCGCCAACGAAACCGAGCGATTCAACCCGGTGCAGACCATCCCGGGTTTCATCGTCTACCAGCGCGAGTCGGGGCTGACGGCTGCCGACAAAGCCAAGATCACCGCCGACGCACAGGCCTTCCGCGGGATCGAGGGCGTGGCCACCGACCAGGTGGGCCAGCCGCAGATCAAGGACGCGGTCGCGGCGATCTCGGTGCCGTTGGTGGGTAAGACCGGCGACACATCGGTCACCGGACCCGATCTGGTCACCGCCGAGAACAAGATCATCGACATCGCGCGGAAGGGGGCGCCGAGCGGACTCGACGTCCATTCCGCGGGAGCCGGTGGCATCCTGACCGCGTTCATCGACGCTTTCAGCGGGCTGGACGGGTCGCTGCTGATCTCAGCCGGACTCGTGGTGATCATCCTGCTGTTGATCGTCTACCGCAGCCCGGTGCTCTGGTTCTTCCCACTCTTCAGCGCAGTGCTGGCCCTCGGCGCCGCGGCACTCGTCATCTATCCGCTGGCCAAGAGCGACACCATCACGCTCAACGGACAGAGCCAGGGCATCCTGTCCGTCCTCGTCATCGGTGCCGGCACCGACTATGCGCTGTTGTTGATCAGTCGTTATCGCGAGGAACTGCACGAGTTCGAAAGCCGAGTCGACGCGATGATCGCCGCCTGGAAGGGCGCCGCGCCGCCGATCGCGGCGTCCGCGACCACCGTCATCCTCGGGCTCATCTGCCTCGAACTCGCCGATCTCAACTCCACCCGCGGCCTCGGTCCGGTCTGTGCCATCGGCATCGCCTGCACCGTCCTGATCATGTTGACCGTGCTGCCGGTGCTGCTGGTGCTCTCCGGCCGGTGGATTTTCTGGCCCCGCCGTCCGCGGGTCGACCACCACTCCGACATCGCGAGCACGCACGGCGTCTGGAGCAGCTTCGCCGACGCGATCGGCCGCCACGCGCGCCGGGCGTGGGTGGTGACCGCCGTGGTCCTGGTCGCCTGCGTCATTGCCATCACCGGGCTCAAGACCGACGGTCTGTCCACGGCGGATGGTTTCACCAACAACCCCGACGCGGTGGTCGGGCAGCACATCTACGACGCCAATTTCAGTCAGGGCGCCGGCGCTCCAGCAGTGATCCTCGCGAATGCCGGCGCGGCCGAGAAGATCGTCGCCGCGGTGCAGAAGGTGCCCGGCGTCGAGCAGACCGCCGGCTCTGTCTGCGTCCAGGTCGATTACGCCAAGCTCGCCGCGGCCGTCAAGTCCGGCCAGCAGCTGTCCGCGTCGGCTGGTTGCGCGCCCACGCCGCTGCAGGTGCAGCCGCAGGACGGTAGAACGCTGATCAATGCGACCCTGACCTCGAGCTATGACACCCCGCAGGCATACCGCACGATCTCGGCGATCCGTGCCGCAGTCGCGGGGGTTCCCGGGGCCGATGCGCTGGTCGGCGGGCAGTCCGCTGTCAACCTCGATATCCAGGACGCTTCGCGCCACGACCGTAACCTGATCATCCCGGTGGTGCTGCTGGTCATCCTCGTCGTGCTGGGCCTCGTGCTCCGTTCGCTACTGGCCCCGATCCTGCTGGTCGGCACCGTGGTGCTGTCGTTCACCGCCACGCTGGGCGTCTGCGCCCTGTTCTTCAACCATGTCTTCCACTTCAAGAACGCCGATCCGTCCTTTCCGCTGTTCGCGTTCGTGTTCCTGGTGGCCTTGGGCATCGACTACAACATCTTCCTGATGACCCGGGTGCGGGAGGAGACCGCCGAGCACGGCACCCGTCAGGGGGTGCTGCGCGGGCTCGCGGTGACCGGCGGCGTGATCACTTCGGCCGGCATCGTGCTGGCGGCCACTTTCGTGGTACTGGGCGTCCTGCCGATCGTGTTCCTCGCCGAGATCGGCTTCGCCGTCGCGTTCGGGGTGCTGCTGGACACGATCCTGGTGCGGTCGATCCTGGTTCCGGCGCTCAGCCTGGAGATCGGACGAAAGATCTGGTGGCCCTCCAAGCTGGCTAGGAGCGCGAACTGACGGGCATCGTCTCAGCGCAGGTGCTTGCGCAGGAAAGCGATGTCGGCGCCCTGGCCGTCCGGCCCACCTGGGGTCTCGACGATCACGTCGCACCCGGCGTCCCGGCATACCGCGGCGATCAATTCCGAGTCGACGGTTCCGGAGTCGAAGTTGGCGTGCCGGTCGGCGCCGGAGTCGAAGCTGTCGCGCGAGTTGTTGGCGTGGACGAGGTCGATGCGCCCGGTGATGGCGCGTACCCGGTCGACGATGTCGACGAGGTGCTCGCCACCTGCCCACGCGTGGCAGGTGTCGAGCACGAAACCCGGCCCGAACTCGCCCACCGCGTCCCACAGCATCGCCAGGCGGTCGAAGCGCCGCGCCATCGCGTTGTCGCCCCCTGCCGTGTTCTCGATCAAGATGGGCAGCGGGAATCCGCCGTCGGCACGGGCGCGATCGAAGGTCTTTCGCCAGTTGTCGATTCCGACGCCGGGATCGTCCTTCGCCGTGACGTGACCGCCGTGCACGATCAGGCCCTTCGCGCCGATCCCGGCCGCGGCTTCGGCGTGCTGGACGAGGATCTTGCGGCTGGGGATGCGGATCTTGTTGTTCGTGCTCGCGACATTCACCAGATACGGGGCGTGGATGTAGATGGTGAGGTCGGTGGCTCGCAGCGCGGCGGCGTGCGCGTGCTCGACCGGTTTCTTCCAACCCTGCGGATCGGCGAGGAAGAACTGGATCGCCTCGGCCCCGGTGGCCGCTGCGGCGGTGAGCGGATCGGCTGAGTCGACGTGGGCACCGAGCAATGGCATGCCGAGAGCCTAGAACGCGGCGGTGACAGCGGGTCACGAATACCTCCTGTGGACAACGCGATCCGGTGCCATGGGCGGACCTAGCGTGGTCCTATGGCAAGAGCGCCGTGGCGGATGCCCGGCTACCGCGTGGAGCACCTGATCGGGGTCGGCGGGTACGGCGAGGTGTGGCAGGGGCGGGTGCGCGCGACCGGTGCGGCGGTGGCGCTCAAGCGAATCCCGCTCGTGGACGTGTCGCAACGTCAGGCGGCCTTGTCCGAAGCAGCCGTGCTGTCCGAACTCGACCACCCGCACCTGCTGCACCTGCACCGGCTGGTGCCCGTCGACGGCGCGCTGGTGCTGGTGCTGGACCTGGCCTCGGGCGGCACGCTCGCCCGGCTGCTGGCCGCGCGGGGCCGGCTGACGCCGGGGGAGGCGATCACCGCGCTCGCCCCGATCGGGGCGGCCCTGGCGTACCTGCACAACGCCGGGGTGGTGCACGGCGACGTGACCCCCGCGAATGTCCTGCTCACTGGGGTGGGCCTGCCACTGCTCGCCGATCTCGGCGTCGCCCGCCTGCTGGGCGATCACGCGCCGGTGCGCACCACGCCCGAGTACGCCGATCCCACGGTCGCGGCGGGGTACCTGCCGAGCCCGGCCAGCGACGTGTTCATGCTCGGTGCGGTCAGCGTGCACACGCTGACCGGGCACCTGCCGTGGCAGGGCGCCGCACCGGGCGAGCGGGCCGCGTCCGCACGATGGCAGCAGGACGTCGCCCGCCGCCTCGACGCGGCCGGCGCCGCGCGTGAGATGGCCGCGGTCGTGCTGCGCGCGCTCACCCTGGAGCCCGAACGGCGCGGGACGGCTGCCGACTTCGCCCTGGATCTGCGCAACGCCGGCCAACCGGTTGCGGTGGAGCTGCGGGCCGGTCGATCGCGGTTGGAGCCGTCGCTTGCCCGACTTGCCGCGATCGCGGCGCAACGCCCGGTAGGAGGTGCGGCGGTAGGAGGTGCGGCAAGAGGCGTTGCGAAGGGGCCGGCCGATAACACCGCGGGCGGCACTGATGACGGGACGGCTGATTGCTCAGGGCCGGTGCCGGCGCTGCCGTTCACCCACGGTGCGCGGGCGCCATCCCCGCTGGTTCCCCGGGAACCCCGGCACGGGGCGGGGGGACGGTCCCTTGCGGTCTCGACGCCGGTCGCCGTCCTCACGATCGTGCTCGGCCTCGTCGTCGCCGCGTCGGCGTGGTGGCTTTCGACCGGCGGGACCGGCGGGACCGGCGGGAACGGCGCCGCGCGCTTGCGGGCCGCAGGGGACCCCGGGCCGTCGGGCCTCTCGGTTCGAAGCTCCGCCCTCGCGCCGGCGCCGACCGACGTGGCGCCGTCTCGTCCCCGGCTCCGCCCGGCCTGGCCCCTCGACCGGCACGCTGCCCTGCGCGTGCTCGAGCAACTCGACGCAGAGCGCTCAGCGGCGTTCGCAGCTCGCGATCCGGGTCTGTTGCGCCACGTGTACGCCGAACCGGGGTTGCGGGCCCGCGACGCCGCGCTGCTGATCGATGTCGTCCCGGTCGGCTGCGGGCTGCGCGGCGTCCATACGAGCTTCACCGCGGTCCGGGTCGTCGGCCACGACGCCGACGTCGTGCGGGTCCGGGCCCGGGCCGTGCTTGCCTCGTCCACGCTCGTCTGCGGCACCACGAGGGCGGGATCAGCACCCGGTGCCGGTCCGTCCGCACTGCGGATCGAACTGACGCGCACCGACGGCGGCTACCGCATCGCCTCGCAGCGGGAGGCTGCGTGAACGGCGCCGAGCGTGGCGGCTGTGCAGAGCGTGACCGGTGCAGCTCAGCGGTGCAGCGCCCACCGCAGCGCAGATTCCAGATCAGCGTGCTGGAAGGCGAACCCGGCGCCGGTGAGCGCTGCGGGGACGGCGCGCTGGCCGCTCAGCACGTCCTCGGCGAACTCGCCGAGCACGAGCCGGATCGCGAACGCCGGTGTGGGCAGGATCGTCGGGCGGTGCAGCACCCGGCCCAGGGTGGCCATGAACTCGACATTGCGCGCAGGTGCCGGTGCGGTCAGATTGACCGGCCCGGGCACGTCGTGCTCGATCAGGAATCGGATCGCCGCGACCTCGTCGGCCAGAGAGATCCACGGCATGAACTGCTTGCCGCTGCCGAGCTTGCCCGCGACGCCGGCCTGCGTGATCAACTTGAGGCGCGCGAGCAGCCCGCCGTCCGCCGAGAGCACGAGCCCGGTGCGCAACGTGGTCACCCGGATACCGGCGTCGCGCGCCGGCCGCGCAGCGGCCTCCCACTGCACGCACACCCCGGCCAGGAAGCTTTCGCCGGCGGGGGCATCCTCGGCAACCGTCCGGTCCACGGTGTCGCCGTAGTAGCCGACCGCGGACGCCGAGATCAGGACCCGAGGGCCGCCCGCCTGCGCCATCGTCTCGGCGACCGTGCCGGCGCTATCGAGACGGCTCTCGAGGATCGTCTTCTTGTACTCCTCGCTCCAACGATGATCGCCGACCCCGGCGCCGGACAGGCACACCACCGCGTCCGCTCCGGCGAGCACGGATGGGTCGAGAGTGTGGTGGGACGGGTCCCACGTCCGCTCGTCCTGGCCGACCGGCTCCCTGCGCACAAGCGTGGTGACCGAGTGCCCGTCGCTGTGCAACGAGCGACGCAGCGCGACGCCGATCAGTCCGGACGCGCCGGCGAGCACGACGTGCACTACAGCGTTCCGCTCGTCTGGGTGACCGCGGGCGCGCCGGCACCCACCGGCACACCGGTCAAGACAACCCCAGCGCGCGCTCGAACGCGCCCGCTTCCAGCCGCTGCTTCATCGTGATCAGGAAGCGGGCCGCGTCCGCGCCGTCAACGATGCGGTGATCGTAGGAGAGTGCGAGATACACCATCGAGCGCACTGCGATCGTCTCGCCGAGGTCGTCGTCACTGACGACGACCGCACGCTTGACGACGGCACCGGTGCCGAGGATGGCGACCTGCGGCTGATTGATGATCGGCGTGTCGAACAGCGCCCCGCGACTGCCGGTGTTGGTCAGCGTGAAGGTGCCGCCGCCGAGTTCGTCCGGGCTCACCTTGTTGGCGCGGGTGCGCCCGGCGAGGTCGGCGATCTTGCGGGCGATGCCCCCGAGATTGAGGTCTCCGGCGTCGTGGATGACCGGGACGAGCAGGCCGCGGTCGGTGTCCACGGCAACGCCGAGGTGCTCGGCTTCGTGGTAGGTGATCGTCTTGGCGTCCATGTCGACGGAGGCATTGACGACCGGGTGCGCCTTGAGCGCTTCGATCGCGGCGATAGCGAAGAACGGCAGGAAGGACAGCTTGACGCCCTCGCGTGCCTCGAAGTCAGGCTTTGCGCGCTGGCGCAACCGGGCGATCCGCGTGACATCCACCTCGACGACGGTGGTCAGCTGCGCGGATGTCTGCAGTGACTCGACCATGCGCGTCGCGATCACCTGGCGCATCCGTGACAGCTGCTCGGTACGGCCCCGCACTGCGGTGTTCGCCGAGGCCGAGGCCGCATTCGGGGCGACGCCGGCGGCGGGCGGAGTCGACGCGGACGGCGCGGGCTGAGCCGCCCCGCGGGCGGCCTCCTGCTCGGCCTCCCTGGCGGCGCCGGCCGCAGCGAGCACGTCGGACTTGCGGATGCGCCCGCCCACGCCGGTTCCCTGCAGGCTCCCCAGATCGACGCCGTGCTCGCTGGCGAGCTTGCGCACGAGGGGCGTGACGTAGGTACCGGCCACCTCGTCGTCGCCGTCGTCAGCGGTCGCCGCTGAACGCGCGGATGGCTGCTCGGCGGGTGGCGCCGCCGACTGCGGAGCGGCGGCCGGTGGTGGGGCGGCGGCTGTCGGCGGGGCGGGTGCAGATTCCGGCTGGGGCGCGGGCTCCGGTTCGGGTTCGGGTTCGGGTTCGGGCTTCGGCGTCGGCTCTGGTTCCGGCTCGGGCGCGGCGCCGGCTGGTTCCTCCGCCTGGCCGTCCGATCCGTCGGCGGAGTCGTCCGATCCGTCCTCTGATCCGTCGCCGGAGTCGGACTCGCCGCCGGAGTCGGACTCGCCGCCGGAGTCGGAACCGCCCGCCTCGTCCGCTTCGCCGATCACGGCCAGCTCGACGCCGATGTCGACCGTCTCGTCTTCCTGCACCTTGATCGAGAGCACCGTGCCGGCGGCCGGCGACGGGACCTCGGTGTCGACCTTGTCGGTGGACACCTCGAGCAGCGGCTCGTCGGCATCGACATGCTCGCCTTCGGCCTTGAGCCAACGGGTCACGGTGCCCTCGGTGACGCTCTCGCCGAGGCGGGGCATTGTTACGGACGTAGGCATTGGCCCACTAACTCCTTTGGCAGAAGGCGGTTGGCTTCGGTGGCGGTGCTCAGTCGTGCACGTGCAGCGGTTTGCCGGAGAGTAGGAGGTGGGCTTCGCCGATCGCTTCGGACTGGGTCGGGTGCGGGTGGATGAGTTGGGCGACCTCGCTGGCGAGCGCTTCCCAGTTGTAGATCAGCTGTGCTTCGGCGATCAGCTCGCCGACGCGGTCGCCGACGATGTGGATGCCGAGCACGGTGCCGTCCTGCAGCGCGACGAGCTTGACGGCGCCCTTGGTGTTGAGGATCGCGGAGCGGCCGTTGCCGGACAGGTCGTAGTTCACGGTCTTGATCGCGTCCGCGCCGTGCTTGTCGACGGCCTGCACCTCGGTCAGCCCGACCGAGGCCACCTCGGGCGAGGAGTAGGTGATGCGGGGGACGCCGTCGTAGTCGATCGGGACGACCGGCTGCCCGGCGATGTGCTCGGCGGCCAGGATGCCTTCGGCGAATCCGGCGTGGGCAAGCTGCAGGGTCGGGATGAGGTCGCCGACCGCGTACACGCCGTCCACGGACGTGCGGCAGTACTCATCGACGGTGACGAAGCCACGCTCCATCGCGATGCCCTGCTCCGCATACCCCAGCTCGGCCGACGTCGGGCCGCGACCGACCGCAACGAGCAGCAGCTCGGCTTCCAGCGTGTCGCCGCCCTCGAGGGTGACCCGCACCCCTTTCTCGGTGTTCTCCGCCTTCTCGAAGCGGGCGCCGAGCTTGAAACCGATCTTGCGGCGCCGGAAGGCGCGTTCGAGCAGCTTGGAGTTGGCCTCGTCCTCGAGCGGGACGAGATGGGCAAGGGCTTCGACGATGGTGACCTCGGTGCCGAACGACGTCCACGCCGAGGCGAACTCACAGCCGATCACGCCGCCGCCCAGCACGATCGCGGTCTGCGGGACGTGGTCGAGCTGCAGGGCGTGTTCGCTGGCGATGATGCGCTCGCCGTCCAACTCCAGGCCCGGCAACGTCCGCGAGTAGGACCCGGTCGCCAGGACAACATTGGTGCCGGTGAACGTGTCATCACCCACCTGCACCGTCTTCGGCCCGACCAGGCGCCCTTCACCCTCGATCGTCTCGATGCCGCGGCTCTTGATCAGACCCTGCAGGCCCTTCCAATTCTTGCCGATGACGCCGTCCTTGTACTTGTGCACACCGGCCATGTCGACACCCTCGAAGGTGGCGTTCACGCCGAAAGACGCGCTCTCGCGGGCACCGTCGGCGATCTCACCCGCATGCAACAACGCCTTCGTCGGAATGCAACCGCGATGCAGGCACGTGCCACCGACCCGGTCCTTCTCGATCAAGACCACGGACTTGCCCAACTCGGCCGCCCGCAACGCCGCCGCGTAACCACCACTGCCGCCACCGAGGATGACAAGATCCAACTGTTTGTCGGCCACTGCTGCTCCTGCGTTCGTCGACGATGGTGCCTGCTCATCTTGGCACTACTGCACCGGTGCAACGCCAGCCACCTCATCCCCGGGGCGCATCTGCAGCACAGCACGAGAGCCGGTCATGGCTACCGGCTCAGCAGCCGGCCACGTCGGTCAACGCGGCGATGATCGTGCGTACACCCGCGCCGGTTGCCCCCTTCGGCGTGTACCCGTGCGGGCCGCCCTGATTCCAGGCCGGTCCGGCGATGTCGAGATGTACCCAGGGCAATGCGTCGGGCACGAAATCGGCCAGGAACGCCGCACCGACGAGCATGCCGCCCCAGCGATCGCCGGTCAGCGTCGTGAGGTCGGCGACGGGGGAGTCCAGATTCGGGCGCAGCTCCGCCGGGATCGGCATGGCCCACACCGATTCGCCGACCGCGTTCCCCGCGACCGTAACGCGGTCGCGCCAGGCTTCCGAGCCCATCGCGCCGATGACCCGGGTGCCGAGCGAGACCAGCTGTGCGCCGGTCAGGGTGGACGCCTCGATCAGGTAGTCGGGGTCGTCCTCGGCGGCGCGCACGATCCCGTCGGCCAGCACCAGACGTCCCTCGGCATCGGTGTTGGCGACCTCGACGGTGCGGCCGCCGCGCAGGGTGAGCACGTCGCTCGGCCGGTACGCGGTACCCGAAGGCATGTTCTCGGCCATCGGAACGGTCGCGGTGACCTCGATGGGTAGCTTCAGCTCGGCAGCGGCGACGGTTGCCGCGATCACCGCGGCCGCGCCGCCCATGTCCGATTTCATCCACTCCATGTTGACGGTCTTCAGGTTCAGCCCACCGGAATCGAAGGTGATCCCCTTGCCCACCAGGGCGACACGAGCACGCGGCTTGGCCGGACGGTGGGCGATGCGGACCAGGCGCGGCGGGCGGACCGACCCCATCCCGACGCCGAGGATCCCGCCGAACCGGCCGCGCTTGAGACCGCGTTCGTCGAGCACCTCGACGCTCAGGCCGGACTTCTCGGCGCGTTCGCGTGCCCGCTCGGCGAAGGTCTGCGGGTACAGGTCGTTGGGCGGGGCGTTGACGAGGTCGCGGACGAACGCGACGGCGTCGGTCACCACGGCGGCGCGCTTGAGCTCCGCTCTGGCGCCACGGTCGGTGTCGCCGCCGATCAGCACCCTGCGCAGCGCGGACGGCGTCCCGTCGGACTTGTACGCGGTGTAGGCGTACGCACCGAGTGCGATGCCCTCGGCGATCACGCCGGCCGGGCCGTCGATCGCCACGTGCACAGTTCGCTTGCCGTTCAGCGCGCGCCCGGCTGCGCCGCATGCCCGCCGCATCGCTTCGGCCGAATCAGCGTCCTCACCCAGGCCGGTCGCGAGGACGAGCGGAAACGGTGCGAGCCCGAGCGTCGGCACCTTGACGACCTCGTCCTGGCGGCCGCTCGCACCCGCCGTGCGCAGGGCGTCGAGCAGCCTGCCGCCCAGCGCATCGTCGATCGGGGCGGCGCCGGGCGCGAGGCGGGGGCCGTTGCTGCCGCAGACCAGGCCGACGACGACGGCGTCGGCGTCGGCGGAAACAGCGGCGGACGGGGCGACGAGAGCGAACCGGGGCATGCCGGAATCCTACGAAACGCGGTCCGGACGTCCTCGGTCCGCCGGTGCAGGAACCACGGTCCATGCGCTGTTTAGGGTTGACCCATGACTGCCCGCCTGCTGCGCTCGCCGTTGCACGACCGTCACGTCGACCTGGGTGCCAAGCTCGCCGACTTCGGCGGCTGGGAGATGCCGATCGAATACGCGGCCAGCGGCGGTGGCGTGTTGAAGGAACATGGCGCCGTGCGCGAGGCGGTCGGCGTCTTTGATGTCTCGCACCTGGGCAAGGCCCGCGTCCGCGGGGCCGGTGCCCGCGAGTTCGTGAACGCCTGTCTGAGCAACGACCTCGCCCGGATCGAGCCTGGCAAGGCGCAGTACACGCTGTGCTGCGACGAGTCCGGGGGTGTGGTCGACGATCTGATCGCCTACCTCGTGGCTGACGACGACGTGTTCCTGGTGCCGAACGCGGCCAACACCGCCGAGGTCGTCCGCCGCCTCGCTGCGGCCGCGCCGACGGGCATCACGGTCGAGGACCAGCACCGCGCGTACGGCGTGCTCGCCGTCCAGGGGCCCCGGTCGGCCGATGTGCTCGACCGCCTGGGACTGCTCGGCGATGTCGGACAGCAGGGTGATCTGGGCTACATGGCCTACCGCGACTCGGCCTATGACGGGCGCCCGGTGCGCATCTGCCGTACCGGCTACACCGGCGAGCACGGCTACGAGCTGCTGCCGGGTTGGGACGACACGGTCATGCTCTGGGACGCGCTCGTGGCGGTGACCCGCGAGCTCGGCGGAATGCCGGCCGGGCTTGGTGCGCGCGACACGCTGCGCACCGAGGCCGGCTATCCGCTGCACGGCCAGGATCTGTCCCTGTCGATCTCGCCGCTGCAGGCGCGCGCGGGGTGGGCGGTGGGCTGGCAGAAGGACCGGTTCTGGGGACGGGACGCGCTGACCGCGGAGAAGCAGACCGGCCCGGAACGGCAGCTGTGGGGGCTGCTGGCCCTCGACAGAGGCATCCCCCGCGCGCACATGCCGGTGCTGGGCCCGGACGGGCAGCAGGTCGGCGAGGTCACCAGCGGCACCTTCTCGCCGAGCCTGAAGAAGGGGATCGGGCTGGCTTTGATCTCCTCCGATTCCGGGGTGGCAGTCGGGGACGAGGTGGCCCTCGACGTCCGTGGGCGGCGTTCGGCAGTGCGGGTGGTTGCGCCGCCGTTCGTTCAGACGCACGTGCGCTGACTCAGCCCGCGGCTTCCTCTTTCGTCTCGTCGGCGGCATCGACCGGCTCGCCGGAGGACTGATCGCGGTGTACGACCGGGAAACCCGAGTCGCCGGTGGGAAGGGACGGCGTTGCCCGCAGGGCGTGCACGGTGGCGTTGAGGAACGCCACCAGTGGTACCGCCAGCAGCGCTCCGGGAATGCCGGCGACGAGGGTTCCGCTGAGCACGGACAGCGCAATGGCCAACGGGTGCACCTCCACGCTGCGGCTCATGATGATCGGTTGCAGCAGATGCGCCTCGATCTGGATCAGCACAATGATCGAGACGCCCACCACGATGCCCGCGGTGAGGCCGTGCTCGAGCAGCGCGACGAGTACGCAGAATGTTCCGGTGACGGTGAGCCCGATGATCGGGATGAACGAGCCCAGGAAGATCAGCACGCCCAGCGCGGCGGCCAGGGGCACCCGCAGGGCGAACAGCACGATCATGACCGAGACGCCGTGAAACAGTGCGATCAGCACGACGCCGCGCATGTAGCCGCCCAGCGTGCGCCATCCGGCGCGACCCGCCACATCGACCCGGTCGTGGGCCTGACTGGGGGACGTCCGCAACGCCCATTCCCAGATCTGCTCGCCGTCGCGCAGCAGGAAGAACGTCGACAGCAGGATCAGCAGCAGAGCGCCGAGCGCCTCTGCCACGGTGCGCACCGTGGCGATCGCGCCGCTGACGAGCTCGCCCTGGTGCTGCTTGAGGGTGTCGGTGATGTTGGTGGACAGCTTGTCCAGGTCGGCCGAGCGCAGTCGCAGGGGGCCGTTCTGCAGCCAGTCGCGGGCCTTGTCGAAGGAGTGCGAGATCTGCTGGGCGAGCTGGTCGGAGTGGGTGCTGATCTGCCACGAGACGAAAGCGGCGATGCTGCCGAGGACCGCCACGCCCACCAGCAGGGCGAGCGCCGCGGGCAGCGATTTGGGACCCGGCAGCGCGCGGCGCAGGCCCCGTTCGAGCGGGTGTAGCACCGCCGTCAGGAAGAGTGCGAGGACGAAGGAGAAGGCGACCAGCTCGACCCGGAGGAAGATCTGAGCGAGGACGTAGAGGGCGAGCAGGAGCACGAGCACACGCCACGCCCAGGCGGCCGCGACGCGCACCGCCCAGGTGACCGCCTCGTTGGCGTCGCGACTCGGGTCGGACAGGACCGGGGTGGTGGGCTCGGGCGCTTCGCTAGGTGGGTGCGTGGGGTTCACGGGTGTCCTGGCATCGACGGCATCACGGACTGCGAGCCTAACGTCCGCCTTCGCCGGGACCGCCGTTCAGGCCGCGAGTCGGGCGGCGGCGTGCAGGACGGGAACCGCCAGCATCGCCGCCAGCCCGTCCCCGCGCCCGGTTCCGAGCCCGAGGACCGAGTGCAACCCGAGGCGGGACAGTGCGAGCTCCTGCAGCGGGTCCGGACCGGTGTCGGGCGCGCACCACCACCGCACTGCTCGGGGCGCGGCCTCATAGGCGAGCAGTGCCGCGGCCGCCGCAGCCGGGCCGTCCACCAGTACGGGCGTGCGGCGCCCGGCGGCGCGGAGCAGGAATCCTGCGGCGGCCGCAAGATCGGCGCTGCCCAGGGCGTCGAGCAGCCCGCCGGGCTCGTCGCGCATCGGCATGCAACGCCGGCGCGCGTCGCGAACCTCGACCGCGCGCTGCATCCAGGCGTCCGGATCGGTGGCGGCAGCACCACGGGTGAGCACCTTGACCGGCTCGGTGTTGGTCAGCACGGACACGGCGACAGCGGCAGCACTGCCGAGGGTCGGAACCGCCAGCACGAGCAGGTCGGCGCCCGCGTCGACCTGCTCGTCGGCGAACTGCACCCCGGCGTCCAGGGCGGCTGCGGGCGCGGTGGGCAGGTCACCAGCGGTGCGCAGTTGCGCGCCGGACCGGTCGGCCATCTCGGCCACCAGCGCATCGTCGGGCCCCGTCCCGAAGACGAGGGCACGCACCCGCGTGAACGGGCCGTCCGGGCCGGGCGGCAGCACCTGGGCCACCCATTCGGCGAGGCCGGCGAGCCGGCCGAGGCCGGCGTCCGCCGCGAGCCGGTCCCGGATCGCCTCGGCGGCGCCATGGTCAGGCCAGTCGACATCCGAGCCCAGCGTCAACAGATCGCTCATGGGGCGGACTGTATGACCCTGGGTCCGCTGCTTCGAACTCCGGTGCCGCGTCGAAGGCGGCGCGCCGTGCTGCGCGGCGCAACGCGAGCAGCACCGGACGTCCGACGAGCAGCAACGCCACCGCCGTCGCGAGGCCACGGGGAATGTCGAAGCCGAGGCTTGAGGTGACGCTGAAGGCCAGCCAGCGCCGCAGGTTGTCGGCCAGCGGCGCGCCCGGAACGAAGGTGACCCCGGCGCCGGCTCCCGTCCCGGTCGTGCCGAACGGCCAGAACCAGAGGTTGAGCACGAAGCCGTACGCGACTCCCGCGAGCAACCCGTAGCCGGCGAGCAGCCACAGTTCGGCGCGTCCCCGCACGTTCGGCAGGCAACCGGCGAACATCGCGACCCATCCCGCCGCGAGCATCTGGAACGGCAGCCACGGTCCCCCGCCACCGGTCAGCGCGGCGGAGGCGAACATCGCGACGTTGCCGAGGACGAAGCCGAACCCAGGACCCAGCACACGACCGGCCGGGACGAGCAGGAAGAACATCAGCTGCACGCCGGTGACCCCACCGGTGATCGGGCGCAGCACC
Source organism: Mycobacteriales bacterium (assembly GCA_038207565.1). Classification (GTDB taxonomy): domain Bacteria; phylum Actinomycetota; class Actinomycetes; order Mycobacteriales; family Jatrophihabitantaceae; genus JALZAI01. The sequence goes on from JBBQZQ010000015.1 coordinate 20,840, forward strand.
GCACAGATGCCGCCCAGCACGCCCAACAGGGCTACCGCCTTCGCGTCCATGCCGCCGTCGGCTATCTCGGCGGCGACGACGAGCAGCAGCAGCGGCAGCATGATGAGGAAGACCCACGGCGCATCCTGGGTGTGCCCCGAATCGGCACTGTCGAAGCCGATCACCAGCGGCCAGGTGAACGCGCCCACACCGACCAGGGTCACGGCGAGGACAGCGGCGAGAGCGCGCGGCCGAAGCGTCAGCGCGTTGCCCGCGCTCACGTGGCCGCACCCGCCAGGCTGCGCCGCACGTCGGTCACGGTCAGGTAGGGAAGCGGGGCCAGGACCTTGGCGATCTGCGGGGCGAACACCGGTGACTGCGTGACGATGTCGCGACTGGGTCCGTCGGCCACGATGTCGCCGTCGGCGAGGACGACGGTCCTCGTCGACACCTCGGCGGCCAGCTCCACGTCGTGGGTCGCCAGGACAACCGCGTGTCCGGTGTCGGCCAGACCGGTGAGCGCCAGGACCAGCCGATCCTTGGCCGGATAGTCCAACCCGCGGGTGGGTTCGTCGAGCAGGACGAGAGGCGGGGCAGAGGTGAGCACCACCGCGAGGGCGAGCGCCAGCCGCTGCCCCTCGGACAGATCCCGCGGGTGCATCCCGCGGTCCAGATCGCCGGCCATCCGGTGTAGCAGGGCCGCAGCCGTGCCGGCGGGTGCCGCTGCGTCCCGGTCCGCCGCGACGCACTCGGCGGCGACCGTCTCGGCGTAGAGCAGGTCGCCCGGTTGCTGCGGGACCAGTCCGACGTGCCGGGTGAGCAGCCGTCCCCGCAGCTGGCGCGGATCGTGGCCGGCGAGGCGGACCTGGCCCGCGGCCGGCTTCACCAGGCCGGTGAGCGCGGCGAGCAGCGTCGACTTGCCGGCACCGTTACGTCCCATCACCGCGACGATCTCGCCGGCGCGCACGGTGACCTCGGCCTCGCGAAGCGCAACGACACCGCTGTAGCGCACCGTCAACGCCCGCGTCTGCGCGACGACCGGGCCCAGGCGTCGCGCCGGGATCGGCGGTGGGGCAGCCGGCAACCGGTCTCGCAGGCGACGGGCGGGCACGCGCGCGTCCCGGACGGTGAGGGGTAGTGGGGTCCAGCCCAGCTCGCGTCCCAACGCGACGATCGGCGGGGTGATGGGGCTGTGGGCCATGATCTCGGCCGGCGTCCCCCGCACCGCGGTGCCGTCCCCCGGCAGCCAGACCACCGAGTCGGCATGCTGCACGACCCGCTCGAGGCGGTGCTCGGCGAGCAGCACCGTCATCCCGAGATCGTGGACGAGGCGCTGCACGGCGGCCAGCACGTCCTCGGCAGCGGCCGGATCGAGCGCCGACGTCGGTTCGTCAAGTACCAGCACCCGCGGGTGCGCGGTCAGCACTGCCCCGATCGCCACGCGCTGCGCCTGACCGCTGGACAGCGTGGACACGGCCCGGTCGCGCAGGCCCACCAGCCCCAGCAGGTCGAGGGTGTCCTCGACGCGGCGGCGCATCACGTCGATGGGCAGGGCCAGCGACTCCATCGTGTAGGCCAGCTCGTCCTCGACGGTGTCGGCGACGAACGACGCGGACGGGTTCTGCCCGACGACCCCGACGACGTCGGCGAGCTCGCGCGGCGGGTGGTCGCGGGTGCTGCGGCCGGCGACGGTGACGGTGCCCGCGAGCCGGCCACCGGTGAAGTGCGGCACCAGCCCGTTGACGGCCCCGAGCAAGCTCGATTTGCCGCTCCCCGTGCTGCCGACGACCAGGCACAGCTCACCCTCGGGTACGTGCAGGTTCAGCCCCCGCAGCACCGGGCCCCGCGCGCCGGCGTAGGTGAGTGAGACGTCCACGAAGTCGATCACGCGGCCGCCTCGACGTGGGTGTCGACGCCGCTCGCGGGTGCGTGCCCGTGCGGCGCGAGACCCGGCAGTTCGGGAGTCGCGACAGCCGGCAGCGCTGCGGCCAGGGTGGCGAGGAAGGGGAGCACCTGCAATGCGGGCCAGGCGAGCGGGACACCCGCCGCGAGCGGGTCGTGGACGCGCAGGGTGTAAATGACCGCGACGAGGGCACCGCAGCCGGCGACCAGCCACTCGGCGCCGCGCCAGGGGTCGGGACGGTAGCGGGTGCGTCGGGTACGGCGCCCGGCCACGAACCCGGCGGCCATCGCGAGCAGCGTGCCACCGACGACCAGGGCGATGCCCGACTGCGCACCGTCGGTCGAGATCACCTGGTAGGTGCCGGCGACGGCCCCGCCCAGGCCCACGAGCACGCCGCCCCCGGCCAACCGGCGGGTGAGGGCGGGTTGCTCGGCGCGCCGTCCGTAGCCGCGCGAGTCCATCGAGGCCGCGAGGTGGATCGCACGTTCCAGTGCTTCCTCGAGCACCGGGACGACGATGCCACGGAGACCTCGCAGGCCGGTGATCGGCCGTCCGCGCAGCCGCTGCGCCGCGCGCACCCGCACGACGGACTCGGCGAATTGCGGGACGATCGTCATCGCCACGACGATCGCTACCCCGACCTCGTACAGCGCGGCCGGCAGGATGCGCACCAGGCGGGCCGGATGGGCCAACGCGTTCGCAGCGCCGAAGCATGCGATGAGCACGGCCAGCCGCAGTCCGGACACGAACGCGTTGAGCATGGCTTCACCGGTCACCGCACCGCCTACGGAGAGGCCACCTGCCCAGTCGGGCAGCGGCACCGAAGGCAGCCGCACCACCACATGGCCCGGTGTGCGCACGCCCAGCAGCAGCTGCAGCAGCATCGTGACCACCACCGTCAGCAGGCCGAGTTTGAGCAGCAGCGAGTAGGCATTCGCCCACGGCGCGCGTCCCCGCCGGGCGCTGACGACGAGCCCGGCGACACACGCGATCGCGAGCAACAGCACCGCGTCGTTGGTGCGCATTGCCGCGTAGGCGAGCCCCAGCGCCCACAACCACCAGGCGGCAGGGTGCACGAGGCGCGCCGAGCGCCGCACCTAGTCGGCCCGCCGCCGGAAGCGCCAGAACGCGAACCCGACAAGTGCGATCAGCACGACGAGGGCAGCAGCGGTGCCGGCCGCAGGCAGCGACGACGCGGAGGCCGTCCGGACCGGTTGCGCGGCGGGTGGCGGGGCGGAGGGTGGCGGGGCCGAGGGGGCTGTCCCGGCCGCCGAACTCCGCGCGGGACGCGAGGCAGCTTGCTCGACCGCCGCATCGGTGCCGCTACGCGGCGCAGTTGCCAACGCAGTCCTTGCCCTGCGGTCCGGCGGCGCGCTCGAGGCGGTGTCCACTGCCCGGCCGGTGGACGTCCGCCGCGTCGCCGACGAAGGTTCTCGAGCCGGGGGTGTCGCACGCGCCGCGCCCGGCGCACGCCCCGCTTGCGCGCGCGCGGTCGCATGCGTGGTCGTGGGCCCGGCAGCAGCCGAGGTGCGCCGGGCCGGCGCGCTCGTTCGGGTCGCGCGCGGCGCCGGGGCGCTGGTCGTCGCGGCAGCGGTGGTCGGTTTCGGATCCGAGCCGGCACAGATCGAGGAGTAGGAGTACACCGGCGGCTTCGGCGGACTCGACGAGCCGTTCACGTACGACCAGCCTTCCACCGTGCCGGCCTTCGGGCGGTACGACGCCGCGCCGGCGGTGCTGTATGTCCAGCCCGACCCGGTGTTGTGCCAGTAGGACCAGTAGTGCGTGTTGTCCGGCCGCAACGTGCCCCTGCCGTTGATGGTGAGGACGAAGCCGACGTAGGGCGCGGCGTAACCGGTCTGCACGCTGAATCGCGAACTCAGCACGGCCAGGCCGGTGCCGCCTGCAGATACGCAGGCCGTGCCGGCACCGGCCACCACGACGGCGACGTGTGTGGGCGCGGCCGCCGCAGGGGAAGCGGGTGCCAAGGCCGCGGTGCCGCCGAGGGCTGCCGCGGTGGCCAGGCGCACGACGCGCGCGCCAGGTCGGACCCTCACGTTGTTCGTCGCCGTCCTGCCAGCGTCATCAGCGCACCCAGCACCAGGCAACCGAGGCCGAGCCCGGTCTCGAGGGCGACGGTTCGTGCGTCCAGGCCGGTGTCGGCGAGCTGCGGACCGGTCGCCGGCGGGGTCGGCGTCGGCGTCGGGGTCGGGGCTTCACGGGCGACGGTGAAATCGACACGACTGCTAAGTCCGGACGTCTCGCCGGTGAGGACGAGCGTGTGCGTGCCCGCGCTCGTTCCCGCCGGGACGGCGAAGGTCAGCGTCGCCGTGCCGTGGGTGCCTGCGCTCGTGCGCGACAGCGCGGCCGAGCCGGACGCGAAAGCGGCGCTGACGTGCTCTCCTGCCTGGAAGCCGAGCCCGGTGACGGTCTGAAGCTGACCCGCGCGCACCGAACTCTTGCGCACCGAGGGCGCGGCGAGGGCGAGGACAAAAGTGCCCGGGGTTGCCCCGGCCGCGGTCACCGTGGCCAGCGAGGCGCCGCCCGCCAGGCCGAGCATGCCGTCGGCGCTCGCCTTGATCGACGCGCTGGCATCGAAGGCACCCTGATACTTCAGCGCGCCGCGCGAGGCCCCCTTCCCGGTTGTCGGCCCGGCGGTGACCTGTTGGCTCGCCAGCCAGGCTCGGGAGGTGGAGGTGTCGCGTCCGGCTGCTGCAAGAGCGGACGCAGCCAGGCCTGTCGAGTCGACGTTCGGACCGCCCTGGCTCGACCAGTAACCTCCCGCGCTGCGCTGCGAGGTAAGCCAGTCGGCTGCGTCGGCGACCTGCGCGTCGTGCCCGCCGAGGGCAATCAGCGCGCTGACGGCGTATCCGGTGGCATCGACGTCGGAGGCGCAGTTGGTGGTGCCGTCGGTCTGCGCGGTGAACCCCCCGTCTGCGCACTGCAGCGACAGGAAGTAGGCGACGGCCGCGGCGTCAGGGGCCGTCCCGCCGCGGGCTTCGGCCAGGATCGCGAACGACTCCGAGATGGAGGAGAAGATGTTGCGCGCCGCACCGGCGGCTGGGCACACCGGCACGCTGAAGTCGGTGGAACTGCCCGACGGCCCGTCGCACTGATCGTCACGGAGCGTCGTCAGCAGGTCGTAGCCGCCGAACGCGGTCGGGTCCACGCCAGCCACGATCGCTGCCACGGCGGTCTTGGCGACGCCGCCGTCGGACGGGCCGGGCGCGCCGCTGGTGTCGTTGATCTGGGTGTACTCGGCGACGTGCTTCTGGAAGTACCCGATCGCGGCGTCGATCTTGTCGGCCCCGGTGCCGGACGCCGCGAGGGCGAAGATCACGTCCGCAGTCCGGCCGCCGTCGAAGCCGGGGAACCCGTCGTATTCGAAGTGGTCGCCGAACTGTTGGGCGAGCCAGCCTGCCACCGCCTGCGCGGGATCGTGGGTGGTGCTCGCAGCCGGTGCCGCTGCGGCGGGTGCCGCGACGGTCAGGCAGGTGACAGCGGCGGCCGCGATGAACGACAGCAGGATGGACGGACGGCGCATGTGGTGACCCTTTGATCGACAGGGATCTCAGCCGTGGCCCGAAGTGTCGGCAGGCAGCACCGTCCCGGCAGCGCGGGACACGCCGACCGGTCTTGGCGCAACCCGCGTAACTCCGTACCGCAGACCTCGACGGTGGTGATGGAGTGCCGTCCCGGACGGGCATTCCGACTCGTCCCCTGCGGGACCTACGGCTGCGGGTCAGTGCCGGATTCGGACCGGCTTTCCCCGTTCGGGATGGGAAGTGCTGGCGGCAATGCCACCACAGTCCACCCGCTGCGGTCAAACACGGACCACGGCTAGGGTCAGGCGCACGTCGAAGCGAAGGAGCGAGCATGAGCTGGACGTGGCGCCTCGAGGCCGCCGACGGAACTGCCCTCCCGGCCCCTGTCCCGCCGACGCACGCCAGCCAGTCGGACGCGGAGTCCTGGCTGGGGGAGCAATGGCGCGAGTTGAGCGAGGACGGGGTGGCTCAAGTCACCCTTCTCGACGGCGGCACCGAGGTGTACGGGCCGATGTCGCTCTCCGAGACCTGACCGGCCGCCCGGCCCGGGACAGCGCGCGGGCGGGCGGCAGGAGTCAGATCGTCGCGCCCAGTTCGACGCGCGGGGCGGGCAGGCGCCAGCGCCGCAGCAGATAGGCGCGGCTGCCGGCGTAGAACCCGATTGCCATCGTCCCGCCCTCTGCGGAACCGTGCCGCTCGATGGCCAGGCGCCGAATCCGCCGGCCCACCAGGTTCCATTCGACGAGGAAGCCGACGAACGCGACCAGTACCAGGATCTGGATCAGCGCGAGCGCGGGCAGCAGCCAACTGATGATCATGAGCGGGAACAGGCCGAGGAGATAGTTGCTGGCCATGCGGTGCGAGTCGACGTAGTCGCGAGCGAGCTGGCGGGTCGGTCCCTGATCGCGGCGCGGGAGCACGGACTGGTCGCCGGCCTTCATCGCGGCGCGGCGCTGGGCCACCGTCAGCTGCGCGGCCGGGGTGCGCTGAGCCACCCGCGCCGCCTTGGACTGCTGCTTCTGGCGCGCGTAGGCCTCCTTGCGGGTCTTCGGCGCCGTCACCGGACCGCGTATACCTACGACGTCGCGCCGCTTCGGGGTGGGTCGGCCCTTTCCCGTTGCTTTCACCGCACTGGCGTCGAATGCTGCGGGCACTTTCTCGGTCTCTTCGGGACGGCGGCGGGTCAGCTTCACGCCGTCAGCTTAGGTGAGCAGGCGTCGGGTTTCGGAACTCTCAAGTCGAGACGCCCTGAATCGGCTGGGGCAGCTCCAGCATTCGATCGAGGGCGACGCGCGCATTGGCCGCGACTGCGGGGTCGACTTCGATGCGGTTGACGACCTGCCCGGCGACAAGTGATTCCAGCGAATGCACCAGGTGCGGCAGGTCGATCCGGTTCATCGTCGAGCAGTAGCAGACCGTCCGCTCGAGAAACGCGATCTTCTTGTCCGGATGTGCGCTCGCCAGCCGGCGGACCAGGTTCAGCTCGGTCCCGATGGCCCACGAGGACCCAGTGGGCGCGGCGTCGAGGGTCTTGATGATGAATTCCGTCGAACCGACGAGGTCGGCGGCGAGCACGACCTCGTGCCGGCACTCCGGGTGAACCAGCACGGTGACATCCGGCACGCGCGAGCGCACGTCGGCGACGTCCTCAGCGCGGAATCGGCCGTGCACCGAGCAGTGGCCGCGCCACAGGATCATCCGGGCGTCGCGCAGCTGCGACCGGGTCAACCCGCCGTCGCGACGGTGCGGGTCGAACACCACACACTCCTCCAGCGCGATGCCCAGCTGCAGCACCGCGGTGTTGCGGCCGAGGTGCTGGTCGGGCATGAACAACACCTTCTCGTGCGTCTCGAACGCCCAGCGCAGAGCTCTCTCGGCGTCCGACGATGTGCACACCGTCCCCCCGCGCGCGCCGGTGAATCCCTTGATGGCGGCCGAGGAGTTCATGTACGTGACCGGCAGGGTCTGCTCGGCGATGCCCGCTGAGGCGAGGACGTCCCACGCCTCGAGCACCTGCTGGTAGTCGGCCATGTCGGCCATCGAGCATCCTGCCGCGAGGTCGGGAAGCAAGACTGCCTGGGACGGCCCGGTCAGGATGTCGGCGGACTCGGCCATGAAGTGCACGCCGCAGAACACGATGTACTCCGCTGCGGGCCGGGCTGCGGCGTCGCGGGCCAGCTTGAACGAGTCGCCGGTCACATCTGCGAACTGGACCACCTCGTCGCGCTGGTAGTGGTGGCCGAGGATGAAGACCCGGTCGCCGAGTGCAGCCTTGGCGACTCGTGCGCGCTCGACCAGACCAGGATCGGACGCACTGGGCAGTTCGCCGGGGCAGTCGACGCCCCGCTCGCTGTCGGGATCGGCCGCCGGGCCGCCCCGTCCGAGCAACAGCAACGCCAGCGGCGTGGCCACCGGTTCGGTGAACGTCATGTTCAGCAGCCTATCCGCGGGGCGCCTGCGCCGGTCCGGTGCCGCGGGTAGGATGAGGGCCATGACCGCGACCGAGACCACGTCCGTCGAGCTGACCACTACGCCCGCCGAGGCGCCCGCCAGCTCCCTGACGCTGACCGATACCGCTTCCGTGAAGGTGCGCGCCCTGCTCGAGCAGGAAGGCCGCGACGACCTCCGGCTGCGCGTGGCCGTCCAGCCGGGCGGATGTTCAGGACTGCAGTACCAGCTGTTCTTCGACGAGCGCAGCCTCGACGGCGATCTCGAACTCACCCCGGGCGGCGTCCCGGTGGTGGTCGATCGCATGAGCGCCCCGTACCTGGGCGGCGCGACCATCGACTTCACCGACACCATCGAGCAACAGGGCTTCACGATCGACAATCCGAACGCCGGGGGCGGCTGCGCCTGCGGCAACTCGTTCTGCGGCTGATCGCGGCCGACCGGCCGGGTCCCGATATTCTCGGGCCCGGCCGTTGTCATGTCCCGTCCCCCTAGCTGACAGGGAGCGTGCTCGCTCATGGCCGTACTCGTCGCCGGCTCCATCGCCACCGACCACTTGATGCACTTTCCGGGCAAGTTCTCCGATCAGTTGCTCGCCGATCAGCTGCACAAGGTGTCGCTGTCGTTCCTCGTCGATGACCTCGTCATCCGGCGCGGAGGTGTCGGGCCCAACATCTGCTACGGCATGGCGCAGCTGGGCGGCAACCCGGTGTTGATCGGTGCGGTCGGCGAGGACTTCGACGAGTACCGCGGCTGGCTCGAGCAGCACGGCGTCGACTGCACATTCGTCCACGTCTCCGGCACCCAGCACACGGCGCGCTTCGTGTGCACCACCGACGAGGACATGTGCCAGATCGGTTCGTTCTACGCAGGCGCGATGGGCGAAGCCGTGCAGATCGAGCTCGCTGCCGCCTGGAAGGCCACCGACGCGGACCTGGTCGTCATCAGCGCCTACGACCCGGCGGCGATGATCCAGCACAGTGCCGAGTGCCGCGCGCAGGGCTTCCGCTTCGTCGCAGACCCCTCGCAGCAGATCACCCGCATGGACGGCCGGCAGCTCGATCAGCTCATCGACGGCGCCGACATGTTGTTCACCAATGAGTACGAGAAGAGCCTGCTCGAGTCCAAGACCGGGCAATCGGAGCAGGACATCCTCGCGCGGGTCGGCGTCCGGATCTGCACCCTCGGCTCCGGCGGTGTCGAGATCGTCGGCACGGACGTCGAGCGGGTGATGGTGCCGGTCGCGAAGGAGCGTGCCAAGGCCGACCCCACCGGTGTGGGCGACGGATTCCGGGCTGGTTTGCTGACCGCTCGCGAGTGGGGCCTGTCCTGGGAGCGGTCGGCCCAGATCGGCAACCTGCTGGCCACACTCGTCCTGGAGACGGTGGGGACGCAGGAGTACCAGGTCGAGCCGAAGGTGTTCGCCGACCGGCTGGCCGAGTCGTTCGGAGACGACTGCGCGGCCGAGGTCCTGCCCTACCTCGGCTCCTGACCCGATCGTGGTTCTCTACCCCCCGATGGCGGGGGTAAAGAACCACGATCGGTGTCAGAGGCGGACGGGGTAGACGGTCGCCGGGATTTCGGGGCGGATGCGCTCCTCGATGAAGATCCCGTGCCAGATCAGCAACACCAGCAGCGTCCAGATCTTGCGGGAGTAGTCGTGCGGGCCGGCCCGGTGCGCGTCGAGCAGGCCGAGCACGGCCGCGCGGTCGATCACGTCGTCCGCCTGTGACTCGGTCACGATCTCGCGCGCCCAGTCATACATTTCCGCTCTGAGCCAGTGGCGGATCGGCACCGGGAAACCCAGCTTCGGACGGTTCAGCACGTGGGCCGGCACGATCAGCTCGAGCGCGCGCCGCAGGGCGTACTTGGTCGTCTCCTTCGTCAACTTCAGCTCGGTCGGCACCGACGAGCCGATCGCGAAGACCTCGGTGTCCAGGAACGGCACGCGCAGTTCGAGCGAGTTGGCCATCGTCATCTTGTCGGCCTTGACGAGGATGTCGCCACGCAGCCAGGTGAACAGGTCGATGTACTGCATGCGCGTCGACCCGTCGAGGTGCGTCGTCTGCTCGTACAGCTTCTTCGTCACGTCCATGTAGGAGACGGCGGGATCGAAGCGCTTGTAGAAGCCCATCTCCTCCGGACGGAAGATCCTGGCGTTGCCGTAGTACCGCTCCTCGATGCCGATCGCGCCGCGGCGCAGCAGATCCTTGCCGCGCGTCCCCTCGGGGATGACGGTGGACAGCTTGGCCAGCCCGCGCCGCACACCGCGCGGTGCCTTTTCGAAGGCGCGCAGCGAGATGGGTTCGCGATAGATCGTGTAGCCGCCGAACAGCTCGTCCGCGCCCTCGCCGGACAACACGACCTTGACGTGCTTACGCGCCTCGCGGGCGATGAAGTACAACGGGACGAGCGCCGGATCGGCGACCGGATCGTCGAGATACCAGACGATGAGCGGCAACGTCTGCATCATCTCCTCGGCCGTGACGACCTTGGTGATGTGCTCGACGCCGATGGCGGCGGCGGACTCCGCGGCGACGTCGATCTCGCTGTAACCCTCGCGCGCGAATCCGGTCGTGAACGTGAGCAGCTTCGGGTTGTGGCGTTTGGCGAGTGCCGCGACGGCGGTGGAGTCGATCCCGCCGGACAGGAACGAGCCGACCGTCACGTCGGCGCGCATGTGCTTCTCGACCGAGTCCTCGAGAGCCTCGGCGATCTGGCGGTACAGCTTGTCCGGCTCGGGCACCGGCCTGATCACGAAGTCCGGGTGGAAGTAGCGCTGGGGACGGACCTGCTCGCCCGGGCGCATGGTGAAGTAGGTGCCGGATTCGATGCGCCGGATGTTGGCGTGCATCGAGGCCGGCTCGGGCACGTACTGCAAGCTCAGATACTGCTGCACCGCGGTCGGGTCGACCTCGCCAGGGTCGGTCGCGACGTCCAGCAGAGACTTCTTCTCACTGGCGAAGAAGGACCCGCGCTCGTCGCGGTAGGTGTAGAGCGGCTTGATACCGAACCAGTCCCGCGCACCGAACAGCACGCGCTCCTGCGAGTCCCAGATCAGGAACGAGAACATGCCACGCAGTTCGCGCACGATCTTCTCGCCCATGTGGTGGTATCCGGCGACGATGGCCTCGCCGTCACCGTCGGTGTCGAACATGACGCCGTACTCGCGCGCCAGTCGCTCGCGCAGCTCGAGGTAGTTGTAGATCTCGCCGTTGAAGATGAGGTGGTAGCGCCCGTCGAGCCACGGCAGCGGCTGGTGCGAGTGGTCGATGTCGATGATCGAGAGGCGGCGAAAACCGATGACGGCGTCGTCGTCGGACCAGGTGCCGCCCTCGTCCGGGCCGCGATGGCGCATGTCGAGCAATGACCCTTCGACCGCCGTCTCGACGGTCTTGGCGTCGCCGCCCGCTGCCAGGAATCCGATCAGTCCGCACACGCGGACCAGTATCCCGGTTCGCCCAGCGGCTCAGTGCACCCGACGGCTCAGTGCACCCGACGGACCAGGTAACCGGGCGTGCCGTCGGCCGCTGCAAGTTCACCCAGGTACTCGTGCCCGCGCATCCGGCACCATGCCGCGACATCGGGGCGCGCCGCGGGGTCGTCGGCCTCGACGGTGATCGTGTCGCCGATCACCACTTCGCCGATGCGGCGGGCCAGCTCGAGGATCGGCAGCGGGCACCGGCGTCCACGGCAGTCGAGGATCACAGCCCGGCCGCTCCGAGTTCGGCACGCACCTCGGCGACGACGGACGGCAGCACAGCCAGGAAATCGGTCACCTCGGCGTCGGTGGTGTCGCGGTGCAGCGACACTCGGACGTTGCCCGACGTGAGAGCGCCCATCGCGACCAGCACGTGGGACGGCTCGAGCGTCGACGACGTGCACGACGAGCCGGACGAGACGGCGAACCCCCTGCGGTCCAGGCCGGTCAGCAGCGCCTCGCCGTCGACGTACAGGCAGGAGAACGTGACGATGTGCGGCAGCCTGTCGATCGGGTCGCCGAGCACCTCGACGTCGGCGAGCTGCGCCGCCGACGAGCGGATCCGCTCGATCTGGTGCCGATGCCGTGCTGCCACCTCCTCGCGCTCGCCCAGTGCGGCCCGTAGCGCCGCTGCGGCGGCCACGACAGCGGGAAGATCGGGGACGCCGGGAACCCGGCCTCGGTCGTCGGGCGGGAAGGGCGAGCGCCACCGAACCCCTGTCCGCACCGCCAGCACCCCCACCGACGGGCCGCCCCACGTCCGCGCGTCGGCGGCCAGGACCGACCACGATGAGGGGACCTCGGCGTGCCCGAGCGTCTGCGTGGCGTCGACGATCAGCGGGACGGGGGAGTCGATCTCGTCGACCGGCTGGCGGGTGCCGACCTCGTGGTTGGCGGCCTGCAGCGCGCCGGCGACCACGTCTGCGCCGCTGAGGGCACGCTGAAACTCCTCCGGCGCCACGCGGCCGAGCGCGTCCACCCCGATGCGAATCGCTGACTGCGGGGCGGCATGCAACACGGCCGAATGCTCCACCGCGCTGTGCACCAAGGTGCGCCGGCCGCGGTCACCGGCAACCGTCCCCTGCACTGCCGCGTGCAGCGCCTGCACCCCGTTGGCCGCGAAACTGACCTCGTCCGGACGTGCGCCGAGAGCCGTGGCGACGACCTCGCGAGATGCCTCGAGCAGCAGCGCCGCCCGCCTTCCGGGGGAGTGCAATCGCGCCGGGTCGGCCCATCCGTCTTCGAGTGCGGCGAGCAGCGCCTGGCGCGCTACCGGGTGCATCGGGGCACCGGATGCCGCGTCGAGGAAGGCTGCCACAGGTCGACGGTAAGTCCTGGCCGGGCGCGGCGGAACGGCCCGACCCGACCCCGGTCCGGGGAACGAGGTCCAGTACGCTCCGAAACGGAGGCAAACCCGTCCCTCGGGCGGTTGCGAGAGGTGGGTGCGACGGTGAATCGGAGACGATGGACCCGCGGCGGCGGACCCGCGCTGCTGTTCGGGACGCTCGTCCTGACGCTGTCCGGCTGCTCCCTCCGCGACGCCGAGCGCAACCTGCGTTTCGGGTGGCCGACGGGCGTGACCCGGCAGGCCGAGCGCATGCGCGTGCTCTGGACCTGGTCGGGTGTCACCGCGCTCATCCTGGGCGTCATCGTGTGGGGGCTGATCTTCTGGGCCTGCATCCGCTACCGCAAGCGCAGCGACGCCATCCCGCGTCAGACGAAGTACAACTTCGTCATCGAGATGATCTGTATCGCCTTCCCGTTCATCGTGATCGTCGGGCTGTTCTGGCGCACCGTGGTCGTCGAGGACTACGTGAACAAGCTTTCCGCCAAGCCCGATGTGCTGATCCAGGTCGACGCGTTCAAGTGGAACTGGCAGTTCGAGTACCACAAGTACCAGGCTGCGTCGGGCCAGACGACCCAGGCGGTCTACCCCGGTCAGATCAACCGCACGACGGGCACGAACAGTCCGCTCTACCTGTCCACGGTCGGCTCGAACGCCGAGATTGCGGTGCTCGTGCTGCCGGTCGGTGAGAGCGTCCAGGTCATCGAGCACTCGCAGGACGTCATCCACTCCTTCTGGGTGCCCGAGTTCCTGTTCAAACGCGATGTCATCCCGTACGGCACCAAGGCGCAGCAGCGGGAGAGCGGCCTGCAGGACAATCGATTCCAGTTCACTGCGACGAATGAAGGCAGTTATGTCGGTCGGTGCGCCGAACTCTGCGGCACCTACCACTCGCAGATGAACTTCGAAGTCCGCGTCGTGTCGGCCACGGTGTTCACCACCTACCTCGATGAGTTGAAGAAGATCGGCCCGGACGATCCGGCTCGGCAGTCCAAGGCGCTCAAGGCGGTCGGCATGACGCCCTACGCCACGACCACGTACCCGTTCAACACCGACCGCAGTGCTCGGACGGCATCGCAGAAGTCGGGGGGCTGATATGAAGATCGAAGCGCGCATCTTCCTGATCGTCGCGCTGTTCTGCTGGGTGACCGCCGCGCTGTATGCGTTCTGGTCGTCGCACACCAACAACCACCAGATCGAATGGGCCGGTTTCGCGGCGCTCATCCTCTCCGGCGGCCTGCTCGGCATCTCCGGATCGTTCTTCTGGTTCGTGTCTCGGCGCATCGACCCGCGGCCGGAGGATCGTTCGGACGCCGAGATCGCCGAGGCCGCTGGCGAGCTCGGGTTCTTCAGCCCCGGCAGCTACTGGCCACTGGGACTCGCTGCGGGCGCGACCACTGCCGGCACTGGGCTCGCCTTCGTCCAGGTCTGGCTCGTGCTGGTCGGCGTCGCGCTGATAATGTTCATGGTCGGCGGGCTGCTCTTCGAGTACTACGTGGGCGGACGTAACCCCGCTCCGCGCTGAGCGTAATCGGGCAGGTCAGGCACGATTGGCAAGGGCCCAGCCGCCTGTTGCGCGGCCGGGCCCTTTCGTCCTAGGTGTCTGGATCAGTCGGTCAGCTGGTGCTTGCGCTCCTCGAGCGACTCGACCTGGCCGGTGGAACGCTGGTTTGCCACCGCATCTGCCTCGTCGATCGCCGCCTGAATCTCCGGCTTCTCCTTGACCGGGTAGAAGAACCCGCGCACGTGCTGGAGCGGCGAGATGGCGCCCAGCTGGCCCATCCGCTTGGGCACCGGAGTGCCGCCATAGACGAGCTGACCGTGGCCGTGCTCGTCCACCGGACCCAGGGGCTGATGCACCTCGATGAACTCTCCGGTCGGCAGCGCCTTGATGATGCCGGTCTCCACGCCGTGTTCGAGCACCTCGCGGTCATGACGCTGCAGACCCAGGCAGACCCGATAGGTCAGCACGTAAGCGATCGGCGGCAGGATCAGCAGCAGAATGCGGCCGCCCCAGGTCATCGCGTTCAGCGAGATGTGGAACGCCTTGGCGATGATGTCGTTGCCACCGGAGAAGAACAGCACCAGGTAGAAGGTCAGCGCCATGGCACCCAGCGAGGTGCGTACCGGCACGTCGCGTGGACGTTGCAGCAGGTTGTGCGGCTTCGTGTCCTTCGTCATCTTCGCTTCGAGGAACGGGTAGGCCGCCGCGATTGTGACCAGGATTCCCGGCAGCACGACCGTCGGCCAGAATAGTGGCGGCAAGGTGTGGTGGAACAGCCGGACCTCCCACGAGGGGAACAATCGTGTCGAGCCGTCCAGGAACATCATGTACCAGTCGGGTTGCGACCCGGAGGACACCTGCGCCGGCGTGTACGGACCGAAGAGCCAAACCGGGTTTATCTGTGCGAAGCCGCCGAGCGCGGCCAGCGCGGCGAACACGATGAAGAAGAAACCGCCGGCCTTGGCCGCGTAGACCGGGAACACCCGCTCGCCGCTGACCTGGTGCTCGGTGCGCCCCGGCCCGGGGAACTGGGTGTGCTTCTGCCGCACCACCAGGGCGAGGTGGGCACCGATCAGGGCCAGCAGGATCCCCGGGATCAGCAGGACGTGCGCGATATAGAAGCGCCCGATGATTAGCTCACCCGGAAACGGCCCGCCGAAGACGAGGAACGCGGCCCAGGTACCGACGAGCGGGATGGAGAGGATGATCGCATCCGCGATGCGCAGGCCGGTGCCCGACAGCAGGTCGTCGGGGAGGGAGTAGCCGGCAAAGCCCTCGATGATGCCCAGCAGGATCAGCGTGAGGCCGATCAGCCAGTTGAGCTCGCGCGGCTTGCGGAAGGCTCCGGTGAAGAACACCCGGAACATGTGGACGATCATTGCGGCCACGAACAGCAGGGCTGCCCAGTGGTGGATCTGGCGGATGATCAAGCCGCCGCGCACGTCGAAGGAGATGTTGAGCGTCGTTTCGTACGCCTTCGACATCTCGACGCCCTGCATCGGCACGTACTGCCCGTGGTAGACGGTCTCGGCCATCGACGGGTCGAAGAAGAAGGTGAGGTAGGTGCCGGTCAGCAGCAGGATCACGAACGAGTACAGGGCGATCTCGCCCATCATGAACGACCAGTGGTCGGGGAAGACCTTGTTCAGCTGCTTGCGCATCGGACCGGCCATGTTGAGCCGATCGTCGAAGAACTTGGCCGCCTTGCCCTGCGGCGTGCGGGGCTTGTCGGAGCGCCGCTGCGGCGTCGTCGTGGTTGTCATCTGCGCTCCCAGAAGCCTGGCCCGATAGGTTCAGTGTAATCAGAACGGGCCACGAAATACTGCTTGCCGTCATTACCTGTGACTACATCGATCGGCAGTTTCGGCAGGCTGCGTGTAGCAGGTCCGAAGACCGGCTTGGCGTCCAGCAGCACCTCGAACTGCGATTGGTGGCACGGGCACAGCAGGCGCGAGGTCTGCTGCTCGTAGAGCGACGCCGGACATCCGGCGTGGGTGCAGATTTTCGAGAAGGCGACGTACTCGGGGGCATCCTGCGGCCAGCCGAAACCGGCCTGTCCCTTGCGCGACTCGATCCGCTGTCCGGGCCGGAGGCGGATGACCAGGGTGGGTGACGCCGCGGAGGTGATGCCGGTGTAACCGTCAACCTCTTCGCGCACGCCGGGGAACACGGTGGCGATCCCGCCGGGCGCAAGGTCGTTCGGCGACACCTGGCGAAAATCGGAGTAGACGAGCGGCACCCGGCCACCGGTCTCCGGGAACCGCTTCTTGTCGGGCCGGAACAGCGTGTGCAGCAGTTGATCGCCCGGCTTCTTGATCATCGCTCCGACGAGCGCGACGAGCGGGACGGCAGCCAGGGCGCCGCCGGCCAGGCCGAGGGATCTCAGGATGAGCGAGCGCCGCGGCAGCCCGGTGTCCTGCAGGCCGACCGCCAGGGTGGCCTCGGTCATCAGTTTGTCTTCGGTGGTGGAGGGGTCGTCGTGACGATCCTGGATGACCTCCTCCTCGGGCATCAGCCACTTGGCCCAGAGCACCATGCCGAGGCCGATGAACAGCAGCATCAACGCGAGCAGGCCACCGAGCGCGGGGGTGTAAAACCGGAAGTTCTGCGGCGTTCCCGGCAGGTGCCATGCGTAGGGCAGCGCGATGAACGCGACGATGAAGCCCAAGCCGGCGAGGCCAGAGACGGCGAAGCACAGTGCCACCCCGCGTTCGGCGCGCTTCTCGGCCTTGGTGCCGCGGATCGGGAACCGGTCGCGCCGGTGCACGATGTGCACGCCGTCGGCCTCGGTGCCGGCGAGCATCGCCTCTTCGGGCGTCATGGCGCGCAGTTCCGCGGCGTCAGGCGCATCGCCGGCGCTCGCGTGCCCGCCGGACGTGGTGTGCTCGGAGTCGCGAGTCGAGGTCATTGCTGCTTCGCTCCGATCCACAGGATCGCGACCATCAGCACGCCTACTCCGGCCACCCACAGGACAATCGCCTCGGATACCGGGCCGATGCGGTCGACGCCGCTGCCGCCCGGGTCGCTGGACGCCTTCAGGGTCTGGATGTAGGCGATGATCGCCTTCTTCTGCACGGGGGTGATCTGGTTGTCGCTGAACACCGGCATGCTCTCGGGCCCGCTCTGCATCGCCGTGTAGATCTGCAGGTTGTTCGAGAGGTTCAGGCTCGGCGCCTCTTTGCCGCCCGACAGCGGCGCGCCCTTGAAGGTCGTGCCGTGGCAGGAAGCGCAGTTCAGCCGGAACAGCACGCCGCCCTCGGAGATCCGCGCGGCGCTGCCCCGGACGTTCCCGGTCGGGATGCGGGGGCCGCCACCGACTGACTGGATGTAGGCGGCGAGCGCCCGGGTCTCCGCGTCGTCGTATTTCGCGGTTTTGCGGTACGCCTCGGGGCCTTGTTGGGCCAGTGGCATGCGCCCGGTGCCGACCTGGAAGTAGGTGGCCGCGCCGCCGACGCCGATCAGCGCCGGACCGCGGTTCTGCACGCCCTCGAGGTTCGCGCCGTGGCAGGTGATGCAGCTGACCTCGTAGAGCTGTTTGCCCATGGCGGATTGCTGTGCCACGTCGACCTGGTCCGCCGCGCCGGAGGTGCTGGCGAATGCCGCATAGGCGCCACCCATCGACGCCAGGGCGCCGGCAAGGACGGCACCGGCCGCCAGGCGGCGCTTGATGCCGGCTCGCGCGGACCTCGGCTTGCCCGCGCCGGTGGACGTGCCCGAGCGCGCCACGGTGCGGACGTCCGCGTCGACGCCCGTGGCCGACACTGCAGGTTCGAAACCGAGCTCGGTGTCCAGCCCGGGATCGACCGCGGTGTCGATGTCGTTCTCCTCGGTCACGAGCGTCCCTTCATCGAATGATGTAGATGACGGCGAACAGTCCGATCCAGACCACGTCGACAAAGTGCCAGTAGTAGGACACCACGATCGCCGCCGTTGCCTGCGCGGGAGTGAACTTGCCCAAGGTCGTTCGGGCCAGGAAGAGGATGAAGGCGATGAGGCCGCCGATGACGTGCAGTCCGTGGAAGCCGGTCGTCAGGTAGAACACCGAGCCGTAGCCGCTACGCGCGATGGTGTTGCCGTTGCTGACCTGGGTGCGGTACTCGTAGGCCTGCCCCAGCACGAACACCAGGCCCATGAAGAAGGTCAGGACGAACCAGCGGCGCAGCTTGAACACGTCCCCCTTCTCCGCAGCGAACACGCCCCACTGGCAGGTGAAGCTCGAGGCCACCAGGATCACGGTGAACGGCGTCGCGTAGACGAGGTTGAGCTCGATCTGCTTGCCGGCGTTCACGAGGCCGTCGGTGGGAAGTGTCATGGGCCAGTCGCCCGGGTGCACCGAGCGCATCGTGAAGTACATCGCGAACAGCCCCGCGAAGAACATCAGCTCGCTCGAGAGCCAAACGATGGTCCCCACGCTCACGATGTTCGGTCGCGTGAGCGAGTGCACCCTGCTTGACTCGAAAGTCGGTGCCGCGGCAGTCGAGGTCACCACAGCATTATGTCCTGTCTAAGAAAGGTGATCGCGGCGGGGTAGGGGGTTCTGCGACGCCGTGTTGCGGCCCTGCGGAACGAGGCGACAGACGGGTTTTGCGCAGGCTCGACACGCCCGGTTGTCCAGCGGCGGATGCGCTTGCCAGGACAGCTGGTCGCCGGGGCGCTTCGCCGGGTGCTCTGCCGCGTTCGTGCGTTTCGGGCGCGCCGATACGATCAGCGCATGACGCAGAGTGCGCAGGGCGCGACGGTGCTCGTCTACAGCAATTCCGCCGAGCTCCGCGCCCGCGTACGCACCGCCGTCGGGCGGCGTCCGGCGCCCGACACCGGGCGCATCGAATGGGTCGAGTGCGCCACGACCGCCGAGGTCATTGCACAGCTGGACGAGGGTGGTCTCGACGTGGCGATTCTCGACGGTGAGGCGCAGCCCACCGGCGGGATGGGTCTGGCTCGCCAGTTCAAGTACGAGATCGACGACTGCCCGCCCATCGTGGTGCTCATCGCCCGTCCGCAGGACGGTTGGCTGGCCAGCTGGTCGCTCGCGGATTCGGTGATCCACATGCCCCTCGACCCCATCGAGGCCGCAGAGGTGGTGGCCGGACAGATCCGACGCCGCAACAGCGGCATCCCTGTTGTCAGGTAAGCGGTGACGGTACCCGCTTCGCAACGGTCCTGGCCGGCGCTGCTCGCCACGTTGATGAGCGGAACGGCATTGCTCAGCGACGACACGGCGTGGGCGATGGACGAGATCATGTCGGGCAACGCGACGCCGGCTCAACTCGCCGCGTTCGCCGTCCTGCTGCGGGCCAAGGGCGAGACACCTGACGAGCTCGCCGGACTGGTGCGGGCGATGCTCGCCCACGCGACTGCACTGCACGTGCCGGGTCGCGCCGTGGACGTCGTGGGAACCGGCGCCGACCGTGCGCACACCGTGAACATCTCGACCATGGCCGCCCTGGTGGTTGCGGGGTCGGGACGTCCGGTGGTCAAGCACGGCAACCGGGCCGCGTCCTCCTCCTGCGGGGCGGCGGACGTACTCGAGCAGCTGGGGGTCGTCATCGACCTGCCCGCCGACGGGGTCGCCGCGAGCGTGGCCGAGATCGGGATCGGGTTCTGCTTCGCACCGGTGTTCCACCCGGGGATGCGCCACGCCGGAGTTCCGCGCCGCGAACTCGGTGTCCCCACGCCGTTCAACTTCCTCGGCCCGCTGACCAATCCGGCGCACGTGACGTCCGCGGCGATCGGATGTGCCGACCGTCGAATGGCCCCGGTCATGGCCGCCGTGCTGGCCGAGCGGGGCGACTCGGCACTGGTCTTTCGCGGCGACGACGGGCTCGACGAGCTGACCACGACCACCACCTCGAGCGTGTGGGCGGTGTCCGGCGGCGCGGTGCGGGAGTTGTCCTTGGATCCACGCAGCCTCGGCATCGAGCCGGTGCCGCCGGCGGCGTTGCGGGGCGGCGATCCGGCGCACAACGCCGCCGTCGTGCGCGACGTCCTGGATGGCGGCGGTGCAGGCGTTCGAGATGCCGTCCTGCTCAACGCTGCCGCCGCGATCGCGGCGTATGACGGCCTGCTCGCCGGTCCCGTCGACGAGGCGATCGCGGCCAGCCTGCACGAAGCCGCGCAGGCCGTGGACAGTGGGTCCGCAGCCGCCGTGCTGCGGCGCTGGATCGAGGCGGGCCGGCGCACGCACTGACCTCGGCCGCGCGGATACTGGACCGGTGAGCTTCGCGCGTCCGCCTCGCCTGGCCGTACTGGCCTGGGCGGTGGCCGCCGCCATCGTGGGCGCGCTCGGCGTGAGCGTCTGGCATTACCTGTCGGGCGGGCCGTCCGGGATGGCCGCCATGCACGGCCACGAGACTGCGGACGCGCTGACGCGGGCGGGCGGTGATCCGTTCGGACCGCTGTTGGGGGCCGCGGTGCTGACGAAGTGGCAGCTCGACGTAGTGGCGCTGGCTTTGCTCGTGCTCGTTGCCGCGGCCTATCTCACCGGGGTCGCGCTTGTCCCCGTGCGCTCGCCCGGGCAGCGGTGGCCGATCGTGCGCACCGCGGCCTTCCTCGGCGGGCTTGGCGTCGCCGGGTACGCGACCTGCGGGGCGATCGGGGTCTACGACCAGGTGCTCTTCACCGCGCACATGGCAGGTCACCTTGCCCTCGTGATGGTGGCGCCGGCGCTGCTCGTCGCCGGCCACCCGCTCACGCTGCTGCTGGCCGCTTCCCCCGAGCGCAGGCGGGGGACGGTCACGCGCCTGGTCACCGGACGGGTGCTGTCCCTGCTGACGGCGCCGCCCGTGGCGCTCGCGTCCTACGCGGTCGTGATCGTCGGCAGTCATCTCACCGGCCTGATGGACGTCGTCATGCGCAATACCTGGGCCGGCCAGGTGGAGCACCTGGTCTACCTGTTGGCCGGCGTGCAGTTCTTCTCCCTCGTCGTGGGCGAGGAGCCCGTCCGCTGGCGCCTCGGCGCGCCGGCGCGATGGTTGCTGCTGGCGGTGGCGATGGCGGTCGACACATTCACCGGCATCGTCCTGCTGCAGGGCACGCACGTCGTGACGATGGTCGCCGATCCGGGCGTCGCGGTGCATCCGCTCTCGGACACCCGCACCGGCGGGGCCATCATGTGGATCGCCGGTGACGCGATCATGGCGGCGATCATGATCGCCCTGGTCGTCGGCTGGCTTCGCCGCGTCGGCACCGACCGCGCCGACCGCAAGGGTTGGCTGGAGCAGGCGCGCGTGGCGACGTTCACCGAGCGCACCGCCGCACACCGCGCTTCAGTCGGTGCAGTCGACCGCGCAGACGTGGACACCTTCGACGAGGACGAGGACGCGCGCGATTCCTACAACGCGTGGCTCGCGAACCTGCAACACCGTTCGTGACGGCTCCGGCACGGCTCAGCCGTCGAGGCCGATCGAGAACGTCTGCTCGAGATCGTGGCGGGAGTAGGCGCGGAAGGCGATGTGGGTGTCGGTGTGCAGCACGCCGTCGACCTTCGACAGCCGCCCGGCGATGACCTCGGCGATCTGGTCGAATTCGCGAACCCGGACGATCGCGATGAGGTCGACGTCCCCGGCGACAGAGTAGACCTCGCTCACGCCGTCGACGCCCGCGATCTGCTCGGCCACTTCGGGAATGTGGTCCGACTCCACCGACACCATGACGATCGCTGTGATCACGCTGTCATCGTAAGGGCGCCTCCTGCCATAGGGGTCGTAAGGTCGGGACGTGTTCGGGCGCCGAAAGTCCAAGCCCGCCGGCGCGCCGGTGTGGGCCGTCGAGCGCATCGAGCAGGCCACCGAGACGCTGACCTGCCGGATCCGCACCGATCCCGCCGTCGCCCACGCCCGCCCGTCGCACCGGACACTGCTCTGGGTCACCGTGCCGTTCCTGGACACCCGATCGACCGGACTGCCCACTGCCGACGAGGCGGCCGGCCTCGACGAGGTCGAGGGCGAACTCGAGCGACTGGTCGGTGACCGCGGCATGCTCGTGGTGAGTGTGACCGGCGCGGATGTGCGTGAATACCTGATCTACACCGAGAACGGCGCCTGGGTCGACGACCTGCGAAGGGAGCTGGCCGACGCCATCGCGCCGCACAGCGCGGATGTCATGGTGCAGGAGGACCGCGCATGGGCGGGGTACCGCAAGTACGGCGGGTGACTGCGCCCGTCTTCGCCGCCCTCACGCGCTGACCCGAGCCGGGCGGGAGAGCATCGGCAGTGACCGACGTGGCGCGAACGGCGTCGCCGCCCGACGCGCGGCATCGGCGGCGAGCCAGGAGACCATGCCGCCCGCACCATAGGCAGGCATGACCCAGGGGCTGCTGGCGTGCACCAATCGGGTGCCGGGTTCCTCCAGCCAGCGCAGGATGCACTCGCTCTCCTCCGCGAGCACCGGCAGCTCGGTGCCGACGACCTCGGCGGTGGCGAGCAACGCCTCGATGACCGCGTGGGGCGCAATCCCGCGGCGCGCCACTCCTGCCGCTGCCAGCCGCCCGCACCGGACGACCGAGATCTCCCAGCCGCCCTCGCCGTCCGGCCGCGCCGCCACGAGGTCGGCGATCGCGGACAGCGAGCGCAGCCGCTGCATCCGGGCGCACGCGCGGACGACGGTGGCGATGCGGTCGCGGACCACCGCGGCCTGCTCGAAGCGCTGCGCCTGCGACAGGTCAGCGAGCTTGTGGGTGAGCGGGTCGATGAGCGGGCGAACATCGCCCGCCCAGGCGGCAGCGACCAGCTCGACCAGCGCGCGGTAGTGCTCGGGGCTCGACCCGCCCTCACACGGCGCCGAACAGCGGCCGATGCCCGCCAGCGCGCACGCCGCTCGTACGGCCCGCCGCAGCGAAAGGCGGTCGCTGCATTGGCGCAGGGGCACCGCGTCATGGATCGCGTCCCGCACCGCCTCGGCCTGTCGTTGCGAGCGCAGTGGGCCGAGGTAGGACGACCCGTCCTCGCGCAGCGCGCGCACCACCGACAGCCGGGGATATGCCTCGGTCGTGAGCTTGAGCCAGACCGCGCGCTCGGGGTACTTCGAGCGCCGGTTGTAGCGCGGCTTGTAGGCGTCGATCAGGCGCAGCTCACGCACCTGCGCCTCGAGTGAGTGGGCGCACGGTATCGGGTCGACGCGATCGGCGAGCCCGACCATCTCACCCATCCGGGTACGCGGCTCGCTGGCGACGAAATACTGCCGTACTCGCGAGCGCAGGTTCCGGCTGGTGCCGACGTAGAGGGCGACGCCCTGCTCGTCGCGGAACACGTACACGCCAGGGCCGGAGGGCAGCGCGTCGGCGAGATGGCGTTTGCGGCGCACGGCGGGCGGCACCTGCGCGGTGAACGAGCGCAGTTCGGGTAACGACTGCACCCCGATGTTGCCGAGCCGGGCGATCAGGCCGTGCAGCACGTCGACCGTGGCCCGGGCATCGGCGAGGGCTCGGTGGTTCGGTGTGGTCGCGGTGCGGAAGAACTGCGCCAGCGAGGCCAGCTTGCAGTTGGGGACCTCGTCGCGGGTCAGCACGCGGCGGGCCAGCACCGCGGTGTCGACCACCGCGAAGGCCGGCCACGGGATCTGCAGTTCGGTAGCAGCCGCGCGCAGGAATCCGACGTCGAAGGGCGCGTTGTGCGCTACGAGCACGCTGCCGCGGGCGAATTCCAGGAACGCCGGCAGCGCGGCGGCGATCGACGGCGCAGTGGACACCATCGCGTCGGTGATGCCGGTCAGCACGCTCACGAACGGCGTGATCGGTTGACCGGGACGCACGAGCGTCTGGAACTCGCCCAGCACCGCACCGCCGCAGACCTGCACCGCGCCGATCTCGGTGATCCCGTCGGACGCCGCGGACCCACCCGTGGTCTCGAGGTCGACCACCGTGAACGTCGTCGCCCGCAGCGGCTCGTCCAGCTCGTCGAAGCTGGACTGCACGAAGGCGGGTGTCGACATGGCGCTGACGGTAAGGCGGGGGTCCGACGAAAACGCGGACGACGCGCGGACGGGTCCCCGTACCCTGGCGGGCATGAGCGCAGCGGACGCGCCGGGCGCGGCGGACGCGCCGGACCCCGACCCGCCGGGCGCAGCGGCCGGCGTGGTGCTCGCGGAGCCGGTCCGGCAGCGGCTGCTCCAGCTCGCCGCCGAGGTCCTGGGGCGACTGCAGCCCGATGAGGTGCCGGCGTCGCTGCGGGTGGTCGCGCGGTTCACCCCGGCCCGGCGCGCGCGGCGGGGCTCGGTGGCGCTCGCCGCTGCTCTCGATGCCGACGACGGCTTCCGCAACCGGGTCGCCGAGGTCGTCGCCGAGGCCGCTGCACAACTCGTCGACGCACTGCACGCGGGCACTTCCACCGCAGCCTCGGATCCCGTTGACACGGCCGTGGTGGCGTATCTGGTCCGTCCGCAGGGGTGGCGCGAGGTGGTCGCAGACGCCTCCGCGCGCTGGACCGCCGAGCGAGCCGGCCGGGAGGCCGGCGCCGGCGCGGAGGAGTTGGCGCGAGTGCGCGATGAGGTCGCCGACCTGCGCGCGCGCGCCCGGGGAGAGGCTGCGAGGGTCCGCGCGGCGCTCGACACGGCCGGTGCCGAGATCCACGCCGAAGCTGAACAGCTGCGTCGCACACTTCGCCTACGTACGGGCGAGCTGCGAGCGGCGGAACGCGCGCGCGACGAGGCGTCGGCGCGGGTGGCTGCCGTCGAGAGGCGGGCGGCCGACGCACAGGCATCCCACGACGACGGCATCAAGGCGGTGCAGGCACGGGTCAAGGAACTCGAACGCGGGGTCGAGGGCACGCGGCGCGCTACGCGACTCGCGCGCGACCTGGACGACGCCCGCGTGCGACTGCTGCTGGACACGATGACCGGCGCAGCGGCCGGGTTGCGACGCGAGTTGGCGTTACCTGCGGGAACCCTTCGTCCCGCCGACGCGCTCGCCCTTGTGCAGGGGACGGCCGGACAGGCGGGGGATGCGAACCGCACCGCCGTCGACGTGGCCGCCCTCGACCGGCTGCTGGAACTGCCGCAGGTGCACGTCGTCGTGGACGGTTACAACGTCACCAAGACCGGCTATCCGGACCTTCCGCTGGTCGGTCAGCGTAATCGCCTCGTCACCGCTCTGGCGGCTCTGCAGGCGCGCACGGGCGTCGAGATCACCGTCGCCTTCGACGGTTCGGCCCGCCCCCCGAGTCAGCCCCGTGCGCCGCGCGGGGTTCGGGTGCTCTTCAGCGCCGAGGACGAACTGGCCGATGACCTCATCAGGCGGCTCGTGGCAGCGGAACCGCAAGGGCGCGCCGTCGTGGTCGTCACAACGGATGCAGCGATCGTGTCGGACGTGCTCGTAGCGGGAGCCTGGACCGTCCCGTCCGTGGTGCTCGTCGCCAGGCTCGCGTGAGCGTCGGCAACTGCCTGCGAGCCGAAATTGTCAGAGCCCCTGCCTAGCGTCGCCGGCATCGGACATTCGTTCCCGCTGGAGGCCGACGTGCTCATCGACTGCAACACTTGTGCTGTTCGTGGACTGGCGTGCCACGACTGCGTCATCGGTGTGTTCCTCGACACGCCGATACCGCCGCTCGACCTCGATCTCGACGAGCGGGAGGCCATCGACAGCCTGGTCGCCGCCGGTCTCGTACCCCCTTTTCGCCTGGTCGCGCTGCCCTCACCCGAAAGTGCAGAGCGGGGCATTGCATAGCAGAACAGGGCGTTGCGTCGGCGAATGTCAAGTCCGTACGCCACATTCGGCCGGGGCGCATTGCGCCGCGGCGACCCGGCGTCGTAACCTTCCCGAGACCTTCTGGTTCCAGTGCGTCCACCCGGGCCGCCATCAGATCGTCGCCGCCTAATCGCTCACGCGAGTCGGGGAAAAGCAACCAGGTTTCCCATCGCTGCGAGCCGAGGACCCATTGAGATCTGGGGTGAATCGGCGTGCGCGTCTGTCGCTTTTGAGCGCCAGCGCCTCGCCCTAGGGCTACTTCCGGCCCGAACCCGACAGCTAACTCGGTAGGCGGACGAAGGAAGAGGAGTTCCGCCTCCGTGGCGAACCGTCTGTCTCAGCACGTCCAGCTCGCCGTTCTCGTCGTCGCTGCCGCTCTCGGTGCCACGCTCGTGCTACCCGCCGGAGCCGGCGCGGTACCGCGCCAGGATCCGAGCGCAAAGCCGACCATCGCGCAGGTCCAGAACCGGCTGAGCGACCTGGCGGAGAAGAACTCGCAGCTCATCGATCGCTATGACGTGGCGCAGGTCGCAGTCCAGACCCACCAGGATCAGGCGGATCGGGCCGAGCGGGAGGCCAAGGCTGCGGCCCGCCACCTCGAGCAGGCCCACACCAAGCTCAGCGCCGGGGCTGCCGCGATGTACGAGGGCGGTTCCTTCAGCGCCACCGGCGCACTGCTGACCAGTGACAGCGGCTCCAGCTACCTCGACCAGCTCGACACGCTGTCGATGCTCTCGTCGCACAACTCGCAGATGGTCACCGATGTCAGCGTGGCCAAAAGCCTCGCCAAGGACGCCAGGGTCCGGGCCGACGACCTGCTGTCGTCGGCCAAGCAGAGGCGCGACAAGCTCGTCGAACAGCGGGCGCAGGTGCAGAAGCAGATCGACAACTACAAGGTGGAGCTCGCCAAGCTCACTGCTGCCCAGCGTGCCGCCTACCTCGCCCGGCAGAGCCCCGAGGTGCCGAAGGCGCAGGTGGCTGCGGTCGCGAAGAGCCTGCACACGAGCAGCGACTCCAGCGGCAGTACGGCCTCGAGCACTATGCGCGGCTCGGGTGGTTCCTCGGCCGGGCAGCAGGCGGTCGAGTTTGCGCTCGCGCAGGTCGGTAAGCCTTATGTGTGGGGTGCAGCCGGCCCCAGCTCCTACGACTGCTCCGGACTGACCTCATCGGCGTGGGCGGCGGCGGGCGTCAGCCTCCCGCACTCTTCGCTGCAGCAGTTCGGCTATGGCAGCCACGTCTCGTTCGACCAGATGGTTCCCGGTGATCTGATGTTCTTCTACTCACCGATCGGTCACGTCTCGATCTACATCGGCAGCGGGTTGATGGTGTCCGCCCCCCAAACAGGTGAGAACGTGAAGGTCATCCCGGCCGACTCGTACAACGGCGATTTCGTCGGCGCCACTCACCTCGGCTGACCACTGAGATGCGCGCCGCGTCCCCCCGCGCGGCGCGCATCGCCGATGACGGTAGCGCAAGATCAGCGTCGTGAGCACGCTCGTTGTCACCAACGACTTCCCGCCCCGGCAGGGTGGCATCCAGTCCTACGTGCATGAGTTGGTCCGGCGTCAACCGGCCGGTTCCATTGCGGTGTACGCCTCCGGCCATGCCGGCTCCGCGGAGTTCGATGCTGCGCAGCCCTTCCCCGTGGTGCGGCATCCGACCGGGCTGCTTTTGCCCACTCCGGCAGCGAGGACGCGCATCAGCGCCGTGCTGCGCGAGCGGCAGGCGAGCACGGTCTGGTTCGGGGCATCTGCCCCGCTCGGACTCCTCGCGCCGGCGCTGCGTGCGGCCGGGGCTCAGCGGGTGGTTGCCAGCTCGCACGGGCACGAGGCCGGCTGGGCGATGCTCCCCGGGGCCAGGCAGGCGTTGGGTCGCATCGGTGCGGCGTGTGATGTGATCACCTATATCAGCGACTACACCCGCCGCCGGTTGGGCGGATCGTTCGGCGCGCGTGCGGACCTGCGCCAGCTCACACCCGGCGTCGACGTCGAGACATTCCATCCGGGACTCGACGGCTCGGCCGTACGGGCGAGATACGGCCTCGCCGATCGCCCGGTAGTCGTCTGCGTCTCGCGCCTGGTCAAGCGCAAGGGCCAGGATCTGCTAATCGAGTCGCTGCCGGCGCTTCGCCGCCACGTACCCGGCGCCGCGCTGCTGCTGGTCGGGACCGGGCCGTACGAGGCAGACCTGCGTCGCCGCGCGGAGAGCGTTGGGCTGGCCGAACACGTGGTGTTCACCGGTGGCGTGCCCTATCGGCTGCTGCCAGAGCATTTCGCGGCCGGTGACGTGTTCGCCATGCCCTGCCGCACCCGGCGACGCGGACTCGACGTCGAAGGGCTGGGCATCGTCTACCTCGAGGCGTCGGCAGTCGGGTTGCCGGTGGTGGCCGGGGACTCGGGCGGCGCGCCCGAGGCGGTTCGAGAGGGCGAGACCGGGTTCGTCGTCGGCGGGCGTGACCTCGAGCTGCTGACGAGTCGGCTGACCACGCTGCTGCAGGACGCGCAACTGCGCCGCGAGATGGGCGCTGCGGGACGCGCCTGGGTGGAGCAGCGATGGCGCTGGGACACGATCGCCGAGACGCTGCGCGGACTGCTCGCCGGATAGTGGTTCTTTTCC
Source organism: Mycobacteriales bacterium (assembly GCA_038207565.1). GTDB lineage: Bacteria > Actinomycetota > Actinomycetes > Mycobacteriales > Jatrophihabitantaceae > JALZAI01. Next base: position 49,335 of record JBBQZQ010000015.1, read on the forward strand.
CGGCCGGAGGCCGGGAAAAGAACCACTATCCGCTGTAGATGCGGGTGATGCGTTCGGCCTGCTCCGTGTGCACCACGTTGCGCTTGAGTTTGAGCGACGGGGTGAGCTGGCCGCCGTCCTCGGTCCAGTCGCGCGGCAGGACGACGAACTTGCGGATCGATTCGGCCCTGCTGACCGCCTTGTTCGCGTCGTCGATCGCCTTCTGGATCTCCGCCCGCAGCGCCTCGTCGTCGACCACGTCCGCGATCGAGGTGTCGGCCCGGCGGCCCTGCTGCTCGAGCCAGGCGGAGAACGAGTCGGGGTCGATGGTGATCAACGCCGCGATGAAGGGCTCGCCGTCGCCGACGACCAGGCACTGGCTCACCAGCCAGTGCGCGCGCACGCGGTCTTCGAGTACTGCGGGTGCGACGTTCTTGCCGGCCGCGGTCACGATGAGTTCCTTCTTCCGGCCGGTGATGCGGACGAAGCCGTCCTCGTCGATGGCGCCGAGATCGCCGGTATGGAACCAGCCGTCCGGCTCGAGCGCCTCGCGGGTCGCCTCCTCGTTGCGCCAGTAGCCGGCGAAAACCAGGGGCGACCGGCACAACAGCTCCCCGTCGTCGGCGATCCGAACGGTCACACCGCCCACCGGACGGCCAACCGTCCCGACCCTCAGCACACCTGGCCGGTTGATGCAGATGCCGGCCGTGGTCTCGGTCAGGCCGTAACCCTCGTAAATGGTGACGCCGACGCCGCGGAAGAAGTGGCCCAGCCGGTTGCCGAGCGGGGCCCCCCCAGACACCGCGGCGATGCAGTTGCCCCCCAGCGCCGCGCGCAGCTTGCCGTACACCAGCTTGTCGAACACCCGGTGCTGCAGGGTGAGCAGCAACCCGGCGTTGCCGCGCTCGGTCGTCTCGGAGTACTTGATCGACACTCGTTCGGCCGCGTCGAAGATCCTGCCCTTGCCGCTGCCGTGCGCCTTCTGCTTCGCGCTGTTGTAGACCTTCTCGAACACGCGCGGAACGGCCAGGACGAAGGTGGGCCGGAAGCTGGCCAGATCGTCGAGCAGGTTCGCGACGTCGGCGGTGTGGCCGAGGGTGCACCCGACGTAGAGAGCACCGATCTCGATGACGCGCCCGAACACGTGCGCGATCGGCAGGAACAGCAGGGTCGAGGTCTGCTCGTTGAAGAACTGCTCGAGCGACTCGGCGAGCTCGGTGCATTCGGTCACGAAGCACCGGTGCAGCAGCTGGCAGCCCTTGGGCCGGCCGGTGGTGCCTGAGGTGTAGATGATCGACGCGGGGTCATCGAGGGTGACCGCAGCGCGGCGCTTGGTGACCTCGTCGTCAACGACGTGCGCTCCGTCGGCGACGAGGGTGTCGAGCACATGTGTCTCGAACTGCCATACGTGTTCGAGATCGGGCGCCTCCGCGCGCACCGACTCGACTGTCGCAGCATGCTCGGTGGTCTCGACGAAAATCGCCTTTGCGCCCGAGTCGGAGAGAATCCACGCGACCTGCTCGGCGCTGGACGTCTCGTAGATGGGGACGACCACGGCGCCGACCGTGAAGCCGGCAAAATCTGCGAGCGTCCACTCGTAGCGCGTCTTGCTCATGACGGCGACCCGGTCGCCGGCGCCGATGCCCGCGGCGATCAGGCCCTTGGCGACGGCGGTGACCTCGTCGGCGAACCGCCGAGCGGTGATGTCGGCCCACGCGTCGCCCTCGCGACGGCGCAGGGCGATGTGATCAGGACGCGTGCTCGCGTTGTCGAACACGAGGTCGGCCACGTTGGTGATGCTCAACGTGGTGACGTTGCTGGCGACGTGTAGCTCGCGCACTCGGCCTCGTCCTCTCCAGACGCTCGGCCCGCGCCGGGCCATACCACGAACGTAACCGGTCGGCACAGGTGACGCGAGCAGGGCGCAGGTGACGCGAGCAGGGCGCAGGTGGCGCGAGCAGGGGCACAGGTGCGCGGTGCGGCCGTGCGATCCTGGCGAAGGGGGCGAGCCGGGGGGAGCTGGATGGGCCGGGTACCCGAGATCGATGTCGTGGACATGACCTGGATCGGTGCAGAGCGGGCCGCGGTGGCTGCGTGGTTGGCCCAGCCGGCCCAGTGGCCCCACTGGTGGCCCGACCTCGAGCTCGTGGTCACGGAGTGGCGGGGCGCGCTGGGCCTGCGCTGGGACGTGCCCTCCGCGCGGCGTGGCCGGGCCGCGGGGTCGATGGAGATCTACCTGCATCCGGCCGACGACGGGGTGGTGGCCTATTACCTGCTGCGGTTGGACGGGACGCGGCGTGCGTTGCCGGCGTGGCAGCGCGCGCGGTGGATCCGCGCGTACCGGGCCCGGGCCAAACGGGTGTTCTGGGCGATCGGCGACCGTGTCGATCCCGGCCGTGTCGCGCGGGTGGCCGCACCGTCGCCCGACCCCCGCCGGTAGCCTCGCCTGCATGCCCGACCAGTCCACCCAGTCGATCGACATCGACGCGGATCCGGCCGCCGTGATGGCCGTGATCGCCGACTTCGACAACTACCCGGTGTGGGCGGGATCGGTGAAGCGGGCCGAGGTGCTGGAACGCGATGCCGCCGGCCGCGCCGCCCGCGTCGCATTCGCCCTGGACGCCGGCCCGGTACGCGACCAGTACGAGCTGGAGTACACGTGGACCTCCGACCGCAGCGTCGAGTGGCGCCTGGTCAAGGGTCAGATGATGCGGTCCCAGGACGGCCGCTACGACCTGGAATCGCGGGGGACCAGCACGCACGTCACCTACTGGCTCAGTGTCGACCTGGCCATCCCGATGCTCGGCCTGCTCAAACGCAAGGCCGAGCGCGTCGTCATGGACACCGCGCTGCGCGAGCTGAAGAAGCGCGTCGAAACGCTGCAGGTGTGAGCCACCGCTGATGCGCATAGTCCTGTTCACCGGAAAGGGCGGCGTCGGCAAGACGACCGCCGCCGCAGCAACCGCGCTGCGTCTGGGCGAGCGCGGCATGAAGACATTGCTGCTCTCGACCGACACCGCGCACTCGCTCGCGGACGCGCTCGACATCCCCCTGTCGGGCGAGCCGACCGAGGTGATCCCGAGCCTCTGGGCCGTGCAGCTCGACACGCAGAGCCGCTTCGAGGCGGCCTGGCGCGACGTGCAGGCATACCTCGTCGACATGCTGGCCAAGAGCGGTGTGGACCCGATCACCGCTGACGAGCTGACGGTGTTGCCCGGTGTCGAGGAGGTGCTCGCGCTGCTTGCGGTGCGTGAACTCGCGGCGGGCGGCGACTGGGACGTCCTCGTCGTGGACTGCGCCCCGACCGCCGAGACGCTGCGCCTGCTCGCCCTGCCCGAGGCGCTGTCGTGGTATCTGCAGAAGGTCTTCCCGGCGCAGCGCAGGCTCGCACGCGGCATCCGTCCGTTCGCGGCAATGCTCGGGCGCGCCGACGTGCTGCCGCCGGACAACGTGTTCGACGCGCTGCTGCGACTCAACGACGACCTTGCGGCGGTTCGGCAGTTGCTCGGCGACCCCGAGGTGACCACGGTGCGTCTGGTACTCACCCCGGAGGCGGTGGTCACCGCCGAGGCGCGGCGCACCTTCACGGCGCTCGCGTTGTACGGGTACTGCGTCGACATGATCGTGGCCAACCGGGTGTTCGAGGCCGGGAACGATGCCTGGCGGGCCGGTTGGGCGCAGGCGCAGCAGCGTCAGCTCGCCGCCATCCGCGAGTCGTTCGCCGGGTTGCCGGTGCGCGAGATCCCCTACGCGAGCGCCGAGCCGATCGGAACGGCAGTGTTGCGCGAACTGGCGGCAGCGCTCTACGGCGACGACGACCCGGCGGCGGTGGGCCCGGCCCGCGACCTGCTGCGCGTCGCGCAGGACGGCTCGGAGTTCGTGCTGCACCTCGCTCTCCCGCTCGCCGAGAAGGCGGCGGTCGACGTGGCGCGCGCCGGCGACGACCTGGTGCTGACCGTCGGCGGACATCGTCGGGTGCTGACCCTGCCGAGCGTGCTGCGGCGCTGCACAGTCGCGAGCGGCGACTTCGACGGCGCGACGCTGCAGGTGCGCTTCCGTCCCGACCCCCTGGCGTGGCCCGCAGGGGGTGGTCGCGATGGATGAGCAGCCCACCCCCCTCGCGGACGAAGCGGCACGATTGTTCGGTGCCGTGCAGCAGTGGGCGCGCGAAACATTCCCCGTTCCCGGCCCGGACGGGCAGCTCGGACCGGACTGCCAATGGTGCCCGCTGTGCCAGTTCATGGCGGTGCTGCGCGGCGAGCGTCCCGATGTCACCGAGCGCGTGAACGATGCGGGGACGGCTTTGTTGTCGGCGTTGCGATCGATCGTGGACTCCACGCAGCATTCGCATCAGTCGGCGCCGGACGGGACGGCGACGCCGCGCGTACAGCACATCGATCTCGGCAACCCCGAATGACGGCCGAACCCCTGGCGATCGGGGTGGACATCGGCGGTACCAAGGTGTCCGGCGGCGTCGTCGACGTGGGGGGCTGTGTGCTCGACCGCGAACGACGGGACACGCCGGGGTCCGACGTCGCCGAGACCGAGTCGACCATCGTCGAGGTCGTCACAGCGCTCGCAGCGCGCCACGACGTCGCTGCAGTCGGCATCGGCGCCGCAGGGTGGATCGCCAACGACCGTCGCACGGTGCTGTTCTCGCCGCATCTCGCCTGGCGCAACGAGCCGCTGCACGACGCGCTGGCCGGCCGCATCAAGCTGCCGCTGATCGTCGAGAACGATGCCAACGCGGCCGCCTGGGCCGAATACCGCTTCGGGATCGCGGCCGGGCAGGCGGTGGTGGCCTGCGTGACGCTGGGTACCGGAATCGGCGGCGGGCTCGCGGTCGCCGGTCAGGTGTACCGGGGCGCGAACGGCATCGCCTGCGAGTGGGGCCACATGACCGTCGTGCCCGACGGCCGGTTGTGCGCGTGCGGCAACCGCGGTTGCTGGGAGATGTACGCGTCGGGCCGGGCGCTGGCCCGCGACGCGCGTGAGCTGGCCGCCGAGTCGCCGGTCGCAGCCGCGCGCCTGCTGGCCTCGGCCGGGTCGCCGGAGGGGTTGACCGGCCCGGTGGTCACCGCCGCCGCGGCCGACGGCGACCCCGCGGCGCTGTCGATCTGCACCACCATGGGCCGGTGGCTGGGCCGGGGACTGGCCAATGTGGCAGCCGTGATCGATCCCTCGATGTTCGTGATCGGCGGCGGTGTGTCGGCCGCGGGCGAGCTGCTGTTGCGCCCCGCGCGCGAGGAGTTCGGTCACTCGCTGAGCGGGCGGGGGTTCCGCCCGGTGGCACGGGTCGAGATCGCGGCACTGGGACCGGACGCCGGCCTGGTCGGCGCCGCCGATCTGGCCCGCATCCACGCCCTCGGCTGAGTGGTAAGGGGCTTAGTGGTGCGCTTGGATGCATCGGTGCCCACAGTGCGCCTGCTTACCTACAACGTCCGTTCCATGCGCGACGACCGCGCCGCGCTCGGCCGGGTGATCCGCTCCGCCGAGCCGGACGTCGTGCTGGTGCAGGAGGCGCCACGGTTGCTGCGCTGGCGCTCGCTGTGCGCCGAGCTCGCGCGGATCAGCAACCTGGTCGTCGTGAGCGGCGGACGCGGCGCCGGGGCGAATCTGATCCTCTCCGCGCTCGCCGTGGACGTGGAGGCCAGCACCGATGTGCTGTTCACGAAGGACCCGAAGCTGCACCAGCGCGGTAGCGCGATCGCCGTGCTGCGCGCGCGGGGGGCGCGGTTCGCAGTCGCCGGCACCCACCTGGACCTCGCCCCGGCCGCCCGGCTGCGCCACGTCCGCGAACTCGAGGCCGCGATCGCCGAACACGTCCCCGCCGACGTGCCGTCCGTCGTAGCGGGCGACATCAACGAGCGGCCGGGGTCAGCTGCCTGGTCGGCGCTCGCCGAACGCCGGCGCGACGCCTTCGCCGAGGCAGGCGTCGGGGACGGGTTCACGTCCGGTGCGAAGAACCCGCACCAGCGCATCGACGGCATCTTCACCGATCCGCGCATCACGATCCGTTCGGTTCACGTCGTCGATCATCCCGATGTCGCGGCAGCGAGCGACCATCGGCCGGTGCTCGCCGAGCTCGGGCTGCCCGGGGCGGTTCGCGAGCGTTAGGCGATCGTGCGCACGGCGTGCACCGCGCTCAGCCAGCGCTCCAGCGGCAGCGTGCCGTGCCGGGCCGCCTCGATCCCGGCGTCCAGCAGCACCTCGTAGGGCGTGGCAGCGAGTTCGGCGACCTGCGGACGGGCGCAGAATCCACGCCGTTCCTCGTCGGTGAACTGGGCCAGCTCGGTGCCCGTCAGTCGGCACCACAGCACGAACACGGTATTGGCGTTGGTCTGCATCACACCACCTCCGCCGTCCAGGGTGGGGCGGGCAGGTGGACGCCGGCGCGGGCCGGGGTAGCGCGGGGGAGAACAACAGGCGTAGAGCTCAGGTCGAGGCCTATGGAACAGCCGGACGCCGCCGGATCGACGCCGGGGTCGACGCCGGGATCGACGCCGGGGTCGACGCGGGGACCGACGCGGGGACCGCGGCTCAGAGCACCGCGCCGTCGTCGTCGTCGTCGCGGTGCTCGCGCATCCGCATGATCAACATGCCGGCGCCGAGCAGCACGCCCATCACACCGAGCAGCAGCGTGAGCCGGCTGGCCAGACCGAACTCGCCACCGAAACAGAGAATGACGATCGACATCGCGATCACCACCATGGCCACGATGGTCGGGGCCGCGAAGCGGGGTAGCGGTGGTGGCGCCGGCGGCACGTAGTGCTCGTCCTCCACCGCCTCGGGTGTGGGCACCGGCGTGTTGAGGCGCAGCCGCCAGTCCTCGTCCTCGCGAGTGAGTTGCTTCTCGGCCTCGCGGATCGCGTTGTGCGTGTCGACGTGCCAGTCGGCGACCAGCCGCGCGAACTCGGCGTCCGGATCGATGCCGGCCAGCGGATCGGTCACCGGGGCCGGCGCGCCGCTCGCTCTGACGACCGAGGCGACGATGGTGCGGGCGTCAGCCCGCTCGCTGGCGGCGACATAGAGGCGCAGCGCTCCCGGGGTAGCCGGCGCCTCGGCGAGGTACGCGGCGATGCGGGCGCGACCGAGGGCCGCCAGCACGCTGGGCGCGACGGGCGCCGCGATGTCGGTCAGCGCGACGTAGGACGCGGCCACGAGCCCGTTGTCGCGCCGCCGGCCCGGATCGTGCGGCGGCGGCGCGGCCGAAGGCGGCGGTTGCACGGTCATGACGCCGACTCGCCGACATCCGAGACGCGAACCTCGCCGTCGGCAACGACCGGTTCGGTCAGCGAACGGATGAAGTCGACGGAGCCCGCGAAGATCGTGGGCGCGTCGTTGTCCATCGTGGCCACGTGGTAGCTGTCCTCCAGCAGCGTCTCCTCGACCGTGGTCGAGATGGCACCGGCCTTGAGCAGCTGCGCGGACAGCGAGTCGACGACGTGGTCCTCGACGCTGCGGAACAGCCGGATCGGCGCCGTCACCTTGCCGAGATCGGCCACCGTCACCTTCCACAGCTTGGTGAGCGAGGCGAACGCGATCACCGGAGTGCGATCGTTGGCCGGCTCGACTACACCCGGCTTCTTGATGTCACCGCCGATCGACCGCTGCGAGCGGACCAGCCGTGCGACGTAGGGGGCGAGCCGGGCATCGAAGCGGCGCGTACCGAAGGCGGGGTTGACGAGGATCAGCCCCGCGATGGCGTCGCCCTGCTGCTGCGCCAGCCGCGTGACGAGCGTGCCGCCCATCGACAGACCAGCGGCGAAGACGGTGTCGCATCGCTCGGCCACCTCGGCGTAGGCCTGCTCGACCGCGCCGTACCACTGCGGCCAACTGGACTTGTTCGTCTCGCGCCACGTCTGCCCGTGGCCCGGCAACAGCGGCAGCCGCACGGTGTACCCGGCGTCGGCGAAGGCACGCGCCCAGTCGCGCACGCTTTCCGGTGTGCCGGTGAACCCATGACTGAGGACGACACCGACGCGACCACCGTCGGCGGCGAACGGTTCTGCTTCGGAGAGCTGTGCCACTCGTCCATCATGCCCGTCCGGGAGGCGCCGGAGGAATGGTGCGGGCGAGCCCGCAGGCATTAGGGTGCTGCCAGAGCGCTGCGCCCGGCCGCAGTGTCATGACGGGGTGAGGCTGAGTTGCTCTACTGGTTGACGAAGTTCATCGTCCTGGGCCCGATGCTGCGCGTGCTGTGGCGGCCGTGGACCGACGGCCTGGATAGCGTGCCCGACGACCGCCCCGTCATCCTCGCCAGCAACCATCTCAGCTTCTGCGACTCGTTCTTCCTCCCGCTGCTGGTGCACCGCAAGGTCACGTTCCTGGCGAAGTCGGAGTACTTCACCACGCCGGGTCTCAAGGGCCGGCTCTCCCGCATGTTCTTCCGAGGCGTCGGGCAGGTGCCCATCGACCGCGACGACTCGGACGCCTCGCGTGCTGCCCTGCGTGCCGGCGCCCGCGTGCTGTGCGGCGGCGATGTGCTCGGCATCTACCCCGAAGGCACCCGCTCGCCCGACGGCAGGCTGTATCGCGGCAAGACCGGCGTGGCCCGGCTGGCCCTGGAAACCGGTGCGCTGGTGATCCCGTGCGCCATGATCAACACCGCTGAGATCCAGCCGCCCGGGCGCCTGGTGCCCCGGTTGCGCCCACGTCCGGGCGTGCGGTTCGGCATCCCGCTGGACTTCTCGCGCTACGACGGCATGGCCGGCGATCGGCTCGTCGAGCGCTCGGTGACCGACGAGATCATGTACCGCCTCATGCAGCTGTCGGGGCAGGAGTACGTGGACCAGTACGCCGCGGCCGTGAAGAAGGCGCAGGGCCGGGCAATCGGGTTCGGGGCGAAGACGACACCGGGGGCCCCGTTTCCGGACACGCGGGCGTCCTAGAAACCATGGACTAGGTGCGCTTCTTCTACGACTGCGAGTTCATCGAGGACGGCCGGACAATCGAGTTCGTGTCGATCGGCGTCGTCGACGAGACCGGACGTGAATTCTACGCGGTGTCGACCGAGTTCGACCCGAGCCGCGCGATCCCCTGGGTACGCGACAACGTGCTGGACAAGCTGCCGTCGCCGGCGGACCGGGCCTGGCGCCCGCTGGCCCGGATCCGCGCGGAACTGCTGGCCTTCCTGACCGAGCCCGGCGACCCGATCGAGCTGTGGGCCTGGATGGCCGCCTATGACCACGTGACGCTGGCTCAGCTCTGGGGCGACATGCGCGCACTGCCCCGAGCGATCCCGCGGTTCACGCACGAACTGCGTCAGCGGTGGGAGGACGCCGGGAAACCGCAGCTGCCGGTCACGCCCACGGACCAGCACGACGCCCTCGCCGATGCGCGCCACAATCTGGCGCGCTGGGAGGTACTCAACAGCGTCGGTGACGCCTAGCACTATCGTCGCCAGACGGGGCCAGGCGAAGGGATCACACATGCGCGTAGGAGTACTGACCGGCGGGGGCGACTGTCCCGGTCTCAATGCGGTCATCCGGGCTGTCGTGCGCAAGGGCGTGGGCGTCTACGGCTACGAGTTCGTCGGCTTCCGGGACGGCTGGAAAGGCCCGCTCGAGAACATCACGATGCCGCTCGGCGTCCCCGAGGTCCGGGGCATCCTGCCGCGCGGCGGGACGATCCTCGGCTCGTCACGAACCAACCCGTTCAAGGTCGACGACGGCTTCGAGCGGATCAGCGAGACCTTGCACGACCTGCAGGTCGACGCACTGATCGCCATCGGCGGCGAGGACACCCTGGGCGTCGCCACCCGGCTCGGCGATCTCGGGGTGAACGTGGTGGGCGTGCCCAAGACAATCGACAACGATCTGAACTCCACCGACTACACCTTCGGCTTCGACACCGCGCTCAACATCGCCATGGAAGCCATCGACCGGCTGCACACCACCGCCGAATCGCACCACCGCGCGCTCATCGTCGAGGTCATGGGTCGACACGCCGGGTGGATCGCCCTGCATGCCGGCCTCGCCGGGGGCGCCAACGTCATCCTGATCCCGGAGCAACCGTTCTCGCTGGAGCGGGTGTGTGCCTATGTGGAGAGCCGGTTCCAGTCCCACTACGCGCCGATCATCGTCGTCGCCGAGGGCGCCACCCCCGACGGCGGCGAGAACGCCACTGTCGCCAAAGGGGTGGACGCTTTCGGGCACATGCGCCTGGGCGGTATCGGCGAGTGGCTCGCCGGCGAGATCGAGAACCGCACTGGCAAGGAGGCCCGCACCACGGTGCTCGGGCACATCCAGCGAGGTGGCACTCCGTCGGCGTTCGACCGCGTCCTGGCCACCCGCTTCGGGCTGCACGCGGTCGACGCCGTCGAGGCGGGGGCCTGGGGGCAGATGGTCGCCCTGCGTGGCACGGACGTCGTCCGGGTCCCGCTCAGCGCCGCGACCGCCGAGCTCAAGACCGTCAAGCCCGAGCTGTACGCCGAGGCCGAGGTCTTCTTCGGGTGACCGGGGTCAGCCACCGGTGATCAACACGCCCCGCGGTGTGGTCCCGCACCCAAGAGCGCGAGTTGATCACGGACGCCGTCAGCCTCGTCGTGCCCGATCCGGCCGGTCCGCACGAGGGGCGCTCAGCACCGGCGTTCGGTGCACCGCGCGTCCGGCTCTACCCTGAACCCTGTGACCAGCTCGCTCGCGCCCGGCAGATCCGTCCCCGACGATCTGGGCCTGGACGCGTGGCGTGACCGGCCCGCGGCACAGCAGCCACACTGGCCCGACGACGCAGCGTTGCGTGCAGCCGCCCTCACCCTGGCCGGCATGCCGCCGCTGGTCGTCGCCTCCGAGGTGGACCAGCTGCGTGAGCGGCTCGCCGCCGTCGCGCGGGGCGAGGCGTTCCTGCTGCAGGGCGGGGACTGCGCAGAGACGTTCCAGACATCCTCGCAGGCCGACATCGCCGGCAAGGTGCGGGTGCTGTTGCAGATGGCGGTGGTGCTGACCTACGGCGCCTCGATGCCGGTCGTGAAGCTCGGCCGGATCGCCGGGCAGTACGCCAAGCCGCGCTCGTCGAACACCGACGCCTCGGGGCAGTTGTCCTACCGCGGCGACATGGTCAATGACCTCTACGGCGATCGCACGCCCGACCCGTCGCGGATCGTGCGTGCCTACTCGACCGCGGCGTCCACGCTCAACCTGCTGCGTGCGTACGCGGGCGGCGGGCTGGCCTCGCTCGACCGGGTCCACGCGTGGAACACCGCGTTCGCCCGCACGACAGAGACCGGCTACCGCTACGAGAAGTTGGCTGCCGAGATCGATCGCGCCGTGCGGTTCATGCGTGCCTGCGGTGTGCACGACTCGGCGTTGGAGGGTGTGGAGCTCTACGCCGGCCACGAGGCGTTGATCCTCGAATACGAGCGCGCCCTGACCCGGCTCGAGGACGGGCGCGCGTACGACCTGTCCGGTCACTTCGTCTGGGTGGGCGAGCGCACCCGGCAGCTGGATGGCGCTCACCTCGACTTCGTCTCGCGCATCGCGAACCCGATCGGCGTCAAGCTCGGCCCGACGACCACGCCGGAGTTCGCCGCCGAGCTGGTCGAGCGCCTCGACCCCGACAATGTGCCCGGACGGCTCACGCTGATCAGCCGGATGTCCAACGGCCTGGTGCGCGACCGCCTGCCCGCGGTCGTGGAGAAGGTCACCTCGACCGGCCATCTCGTGGTGTGGCAGTGCGACCCGATGCACGGCAACACCGAGGAGACGATGGACGGTGTGAAAACCCGTCATCTCGACCGCATCATCGACGAGGTCGACGGGTTCTTCGACGTGCACGCCTCGCTCGGCACGCACCCGGGCGGAGTGCATGTCGAACTCACCGGGGACGACGTCACCGAGTGCATCGGCGGGACGGCCGAGCTCACCGCCGCCGACCTCGGCCGGCGTTACGAGACCGCCTGTGACCCGCGACTGAATATCGAGCAGTCCCTCGAGCTGGCATTCCGGGTCGCCGAGCGGTTGGTGTCCGACCGCCGCCGTCGGGAGGCCGCCGGATGACGACGGCATGACGGTCGACCTGCGCTCGGATACCGTCACGCGTCCGACCCCGGCGATGCGCACCGCGATGAGCGAGGCGGAGGTCGGAGACGACGTCTACGGCGAGGATCCGGAGATCAACGCGCTCGAGACCGAGGTCGCGGCGCTGCTCGGGCACGAGGCGGCGCTGTTCGTGCCGTCGGGCACGCTGGGCAACCAGCTCGGCATGCGGCTGCTGGTGCACCCCGGTCAGGAGCTGGTCTGCGACTCGCTCGCGCACGTTGCGCGCGCGGAACTCGGCTCGGCCGCGGTGTTCGCCGGCATCACCTTCCGAACCTGGAAAGCCACCCGCGGCCTGCTCGACGTCGATGCGGTCCGCGAGCTGGTGACTCCCGACGCCGGGCCGTACCTCGTCTCGACCGCAGCACTGCACGTTGAGAACACCCACAACTTCGGCGGCGGGACGGTGCAACCGGCCGATCAGCTCGTCGCGCTGGTGGCGCTCGCCCGCGAGAACGGGCTCGGGCTGCACCTCGACGGCGCGCGGCTCTGGAATGCCCACGTGGCCACCGCAACGCCCCTCGCCGAGCTGGCCAGCCCCTTCGACACCGTGTCGGTCTGCCTGTCCAAGGGACTCGGCGCGCCGGTCGGGTCCGTCCTCGCGGCGTCGGCCGACCGCATCAGCGAGGCACGGGTGTGGCGCAAGCGTTACGGAGCCGGTATGCGCCAAGCCGGCATCCTCGCGGCGGCCGGGCGGTATGCGCTCGCGCACCACATCGACCGTCTTGCAGACGACCATCGACGGGCCAAGCGGCTGGCCGGGTCGCTCGGGGGCGACACCGCACACGTGGCCACGAACATCGTCGTGCTCGACGTCGACGACGCCGCAGCGGTGGTTGCCAAGGCTCGGGAGGAAGGCGTCCTGGTCTCCGCACTCGGACCGCGATTCCTGCGCCTGGTCACCCATCTGGATGTCGACGACGACGACATCGACCGGGCAATAGCCGTACTTCGCCCGATGATCGTCTTCTAACTGACGGAAAGGCTCGCTACCGGGCAGACTCTGCACCCATGAGCTACCCGCCACCGCCTCCCGTACCCCAATCGGCAGCACCGGGCGCGAAGCCGGGCCTACGCGGACGCGTGCCGTTGCGCCTGGGGATCGTCTTCCTGACTCTGGGTGTCATCGGCATCGCCGCTGGTATCTACATCCTCGCGACGAAGTCGATCACGAAGGTCGACGACTTCGAGCGGGTGCGGGTGGACGCCCGGACGGGCTCGGCGAACTTCTCCTCCACCGGCGGCTACCTCGCCTATTACGAGGCCTCCGACATCACGAGCGAGAGCACCTCCGTCCCGATCGTGGGGGTGCAGCTCACCAGCCCGTCCGGCAGGACGAGGCAGCTGACGACCCGTTACGGCAACAACAACAACGGCACGATCAAGAAGCTGTCCTATGACTACCACGGCCACCACGGGCTGGCGCTCTATGAGTTCCACATCTCCGAGACGGGCCGCTACCAGGTGCAGCTGACCCCGAACAGCCAGGACGGTCCGAACGCCACCATCGCCTTCGGGAAATCCATCGGCACCGGGACGGCGGTCGGGGGCGCTCTCACCGGGCTCGGCGTGCTGGTCCTGCTCGCCGGGATCCCGCTGCTGATCGTCGGCCTGGTGAAGCGCAGCCGCAGCAAGAAGGAACTGGCCGCCGGCCGCTACGGCGGTCCGCCGCCACCCGGGTACGGCCAGGCCCAGCCATACGGCCAGCAGCCGGGCTACGGCCAGCAGCCGGGGTACGGGCAGCAGCCGGGGTACGGGCAGCAGCCGGGGTACGGCCAGCAGCCCCCGCCCGGCGGCTCCCGATGATCCGCCGGCCATTCGCCGGGGTTCTGCTCGCCGGGGTTCTGCTCGCCGCGGCGGGCTTCGCACTTGCTACCCCTGCAGCGGCGGCGACGCGGCACTCCCTGGCCACAGGCGACGCGTTGACGCCCACGCAGTCGCTGCGCTCGAGCAACGGTCTCTACACGCTGACGTTGCGCCGCGGGGCCCGGCTCGTGGTCACCGACCGCAGCGGCCACTGGGTCTGGGCGACTCGCAGCTACCACGTCTCGCACTCACGGCTGGTGCTCCGTCCGCACGGGGACGCGGTGCTGTCCGGTGCGGGACGTGTGCTGTGGCGCTCCGGAACTGCCGGCGTGAGCCACCTGGCCGCGCTGGTCATGCGCGACGACGGCGAACTGGTCGTGCGCACGCCATGGGGCACTGCATGGTCGAGCCGCACGCACTACCGGTGTGGTTCCTACCGTTCCGGCAAGCGCGTCATGATCGACCTCAGCGAGCAGTACGCCTGGATGTGCCGCGATCACCAGCAGGTGCAGACGACAGCGATCACCTCAGGTGCCGTGGATCGCGGCATGGGCACCCCGACCGGCACCTGGCACCTGCAATCCAAGCAGCACGAGCGCTACCTGTACCCCGCGTCGGGCGGGGCGTACTACGTGCAGTACTGGATGCCCTACGACTTCGACTTCGGCATGCACGACTCGTCGTGGCAGAACTTCGCCTATGGCAGCCCGCGTTATCGCAGCGAGGGTTCGCACGGCTGTGTGCACGTGCCGTTGCGGGTGATCCGGTGGCTGGACGGCTGGGCGCCGCTGGGTACTACGGTGCACATCCGCGCCTGATCCGAGGGCGGCACGGTCAACCGGCGCGGTGCGCGGACGAGGTCCGTCCGAGCAGTGGTGGGATGGTGGTCACCGCCTCGGCCAGTTCGGCCAGCGACTCGCCCATCAGTGCCTGGGCGCCGTCGCACAGTGCGGCCTCCGGGTGCGGGTGCACGTCGACCATCACGCCGTCGGCGCCGGCTGCGATCCCGGCGCGGGCCAGCGGAATCACCAGGTCGCGGCGCCCGGCGGCGTGCGAGGGATCCACGATCACCGGCAAGTGGCTCTGGTGCTGCACGTAGGCGATGGCGGACACGTCGAGCATGTTGCGGATCGCCGGCTCGAACGAGCGCACGCCCCGCTCGCACAGGACGATGTCGAGGTTGCCCCGCTGGGCGATGTACTCGGCCGCCATGAGCCATTCCTCATACGTCGCGGTCAGACCGCGTTTGAGCATGACCGGTTTCCCCGTCGCGCTGACCGCCTGCAGCAGCGCGAAGTTCTGCATGTTGCGGGTGCCGATCTGCAGCATGTCGGCGTACTCGGCGACCACGTCGACATCGGCCACATCGAGCACCTCGGTGACGACCGGGAGCTGAACCTCCGCACGCACGTCGGAAAGGATGCGCAGGCCGGCCACGCCCAGTCCCTGGAAGGCGTAGGGCGACGTGCGCGGTTTGTACGCACCCCCGCGCAGCAGGGTCGCACCGGCCCGCTTGGCCATGCGCGCGGACTCGAGCGTCTGCTCCGCAGTCTCGACCGCGCACGGGCCGGCGATGAAGGTGAAGGTGTCGGGCCCGATCGGCACGCCGCCGACCCGCACTGTGCTGCGTCTGCTGTGGTTCTGCGCGGACACCAGCTTGTACGGCGCGGTGATGCGCATCGTCTCGGCGACGCCCGGTAGACCCGCGGCGTCCATCGTCTCGAGCACATCCTCGGTGCCGACGACGCCGATGATCGTGCGGGTGACACCGCGGCTGACGAAGGCCTGACCGCCGTGGGTCTCGATGTGTGCGACGACGCCGGTGATGTGCTCGTCCTGAGCGCCTGGCGCCATCACGATGACCATGCCGGGAAGCCTATCCGCGCGGTGGACGGTCCCGCCGCACAGCTGAGCCGCACAGCGCGCCCGGACAGCGAGACAGCGAGTGCTTCAGATCACGGCGAGGACGACCGTCGTGCCGGAGCGGACGGACTGGCCCGGGTCGGGGTTCTGACCGACGACCACATTGCGGTCGCCCTGGCCGTAGACGACCCGGCGCTCGACGGAGAGCCCCAGCGCCTCGAGTTGGGCCTTGGCGTCGTCATAGGACGACAGCGCCGAGATGGCCGGGACGGTGACGAACTCGGGCCCCTTCGAGACCGCCACGGTGACCTTGCTGCCTTGCGGGGCCTGGCCAGACGGGGACACCGAGATCACGCTGTCGGCCGGTACGTTGTCGTCGAATTCGTCGGTGCGCACTACTCGGAACTTGGCCGCGGTCAGCGCCGCCTTCGCGTCGTCGTACGACGTGCCCTGGGCGACGGTGGGAATGTCGAGGATCGGCGGGCCGGAGGACACCACGAAGCTGACCGTGGCCGAACGTTTGATCTTGCTGCCGCCCGGCGGGTCGGTGGAGATGACATTGCCGCTCTTGACCGAGGTGCTGGAGCGGTAGGTCACGTTGGCCTCGAACTGGATGCCCCGCGTATGCAGCTGCGCCTCGGCCAGGTCGATGCGCAGGTGCGCCACGTCGGGGACCACGAGCCGGTCCTGACCGAGCGAGACCGTCACGTCGATCGCCTTGCCCTCTTCCAGGCGATCGCCGCTCACCGGGTCGGTGCTGATGATCGATCCCTGCGGCACCGTCTCGCTGAACTGGTTGCTGACGCGGCCGAGCCGGTAATTGTCCTGCGCGAGACGCTTCTCGGCCGCTGTCAGCGACACCTTGACCAGATTCGGCACGTGCGAATTCCAGTGCTGGTACCAGTGGGTGCCGACGTACCCGCCGACCAGCGAGACGGCGCCGACGAGCAGGACGATCAGGGCGATGGCCACGTTGTGCCTGCGCCGCCGGGCCCGCGGGCTCACCTGCTTGCGAGGTCGCGGCGGTGGGATGACGACCGGCGGGGGCGGCGCATCGTCGTCGCGCGGCGGGCGACCCCCTGGATCGGGGACGACGCGGGTGTCGTGCTGCGCACCTCGGTTACCGAGAACATCGGTACGGCCCGCGCTCGCCCGGGGGGTCCGGCCGCTGCGACGTGGCTCAGGCGTGAGTGGCGGGCGGCGGCGGACCGGGACGGGCGTGATCGGCAGTGCGAGCGCAACGCGGACGTCGGCCAACTCGGCAACGAACGCCGCGGCGTCGCTCGGGCGGCCGGTCGGGTCGCTGTCGGTCGCGCCGATGACGAGTTCGTCGATCTCCTCGGGAACGCCCTTCACCCGCGACGACGGTGCCGGCACCCGCGAGTGGACGTGCTGGTAGGCGACATTCAGCGCCGACGCACCCTGGTAGGGCGGACGTCCGGTGAGCAGCTCGAACAGCACGATGCCTGCGGCGTACACGTCCGAACGCGGGTCGGCGTACCCGCGGCTGATCTGTTCGGGCGCGCAGTACGCGACGGTGCCCATCATCAACCCGGTCCGGGTGGACGTGGACTCGGCATCGATGGCGCGGGCCAGGCCGAAGTCGGCGACCTTCACCACACCCGCGTCCGAGAGCAGGATGTTCTCCGGCTTGATGTCGCGGTGCACGAGCCCGGCGCGGTGGGCCGAGGCGAGGGCGGCGAGCACCGGCTCCAGGATGGAGATTGCTTCGGCAGGGGTGAAGCGCCCGTTGCGTTCCCGGATCAGGTCGCGCAGTGTCCGACCCTCGACCAGTTCCATGACGAGGAACACGTGCCCGCTGCCGGATCCGTTGGCCCGGTCGATGCCCTGGTCGTAGACAGCCACGGCGTTCACGTGAGTGAGGCGCGCAGCCGCGCGGGCCTCGCGGGCGAACCGGTCGGTGAACGCCGGGTCGGCCGAGAGCAGCGACGACATGACCTTGACAGCGACGAGCCGATCGAGCCGCTCGTCGACGGCCGCATACACCGTGGACATCCCGCCGCGGGCGATGCGGTCTCGAATGCGGTAGCGGCCCTCGAGCAAGCGGCCGACCAGGGGGTCCGCCGTCGCCGTCTGCACGGGCGCGATTCTACGGGCGTCTTGCTGATGATCACGAACACGCGCGCCGGGAGAGCGTGTGAATCGCCCTAAACTAAGACCTCGGCGAGCAGGCCGGCCGCGAATGAGGTGGGGCTCACAGTGGGATCGGTATGACCGGCGACACCGTCGGTGGGGGCGAGGTGGAGCTCCTGGCCGACGCTGACCGTCCGGGTGGGTGGCTGCTGCTCGTCGACCGCATCCGACAGTCTTACGTGGATCTCGACGATCCCCGCTACCTCGACTTCGAGTACGTCCAGGCTTTCGCCGACGCCGTCGACGCACTGCCCACGGGTCCGCTCGCGGTTACCCACGTCGGCGGTGGTGCCTGCACCCTGGCCCGCTATGTCGAGGCCACCCGTCCCGGCTCGTCGCAGATCGTGCTCGAACCGGACGCCGCGCTCACCGCGACGGTGCGAGCCCGGTTGCCGTTCGCGCGCGGAACGAAAGTCCGCATCCGCGCGGTCGGCGGACGCGAAGGCGTTGCCGCCTTGCGCGACTCGAGCGCGGACGTGCTCGTGCTGGACGCCTTCCACGGCGGACGGGTTCCGGCCGAGCTGACGACGGCCGAGTTCTTCATCGACGCCGCGCGCGTCATGCGACCGGACGGCCTGCTGCTGGTCAACGTCGCCGACGGACCGCCGCTTGACTTCGTCCCGCGGGTGCTCGCAGCCATCGGCACGGCGTTGCCGAACATGGCGCTGCGGACCAATCCGGCAGTGCTCAAGCGGCGCCGTTCGGGCAACATCGTGCTGCTCGCGTCGGGGGCGTCGCTGGCTGTGGAGGGGCTGACCCGGGCGGCTGCCGGTGCGATGTTCCCGCAGCGGGTGCTGAGCGGAGCCGGGCTCCTGGCGTTCGTCGCTGGAGCGTCGCCGCTGACCGACGCCGCACCGATGCGCTCGCCCGCCCCGCCCGACGAGTTCTGGCGGGTGGGCGGCTGACACGATCGGGTCGTGCCGACCGAGGTAAAGATCTTCGCCGACCGTGCGCGGGCCGAGTCCTTCGGCGTTGTCGCCGAGAACTACGACAGCTACCGGCCGAGCTATCCCGCCGCGCTGATCGACGACCTGGCAGCGCTGGGGCCAGGCGTACTCGACATCGGGTGCGGCACCGGCAAGGCGGCCGTCTTGCTCGCCGGGCGCGGGATGGACGTGCTCGGTGTCGAGGTCGACGAACGGATGGCCGAGGTCGCGAGAGGTCACGGCATCACGGTCGAGGTCGGCGACTTCGAGACGTGGGACCCTGCCGGACGCCGGTTCGACCTGATCACCTGCGCGCAGGCTTGGCACTGGGTGGACCCCGACCGGGGCGTGCCGAAGGCGGCGAAGGTGCTGCGGCCGGGTGGCTGCGCCGCGCTCTTCTGGAATTACGACGAGTTGGACGAGCCGGTGCAGCAGGCACTGGACACCGCCTACGAGCAGCATGCGCCCGAACTGCTCCGTTCAGTCGTGCGCGGCGCGAGCAAACAGAGCGATCGACCGCACGCGGCCTCGTTCGACCTCGACGCGGCGTTCACTGAGACCAGCACGAAGCACTACCGGTGGGAGCACACGTTCACCGCCGACGCGTGGGTCGGCATGTCACGTACGCACAGCGACCACCTGCAATTGGCGCCCGACCGACTCGACGCGCTCAGCGACGCGACTCGTGCCGCGATCGATGCGCTGGGCGGATCCTTCGTCTCGCACTACGGTACTTACGCGCTGTTCGCACGGCGCGAGGCATGAGCGTCCACGTGGCAGGCTGAACCGTATGGGTGTCGACTCTGCACCGCAGCTGACATTCCCCGAGGTCGCCGACGCGCTCGGCGTGCCGGTCACCCGGGTCCATCAGTACGTGCGCGACGGCCACCTGGTGGCGGTGCGCGAATCCGAGGAAGCGCCCCGCACGATCCCGGCACTGTTCATCGACGGTTCGCAGATCGTCAAGGCGCTCGACGCGGTGATCCGGTTGCTGCGCGATGCGCGCTTCACCGACCCGGAGATCGTGGACTGGCTGCACCGCGCCGACGATTCTCTGCCGGGCACGCCGATAGATGCGCTGCGTCGCGACGCCGGCCGCGAGGTCAAGCGCCGGGCGCAGGTCGCCGGGTACTGATGCATCTCGCGTACCTGTTGATCCTGCTGGCCTGCCTTGTCGGCACGTTGCCGCTGGAACTGGTGCTGCACACGCGGGTGTATGCGCGGGCGTCCCGCCTGCTGGTCGCGCTCGTCCCGGTGGTGATCGTGTTCGGGGCGTGGGATGTGCTGGCCATCCATCAGGGCACCTGGTCCTATGCACGCCGTTACCTCGTCGGGGTGTTCCTGCCCGGGCGCCTACCGCTCGAGGAGTTGCTGTTCTTCCTCGTCATCCCCACCTGTGCGGTGCTCGCGTTCGAGGCCGTGCGGGTGCGTCGTCCAGACTGGTTCGATGCGCAGTGAGCTACACACTGCTCGCGATGCTCGCCGTAGTCCTCGCCGTCGCGTTGGATCTGGTTGCGGTGCGGACGAGGGTGCTGCTGCAGAAGGGATTCTGGGCCGCGTACGCGATCATCGTGTGCTTCCAACTCCTCACGAACGGGCTGCTGACCGGCTTACCTGTCGTCACCTACAACCCGGACCGGATCATCGGGTGGCGGCTGGCCTATGCTCCGGTCGAGGATCTGCTGTTCGGCTTCGCGATGGTCACGACAACGCTGGCGATGTGGGTGTGGGCGGGTCGGCGCGCCGGGCGAGAAGGGCGCGCCGCAGTCCGCTGAGCCCGACCCGTCCCCGGGTGCGCAACCCCACGCTGACGCGGCCGTGGAAGACGTCATAGTCGGCCGCCTCGATCTCGTCCAAGATGCCGCCGTAGAGCGTCAGTGCGGTGCGCAGGCAGTCGCGTGACGTCGGGTGCACCAACTCGATGCCCGACTCGGCGCTGCGGTACAGCTTCCGGGCCCGCTCGATCTCCCAGGCCAGCAGGTTGCGGATCGGTTCGTCCACCCGTCCCCGCAGCAGTCGGTCGCGGTCCACCCCGAACTCGGCCAGGCTCTGCTGCGGCAGGTAGATCCGCCCGCGACGCAGGTCGTCGGCGACGTCGCGGATGAAGTTGGTCAGTTGAAAGGCGTACCCCAGGTCGATGGCCGGCGGTTCCAGCTGGTCCCACCGGACGCCGGGGTCCCTCCGGTCGAGGATCGGCAACATCTGCAGGCCGATGACGGCGGCCGAGCCCCACATGTAGCGCTTCAGATCCTCGAACGTCTCGTACTCGGTGATGGTGAGGTCCAGTCGCATCGACTCCAGAAAGTCGGCGAAGTAGGTGTGCGGGATCTGCCAGCGCCGTGCCGTGTCCAGCGTCGCACGCACGATGGGGTCGCTTGCTGCGCCCCAGTCGAGATCGGCCAGGAA
This sequence comes from Mycobacteriales bacterium, assembly GCA_038207565.1. Classification (GTDB taxonomy): domain Bacteria; phylum Actinomycetota; class Actinomycetes; order Mycobacteriales; family Jatrophihabitantaceae; genus JALZAI01. The sequence continues at coordinate 70,504 of JBBQZQ010000015.1, forward strand.
CTCCGCGCTCCACGCACCGAACCGCTCGGCACGTGCTGCCGCGTCGACATCGGGGTCGGCTGCGGGGTCGACCCGGTCGACGATGTCGTCGGCGTAGCGGGCGAACCCGTACAGCGCGTGCACGTACGGTCGCTTGCCGGCCGGGAGCAGCAATGTCGCCAGGTAATACGTCCGGCCGTGGGTGGCGTTCAGCCGGCGGCACGTCGCGTAGCCCGCACGCAGTGCAGGGTCGGTGATTGCGGCGGCGTCGAGCTCCCGCGCTGCGAGGACCGAGGTCACGGCTGCGCTCCGGTCACCCGCTCGGCCGCAAGGCGTCCCGACACGAGCACCATCGGCACCCCAACGCCCGGCTGGGTGTTCGAACCGGCGAACACCAGGTTTTCTACCCGCCGATCGAGCGTGGACGGCCGGAACGGGCCGGTCTGGCCGAAGCGATGCGACGCCGCGAAGGGGGCGCCGGCGGCGAGGCCCTGTGCCAACCAGTCGGCGGGAGTCACCAGATGTTCGCACTCGATGCCCTCGCGAAACCCGCGGTAACCGCGGGCCTCCAGCGTGTCCAGGATGTGCTCGCGGTAGACCGGTGCGTGGCTGGCCCAGTCGATGTGCCCGCTCTGCAGGTTGGGCGTCGGGAAGAGCACGTAATAGGCGTTGCGGCCTGCCGGTGCCAGCGATGGATCGGTGACCGACGGTGCGGTGAGCAGGAACGACGGGTCGCTCATGGTTTCACCGCGGTCGATGATCTGGTCGAACGTCCGGTCCCACGCAGCGCCGAAGTCGATCGTGTGGTGCACCGGGTCCGCGAACGTAGCGGAGGAACCGGCATGCAGTACGACAGCCGATGGCGAGTACCGCAACCGCTTGACGTGCCGCGGCGTGTAGCCGGGCGGCAGCAGTTCGCGGTAGGCCGCGGGCAGGTCGGCGTTCACGACTACCACGTCGGCGGGGATGCGATCGCCGTCGGACGTGAGCACGGCTCGGGCCCGTTCGCCGGCGACCTCGATCCGCTCGACGCTCGTGCGGTAGCGGAACGTGACGCCGTGCGCCGCAGCGGCCGCCGCCATCGCCCGCGGGACCGCGTGCATGCCGCCCTCCGGAAAGTAGACACCTTCGACGCAGTCCATGTAGGTGATGACCGAATAGATCGCGAGCGCTTGCGCCGGAGCGAGGCCCGCGTACATCGCCTGGAAGGAGAACAGCCGTCGCAACCGCTCGTCGTCGACGAACGAGGCGACCTTCGTCCCCAGCTTCCGGAAGCCGCCCATCGCCACCAACCGGGCGAGAGGCAGGCCGACCAGCTGCAACGGGGAGTCGATGTTGCGGTCGATGAAGTGCCGCATCTCGGCGAGGTAGAGCTTGCGCAGGTACTGGACGAACCGGCGGTAGCCGTCGGCGTCCTTGCTGCCGCAGGTCGCAGCGATCTCCTCGGCCATGGCGTCGACGTCCCCGCGCAGGTGGATGGTCGATCCGTCGGTGAAGCGGGCGCGATAGGCCGGATCGAGTCGGTGCAGGGTGAGCCAGTCCTCGAGCCGCTCCCCGACGGCCGCGAGCGGGGCGGCGACGAGGTCCGGCATGGTCAGCACCGACGGCCCGGTGTCGAAGTGGTAGCCGTGGTCCTGGATCAGGCCGGCACGTCCTCCCGGGACGGCTTCTCGTTCCACGACGGTGACCGAACGTCCCGCCCCGGCGAGGTACAACGCCGCGGAGAGGCCGCCGAGTCCGGCGCCGACGACGACGACAGAGTCGGTCGGGCCCGGGACGGTGCGCATCGTCGATGACGTTACTGGCGTCACTAGGCCCGGCGAGGCTCCGGGGTCCGGATCGGGTCGTGTTCCGGCGGAAGCGCGCTCGCCGGCGCCGTCAGTTCCGATGCACCCGCAGCAGCAGCGTCGTGCGGCCATCGACCGGCAGCGGCGTCGCCGCCTCGATCATGCAGGCGCTTGTCGGCAATCCCGCGACCTGACCGGTGTCGATGATGGTTTCGTACCCCGACGCCCACGGTGGGCCGGGCAGCGTGAAGGTGCGGGGAGCATCATCCGCGTGCAGCAGCAGGAGGTAGGAGTCGTCGGAGATGACCTCGCCGCGGTTGCCGCGATGTCGCAATCCGCGTCCGTCGAGGTACATGCCGATCGAGCGCAGCCCGGTGTCGAACCAGTCGGTGTTCGACAGCTCGCGGCCAGCGGGATGGAACCAGGCGAGGTCCTTGCACCCGCCGCCGCCGGCCACCGGCCGCCCCTCGAAGAACGCACGCTGGTGCAGTACGGGTGCCGAGCGCCGCACCGCCAGCAGCCGGCGGACCAGCGCGAGCAGGTCCGCGGCGCTGTCGCTGTGCTGCCAGTCGATCCACGAGATCTCGTTGTCCTGGGCGTAGGCGTTGTTGTTGCCGCGCTGCGTGCGCCATCGCTCGTCGCCGGCGACGAGCATCGGCGCTCCCGTCGACAGCAGCAGAGTGGTCAGGATGTTGCGCGCCTGCCGCAACCGCAGTTCGGCGACGCCGGGGGGCGCAGGATCACCCTCGGCCCCGCAGTTGTAGGAACGGTTGTCGTCGGTGCCGTCGCGGTTGTCCTCGCCGTTGGCCTCATTGTGCTTGCGCTCGTAGGACACGAGGTCGCGCACCGTGAACCCGTCGTGGGCGGTGACGAAATTGATGGACGCGATCGGCAGCCGTCCGTCGTCGCCGTAGAGGTCCGAGGATCCCGTCAGCCGGAAGGCCAGGTCGCGCACCCCACCGTCGCCGTGCGCCCAGAACGAGCGGACGGTGTCGCGGTACTTGCCGTTCCATTCCGTCCACAGGGGCGGGAACTCGCCGACCTGGTAACCGCCGTCGCCGACGTCCCACGGCTCGGCGATCAGCTTGACCTGCGAGATGACCGGGTCCTGGTGAATGGTGTCGAAGAAGGACGAGAGTTTGTCGACATCGTGCAGCGACCGCGCCAGCGCCGAGGCGAGGTCGAAGCGGAAACCGTCCACGTGCATCTCGGTGATCCAGTACCGCAGCGAGTCGGTGATCAGCTGCAATGGGAACGGCCGGCGGGCGTCGTAGGTGTTGCCGCAGCCGGTGTAGTCGGCGTAGCGCGACGGGTCGCCGGCGGCGAGCCGGTAGTACGAGCCGTTGTCGATGCCGCGAAAGGAGAGGACCGGCCCGTCCGGGGCACCTTCGGCAGTGTGGTTGTAGACAACGTCGAGGATGACCTCGATCCCCGCCGCGTGCAGCGCCCGCACCATGGACTTGAACTCGCGCGACTGGTTGCCCCGTCGCGAGGAGTACGCCTCGTGCGGGGCGAAGAAGCCGATGGAGTTGTATCCCCAGTAGTTGCGCTTGCCGCGCCGCTGCAGGAACGGCTCGTCGACGAAGTGATGGATCGGCATCAGTTCGACTGCCGTCACCCCGAGCGAGGTGAGGTAGTCGATCGCGGCGGGGTGCGCGAGCCCGGCGTAGGTGCCGCGGAGTTCAGGCGGGATCTCCGGGTGCAGCATGGTGAACCCGGCGACGTGCACCTCGTAGATGACGGTGTCGTCCCACGGGACGTGCGGACGCTTGTCCTCACCCCACGGGAACGCGTCGTGGATGATCACGGCGCGGGGGACGTAGGGCGCCGAGTTCTCCGCGGACGAGGGGTAGACAGCCGGGTGCTCGACGAACTCACCCTCGATCGCGCGCGCGTACGGGTCGAGCAGGAGCTTGGCGGGGTTGTGGAACAGCCCGCGCGAAGGCTGGTACGGGCCGTCGGCGCGAAACCCGTAGCGTTGCCCCGGCCCGAGCCCCGGGAGATAACCGTGCCAGACGTGATAGGTCGTGTCGTCGAGCGGGATCGTGGTCTCGTTGCCGTTGGCATCGAACAGGCAGACGCTGACCGAGGTCGCCGTCGTCGACCAGAGTGCGAAATTGACCCCGTCCCCATCCCAGTGGGCGCCGAGCGGGAACGGCCGGCCGGGCCACGCGCGCTTCATCCGGGCGGCGAGGGCGGCATTGAGATCGTCGGGGAGCATCAAGCGCGGACTCTATTCCGATCTTCGGTTGTTGCGTGGACAGTGGTCGTTGGACAGGTCGTGTGATTCTCAGCCAGCGCTGCACCAACTCCCAGCCCGTGCCGCGTTGCCTGCCGTTAGGTAAGAGACATCCCGGCGGGACCGACCGACCGGCATGCGGAGGTGAATCACGTGAACGAAGCTTGGGAGAGCAACCGTGGGCACGAGGCCGCGCCGGACGCAGGCAGCGACGCCGGTCGTGGTGACGCCGTCGGTGGCGACCCGGACGGTGGCGACGCGGACGGTGACGTGAGCCTGCACGATCTGGAGGGCTACGACCCGCGCAGCTATGCGGGCTCGCCCTACGCCCCCACCGCGGGCAGCCCGTACTACGGACAGCGCTACGACGACCCCCGAGTCGGCCAGCCCATCGTCGGCCAGCCCGATCCCGGCCGGCCCGGGTCCGGCGGATACGGCGCATACCCCGGTGCTCAGCCGGGCGGGGCGCCGTACCCGGGTGCGCCGTACCCGGTGCCGCCAGCCCCGCAGCCGACGGCAGGCCCGTCTCGACGCCGGCGCCTGACGATGGCCGTCGGAGCCGGTGTGGTCGCTGTCGCCACCATCGTCGGTGTCGGCCTTGCGTCCGCTACGACCTCGGTCAACGGCACGCCGGTCGCGTCCCAGCAGTCCCCGTCGACCCAGTCCCCGTCGACCCAGTCCCCGTCGACCGGAAACGGCTCGACCACGACACCGGTCACGCCGAATGACCCGTTCGGCAACGGCGGCACCACGAGTCCGAGCAACGGCTCGGGCAACGGGGGCAACTCGACCCCGTCCTCCGGTAAGGCCACCGCGGCGCAGACGGTCGGCATCGTCGACATCTACACGAAGCTCGGTTTCCAGCAGGCGTCCGCGGCCGGTACCGGCATGGTCATCGACGCGGGCGGCTACGTGCTCACTAACAACCACGTGATTCAGGGCGCCACGACGATCCGTGTCGTCATCGTGTCGAACGGCAGGTCCTACCGGGCAAGCGTCGTCGGCACCGCCCCGACCGAGGACATCGCCGTACTGAAACTTGCGAACGCGACCGGGCTGACGAAGGCCAACCTGGGCGACTCCGACACCGTCGAGGTCGGGGACCAGGTCACCGGGGTCGGCAATGCCGGCGGAGCCGGTGGCACGCCCCACGCGGCGACCGGCAGCGTCACCTCGCTGGACAACACGATCACCGCGTCCGACCAGAGTGGGACGAACTCCGAGAAGCTCTCGGGCATCATCGCAACCGATGCGCCGATCAGGTCCGGCGACTCCGGCGGCCCGCTCTACAACGCCGCCGACGAGGTCATCGGCGTCGACACGGCGGCCAGCACGAGCGGACGCGCCGCAGGCTTCGCGATCCCGATCAACAGTGCGCTGAACGTCGCGGCGCAGATTCGCAAGGGCATCGAGACCAGCGTCATCCACATCGGTTATCCGGCATTCCTGGGGGTGTCGATGGCGTCGCAGCCCACCGGCGGCCGGGGCGCGCTGGTCGAGCAGGTCATCCCGGGACTGCCTGCGGCCAAGGCCGGCCTCGTCGCGGGCGACCTGATCACGAAGATCAACCGGACGTTCGTGGCGAACTACACCCAATTGCGGACAGCCGTGGCACGGCTCAACCCGGGCGACACGACGTCGGTCACCTACACCGACTCAGCCGGTTCCTCGCACACCACCTCGGTCACCCTGATCACCGGACCGGCCGACTAGACCCACCCCCTCAGCGGCGCGCGTCCACCCCCTCCCAGGACGCGCGCCGCATCCATGTCCGGACTCAGCGCCCCGGCCCTTTTCCCGGTGCGCGAGGATGGGCCCGTGGGCGAGATCAACCCGGAGATCAATCCGGACGGCGTGCTGCAGTTCGTCGACGTCAGCGTCCGCCGCGGGGACAAGACCCTGCTCGATCACATCGACTGGACCGTCGAGGAGGACGAGCGGTGGGCGATTCTCGGGCCCAACGGCGCCGGCAAGTCCACGATGATGCAGCTCGCCGCGGCGAACATGCACCCGACGAGCGGCGAGGTATGGATCCTCGGCGAGCAGCTGGGCCGGGTCGACGTGTTCGAGCTCCGCCCGCGTATCGGCCTCTCCACAGCGGCTCTCGCCGACCGGATCCCGGCGGGGGAGCGGGTGTCCGACGTCGTGGTCAGCGCCGGGCACGGCGTGCTCGGCCGGTGGCGCGAGGCCTACGGCCGCCTCGACGTGCGCCGGGCCGGCAAGCTGCTCGACCGGCTGGGCGTGGGCGAGCTCGGGGGACGGACCTTCGGCACGCTGAGCGAGGGCGAGCGCAAACGGGTGCAGATCGCCCGAGCCCTGATGACCGACCCCGAATTGCTGCTGCTGGACGAGCCGGCGGCGGGAATGGATCTGGGCGGCCGTGAGGATCTGCTGCGCCGGTTGACCCGCTTCGCCGAGGATCCGGATGCGCCCGCCTCGGTGCTGGTTACCCACCATGTCGAGGAGCTGCCACCCGGCATCAGCCACGTGCTGCTACTGCGCGCCGGTGCCGTGGTCGCATCCGGGTTGGCCCGCGACGTGCTCACCCCGGCGAACCTGTCGGACTGCTTCGGCCTGCAGCTGCGCATCGAGCGGCGCGACGGCCGCTGGTACGCCCGCGCCGTCTAGGACGACCCCATTAGGCTCGCCGGCGGAGCCGATCGGAACCGTGAAGCGAGAGGACTGAGGTGCCATGAGCGAGTTCGTGCAGGTCGAAATGGGCGGCGACGCGCCGGTCGGGGTAGCCACGATACGGCTGACCCGTCCGCCGATGAATGCCCTGAACACCCAGCTCCAGGAGGAGCTGCGCGAGGCTGCCGCCCAGCTCGGTGCCGACGCCGCGGTGCGCGCCGTCGTCGTCTACGGGGGTGCGAAGGTCTTCGCGGCGGGCGCTGACGTCAAGGAGTTCGCCGGTCAGGACCACGCCTACATGCTGCGCGACGCCGGCCGGCTGACCTCTTCGCTGGACGCCCTGGCCCGCCTGCCCAAGCCGGTGATCGCGGCCGTCACCGGCTACGCGCTCGGCGGCGGCTGCGAGCTGGCGCTCACCGCCGACTTCCGCGTGTCCGCCGACGACGCGAAGTGGGGTCAGCCCGAGATCCTGCTGGGCATCATTCCGGGCGCGGGCGGCACCCAGCGGCTACCGCGGCTCATCGGAGCGTCCAAGGCCAAGGATCTGATCTACACCGGTCGCTTCGTCGAGGCCCAGGAGGCGCTGGAGATCGGCCTGGTCGACGCCGTCGTCCCGGCCGCCGAGGTCTATCCCACCGCACTGAAGATGGCGGCGAAATTCGCCCAGGGCCCGGCGCTGGCCCTGGCCGCAGCGAAGGCCGCAGTCGATGAGGGCCTAGACTGCGATCTCGCGATCGGGCTGCGCCTCGAGTCGCACCTGTTCGCCTCGCTCTTCGCCACCGAGGACCGCACCATCGGCATGACCTCGTTCATGGAGAGCGGCCCGGGCAAGGCGAAATTCAGCGGGACGGGCGGCTGATGACCGCTGCCGCGCCGAAGCCGGTCGCGACCGAAGCTGAGGTCGCGGCAGCCTGGGACGACCCCAAACTCGCGAACGTCCTGTATCACGACTGGGAGGCCGGGACCTACGACGAGAAGTGGTCAATCTCCTTCGATCAGCGCTGCATCGATTACGCCGTCGAACGTTTCGCGCACGTCGCCGGGCGCGCCGACTGGCCTTACCACAGCTCGCTCGAGCTGGGCTGCGGCACCGGTTTCTTTACGCTGAACCTGAAGCTCGGCGGGGTGCTCACCGATGCCCATGTCACGGACCTCAGCCCGGGCATGGTCGAGGTCGCGCAGCGCAATGCGCGCTCCCTCGGCTTCGAGATCGAGGGACGCGTCGCGGACGCCGAGCGGCTGCCCTACGACGACGACAGTTTCGACCTCGTCATCGGCCACGCGGTGCTGCACCACATCCCTGACGTCGAGTTGGCGATCCGCGAAGTGTTGCGCGTGCTCAGACCGGGCGGACGCTTCGTGTTCGCCGGCGAACCGACCCGCCGGGGCGACTACATCGCGCGGCGGTTGTCGCGCTTCACCTGGTGGGCGACGACGAACGCGACCCGGCTGCCTGGGTTGCGGTCCTGGCGACGACCGCAGCAGGAACTCGACGAGTCCTCCCGCGCAGCGGCGCTCGAGGCGGTGGTCGACTTGCACACCTTCGTGCCCGCCGAGTTGGCTGCGCTCGCGCGGCACGCAGGCGCGGTAGGTGTCCGGGTGAGGACGAACGAGTTGCTGGCGTCGTGGTTCGGCTGGCCGGTGCGGACCTTCGAATGCGCGGTCCCGCGCGAAAAACTCGGCATGCGGTGGGCGAACGTCGCACTGAAGGGTTGGCTGAGCCTGTCCGCGGTCGATCGTGTGCTCGAGCATGTCGTTGCGCAGGGCGTGTTCTACAACGCAGAGATCACGGGACTGAAGCTGCACCGCGATGCTGCGGCGAGCTGACCCGCAACCGTTGCGCAGCGCGCATTTCCTGACCCCGGCATCATTGCGCTGGGTGCTGCGCCATCACGCGTACACCCCGTGGTACCTGCTGCGGTACTGGCGCTTCCTCCGGTTCAAGCTACGCAACCCGCACGTCGTGACGCGGGGCTTCGTCTTCCTCGACCGGGGTGCGCACCTGTATGCGCGACGCGGGTACGGGCGCCTCGTCCTCGGCCGCTGGGTGCACATCGGTGCGAACAGCGTGGTGCGCTGTCACGAGGGCACGCTCACCGTGGGCGACAAGACGACATTCGCGCGTGACATCGCGGTGAACTGCTACCTCGACGTGGAGATCGGCGACAGTTGCCTGATCGCCGACGGCGTGTACATCTCTGACTTCGATCACGCTTTCGCCGATGTCACCCGTCCCATCCGGGACCAGGGCATCGTCAAGTCGCGCGTGCGCATCGGGCGTGACGTGTGGCTGGGCACCAAGGTCACCGTCGCGAGGGGCGTGGTGATCGGCGAGGGCGCGGTCGTCGGTGCGAACGCGGTCGTGACGCGCGACCTGCCGCCCTTCAGCGTCTCGGTCGGCGCTCCGGCACGGGTCATCAGCAACCGCAGGGCCGCCGGGTGAGCCACGACCTCGCGTCCACCGGGACGAATCCCGGGGTGCGCTGCACCTCGCGCGAGCTGCATGCCGCGGGTCACTCAGGCAGCATCGTCACGTTGTTGTGTGACGGCGGCGAGGGTTGCGCCCACCTACTTCGACGACGATTGGGTCGCACCCGCCGGCCTCGACCTGACGGCGTATCAGGATGTGCTGGCCGGGCTGCTGAGCTGACGCCCGATGGCGGAGCAGAATGCCTAGCGGCGGGCTACGTGGGCGCGCGGCCCTCGGCCGGCCGGCCGCTCGTAGACCTCGACAGTGCGGGCGGCTACCGCAGACCAGGTGTAATCCCTGCCGACGATGCGCAGTGCACGAGCGGCCGCTCGTCGCGCGGCGGCAGGATCGGCGAGGATCCGGGTGACCGCGTCTGCCAATCCGAGGGCATCGGCCGGGCGGAATGACGTGGCGGCGATTCCCGCAGTGACGAGGTCGGTGAGCCCGCCCGTCTCGGCGACCACGAGGGGCGTCCGGGCTGCTGTCGCTTCCAGGGCCACGATGCCGAAGGGTTCGTAGGTCGACGGCACGGCAACGACATCGGCAGCGGCGAACACGGCGGCGACCTCGTCGTCGGGGACGAATCCCAGCCAGTCGACCGCACGCGTCACGCGCAGGTCGCGGGCCTGCTGTTGAAGCTGCGTCGTGTGTGCCCCGGCACCGGCCACCGCGAGCCGCAGGCCGGGATGCCGGTGGCGCAGGCGGGGGAGCGCCGCGATGAGGTCGTGCAGTCCCTTCTCGGGCACGATGCGGCCGGCGAATGCGATCAGCGGGCCGTCCGGGCCGTGGCGAGCCCGAGCGGCGCGTCGCAGACTCGCCGGGACCTGCCACCGCTCGGCGTCGACCCCGTTGGGCACCACGTTGATCGCGGCGGGGTCGAGCTCGAACAGCCGACCCGCTTCGGCACGCATTGTCGACGAGCAGGTGATCACCGAGTCGGCGCTGCGCGCGAGCCAGCGTTCGACGGAATGGATCGCGAGATTCAGCGACGCCGGCAGCCACCCCTGGTGCCGCCCCGCTTCCGTGGCGTGGATGGTGGCGATCACGGGCACGCGCGTCGCCGCGGCGAGAGTCACCGCCGACTGGGCGACGAGCCAGTCGTGTGCGTGCACGATGTGGGGGCGGAAGTGCGGCAGCAGCGGCAGTGCCGCGCGTAGCAGCGAATGCTCGGCCGCCTGCGACCAGGCGAGCAGCGACTCGGTGGTGAAGTCGATCGCGAGGGGGTCCAGTGCCGACCGGCGGATGTTGACGCCGTCGACGGTCTCGTCGGTCATTTCGGCATTCTTGCCGCGGGTCACCACCTGCACCCGGTGCCCGGCGCGCACCAGCTCACCAGCCAGCGCCTCGACGTGGCGCCCGAGCCCGCCGACCACGAGCGGCGGGTACTCCCACGACAGCATCAGCACCCGCACGGCGCCGGACACTAGTCTGCCGTCATGCCCACTCGCGCCCGCGGCACACGGGCCCGTCTTGCCGGCGCAGTAGTGGCGGTGTTGCTCGCCGCGGTTTGTCTCGGCGTCTGGCGAGTGTTGGCCGGCGTGCAGCAGCTGCCGTACTCGGACTCGGCGACACCGCCCTCGGCGGCGCGGGTCACCGAGGGCTCCACGTACTCGCTGGCCGTGCCCGGCGGGGTACGGGCGATGACCGCCCGCGGGGTGCCGGTGACCGCGGGGGCCTCAGGCGACGTCCTCGACCCGAGCTGCACGTGGGTTGTCGGCAACTCCGACGTGCAGGCTCTCACGGTCGATGCGGAGTCTCTCGCGACCAAGGCGGTAAACACCTTCGCCCACTTCCAGGCGCCGGTGAGCGGACAGTTGCACATCACCTGTTCGCACTGGGGCACCGTGTTCGTCCCTGATTCCGACGATCGCCGATCCGATGTCTCGCTCTGGTATCTCGTGCTGGCGGCCGTCTTCCTATCGGTCGGCCTGCCCCTCGGCCTGGCATCGGCGCGCTCGGCCGCCGGTGGCAGATCACCCCGGTCGGCGGGCGACGACGACGTCCCGGCAGACGTCCGGGCAGACGTCCCGGCAGACGTCCCGGCAGACGTCCGGGCAGACGTCCAGGGTGGCGCGGGAACTCGCCGGGAAGTCGGCGGCGGCCTCGCGTAGCTGCACGGATAGCCCTTCCGGGTGGGCACTTAAATAGTGCTCCTCATGAGATCGACTTCTCTGCCGATAGGGACAGCGGGTAGCGACACCGCCGTTTTGCCCGTTTTGGGGCGGAGGTCCTGCTCGAAGCCATCTACGCGAAGGACGATTCCCGATGACCCTCGAATCCCGCGAGCAGGTCGATCCTGAGCCGCGCGTGCTGAGTGCTCTGCCCGAAGGCCGTCCTCCCACGATTCGCCTGCACCCCGTTCGTGACGCCGGCGACGTGGCGACGGTGTCCGCGGACGAGTCGTGGGCGGCCGAAGTCAACGGCATCCTGGACCGAATCGACGCCGAACAGAGCACCGCGCTGCGCCTGGTGTACCTCAGTCGACTGTCCATCGCGCAGGCGGCGGCCCGGCTGCAGATCTCTGAGCGCGCCTTCGCCCGGCAGGTCTCCACCGCGATGGCAACCTTCTCCGTGGCATTGCTGGGCGACTGACATCGCCGCGCGGGCCTGGACCCGCCGTTGACCTCCTCCTCGACCGGCCGACAGACTGACCGGCAACCAACCGGAGGACGACGACGTCATGGCAGCAGTCAGCACGGTGCGTGGAGAGATCGACGACGCACAGTTGGGGGCGACGCTCATGCACGAGCACGTCTTCGTGCTCGGTACGGAGTTCCAGAACAACTACGGCGACTACTGGGACGAGCAGCCGCGGGTTGACGACGCGGTCGCCCAGCTGACCGAACTGAGCAATCTCGGCGTTGCCACGATCGTCGACCCGACCGTGCTGGGATTGGGCCGCTACATCCCGCGCATCCAGACCGTGAACGAGCAGGTCGACATCAACATCGTCGTCGCGACGGGCGTCTACACCTACAACGAGATCCCGTTCCAGTTCCACTACACCGGCCCCGGCCTGCTGTTCGACACGCCGGAACCGATGACCGAGCTGTTCGTCCGTGACCTCACTGTCGGGATCGCTGATACCGGCGTCCGTGCCGCGTTCCTCAAGTGCGCGATCGAGGAGCAGGGTCTGACGCCGGGAGTCGAGCGGGTCATGCGCGCGGTCGGGCAGGCCCACGTCCGTACGGGTGCGCCGATCACCGTGCACACCAACCCGCACACGCAGTCGGGTCTGGTGGCCCAGCGGGTGCTCACCGAGGAGAGCGTGGACCTGAGCAAGGTCGTGATCGGGCATTGCGGCGACACCACCGACCTCGACTACCTGATGGCCCTCGCCGACGCCGGATCGTATCTGGGGATGGACCGGTTCGGGCTGGACGTTTTGCTGCCCTTCGAGCAGCGCGTGGAGACAGTCGCGGAGCTGGCGCGGCGCGGATACGCCGAGCGGATGGTGCTCGCGCACGACGCGGCGTGCCTGATCGACTGGTTCGGCGACACCGAGAAACGCGCCGCCGTCCCGAATTGGAATTACACCCACATCTCGAAGGACGTCTTGCCCGCGTTGCGCGAGCGCGGCGTGACCGAGAACCAGATAACCACCATGCTGGTCGACAATCCGCGCGTGTACTTCGGCGGGTCACGCGCATGACCCACCCGTGGCTGGCCCGCTACGACGCGGACGTGTCCGAGCACATCGAGATCGAGTACGAGAGCGCCCTGGACATGTTCCTGGCCTCGGTGCGGCGGTCGCCGCAACACCCGGTCATCAAGTACTTCGACGCCTCGCTCACCGTCGCCGAGCTCGACGACCAGTCCTCGGCGTTGGCTGCCGGGCTCGCCGACTTCGGCGTCGGGCGGGGTGACCGGGTGGCGCTGTTCATGCAGAACGTGCCCCAGTTCGCAGTCAGCGTGGTCGCGACCTGGAAGCTCGGCGCGGTCGTCGTCCCGGTCAATTTCATGTATCGCGAGCGCGAGCTCGCCGCGGTGCTGTCCGACAGCGGGGCCTGCGTCGTCATCTGCCTGGAGAGCGGCTATGCGGTGGTCGAGAAGGCGATCGCCGGGCTCGAGGTACAGCACGTCGTGACGACGTCCGAGCTGGAATACCAGACCCGCAACGACCCCCGCATCTTCGCCGCGTCGTCGCGGTCGCGGATCGACGGCGTCCCCGACCTGCTCGAACTGATCGACGCCAATCGGGGACGTGCAGTGGAGCCCATGCAGCTCTCGGGCGACGACCTCGCCTTCCTGCCGTACACGTCGGGGACGACGGGGCCGCCGAAGGGCTCGATCAACACGCACCGCAATGTCGTCTTCACCGCCCAGATCTACCGCGACTGGACACACGTGGGTCCGGACGACGTGGTGTTCGGCGTCGCCCCGCTGTTCCACATCACCGGTCTGATCGGGCACCTGTCCGTGGCGTTACTCGTCCCGGCCCCGCTCGTGCTGACCTACCGTTTCGATCCGGTGGTGTCTGCCGAGGCGATCGCGGAGCACGGCGCCACCTTCATCATCGGTGCCATCACCGTGTTCATCGCCTGGACGAACAATCCGGATGTGCAGCCCGAGCAGCTTGCCTCGCTCCGGTCGGTGTATTCCGGCGGCGCCCCCATCCCGGCGGCTGCGTTGGAGAGCTACCGCGCCAAGTTCGGCCGCTACATCCACAACGGGTACGGCCTCACCGAGTCGACGAGCCCGGCGATCGTCGTGCCGTTTTCGCGCGAGGCGCCGGTCGATCCGGCATCCGGCGCGGTGGCCATCGGCGTCCCCGTGTCCGACACCACCGCGCGGATCGTCGGCGACGACGGATCCGATCTGCCGCCGATGGAGGCGGGCGAGATCGTGCTCGCGGGGCCGCAGATCGCGCAGGGGTACTGGAACAAGCCGGAAGAGACGGCGAACGCGATGCCCGGCGGGCAGTTCCGCACGGGTGACGTCGGATTCATGGACGCCGACGGGTGGTTCTACATCGTCGACCGGAAGAAGGACCAGATCAACGCGTCCGGCTTCAAGGTCTGGCCGCGCGAGGTGGAGGACGTGCTCTACGAGCATCCCGGGGTGCGCGAGGCCGCCGTGGTCGGTGCCGACGACGGTTACCGCGGCGAGACGGTGAAGGCGTTCGTGTCCCGCAAGCCCGGCTCGACCGTCACCGCCGAGGAGTTGCAGGCGTTCTGCCGGGAGCGCATGGCCGCCTACAAGTATCCGCGCATCATCGAGTTCCTCGACGACCTGCCCAAGACTGTCAGCGGCAAGATCCTGCGGCGCGAGTTGCGCTGAGCTCCCGCCTCCGACCTGGTGATCAACACGCGCTGGTGGTTGGGCTGGAGCCTGTCGCATAATCGTGTGGCGCTTTGTGTGGACGGTTCTTTGGGTTGTTGGCCGAGGAATGTTGTCGGCGGGCGGGCTGCTGGTTGTGTGCTGTGCGGGTGTTGTGGTCAGGCGGGCTGGGCGGTTCGGATGCG
>JBBQZQ010000016.1:0-80964 GCA_038207565.1 Mycobacteriales bacterium
TTCCCGTCTCGGTTGGCGGATCGGCGGTGAGGAGTCCGGTGAGGGAGTCGCGCCACACGCGCGCGGGCACGCGAGCGCCGTCAACTACACGGTCGTCGATGTACCAGTCCGGCACGTCGTGAAATCGAGGGAACCACTCCAGGCAATCCCTGACCCAGACGTCGTCGACCGGGTCCACAAGCCGAGCTACTTCGTCGGCGAACCTCGTTCGGCCCTGCAGGCTGCGCGGCGATCCGACAAGGACGAGACACGAAACGCGGTCCGGGCTGTCGACGGCCAGTTGCTGCGCCACGTACCCGCCACTTGAGGATCCCAATAGCGCAACCGAGACCAGCCCCAAGGCGTCCATGAACGCCTCGATGTCAGCGGCGAAGTCCGCGAGCGCGTAGCCGACCTGCGGTTTGTCGGCGTCGCCGTGGCCGCGCTGATCCGGGATGAGTGCGTGGATGGTCGAAGACAGTGAGGGAAGCAGGCGGTCGAAGGAACGCAGCGACTCGCCCCAGGCGTGGAGAAGGATGACCGGAGCACCCGCGGGATTGCCGTGCGCCACGTAGGGGAGAGTCACTCCCGTCGCGACGCGAACTCTTAGGATCTCCCAGTCCGAGGCCACATCTGCATCGTAGGATCCGCCCGAAGATCCGAAAAGGGACACAAACCAGGCGAGGGTCATCGATCAATATGCGTGACCGCGGCGATGATCGCGCGTACGCAGACGGCTAAGCGCGCGTCCGGGCAGGGTGTTTCTGTCGACGCTGAGGCCATGCCAGTTGACGGAACGCATGCCGGCCCGGTGTTTGTCGTTTTCTCGCGTTGGGAAAGCATGGTCCGCTGAGCTGCGCGCGGTCGTGTAGCGCGATGGCAGCGACCGAGGCGGGTGGGCCCCTTGATGTTCCTTGAGGTCATTGACGTGGTCGGAACGACTATCGACGCGGCCGGCGTGATGGTGATCGTCATCGGTACGGCGACGGCGACGCTGCTCGCCGCTGATCGGCTGCGGCGGCGTATGCCGGATACCTACCGCCGGTACCGGCAGCAGCTCGGCCGCTCGATCCTTCTCGGGCTCGAGCTGCTGGTGGCGGCAGACATCATCCGGACGGTGGCTGTCACGCCGACCGTGACCAGTGTGTCGCTGCTCGCCGGCATCGTCTTGATCCGTACCTTCCTCAGCTTCTCCCTGGAACTTGAGATCACCGGCCGCTGGCCGTGGCAGAAACCGGACCCGACCTCGGGCAGCGCGGGCGGCGACTGATCCGCGGCGCGTGACCGCCCGGGGCGGTCATCGGCACGGCGTTGGTTAGCGGGGCGGCCGACCCGGAGGCATCGACGCTATTTCAGGATGTTGACTGCGCGGGCGATGACCAGCGCAGTGGTCGAGAGCGCGACGGCGCTCTGAGTGGCCATGAGGGTCTTGGTCCAGCGTGACAGGGGCAGCGTGTCGGTGGGAGAGAAGGCGACGACGTTGGTGAAGCTGACGTAGAGATAGTCGACAAAGCGTGGTGTCCAGTGCGGGGGAGCCAGTTCTGGGCTGGCCATCTGCGGGAACAGGAAGTCTGGGTACGGGCGGTGCCCGGCGGCACGGGCAAACGGACCACCGCGGTCGAGTTCCCAGTACCAGATTCCGAATGCGACGATGTTGGTCAGATAGATCGCCGCACCGCTGGCGAGCAGACCGGCCGCGTCGCCGGACACCGTGCCGGTGAGAATGGCGTGGTCCAGGAAGCCGGCCGAGGATGCGTTGTCGAGGGTGATCGCCGCCACCAAGCTGTAGCTGGCGTAGCGGCCCACACTGGTGGAGCGCGTCATGCGCAGCGGGTTCAGCACAGTCAGCACGGCCAGCAGCGCCAGCTCGAGGCTGGGGATCAACCAGCGCGGATGCAGTCCGTACTTGTCCGGGATGGCGTACTGCAGTCCAACGGCGGCGAGGATGGCGGCAATGACGGGAACACGGCTCTCCGGGCTGCTCGGACGCAGCCAGCCGGGCACGAGCCTTTCCTCGATCTGCTCGGCATCTCGGACCAATCGCCCCACGACGCGTGCGCGGGGATCCGGCTGGACGGAGGGGGGAGGAGAAGATGCCGCGCCCACCGGCGGGTCGGGAGAAGTCATGGCGCCAGTGTGACCACTCGATCCTCGCTGGGAAGCTCGGTCCCGAAGTCACTCAGGCGATCATCGATCTTCATTTGCGCGAGCGTATGCGCCACGCCGGCCGAGGGCCATACCATGCGACTGGCTCAGAACGATCTATCTGCGCGATCCATGACCGCATGCGATCGCGCGAGATCGACGGCTCTTGGGTACTGTCCGGCGTGTTCACGCCGCTCGCTAGGTCGCTGAGTCAGGTCGAAGTGTCGACTGCAACCTCGTCGGCGACATCAACGGCATTGATCATCACCTGGCGGCTCGTCGCAAGGATCTTGTGGCGAAGCTCAGCCGATGTGTCGACACTCATCAATCTCACTCCAAACCGGTCGGCGGCTTCACGAACCCAACCGGTCCTTGCTCGCAAAGGTGCGCAGCTGCGCCACGGATACAGGCGTCGTTGTGGTGGCCGCGTCGGCCGCCAGGCGGCGGCGGATGTACTTGACGCGCGAGGGACCCAGCTTGCCGGCGCGCGTCGACGCCGGCGAGCACGTCGTTCGGAACATCGCGAATGAGCACATCGGTCAGGTCGCCACACCCATCCGATACCAGCCGCGCCTTTTGATCGACGGTACCTCGTTCGATACCAGGTGATATCACAGTTGATCTTCGCGGTAGACACTGGGTACACACCGAAACTGGACCAGCCGATGTTGATCAACGCCAGCGAAGACAAGGGGCAGTAGCTCCAGTGGCCGACGGTGCCGCTCGGTTACTTGTTCATGACCCATCGCTTGCCGACAGGGTCCACGGTCGGCGAGCATCAGGTCGTGCAACCGCGCAACGACCGGCTTCGGGGTAGGCCGTGACGAGCATCCAGCCTGAGCTGTGGGTCGATCGCGCCGCCGCTGCGGTCGCGTTCTACGTCGAGGCATTCGGCGCGACCGTGCTTCACCGCGTCGGCAAGGGCGAGGACATCGTCGCGCAGCTAGCGGTCGGGGATGCCGCGTTCTGGGTGGCGGCGGCCGGATCGAGCACGCAGCGGCTCAGTCCTCGGGCGATCGGTGGCGCAACGGGCCGGACGCTGCTGGTTGTCGACGATCCCGACTCGTTGTTCCAACAGGCGGTCGGCGCCGGTGCCACCGTCGTTGCACCAGTGGCTGAGGAACACGGCTGGCGGCTGGGCCGGATCATCGACCCCTTCGGCCACGAGTGGGAGGTCGGCAAACCGCTCCCCTGCTGGGCAGTGCGGACCTAACCGAGGCCGCCCACGGTGCGTGGTGTACCACTCCGCCTCGTCCGACGTGGTCAAGCAGGCGATCTTGGGCATGAAGCGGCAGAGCCGTGCGTGTTCGGCTAGGCGCGCCCGAGTGCCGTCCAGGCGATCGCCTCTACATCGAACGGGTTGTCGGGCAGCAGTTGTGCGCAGCGGTCGTGGAGTCGGGTGCGCTGGCCCGGGTCGAGGCCACCAACGTAGGCGCCCGCCGGTCCGACGCCGAGCGTGAAGGGCTGCCACCAGTCCTCGAAACCGTCGAAGCGAACCCGGACCGTGAGCGCCGTCTGCTCGATGTCGCGGAGTCCCGCACGTTCGAACAGTTCGACGAGGTGTCCTTCGCGGGCGCCGGCCAATTCTGATTCGTCGTGCGCCTCGGAGTCGAGGTCGCGTACCGCCTGCCAGAACTTCGCCAGAGGGCCTTGGCCGCCGGCGTGGTCCCACACGCACGCAGCCACGACCGCGCCCGGTCGTGTGACGCGGGCCAATTCGAATAGGCCCGCGTCCGGGTCGGCCATGAAGTGCACGACCAGTTGAGCGAGGGTGAGATCGAATGAGCCGTCGGGGAAAGGCAGCCTTTCGGCACTGGCCTGGCGCACATCGACCTCGGGCAGACGTGCACGCGCGGCCGCAACGAACGACCTGGACGGGTCGACCGCTGACACCGCGGCAGGACCGAGTCGTGCGACGAGCGCGGCGGTCAGAGCTCCCGGTCCACAGCCCACGTCCAATGCTCGCTGGCCGGGGCGGGCGCCGATCAACGTGACGAACTTTGCCGCCAGCGGTTCGGCGTAGCAGCCCATGAATCTGCCGTACGCGTCGGCGCCGACGTCGAAACTCACGCGGCAAACCTAGGACGGTCGAGCCGGTGCGGCAACCGCTTCGGCTGCGCTGGCGAATGCGACCGTCAAATCGTCACCAGGTGTCGATTCATCTGGGTGACGGGCACGAGGGAGCCGCTCTCGACCGTCAGGCGCTTCACCACAGCATGACATGGCAGATTGGCTCGCTGCTCGGGGTCGAAGTTGTGGTTGTTCGTCGGCGTCTGCGGCAATCGTGGTGATCGTCATCCTGATAATTGTGCGCTGAGCGGCGGATCTGATGGCGGAGGCGGGTACGGACGTCGTCAACGATTGCGTGAATGCTTTCGCGGTCTCTGCTCGGCGTCCTGACCCGCCCGCCGCGCCCGCCGGGAGCGGCTACCGCGCAGGTACCTACCGCAGTCGCCACGATCCACGCAGCCGACAGCGGGTGTTGACACTCCGAGCAGCCGGTCAGGTGGATTGACAATCCGCGCCGTGTTCCAAGACCGCATCAGGCCCCGGGCAGACCAACGTTTCTCGGCCATCGTCATATCGGACGGTGAACATTGGCGGTTCGTTCGGCCGATTGCGAATCTTGATGATCTCCGCACTGTGTTCCGCGTGCCCGACCGACCGTCCATGGACGTGAATACGGTCTCCCACGTGAGCGTCCATCGCTACCTCCTACCCGCTCAGTGTCACCCTGCAATGCCCGCCGCAACAGGTCCCAACCAGAACTCTGCGCCACTACACGGGCCTGCGTCCACGAGCCGGGGCGGATACGGCGTCGAACGTGCGTCACGGTAGTGGTCGGCTCCTGATTCGGCTGCACCCGTCGCGAGAGGACAACGGGACGACAACCCGACCCAGTCGTGCCCGGTCTGCGCGACGCAGTTCATCCCGGTGGTCCCATCACGCTGGCAAGCGCCAGCCGGCGGAAACGAACCGGCGAAGGCGTCCGTTCCTCGGTCAGCTCTTGGCCGGTCGCGCCGTTCCCTTCGCCAGCCCGAGTGGAAAGGTCAGCCGCTCGTCCGCCGACCGTCCCATGGTGCGGATGCAAGGTACCGGTCCTCCCGTGCGCGTGCTCTATTGCAATTGACAACGGCTATCATTAGCAGTTAGCTGTCGTAGCCACATCGATGCAGGGCAGCGTTGCTGTGCGATCCGTCGATCCGAGCCATGGGGGGCCGTTGCGTGTCTCGCCGATTGCTGTCCCCCGTCGTGACCGGGGTAACCGTTGCGCTGGTGCTGGCCGGATGCAGCACTTCCGTCGGCGAGCGATCTCCGGGCGGTTCGACCACCGGCGACTCTTCCGCCGGTCGTGGGACGGTGATCAACGTCGCCGCGACGATCAATGCGTGGGGGAGCATCTTGGCGCAGCTGGGCGGCAGTCATGTCACGACGACGTCGATCATCACCAATCCGGATACCGACCCCCACGACTACGAACCCACCCCTGCCGACGGTCGCACCATCGCAGCAGCCAAATTGTTCATCGAGAACGGCATCGGCTACGACTCGTGGGCGGACAAGGCGGTGCAAGCGGGTCCGGATTCCTCGCGCACGGTGATCGACGTGGGCGAGCTCACGGGCACCCCGGACGGCGGAAACCCGCATCGCTGGTACTCCCCGAGCGACGTGGAGAAAGTAGTCGACACCATCACGGCCGATCTGAAGGAGCTCGATCCCGGCGACGCGGCCTATTTCGACACTCGGCGCAAGACGTTCGAAGACTCCGGGCTGGCGCAATACCGCCAACTGATCGCGGGCATCAGAGCGAGGTACGCCGGGACCCCGGTCGGAGCAAGCGAGAGCATCTTCGCCCCGCTGTCCGACGCCCTCGGATTGAAGCTGATCACTCCGGCCAGCTTCCTGAAGGACATCAGCGAGGGCACCGACCCCTCGGCCGCAGACAAGGCAACCATCGACGCTCAGATCAGCAGCAAGAAGATCCAGGTATACGTGTTCAACAGCCAGAACTCCACGCCGGACGTGTCCACCCAGGTCGAGGAGTCCAAGCGGGAAGGCATCCCGGTGACGGCGATGACCGAGACCCTGTCGCCGGAAGGCGCGAGCTTCCAGGACTGGCAGTGCGCCCAGCTAAAGTCACTGGAGCTCGCCCTGGCGCGGGCGAGCGGGAAGTGAGCGAACTGGAGGCGCGCAGCGCTGTGGAGATCGACGGGCCCGGGCCCTCCGACCCCCGCCGACCGGACTACCGGCCTGAGGTGACCGAGTCGAACGCCGCCCGGGCGCCGGTCGTGTCGCTGGAGCGAGCCGCGGTGGCGGTGGGCGGACGCACGATCTGGTCTGAGGTTTCCTTACAGGTACGCGCGGGCGAGTTCGTGGCTGTGCTCGGCCCGAACGGGGTCGTCAAGTCCACCATGCTCAAGGCGCTGCTCGGGCTGGTGCCGCTCAGCGCGGGCCGGGTTCAGGTGCTCGGTGAGCGACCGGGACGACGCAATGCTGGCATCGGCTACCTGCCGCAACGTCGTGCGTTCGACCCGGCCACCCGAATCCGTGGTGTGGATATCGTCCGCCTGGGTCTCGACGGGGATCGGTGGGGCACCCCGCTACCGGGCTGGCTGCGCGGCGCCAAAGGACGCGCAGCCCGCGACCGGGTCAACGAGGTCATCGAGCTCGTCGACGCGACCAGCTACGCCCACCGGCCCATCGGCCAATGCTCCGGCGGGGAGCAACAGCGGCTGCTCATCGCTCAAGCGCTGATCCGCCGCCCGGAGCTGTTGGTCCTCGACGAGCCTCTGGACAGCCTGGACGTCACCAACCAGGCCTCGATCAGTGCCCTGGTGCAGCAGGTCTGCCGATCCCAAAAGGTTGCGGTGGTGTTGGTCGCGCACGATGTCAACCCGATCCTGACCTACCTGGATCAGGTCATCTACCTCGCCCACGGCGGAGCGGTCATGGGCCCTCCCGAGCAGGTCATCACCGCCGACACCCTCACCATGCTCTACGGCACCCCGATCGACGTGCTGCGCGACCGGACCGGTCGCCTGGTGGTCGTCGGCCAACCCGACGTGCAACCCGACCACCGCCACCCTTTTCCCGGGCGCCCAAGATGAGCCGCGGCCTCCGGCGGCTCAAGGGCGCAGAATGACCCCTGGTCTGTCCTGGAACCTCATCGACGATGTCCGGCAGTTGCTGAGCTTCCATTTCATGCTCAACGCGCTGCGCGCGGGCACCATCGTGGCTGTCGTGGCCGGCGCGGTCGGCTACTTCATGGTGCTACGCCGGCAGGCATTCGCCGGTCATAGCCTGGCCGTGATCGGATTTCCTGGCGCTGCCGGCGCAACCTGGCTCGGGTTCAGCCCGGTCTTCGGGTACTACGGGTTGTGTATCGCCGGTGCCCTGGTGATCGCCGCTCTGCCCGGCGGCGGACGCGCCGACGCCGGGGTAGGCAGCTACGGCGAAGAGTCTGCGGTCATCGGCACTGTGCAGGCGTTCGCCCTCGCGTGCGGTTTTCTGTTCGTCAGCCTCTACCAAGGATTCCTGTCCGGGCTCAACAGCCTGCTCTTCGGCACCATCATCGGCGTCAGCGACCGTCAGGTCGTGACGCTGTTGATCTCCGGATCGAGCTGCCTGTTCGTGCTGGCGTTCCTGGCGAGGCCGCTGCTGTTCAGCTCCGTCGACCCAGCCGTCGCGCAGGCCCGCGGCGTCCCTGTCCGCCTCGTCGCGGCCGGGTTCCTTGTGCTCCTCGGCGTCGCTGCGGCCAGCACCAGCCAGGTCACCGGCAGCCTGCTCGTGTTCGCGCTGCTGGTTGCCCCCGCTGCCACCGCCTCCCGGCTCACTGCCCGCCCCGGGCTGGGCCTCATCCTGTCGGTACTCATCGCGCTGCTGGTCACGTGGGTCGGTGAGGGAATTGCGTTCTTCTCCCCGTATCCGATCGGGTTCTGGGTCACCACGCTGGCCTTCACCGTTTTCCTGTTCGCCAGTGCCTACCGCGTGACTACGGACCGGCTCGGCCGACGGCGGCCGCGACGCTCGAGCAATCAGGGCGATGCCGGCCTACCCGCTGCGGTGGGAACGGCGTGACGCCACGTGACCGCCGCGACATGGCCAGCGACCCGATCACCGGCATCGGGCACATGCTCGTGCACCCATTCATCCAGCACGCCCTGCTCGCCGGCTCGGCGATCGCGCTGCTGTCCGGGCTGGTCGGCTATTTCGTCGTGCTGCGCGGGCAGGTGTTCGCCGGGGACGCGCTGTCACACGTGGCCTACGCCGGCGCCCTCGCCGCGCTGGCCGCCGGTGTCGATCTGCGGTTCGGGCTGTTCGCCGCCACCATCTTCGTCGGCCTTGTACTCGGCATTCTGGGTGGGCGCGGCGCCACTGACGACGTGGTCATCGGCACGACGTTCGCGTGGGTTCTCGGGCTCGGGGTGTTCTTCCTCGCGTACTACACCACCCACGGCAGCACCGGCAATGGGGCCGCGAACGTCAACGTGTTGTTCGGATCCATCTTCGGCATCAGCGCCGCCGACGCCCGGACCGCCGCCTGGGTCGCGGCCGGGCTGATCGTCGTTCTGCTGGCGATCGCCCGGCCGTTGCTGTTCGCGTCGCTCGACTCCGTCGTCGCTGCCGCGCGCGGGGTCCCGGTCCGAGCCCTCGGACCATTGTTCCTGGCTGTGGTCGGCGCGACCGCCGCGGAAGCAAGCCAGGCCGTGGGCGCGCTACTGCTGTTCGGTCTGCTGGCCGCTCCGGCCGCCGCCGCCCAACGTCTCACCGATCGCCCCTGGGCGGGGCTCGCGCTTTCGGGCGTTCTGGCCGTCGCCGCCACGTGGGGCGGGCTCGCCCTCGCCTACGCCGCGCCCTCCCTGCCCGCCAGCTTCGCGATCATGACCCTGGCCACGGTCGAATTCGGTCTCGCCGCGCTGGCCTCGCTTTGGCTGCACCGCACGCAGCCTCGGTGGGAACCCGGTGTTGGTTAGTCGGACGGAGTACCTCTCGGGACGCGCCTCCTGACCGACTTGACGGCGGAGGGAGAGTGCTGCGGGCACAAGCCGAAGACCTCCAGGGTGTGGCTGATGTCGGTGTATCCGGCTGCCGTAGCCACCCGCTCGGCCCACGCCTCGACCTCGGGACCCCTAACCTCCACGCTGCGCCCGCACACCCGGCACACCACGTGATGATGATGCCCCGGCGCCTCGTCCACCTCTTGGTCAGCCGGGCCGCACAGTCGATACTGCGCCTCGCCCTCATCGGTGTGTACGACGTCTGCGCGGCCGTGCTCGGCCAACAGATTCAGGTACCGGTACACGGTGGTCAACCCGATCCGTTCACCCTGTTCGCGCAGAGAACCGAATAATTGCTGCGCCGTGCGAAACCCATCAGCCGCGCGCAAAGCGGTCTCGATGACACGGGCCTGTCGGGTGTTACGAACCCGACCCGGCGACGCCGCGAAGGAGGAAGCGGACACCGGCTGTCGAGACATCGCACTTGAGGTTAGTGGTCGGTGACGCGAATTCCGAGCCTACTGCGATATCCGCAATCGCCGAGGTTGGGCAACAGGGCCCGTCAGTGGGCGGATTCCGCGGCCACCGCAAGGAAGCGAGTCATGTTCCGGCCTCGCCGGGGACCCGTGCAGTGGCGGATGCGGTGATCGGGGCGGACCCGGGAGCTTTGGGCAGCGCGACCACCGCGGTGAGCCCTCCGCCGGGCGTGTCGTCCAAGGTGATGGTGCCGTGCATCGCCTCGGTGAACCCGCGCGCTATTGCGAGCCCGACACCTGCGCCGGAGCCGGACGCGTGGTCGTCACGGCGCTGGAACGGCTCGAAGACCGCGTCGCGTTCGTCAGGTCGGATGCCTGGTCCTTGGTCGACCACCCGCTGGGCGTCAGCGGCCGACGGAGTCGTACTCGCCGAGGCCTTCCAGCTTCCAGAGCAGGGCCTCGCGGGCAATCCGGAGGTAACGGTGCAGGTCCGCCTTCGGATCTGATTCAGTCACGTCCCACGGCCGGCGTTCCCAGCTACAGCAGCTCAACGAAAGTCGGGTAGGCGGCGTTGTCGGCACGAGATCCAGAGTGGTGAATCAACCCGCGGCGGCCTTGTACGGATCTGGCGGAACCACTCCGGCGGAGACCAGCATGTCGCTCCACCGGCGGCACACCGCGATGACGGTGTCGAGATCAGGCCCGATCGCGTCGATGACGTGCTGGACACCGGCGTCGGTACGTCTTTCCAGCTCCTCGCGAACAGCCAGTCCATCGTCAGTGAGATTGTCACCGGACAGCCACCCCCTTGCACCGAGTCGAGCGTAGGCGGCGTCCAACGCCTCTGCGGACCAGCCGCGGGTTGCCGAGTAGGACTGCGGATCCCACCCGATCCACCGCTCGGTCAGCACGTTCATCTCGACGCCGTCCAGGCCCGCAGCGACGCAGACGGCGACATGAGTGTCACCGCGGAACTCGCGCAGCAGGTTCACGGCACGCCACAGCTGACCGGACGGCTGGTCAGGCCACGGCAACGACGCGAGACCCGCGAACAGCGGACGGCCGACCAGGTCTGCTGCGTCCAGACCCCGCCGCATGGCGTCCACGACATCAGCTAGCTCTGGTGGCTGCCCGATCGTGGCCTGCAGTGCGCCAAGCGCCCCCGCCAACTGGGCCTGCTGGACCTGGTCCCAGTTGGCGATGTCCCGCGCCGATGTCATCAGCGATTCGACGAGACCCGGTTCGAACACGGCGAAGGCTGAGGCGACGACCGCCGGTCGGGCTGAGCCCAGCGCTGACCCCCGTCCCCAGACATAGCCGCCGAGAAAGTCCAGACCGATCTCCGCCATCGCCTCGGAGCCTTGCCGCGACCACAGCTCGACCAAGGCGATCCGCTCTATCGCGTCGCGCAGACGCCTGGCGGGCGTATCCCATGAATCGGTGGTCGGCGGCGGATCGGTCGATGCGCGTGCGGTGAAGAAAACGGCCTGAGCCTCGGCGTAGTCCACCCCGACATCCTGACCGTCGCGCACCCCGAGCGCCAGAGCGGGGACGCTGGCCAAGATGCTCCGGCCTGCACACGACATCGGTGCCGGCGCCATGGCGACGGTTCGCCGTCCGCCGGAGGTGGCTGCCGGTCATCGTCTGTGGGGGGATCGCGGGTCCACGCCCCGCTCCCCTTCCCCCGCGGGCGGGGATGACGCAGGTTCACGCTGGGGCGTGATCGCGCACGAAGATGCAGAACGGATGACCGGCAGGGTCGGCGTAGACCCGCAGCGGTTCCTCGGGATCATCGAAGCGATCATCGAGTAGCCGCGCGCCGAGAGCCATCGCTCGCTCGTGCTGGGCGTCGAGTTCCGCTGTCGTAGGCACGGTCAGGTCCAGGTGCGATTGCTGCGGGACGGGGCCCTCCGGCCACGTCACCTCGGGCAGCACCGCAACCTGTTGGAAAGCAAGTCGCGCGTCCCCCGCGGCGTCGTGCAGCACCAACCAGTCCTGACCGGCGGTGTCCGGCTCCCCCGTATCGGGCGGCTGATCGCCCGAGCGGTACCGCAGGCCTAGTAAGAGCCGGTAGAACTCGGCGAGCCTACGTGCATCGGTGCAGTCCAGAACCACCTGCCAGAGCTGCGGAAACTGTTCGTCGGTGCGCACGCGGGGGCTCCGTCGGCGACCGGCCGTCACCGCTTCGGCGACGACGTGCTGGACTCCGCACGGCCGAGCTCGACCAGCAGCTGTGAACGACCTTCGCCCCCGCCCGCCACGACACGCCGGGCGACCTCGGTCAATCGCTCGTTGTGCTCGTGTGCATACCGCCGGAGTCGTGCCAGTGCCTGTTCCATCGAGAGTGCGAAGACCTCAGCGAGAACACCCTTTGCCATCTCTAGCAGCCCGCGACCGGAGACCATCGTCTGCATGCCCTGCAGCAGGCTGGCCCGGCTGACGTCCGCGCTCTGCTGCACGATCGCCAGCGACGCAACGTGCGCCAGGGCCCGGGCGAGGTTCATGTCGTCGTCGTTCATGGCCCCGGTCGTCGTCCCGAACAGACCCATCGCGCCGAGTACCTCGTGGCGCACGCGCAACGGAATGGCGTGGACCGACGCGAAACCCTGTTCTGCGGCGACCGTGGCGAAGCGGGGCCAGCGAGCCGCCTCGCCGGCGAGGTCGGCGACGCTGACGGGCTGACCGGTGCGGAAAGTGTCCAAACACGGTCCCTGCTCTCGTTGCAGCTGAAACACCTCCAGGCTGCGCGCCTGCTCGGACGTCGCCGCCAGCAGATGCAGCACGCCGGCGGGGTCGGCCAGCAGCAGACCTGCCGCGGCCACGTCGAGCAACCGCGCGCAGTCGTCGGTCAACTGGATCGTCACGTCCAGGACGTCGAAGTCCCCGGCGAGACGGTTCGCGAAACCGATGAACGAGTCGACGATCTCGCGCTCTCGCTGGCCGGGCTTCACAATCGACCCTCGGTGGGCGGTGTCACGTCGTTCTGATCGTCGGCGAGCCGCAGACCGCGCTCGAGGATGTCGAAGGCCACCTCGCTGGCCGTCTTGTCATGCGCGAATGCGTAGCCCCGCAGGCGAACCAGCGCCTCTGACGGCGACACGCCCAACTGCGCGATGAGCATCCCCGCCGCCTGGTAGACCTCCACACGAGTCAGCGCACTCAGCTCATCCCACGCCTCACTCGTCTCGTCGTCGTGGGCAGCGTTCAGATCGATCCCCAGCAGATCGAGCATGGGCAACCTCGCCAGCTCAGCGGCGATCAGTCCGCCGGTCAATGCGGTTTCGTCGAGCGCGCCGGGAGTGTTTTTGAAAAGGTCCAGCGCGCCGATCGGCAGGCTCGCCACGACGACGGGCAGCGCGAAGACCGCACGTACCCCTAGTCGCATTGCCGCACCCGCGAAAACGGGCCAGCGGATGAGGTGAGGATTGGCGAGGTCGGCGACGAGGATGGGCGCCGATCGGCCGACGGCCTCCAGGCACGGGCCCTCGCCGAGGGTGAACTGCAGCTCGTCCAGTTCCCGGCTGATCTCGCTGCTTGCGCCCAGCGAACGACTGAGCGCACCGTCGTAAATGATCGACAACGCCGCGCCGTCGACCTCGAGCACGTCCACACAGACCCCGCAGAGGCGGTCGGCGACATCACGACCACGACCTCCGCCGCTCACAGCTGCCATCAGCTCGTCGCGTAGCTGCTGGGCCCTGCTCACGGCGCGCTCCTCCTGTCAGGTGACGACGAACAACTATGTCACGTATGAATCGGGAGGAACACGCCGCCGGTTAGCGGCTCGTCTCGGGTCCTGGCTGCTCTGACCGGCAGAACCAGGAAAGGATGGTCAGTCCATGCCGCGCCACCACCAGTCCTGGCAGCGGGTACGAGCGACGAGAGCACCGAGCGAAGCGCAATTCGCGGCGTCGTAGGCGGGGGAAGGGGTGCTGGGATCGAACAGTTGCATGATGGGTTCCGCGGGGATGGAACACCGATGGCGTCCGGAAGGTGGCAGGTTGCTGGACAAAGCGCGACGACTCGTGGCGCTGAATCTCCGGACAGGCTGATACCCAACCAGTTGTCACGATATGCCCCGCCGGCACACGTGTCGAGTAGTCGGACGTTCGCAGGCCCGGGCACCACACCGGTAGGTGGGGATCAGGACCGCCATTCCGGTTGATAGCCGTAGTGCTGGGCGTAGGGTGCCGCCAGCTCGCGCAACACCTGTTCGGCGGCGCGGCGAACCACCTGCTCAGCAGGTTGATCGCGTAGCACGAGCATCTGTTGCGCGATCCCGATGATCCGACGCTTCGCAGCGCATTCCTCGCGCCACCTGGTCGGGTTCTGCACGACTATCGTGGGACGGGTCTGCTGCGCGGCCGGCTCCGTCGGTGCCTTCGACTGCCGGGCCGCGCGCTTGATCTCGGACTCGTCCTCATCGACGCGCGCCAGAAGGAACTGCACAAGTCGGGGCACGTTGATGGCAGGGTCCTGCCGACGACGACGCTGACTCGCAATGGGCTCAAAAGACTCAACAGACATGCCAACTCCCAACGGAAAAAGGGCGCCGAAGCTGTCGGTTCAGCCGATGGGCGAAGGCTTTCGTCAAGCCTAATGTCGTGCCTCAATGAGCCTAGTATCGTGCCTCAACCGGGCAGTCGAGTCGGGCGTGTCGTACCCCGCGTCACCGGCCCGCTCGTAACGCCAGCAGCTGCCCATGCACTTGCCCGGTCTTGAAGAGGTGGTGGATCACTGCTTCTTGGTCCTGCGCGATTCGCAGGGCCGGATCACCTGCGTGGCGTGCCTCTACCTCGCGCTCCACGTCGCTCTGCTGCGCGGTCCAACGCTGCGGGGGTGGCGCCAGGTCGGCCATCGCCGCGGTTGCGGTGACGGCCAGGTCTGCCTCTTGGAGCATTGCGTGCAACGCCTGCTCGGTGGGGAACTCATTGCCGTCCGGTTGCTCGTCGATGTCGGGCCGGGCGGCGAGGAAGACGAGCAGCCCGAGCAATCCCCCGCCACCTAGGACGCGACGTAGCTCGCGCAGCGCCCGTGGCTGGTCTTTCGTGGTGCACAACACGCCGAGTGACCACGCCAGGTCGAAGCAACCGCTGCCGAGCGGCAGCGCAGCCGCGTCCCCCTGGACGACCGGTAGTGCGAACAGTCGCCGGGACGCCTGGAGCGCGACGTCTGCTGTCCACGTCGCAAGGGTGTCGAACTCCGCCGACATCGAACCGCTCGTTTCGCTCACGGCCCTGCGTCCTCCAGGATCTGGCGGCCGACCTCGGCCTTGATGTCGGCACCGCGCAGGAACCCGTCGGCTGATGCCAGCCCGGACACGTTGATCCCGTCGACGCCATCTATGGCCAGTAGCGCGCGAGCCACGGCAACGGCGACCTTGACACCGGCGCCGACCGAATCAGCGGACTGCAGGACGCTCTCTACCGGCCGGGGTCGAGTTCCAGCCCGGGCAGGCCTTGCAGCACGGCAGCCGAGCTCAGGTCGGTGTAGACGGCCACTGCGGCGCGGCCACCGGCCTCGGTATCCGAAGTGATCTTGCGGACGATTTCGCCGTCCGCCGTACTGCCGTGACTCGACCACCGCACCCTGTCGCCCTTGCGGAATTCAGCCATGCGGGTGCAGTACCCGAACCTCAGCCGGGAGCTCACCGTCGCCGGTCTGGGCGGTTGGAGCCGACGGGGTTCTCCCTGCCGGCAGCTAGAGTTCAGGCTGGGTTCTGCCGGTCCCCAGGGCCGGTGAGGTTGGAGTGCACGAGGAGTGACACGTGAGCAGGTTCGCGCGGTGATTCCGCCCGCGGTTTTCGACCCGGACCGGCTCGCCGCGGTCCGGGCGACAGGATTGCTGGACACTGTCGCTGAAGAAAGCTTCGACCGGCTGGCCCGTCTCGCTGCAGAACTGCTGAATGCCCCCTACGCATTCGTCACCCTCGTGGACGAGACGCGCTCGTTTTGGAAGTCGTGCATCGGCGTCGACGCGGCCGACCCGGTCGACCGCCAGAACAGCGTGCAGGAATCCTTCTGTCAGTACGTCGTCGGCAGTGGGAAGCCGTTGATCACCGGCGACGCAGCCGCCGACCCGCGAACGGCCGACAACCCCTCGGTCGAGGCCATGGGCGTCGCCGCCTGGGCCGGTTATCCCCTGGTCGGGCGCGGCGGTGCGGTGCTCGGCAGCTTCTGCGTCATGGACACCGTTACGCGGACGTGGTCCGAGCACGACATGTACCTGTTGGCGACGTTGGCGGCGCTCGCCGGCAGCGAGGTCGCGCTGCGTGATGCACTAGCCACCGCCACAAGTGCCGTCCTCGACGCCGAGCGCGGCGAACAGCGGCTGGCGTTTCTCGACGAGGTCGGCGAGGTGCTCACCGACACTCACGACCCGGAACGGGCGCTAGGCGAGCTCACGCAGCGCATGGTTCCGTTGCTCGGCGACTGGTGCCTGATCAGCATCGTGGACGACGTCACCGAGCGGCGCCGTGACATCGGGCATGCCCACCGCGACCCGCGACGCCTTGGTGATGTCGCGCGCTACGCCGAGCAGCACGTCGTGAGCGAGGATGCACCGACGGCAACGGCCATCCGCACCGGCGCCCCGGTGATCGTGGCGCACATCGACGAGGCGTTGATCCAGCGATCGATCCCCGATGTGCGTGCGCGCGCCGCGTTGGCGGCACTCGCGCCCGCCGCCATAGCTGCTTACCCCTTGCGGGGGCGCGGCGCACCGTTCGGTGCGATCGCCTTCCTCAACGGCGCAGACCGAGGCCCGCACACCGACGACGAATTGGGTGTCGCGCAGGAGACGGCCCGGCGGGCCGGTCTGTCGCTCGAGAACGCCTACCTGCACGGGCGGCAGCGCAGGATCGCCGAGACGCTGCAGCACAGCCTGCTGACCAGCCCTCCGGACGTGCCGGGCCTGCGGATCGAGGTCCGCTACCGGCCCGCAAGTATCGACGCGCACGTGGGTGGCGATTGGTACGACGTGTACCGCCGTTGCGACGGGGCAACGATGCTCGTCATCGGCGATGTTGTCGGCCACGACCTGCGCGCGATCAGCGTGATGGGCCAGTTGCGGACGATGATGCGCAGTATCGGGGTCGACCGAACCGCCGGGCCGGCCGAGGTGTTGCGCCGGGTCGATCGAGCGATGCCGGGGCTCGGCGTCCACTCCCTCGCCACCGCCATCGTCGTCCAGCTCGTCGACCAGGGCAATGGGACGGCCGAGCTCACCTGGTCATCGGCCGGTCACCCGGTACCGTTGCTGATCGACGGCGTCGGCACGGCGCACGACCTGCCCGGTGCAACCGATCTGCTGCTGGGCTATGACCCGCACCGAACGCGCCGCCAGCATTGCGCCACCCTGCGCGCGGGGCAGACGCTGATGTTGATGTCGGACGGGCTGTTCGAGCAGCGCGACATGGACTACGACGCGGCGCTGAACCGGTTGCGCGAACGTTTGACGTCGTTCGCCGGACGGCCGCTCGACGAGCTGTGCGATCGCCTGCTGGAACAGCGTGCGACCGACTTGGCCCAGGACGACATCGCGGTCCTGGCAGTGCGCCTGTCGGCACCCGATTTCGGCTCGGGGTAGCGGCTCAGTTCGAACCGGCCGGGTCGCGCTCGATCGCCCAGGACCCCGTGAGACCCGTGAGGTCGAGGATGCGCGTCACCCGGGCCGAGGGGTTGCGGATGCGGAATGCCGCGTCGGCCTCGTCCGCGTCGTGGGACAGCTCGACGAGCGCCCCTAGCCCGGTGGAGTCGATGAAGGTGATACCGGTGAGGTCCAGGATGAGCGTGGACACCGCTCCGGCGGCGAGCGTCTGCTGACCGATCCGGATCAGATCGCCGCGGCTCTGCACGTCCAGCGAGCCGCGCAACACGACCACCGGCGTCGCGGCTGCTGCGGTGTCGACCTCGATGCGCAAGTCCATCCTCGAACCCTAGCGAAGCCTCGCCGGACCTGCCGCCCATCCGGGTCACCTCAGAACGGACGGCGTTCGCCGAAGGCCGTGCGTGACTCGAAGGCGTGCGCGACCTCCAGCAGCAGGCGGTCCCCACGGTGCGGCCCGACGATCTGCAGCCCGACCGGCAGTCCGGCAGGTGTGAAGCCGGCTGGGACGGACAGAGCGGGTACGGCCAGCGCCGTGACGAGATAACAGGCGCCCATCCAGTCGAGATACGTCTTCTGCGGGGCACCGGCGACCTCGGCCGGGTACTCGAGATCGAGGTCGAACGGCGCCACCTGGCACGCCGGCAGGAGCAGGACGTCCCAGTCGTCGAAGAAGCGCCGCGCGCGGTGATACAGCTCGGTCTGCAGGGCGTACGCCCGCGCGACGTCCGCACCTGACAGCCGGCGACCCTGCTCGACGTTCCAGATGATCGCGGACTTGACCGCCTCGGGATGCACCCTGACCAGGTCGTCGAAGGAGTGCAGGAACGCCCAGGCGCGAAGTGTCCGGAAGGCCTCGTCAGCCCCGGTGAAGTCGAGGCAGGCCGGCTCGACCCGGCAACCCAGATCCGTGAAGACCTGCAGTTGTGCCGTGAGCGCGTCTACGACCTCGCGGTCTACCGGCACTGCGCCGCCCAAATCGAAGGAGTACGCGACGCGCAGTCCGTTCAGGTCGCGCTCCAGTGGGCGCCGGAACGCCGATCCCGGCTCCGCCAGCGAGAGCGGGGCGCGCGGGTCCGGCCCGGCCATCACCGAGAGCAGCATCGCCACGTCGTCGACGGTCCGCCCGAGCGGGCCCTGCACCGCCAATGTCTGCCAGGCCAGCGCTGCGGGGTGCGTGGGCACCCGTCCGGGCGAGGGCCGAAGCCCGACCACATTGCAGAACGACGCGGGGTTTCTCAGTGAGCCGCCCATGTCGCTGCCCGACGCGAGGGGCACCATGCCGCTGGCGAGCGCGGCGGCCGCACCGCCGCTGGAACCGCCGGCCGAACGGGACAGGTCGTACGGATTGCGCGTCGCCCCGAACACCGTGTTGAACGTGTTCGAACCGGCAGCGAACTCCGGGACGTTCGTCTTGCCGACGATCACCGCACCCGCCGCTCGAACCCGCTCGACCACGAGCTCGTCGGTCGCGGGGACGTTGTCGACCAGCAGCGGGGATCCGGAAGTGGTGCGCATTCCGGCCGTGTCCTCGGTGTCCTTGAAGGCCACCGGCAATCCGTGCAGCGGTCCGACGTCCGCGCCGCGGTGCAGCGCGCGATCGGCCGCCGCCGCCTCGCGGCGGGCCCGCTCGACGTCGAGGGTGACGATTGCGTTCACCTTCGGATTCACCGCTGCGATCCGCTCGAGGTGCAGCTCGAGCAGCTCGGCAGCCGACAGCTCGCCGGTACGGACCAGGACGGCGAGCTCGCGGACGGATCGGTAGTACATCTCCACGCAGGTGAACGTAGCTGCATGCGGCTGCGGCGGCTGCATCGTGGTGGCCGTCGCACCCTGGGCGGCACCCGGGGGCATCCCCGCGGACCGCCGCGTTTCACGGCCGTGCGCCGACAGCTTCCGTGGCGCGCCGGCAGGCCTTCAGCGCGCCGACCAGCCGGTCCAAGCATCGACCTCGATCACGATGACGGGGCCGGCCGGCGGCTGCGTCCGGTACTGCGCATAGCGGGTCGCCAGGTGACCGAACTCGGCGACCTCGGCGACCGGCAGCACGCGGGCCCAGCCGTCGGCGCGGGCCCACCACAGCTGCGACCAGTCCTCGTCGTAGTCGTCGACGAGAACGCTCACGAACGGGTTGCCGGCGATGTTGTCCAGCCGGCGCAGTTCCGTCGTCGACTTCGGCTTGTCGTCCACGGCGCTGACCAGACGATCGCCCACGGTTGCGAACACGATCGGCACCAGGTGCGGCGAGCCGTCGCCGGACACCGTCGCCAACCGGGCGACACGCGCCGCGGAAAACCGTTGGCGCGCCCAGTCCGCGTCCTGCCGCATGCCGAGAGCCTACGACCCGAGCGGAAGTCCTAGGGTGGGTTTCATGCGTTTCGGACTCTTCATCCCGCAGGGCTGGCGACTCGACCTCGCCGGCATCGAACCCGCCCAGCACTGGGCCACCATGCGCGACCTCGCTCAGGCCGCCGACCGTGGACCGTGGGAGAGCCTCTGGGTTTACGACCACTTCCACACCGTGCCCGTCCCGTCGGACGAGGCCACCCACGAAGCCTGGACGCTGATGGCGGCGTTCGGCGCGGTCACCGACCGGGTCCGGCTCGGCCAGATGTGCACGTGCATGGGCTACCGCAACCCCACCTACCTCGCGAAGGTGGCGGCGACCATCGACGTGATCTCCGGTGGCCGCGTCGAGATGGGCATTGGCGGCGGTTGGTACGAGCACGAGTGGAACGCCTACGGCTACGGCTTCCCCCGCGCCGGGGAACGACTCGCGATGCTGGACGAAGGCGTGCAGATAATGCGCCAGGCCTGGTCCACCGGCACAGCGACGCTCGACGGCGTCCACTACCAGGTCGACGGCGCGCTCGTGCGCCCATTGCCGCTCCAAGACGGCGGCATCCCGCTCTGGATCGCGGGCGGCGGGGAGAAGAAAACTTTGCGTATCGCGGCCCGGTACGCGCAGTACACGAACTTCGACGTAACGCCCGAGACGTTCACGCACAAGTCCGAGGTGCTCGCGCAACACTGCCGCGACCTCGGCACCGACTTCGACGCGATCGTGCGCTCCGGCAACTTCAACGTCGTCATCGGCGAGACCGAGAAGGACGTGCAGGACAGGCTCGCCTGGCTGCGCGCGCACTACGAACCGCTGGTGCCGTCCACGGAGTTGGAGCGCACCATCACCTCGTTCGAGACGGGGCCGCTCGTCGGCACACCGGAGCAGATCGTCGAGCGATTGAAATCCTCCGCGGCACTCGGACTGTCCTATGCGATCTGCTACTTCGCCGACGCAGCGTATGACCGCAGCAGCATCGATCTGTTCGAGTCCCAGGTCATTGCTGCCGTGTCCAGCTGAAATCTGGCGCGTCAGCCGCCCCACCGTGGTGGGATGTGGCGATGACCGAGACCTCGGCGCCCGCGCAGGATGGCCGCATCGTCGTCGACGACCTATCCAAGGTGTTCCGAGGGAACATCCGGGCCGTCGACCGGCTCAGCTTCACCGTCGAGCCGGGATCGGTGACCGGTTTCCTCGGACCGAACGGAGCCGGGAAGACCACCACGCTGCGCATGCTGCTGGGGCTCGTCCGTCCCACCTCCGGCCGAGCGACGATCGGTGGCCTCGATTACCGCCACATCCGTGATCCGCTCAATGTCGTCGGTGCGGGCCTCGAGTCCTCGGGCTTCCACCCGGCACGTACCGGGCGCAACCACCTCCTGATCCAATGCCGCGCCGCCGGATTTCCGGACGGCAACGCCGATCGCGCGCTGTCCATGGTCGGCCTCGGCGACGCGGGCAAGCGCAAGGTGCGCGGCTACTCGATGGGCATGAAGCAGCGGCTGGCGCTGGCGACTGCCCTGCTCGGCAACCCGCGCGTGATCATCCTGGACGAACCCGCCAACGGCCTCGACCCCGACGGCATCCGCTGGCAGCGCGGCTTCTTCCGGCACATGGCCTCCGAGGGACGGACCGTGCTGGTGTCGAGCCACCAGCTCAATGAGGTGCAGGAGATCGCCGACCGGGTGGTCATCCTCAACCACGGCCGGCTGGTGCGGTCGGGATCGATCGCGGAGCTGCGCGCCGGCTCGGACTCGGTCCAGGTGCGCACGCCCAACCCGCAGCCGCTGGCCGACGGCATCGTGCAGGCAGGCGCCCGCTTCGAGCAGACCGGATCGGACATCTTCCGGGTGATCGGCCTACCCGTGGCTCAGGTCGGTCATATCGCGTTCGTCCGTGGCGTCGAGCTGCACGAACTGCAGGCGGCCAGCTTCAACCTGGAGCAGCTGTTCTTCGCCCTCACCCAAGGCGGCGGCCCACCGCCGCAACAGGGCCCACCGCAACAGGGCCCACCGCAACAGGGCCGTTTCGTCGAGGGCGCACCTGCCTCGGGTGCGTCGCCGAAGGACCCGGGAGGCCGCTCATGATCCGCCTCATCCGCTCCGAGCTGCTCAAGATTCGCACCACCCAGGTCTGGTTCTGGCTGTTGCTCGCTGCCATCGCCGTCACCGCTCTGCTCGTCATCGGCCAGCTTGCCTCCGACGGCGGGGTGCGAAGTTCCTTCGACGTCTACGGCCTGTTCACCGCGTCCGGCACGGCGTACGTCGTCGTGTTCGTGCTGGGCGTTCTGGGCGTGACGACCGAGTACCGCTACCAGACGATCACCCCGACCGTGCTGGCCACGCCGTCGCGGTGGGCGCTCGTGACTGCCAAGATGATCGTCTATGCATTCCTCGGCGCGGTCTTCGCCCTCGTCTGCGTGATCGTGCAGATCGCTATCGCGCTGCCCTGGCTCGCATCCAAGAACATCGACATCACCGGCGACAGCCACCTGCCTCGCGCCCTGCTCGGCGTGTTCGTCGTGGTGGCCCTGTTCGGCATTGTCGGTCTCGGCGTCGGTGCCCTGATCCGGAATCAGATCGTCGCAGTGTCGGTGGGCTTGATCTTCCTCATCGTGCTGCAGAACGTGCTCGTCGCAATTCCCGGCGTCAAGTACGCCTACCCCTTCACGCCGGGTGGTGCGGTGAACGGGATTTTCACCATCGGTCACGAAACCATCAACGGCGTGACGCTGCCGTCGTTCGGCGGGGGTGTGGTCATCCTGTTGCTCTGGGCCTTCATCCCGGCGATCCTCGGCGCGATGTTCACGCTGACCCGCGACATCACCTAGCGCGGAGTCGGGTGCCTTACACCTTCGGCAGCAACGCATGTTTGCGCTCGGCGTACCGCGTAGCGTGGACCCTCGGACGCGCTGCCGACGACTCACTAGCGAGGGTGACCCGAACCGTGTCAAGGACCGACGCTCAGACCGACAACGAAGCCGAGAGCGGACCAGGTTCAGGGGTCGCGCATGCTCAGGCGGCCGATTTCGGTACCAACGAGTGGCTCGTCGAGGACATGTACGAGCGCTACCTCGCCGACCCGTCCAGCGTCGACGCTGCCTGGCACGACTTCTTCGCCGACTACCGCCCCGCTCCAGGCAGTGCCCAGCCCGCCCCGTCATCGCGCCCCCATCCTGACGCCGACGCTGACGACGATCCCGCTCAGGTCTCCGACGCCGCGGTTGAGCCGGCCGACTCCGATGCCGCGTCCGCTCCGCCGCCGAACAACGGGCGCACCCAGCCGAGCAGCCCGGAGACCATCGTCAAGGACGCCGCGGCCAAATCGGGTTCCGGCGACGACAGCCCGAAGGCCAAGGCCAAGACGGGCCCGGACGCCTCGAGCCCGACGGCCCAGCCCGAGGCGACCGGATCGCAGCGCACGTCCGACGGCAAGCCCGCCGCAGCACGAACAAGCGCGGCCGAGGACAGCGACGCACCCGCCGAGAAGAAGGCCAATGAGCCTAAGCAGCTGCGTGGTGCCGCGGCCCGGGTCGTGGCGAACATGCAGGCCTCCCTCGCCGTCCCCACCGCGACCAGCGTGCGCGCAGTGCCGGCCAAGCTGATCGCCGACAATCGCGTCGTGATCAACAACCACCTGCGCCGCGCCCGCGGTGGCAAGGTCAGCTTCACGCACATCGTCGGTTTCGCGCTGGTGCGTGCGCTGCAGGACTACCCGGAGATGAATAACTCCTTCACCGAGCTCGCCGGCAAGCCGGCGATCATGATGCCGGAGCACGTCAACCTCGGCATCGCCATCGACCTGCCCGGCAAGGACGGTTCCCGGTCGCTCGTCGTTGCGGCGATCAAGAACGCCGAGGCGATGGACTTCGCCCGATTCTGGTCGGCGTACGAGGACATCATCCGGCGCGCCCGCGCGGGCAAGCTCACTGCCGACGACTTCGCCGAGACGACGATCAGCCTCACCAACCCGGGCACCATCGGCACCAACCACTCCGTTCCCCGGCTGATGGCCGGCCAGGGCACGATCGTCGGCGTCGGTGCGATGGAGTTCCCGGCGGAGTTCAGCGGGATGAGCGAGGAGCAGCTGACCGAGGCCGCGATCAGCAAGATCATGACGCTGACCTCCACCTATGACCACCGCATCATTCAGGGCGCCCAGTCCGGGGAGTTCCTGCGCCGCATGCACCAGTTGCTGCTCGGCGACGACTTCTACGACGACATCTTCGCTGCCCTCAAAATCCCATATGAGCCGGTGCGCTGGCTGGTCGATCGCGAATTCAGCCACGAGGGCCAGATCGACAAGAGCGCCCGGGTCATCGAGCTGATCAACGCCTACCGCACCAACGGCCACCTGATGGCCGACACCGACCCGCTCGAGTTCACCGTGCGTACGCACCCCGACCTCGACATCACGCGGCACGGGCTGACGCTGTGGGACCTGGACCGCGAATTCCCCGTCGACGGGTTCGCCGGCGCGAAATTGATGAAGCTGCGCGACATTCTCGGCGTGCTCCGCGACGCGTACTGCCGCCGGGTGGGTGTCGAGTACATGCACATCACCGACCCCGAACAGCGCCGCTGGCTGCAACAACGCATTGAGCAGAAGTCCGCAGCTCCCTCCCGTGCCGAGCAGCTGCACGTCTTGGGCCGGCTGAACGTCGCCGAGGCCTTCGAGACGTTCCTGCAGACCAAGTACGTCGGTCAGAAGCGCTTCAGTCTGGAAGGCGCCGAGACCGTCATCGCCCTGCTCGACGCGGTGCTGGCGGGTGCAACCGATCACGATCTGGACGAGGTCGTCATCGGCATGCCGCACCGCGGTCGCCTGAACGTGCTTGCCAACATTGTCGGCAAGCCCTACGCCAAGATCTTCAACGAGTTCGAGGGCAACATCGACCCGGGCACCGCGCAGGGCTCCGGCGACGTGAAGTACCACCTCGGTGCCGACGGCACGTTCCACGCCCCGAGCGGCAAGGACATCGCCGTCTCGCTGACCGCGAACCCCTCACACCTCGAAGCGGTCGACCCCGTGCTCGAGGGCATCGTCCGCGCGAAGCAAGACATCATCGACAAGGGCGAGGACGGGTACTCCGTACTGCCCCTGCTCATGCACGGCGACGCCGCGTTCGCCGGGCAGGGCGTGGTCGCCGAGACGCTCAACATCTCCCAGCTGCGCGGCTATCGCACCGGCGGCACCGTGCACGTGATCGTCAACAACCAGGTCGGCTTCACGACGTCGCCGTCCGCGTCGCGCTCGTCGCTGTACTGCACCGACATCGCGCGGATGATCGCCGCACCGATCTTCCATGTGAACGGCGACGACCCTGAGGCGTGCGTCCGGGTCGCGAACCTGGCCGTCGAGTTCCGGCAGGCGTTTCGCAGGGACGTCGTCATCGACATGGTCTGCTATCGACGCCGGGGTCACAACGAGGCCGACAACCCCTCGTTCACGCAGCCACTGATGTACGACATCATCGACGGCAAGCGCAGTGTCCGCAAGCTCTACACCGAGGCGCTGGTCGGTCGCGGTGACATCACGCTCGAGGACGCCGAGGCCGCACTCAAGGACTTTCAGGCGCAGCTGGAGAAGGTGTTCGTCGAGACACGCAACGCCTCCGGCACGGCGCGCCCGCCCCGCGAGATGGAGCACGAGAACCCGTCGCAGCAGGTCACCACGGCCGTCAGCGTCGAGATCATCAAGAGCATTGCCGACTCCTACGCCAACCCGCCGGAGGGTTTCGCGTTGCATCCGCGCCTGAAGGCGCAGATCGACCGGCGCGTTGGGATGGCCAGTACGGGCGGCGTCGACTGGGCCACCGCCGAGCTGTTCGCGTTCGGCGCGCTGGTGCTGCAGGGCCGCGCGGTCCGCCTCGCCGGCCAGGACTCACGCCGCGGGACGTTCACGCAACGGCACGCGACATTGATCGACCGCAACACCGGCGCGGAGTACACCCCGCTGAAATCTCTGTCCGAGGACCAGGCGCCGTTCTGGTCCTATGACTCGCTGCTGTCGGAATTCGCCGCGATGGGCTTCGAGTACGGCTATTCCGTCGTGCGTGAGGACGCGCTGGTCTGCTGGGAAGCCCAATTCGGCGACTTTGCCGACGGCGCCCAGACGATCATCGACGAATTCATCTCCTCCGGCGAGGCGAAGTGGGGTCAGCGCTCGGCAGTGACCCTGTTGCTGCCGCACGGTTACGAGGGTCAGGGTCCGGATCACTCGACCGGTCGTCCCGAGCGATTCCTGCAGATGGCGGCGGAGAACAACATGACCGTGGCGATGTGCTCGTCGCCGGCGAATTACTTCCACCTGCTACGGCGGCAAGGGCTCTCGCCGGTACGCCGCCCGCTCATCGCGTTCACGCCGAAGTCGTTACTGCGTCTCAAAGCCGCGGTCAGCGAGATCGAGGACTTCACCCAGGGCAGCTTCCAGCCCGTGCTTTCCGACCGGGGCATCGACCCGGCCGGCGTACGGCGGGTGCTGCTGTGCAGCGGCAAGGTGTACTACGACCTGGCCGCGGCGCGTGCGAAAGAGGAACGTAAGGACATCGCGATCGCGCGCCTCGAGCAGCTCTACCCGCTCCCGGTCGACAGCCTGCGCGCCGAGCTCGAGCGCTACCCCGCCGCCGAGCTGGTCTGGGTGCAGGAGGAACCGGCCAATCAGGGTGCCTGGCCGTTCATGGCCCTCAACCTGCCCGAGCACCTCGGCGGACGGCCCTTACTCCGCGCCACCCGGCGCGCCTCGGCATCGCCAGCGGTCGGTTCGCTGGCCGTGCACGAGGCTCAGCAGCGTGAGATCGTCGCTACCGCGTTCGCCTAGATGTACTACACCGACCGCGGGATCGAGGAGCTCATCGAACGACGCGGTGAGGAGCACGTCGCTGTGGAATGGCTGGCCGAGCGCCTGCAGGCCTTCGTCGACGCCAACCCCGAGTTCGAGACGGCGATCGAACGCTTCGCGACGTGGCTCGCCCGCGACGACGAGGAGGACTGACCTACTCGGCCAGCAACGGTTCGGCCGCCATCTCCCGCGCGGTACCCGAAAAAGGTTGGGCGAAGATGGGCATGAACAGCTGCGCCAATGGGCCGATCGCGAGCGCGAAGAGCAGCGTGCCGATGCCGACCGTCCCGCCGAGCAACCAGCCCGCCGCGAGGACGGTGACCTCGAGGCCGGTCCGCACCAATCGGATCGAGTGCCCACTGCGCGCAGCGAGCCCTGTCATCAGCCCGTCGCGCGGGCCTGGCCCGTAGTTGGCACCGATGTACATCCCGGTCGCGACGCCGCACAGAACGATCCCGGCGAGCATGTCGGTGATCCGCCAGCCCAGTGCGTGCACGGTGGGCAGCAGATCGAGCGAGAGGTTCAGCGACACCCCGATGAGGATCGCGTTGCTCACCGTGCCCAGGCCGGGACGTTGGCGCAGCGGGATCCACAACAGCAGGACGGCCGCACCGACCAGGATCACAACGGTGCCGATGGCAAGACCGACGCGATGGCCGAGACCCTGGTGGAACACGTC
Organism: Mycobacteriales bacterium; assembly: GCA_038207565.1. Lineage (GTDB taxonomy): Bacteria > Actinomycetota > Actinomycetes > Mycobacteriales > Jatrophihabitantaceae > JALZAI01. The sequence continues at coordinate 27,064 of JBBQZQ010000016.1, forward strand.
CCACGGGTCGAGGCCGAGCCCTGAGCGCACCTGCAATGCGGCAGCTACCCCGTAGACCGCCAGGCCAATGTAGAGCTGGGCGAGCCGACGAACAGGGGAGCACCAGGCCATATCATCGATCATGCCGCACGGAGGGGCTTTTCGTTCAGGCCATTCGCCGAACAATGGCTTGAACAACGGGCCAATCTCATGGGACGATCGGCTCATGGCTCCTGCATCCCGGATCGGCGGTCGAGCGCTTGCCGCCCTGCTGCCCGATCTGTACACGCAGCGCGGGCCCGTCTACGGGGCCCTGTGCGATGCGATCACCGCCCTCGTCCTGGACGGGCGCGTGGCGACCGAGACCCGGCTGCCGTCCGAGCGCGAGCTGGCCGGTGCGCTGCACCTGTCCCGGGCGACGGTCACGGCGGCCTACGACGCCCTGCGGACGAACGGCTACCTCGCCAGCCGCACCGGGTCCGGCAGCTTCGTCACCGTTCCTCCCGGGTCGCAACCGCACCCGTCCCTGGCCCGTTGGCGGCTCGAGAACGCCGGCACCGATCTGATCGACCTATCCTGCGCCGCGCTGCCCGCGCTGCCGGGCGTGCTGCAGGTAGCGGTGCCCGCGGCAACGGCCGTCCTACCCCGCTACGCCGGGGACGAGGGATACGAACCGGCGGGGCTGCCGGTGTTACGCGCGACGGTCGCTGCCCGCTTCGCTGCTCGCGGCGTCCCCACCACGCCCGAGCAGATCCTGGTGGCCGGCGGAGCGTCGCACGCACTCGACCTGCTCCTGCGGCTGCTCGTCGCACCTGGCGACCGGATGCTCGTCGAGCTGCCTACCTACCCCGGCGCGCTCGACGCCGCCCAGCGCCTCGGCGCGCGCCCGGTCGCCGTCCCGTCGGCGACCGGCGGCGGCTGGGACGTCGCTGCGATGCGGGCCGCGCTGCGCCAGACGTCCCCGCGACTGGCCTACCTCGTGCCTGACTTCCACAACCCGACCGGTGCGCTCGTCGGCGAAGACGCCCGCCGCGAGGTGCTGCGGGCCGCGCGGCAGACCGGGACCACGGTGATCGTGGACGAGACGTTCGTCGAGCTGGGCTTTACCGCACCGGTTCGGGCAGCGGCGGCGATCGACGCCGCTGTGATCACGATCGGTTCGCTGTCGAAGCCGGTATGGGGCGGGCTGCGCATCGGCTGGATCCGCGCCTCTGTCGAGCTCGTCCAGCGGCTGGCCGTGCTCCGGGCGTCGATCGACATGGGCGGCCCCGTGCTCGACCAGCTCGTCGCCGCCGAAATCCTGCCCGACCTCGACCAGCTGATGTCCGAACGTGTGCGCGGCCTGCGTACGCAACGTGACACCCTGCTCGCCGCGCTCGCGCGGGAGTTGCCGGAGTGGCACGCCGCCGAACCACAGGGCGGGCTGTCGCTGTGGGCCGAGCTCGACGCGCCGCTATCCACCGCGCTGTGCATGATGGCCGCGCCCGCCGGAGTGGTGCTGGTGCCCGGCTCGCGATTCGGGGTGGACGGGACGCTCGAGCGGTTCCTGCGCCTGCCGTTCGCGCTGACGCCCGAGCGCCTGGACGAAGCGGTGCTGCGCATCGCCGATGTGTGGCGCCAGCTCGAGCGATCCGGAGTGCCCAGCCGCCGCCTCGTGGTGGCCTGACGCCCGTATGGCGATGATCAACAGGGCGAGACTGCTGCGATCGAGCGCTTCCGCCCTGTTGATCACTGGATGGGGACCGCCTCTTGCGCCACTCCATCGACCCGGGCTTGAGCCGCGACCGCAGCCGCTACCGCTGGCGCGACGCGCGCGTCGAACGGGGTCGGGACGATGTAATCCGGAGCCAGGGCGTCTCCGACAACGTGCCCTAACGCCGCTGCCGCGGCGAGTTTCATGTTTTCGGTGATCGCCCGCGCCCCCGCGTCGAACGCGCCGGCGAAGACCCCCGGGAACGCCAGCACGTTGTTGATCTGGTTCGGGTAGTCGCTGCGACCGGTAGCGACGACGCTGGCGTGCCGATGGGCGACGTCCGGTGCGACCTCGGGATCCGGATTCGCCAGCGCGAACACGATTGCCTTCGGCGCCATGCGCGCGATCGTCTCCTCCGTGACCGCACCGGCGCTCAGCCCGAGGAACACGTCCGCGCCGGCCAGTCCGTCGGGCAGTGAACCTTGCAAGCCGAGGCGGTTCGTCGCGCGCGCGAGATCTTCCTTGACCGGTGTCAGGCCGGTGCGTCCCGGATGCAGTAACCCGCGGGAGTCGGCGACCGCGATGTCCCCCACGCCCGCGGCGAGCAGGATGCGCGTGCAGGCCACTCCCGCCGCGCCGGCGCCGGATACCACCACCCGCAACTGCGAGAGGTCACGGCCGGTCACCCGTGCGGCGTTGCGCAGCGCGGCCAGCACGACGATCGCCGTCCCGTGCTGGTCGTCGTGAAAGACGGGGATCGACAACCGCGCGCGCAGGCGCGCCTCGATCTCGAAGCACCGCGGGGCAGAGATGTCCTCGAGATTGATCCCGCCGAAGGATGGCGCGATGTGCACGACCGTCTCGACGATCTCGTCCGGGTCGGTGGTGTCCAGCACGATGGGGACGGAGTTGATGCCCGCGAACTCACGAAACAGCGCCGCCTTGCCCTCCATCACCGGCAGCGCGGCGGCCGGGCCGATGTTGCCCAGCCCGAGCACGGCCGTCCCGTCACTGACGACGGCGACCAGCCGCGAACGCCAGGTGTAGGTGCGGGCCAGTGCCTCGTCCTGGTGGATTGCCAGGCACACCTCGGCTACACCGGGCGTGTAGGCCAGCGAGAGCGACTCTCGGTCCACGAGCGGCAACGTGCTGTTGACGACCAGCTTGCCCCCCTCGTGCACCCGGAAGACCTCGCGCGAGACGTCATTGTCCGGATCGAACCGCACTGCTCAACGCCCCGTTTCGCTGGTCAGGAACCGAACCGAGACAGGTTACGTCCGGTGGTGGTGGATGCCCGGGGGTCGCCCGCACCAGCGAGTCTGTCACGCACGTCGCGGGTGCGCTCCTGAGAAGCCTGGAACCGGGCCGGCTGGACAAGCGCCTCGACCCAGGGCGAGGCTTCCGGTGAGTGCGCACCTCGCGCATCCCACTGGAGGTCTCATGTCTCGTCTTACCGCGTCGATCGCGGCCGGCGCTGCCGTGCTCGCCGCAGCAACACTGCTGCCGGCGTCCGCGACCGCATCCTCATCCGCAGCGATCGGCCGGCACGCTTCGGCCTCGCGCCACGCCGAGAAGGTCTGCACCTCCACCCCGTCGCCGGGCTATGCGGCCTGCCTGAACCGCGTCGTCGTCGACAAGTCCGGCAAGCCAGCCGTCACTGCGACACCCCGCGGGTTCGGCCCCGCCGACATCCAGTCGGCCTACAAGCTGGCCGGACTGACCGCCGGTGGGCGCACCGTCGCCATCGTGGACGCCTACGACGACCCGACAGCGGAGGCCGACCTCAGCGTGTACCGGTCCCAATACGGACTGCCGGCGTGCACGAGCGCCAACGGTTGCTTCACGAAGAGAAGTCAGACGGGCTCGACGAAGTACCCACGCGTCAATGCCGGCTGGGCCACCGAGATCAGCCTCGATCTCGACATGGTGTCCGCTGCCTGCCCGACCTGCCACATCCTGCTCGTGGAGGCCAGCTCGGCGTCCTTCGCCAACCTCGGCACGGCCGTGAACTACGCCGCCACGCAGGGCGTCGTCGCGATCAGCAACAGCTACGGGGGCAGCGATTCCGGGCCGTTGCCCGCCTACAACCATCCAGGCATCGCAGTCACCGCGTCGACGGGTGACGCCGGCTACGGCGTCGAGTCGCCGGCGAGCTTCGACAGCGTCGTCGCCGTCGGTGGCACGAGCCTGACCCGCACGAGCACCACCCGCGGCTGGTCCGAATCCGCTTGGAGCGGTGCCGGCAGCGGCTGCTCGACACTCAACGCCAAGCCGTCATGGCAGAACTCGGTGACCCAGTGCTCGGGCAAGGCCAACGCAGACGTTGCCGCGGTCGCCGATCCGAACACCGGCGTGGCGGTCTACGACTCGACCTCCTACCAGGGACGTTCCGGCTGGCAGGTCTACGGCGGCACCAGCGCGTCGTCGCCGATCATCGCCAGCGTGTACGCGCTGAGCGGGAACACCGCGGGCTATCCGGCGTCCTACACCTGGGCGCACGCGTCCGGTCTGTTCGACGTGACGAGCGGGTCCAACGGAACCTGCGCACCCGCGATCTGGTGCCACAGCGGTGCCGGCTGGGACGGTCCGACCGGGTTGGGAACGCCGAACGGGACCAGCGGGTTCTAGGACCACCGATTCCAGCCTTGAGGCTCGCACGTCCGCGGGCGTCAGCGCACGCGGCTGACCCGGCCACCACGTAGTCGCAGCACCACGCGCGCGTGCACGTCGGCGACGCCGTGCACCGCGCTGTCGCCTTCGGCGGCACCGTTGTCCGAGGCCAGCCACCAGCCATCGTCCTGTGCACGCACGGCACGCTTGAGCACATAGCGCGCCGGCATCGTGCGGAAGGTGGCCAGCACCACCGAACCGGGCCGGACCTCCACCCCGTGCCGCACGATCACCGTGTCGCCGTCGCGCAAGGTCGGCACCATCGACGGTCCGGACACTCGCACGCGTTGCCACGCAAACACCACCTGGTCCACGTAACAGATGGTGCCGAAAGGTGGGGATCGATCCGGGAGTAGGGTCCGAAACGAGTCGTCCGAGTGTCCGATGACTGAACTATCTGGAGGTCAGCACCATGCGTCTGTTCCGCCCCACCGTCACGGCGTACGCCCACTGCGATCTGCCCTGCGGCGTGTACGACCCGGCCCAGGCTCGTATCGAAGCCGAGTCGGTCAAGGCCATCATGGAGAAGTACCAGGGCAACGAGGACCCCGTGTTCCGCACTCGCGCCCTCATCATCAAGGAGGAGCGCGCCGAGTTGGTCAAGCATCACCTCTGGGTGCTGTGGACCGACTACTTCAAGGCGCCGCACTTCGAGAAGTACCCCGAGCTGCACGAGCTGTTCAACAAGGCCACCAAGGCGGCCGGCGCTTCAGGCGGCAAGGGCGAGATCGACCCGGCCAAGGGCCAGGAGTTGCTCGACCTGATCGCGCAGATCGACACGATCTTCTGGGAGACCAAGAAGGCGGCCTGATCTCCAGGTGACTCAGCTCGACCACGATCCGATGACGAAGGCCGGCGAACTGCCGGCCTTCGTCATGCCCCCGTCGGTGCCCGACGGCGCGCAGTTGTGGTTGGTACGTCACGGTGAGACGGCCTGGAGCAAGAGCGGCCAGCACACCGGGCTGACCGACATCCCCCTCACCAACCACGGCGAGCGCGAGGCCGCCGCGCTCGCGCCGCTGCTCGGGGCGATCGAGGCGCAACTGGTGCTGAGCAGCCCGCGCCAGCGCGCCCGCACCACGGCGGAGCTTGCCGGACTGCGCGTCGATGACTTCGACGAGGACCTCGCCGAGTGGGACTACGGCGACTACGAGGGACGTACCAGCAAGGAAATCCACACCGAGGTTCCGCACTGGACGATCTTCACGCACGGGGCTCCTGGCGGCGAAACCGCTGCACAAGTGGGCGCGCGTGCGGACCGCGTGCTGCAGCGAGCGGCGGCCGTGCTGCCGGCCGGCCCGGTCATCCTGGTTGCCCACGGGCACATCAGCCGGGTACTCGGTGCCCGCTGGATCGGCCAGCCCGTCCTTTTCGGCCGTAACCTTCTGTTGAACTCCGCAGCTCCGTGCCTGCTCGGCGCGCAGCACGGCGTCCCAGTCATCGCTCAATGGAACCGGCCCAGCCTGGCCACCGATGGAGGCCCACAGTGAGTGCGCAGATCGACATCCCGGATGGCGACCTCGTCGAGGTGCGGATCCCCGCTGTCGGTGCGTACGTCTCGACTCTGCGCATCGCCGCCGCCAGCCTGGCCGTACGCTGCGACCTCACGATCGATGACATCGAGGACCTCCGGCTGGCCGTCGACGAGGCGTGCGCGCTGCTGCTGCCGCATGCCGAAGAGGACTCGGTGTTGACCGCCGAGTTCGTCCTGACCCCCGGCTGCCTGGCCGTCACCGCGTCGGTGACCTCCAGCGGTGCCAACTCGACCAGCCCGGATCGCAGCGGGTTTGCCTGGAGCGTGTTGTCCGCGCTCGCTTCCGAGGTCGAGGTGGACGGGTCGGCCAACCGGCTTGCCATCACGGTGACCAAGCGCCGTGAGGCCGCGACACCGTGAGCGGGCGACCACTGGGGATTGGCCGCGGCCCGGCAGCGAGCGAGGCTCGGCCGTGACCCAGTCGGCACGGGCGGCTGGATCGGACAGCGGCCCGTCGGCGACCCAACTGCTCGCTCAGTTGCACTCCCTGCCGATCGAGAGCTCCCTGCGCAAGGGCCTGCGGGATCGGCTCGTCGAGTTGCACATGCCGCTCGTCGTGTACCTCGCACGCCGCTTCTCCGGACGCAACGAGCCTATGAACGATCTGATCCAGGTAGGGTCGATCGGCCTGATCAAGGCCATCGACCGTTTCGATCCCGAGCGCGGACTCGAATTTTCCACCTATGCCACGCCCACGATCCTCGGCGAGCTCAAACGACACTTCCGCGACACCGGTTGGCTGATTCACGTGCCTCGCCGGGCGCAAGAGCTGCAGACCACGCTCAACACAGCCCGTGCCGAGTTGAGCCAGGAGCTCGGGCGGGCGCCGACGGTCTCCGAGCTCGCACAACGCATCGACGTCAACGAGGACGCCGTGATCGAAGCGATCGACGCGGCCCGCGCGTACTCCGGCGTTCCGCTCGATGTGCTCGCGCCGCCCGGCGAGAGCGTCCCCGAACACCCGATGCTCGGGGTCGTCGACGACGGCTACGAGCAGGTCGAACAACGTGCCGTGTTACGCGACGTGATCGCCCAGCTGCCTGAGGCCGAGCGCGAGATCCTGCTGTTGCGCTTCGTCGCGAACAAGACCCAGACCGAGATCGCAGGCATCGTCGGCGTCTCGCAGATGCAGGTATCCCGGTTGGTTGCCCGTGGTCTGAAGAAGCTGCGGGTCAGTCTGGGTGCGCCGGAACCGGAGCCGAAACGTTGATCAGCTCGGGGCGCGGTCCAGTGCCGCGCGTGCGGGAGGCGTGAACAGCAGGTAGAGCACGGCGAGCGCGACCAGAAGGATCGGGCCGCCGTATTCAACCCTCGAGGCCTGGAACGCCAGGCTGTAGGACACCGGGATCGCCAGCAGTTCGAGCACGACGATCGGCGTCCGCGCAGCCGGACGCAGGCGAAGCACGCTGCGGGCCGCGCCCGCGAGGACGAGCGCTCCTGCGACGGCGAGCGCCGCGCCGAACAGCGCACGACCGACGAGATCAGGATGTCCGGTGACCGTCTTGGCGACCAGCACACCCGCGCCGACCAGCAACCCGAGTGCCTCGAGCCCCACCAGGGCGGCCACCGCGCGCAGCTGACCCGGGACGGCGTCACTCGCCTTGGCTCGGTCGTCCACGTCCGGCCTCACTTCGTTCGAGCCGGCCGGCACAGCCCGATCCCGATGGTTCGCTCGCACGCGTCGCTCACGTCCACCCTACGGCGCATAAGCTTCGCCGGTGCGTGTCCTCGTCGTCTTCAACCCCCACGCGACTGCGACGACGGCGCGGGAGCGCGACGTACTCATCCGAGCGCTCGGCAGCGACACCGACCTAGAGGTCGCTGAGACAGCCAATCGCGGGCACGCCGCCGCACTCGCCTGCCGCGCGATGCGCAACGGCGCGGATGCGGTGGTGGCCTTCGGTGGCGACGGGACGGTCAATGAGGTCGTGAACGGCCTGCTGACCGACGGCGTCCACGAGCGCATCCCGGCGCTGGGCGTCATCCCGGCAGGATCCACCAATGTGTTCGCCCGCGCCCTCGGCCTACCGGTCACCTCGCTCGAGGCCACCGGCGTCGTGCTCGCAGCGCTGCGTAGCGGAGACCGACGTGCCGTGAGCATGGGACGCGCCGACGATCGCTGGTTCGTCTTCAGTGCGGGCATGGGATTGGACGCCGCGGTGGTCGGCGCCGTCGAGCGGCGCCGACGCAAGGGCAAGAAGTCGACCCACCTGCTCTATGCGCAAGTCGGCGTTCGCGAGTTCTTCGCAGCCGACCGCCGCCATCCGCGGCTGCACGTCAAACTGGCCGACGGCACCTGCCACGATGACATCTACTTCGTCTTCGTCACCAATACCGACCCGTGGACGTTCGTCGGGAATCGGGCGCTGCGGCCGACGCCGAACACCGACTTCGACCACGGCTTGGGTATGTATGCCCGCCGCCGGATGGGCACGGTCGGGACGCTGGTCGGCTTGGCGCGGATGTCCGGGCGCGACCCGAAGGTCGGGGGCCGGGGGGCTGTGCTGGTCGAGGATCTGGACGGGCTCACCATCACCGCGGACGAGCCGATGCCCGTTCAGGTGGACGGCGACTATTTAGGCCTGCGCGACTCGTTGACCTTCCGCACCGCTGATGCGGCCATCCACGTCCTCGTTTAGGCGCTTGGTCCAGAACGTCCACTTCAGCCGTCGACGCACCTCGCAATTCCGCGTAGCGTGACTTGCGCGAACAGCGTGCACTGTGGGTAGACCCTGGGTGCTACCGGTCCGCGCGGGTTTGGAAACGGACCAATCGTGACGTAATGACGCGCGCGTCGGTGAGAATCGATGTGCAGTCACGGGAAGACCTTGCCGCAGGTCTACGCTCGTGAAAGGATTCACAAGCGTAGCCGAAGTTCCACCGAAGCTGCTTCGTTACGAGACTGAGGAGAGTAATACATGGATTGGCGTCACCGCGCGATCTGCCGTGACGAGGACCCGGAGCTGTTCTTCCCCATCGGGAACACCGGTCCCGCACTGATGCAGATCGAGCAAGCCAAGGCCGTCTGTCGGCGCTGTCCCGTCATGCAGCAATGCCTGACCTGGGCACTGGAGAGCGGTCAGGACGCCGGCGTATGGGGCGGGCTCTCGGAGGACGAGCGTCGTGCGCTCAAACGCCGCAATGCCCGGGCGCGTGCCCGGATGGCCTGACACGCGAAGTCCTACCCCTTACCCCTCGCTCGCCGACCGCTGCACCAGGCGGTCGGCGCGGGCGTCTCAGCTGAACGGCGCTATCGGGCTCCGAGCGAGGTCAGCCACCGACGCGCGCCCGGCGCCCCAACGGCATGCTGACGACGGCCTGCGCGCCGCCGCCGCTCTCGCGGCCACCGTATTCGACGGTGCCACTGAGCTCGGCCGTCACCAGCGTCCGCACGATTTGTAGCCCCAACTGGCCGCTTCCGTCTTCGACGAAGTCTTGCGGAAGGCCCACACCGTCGTCGAGCACGGACACGGTCAGCCGGCCCCGTCCACGAACGGCCGAGACGAGCACCTCGCCGCTCGCGCGGTCCGAGAACGCGTGCTCGAGCGCATTCTGGACGAGTTCGGTGATCACGAGCACCATTGGCGTAGCCATGTCGGCCGAGATTTCACCGAAGGTACCTTCTCGTCGCAGCCGGATGCGTCCACCCGACCCCATGACGTCCCCGAGCATGCCCAGCAGGCGATCGACGATGGCGTCGAACTCGACCTCCTCGTCGATCGAGCCGGACAGCGTGTCGTGGACGAGTGCGATCGAACTGACCCGCCGCATCGACTCCTCCAGCGCGACGCGCGCCTCGGGCACCGAGACTCGGCGTGCCTGCAGACGGAGCAGAGCCGCCACGGTCTGCAGGTTGTTCTTCACCCGATGATGGATCTCGCGGATCGTCGCGTCCTTGCTCATGATCTGGCGGTCGCGTCGGCGCAGCTCCGTGACGTCTTGCATCAGCAGCAGGGCGCCGAGCGTCTCACCGCGGGGACGCAGTGGGAGCGCCCGGAACAGAATGATCGCGCCGCCTCCCTCGACCTCGATCGAGGCGGGCTGCCCGCCGTCGATCGCCGCGACCACCGACTCGCCCAGATCGCTCGCGTCGAAGGGGTCGTCGGCGACAGCGCTGGTCAGCGCGTCTACCGGTTCGCCGATGATTGGGCCGTTCACACCGAGCCGGGTGAACGCCGACACCGCGTTGGGGCTGGCATAGATGATCGTCGCGTCGCGTTCGAGCCGCATCAGACCGTCACCGACACGAGGTCCTGATCCCTCCTCGCTGCTGGCGTTCGCATTCGGGAACGTGCCGTCGACGATCATTGCGGACAGGTCGGCCGCAGACTGCAGATAGACCAGTTCGAGCTGGCTGGGGGTGCGGACGCTGGCCAGGTTCGCGTCCTTGCCGAGGACGGCGATGACCTCGCCCTCGAGGCGGACCGGTATGGCCTCGCGGCGGATCGGCAGGTCGCCGTTCCAGTCGGGTTCGCTCTCGCGGTAGGTGCGTCCCTCGGTCAGCGCGATCCGCAACGGTGTTACCCGCTCGCCACGCTGCAGGGCGCCGACCTGGTCGTGTTGGTAAGCGGTCGGCCCCGTCGTCGGGCGGCACTGCGCAGCGCAGACAAAGGCAAGGCTGCCGCCCGCGTCTCCCTCGGCGAGGGTGACCGGAACCCAGAGTAGGAGGTCGGCGAAGGAGAGGTCTGAAAGCAGCTGCCACTCCCCCACCAGGCGCTGCAGATGGTCGACCTGCACCTCGCTCAGCGCCGTGCGGGCCGCGAGTAGATCCGACAATGCCGACACGCAAGTCAGCCTGCCACGTCCGTACCCGCGGCCACACGAGGCCCGGCCGAGTTGTCGGCACTGTGTGCCAAAACCGCGAAACACGGTGGTCAAGCGCTATCGTCACTCGCGCCATCCGTTGCGTCGTTGCTCAGGAGGCCACGATGAAGTCCGATCACGACTCGCCAGCCACACCGGGGAACAGGTCACTGTCCACCGGGACCAAGATCGTCGTCGGGGTGTTATTGGCGATCCCGATGCTCGCGCTGGCCCTGGTCCCGACGTACTCGAAGCAAACCCCGAAGGTGCTCGGCTTCCCGTTCTTCTACTGGTATCAGCTGGTGTGGGTCGTGCTCGCCTCGGTCTTCACCTACTCCGCGTTCATCGTGATCAAGCGCGCGCGGGGTGAGCGGTGAGCCCGCTCGCCGCGGGGAGCGGCGTCAACGGTGTCGAGCTCGGAATCGTCATCTTCTTCTTCGTCATTGTCACCTTCGGCGGGTTCATCGCCGTGCGGTGGCGTCGTGCCGAGTCGATGGACAGCCTCGACGAGTGGGGCCTGGGCGGCCGTGGCTTCGGGACGATCGTCACCTGGTTCCTGCTCGGCGGCGATCTCTACACCGCGTACACATTCGTCGCTGTCCCTGCGGCGATGTTCGCAACGGGCGCGGTGGCTGGGTTCTTCGCCGTGCCGTACACGATCGTCGCCTACCCGATCATCTTCATCTTCCTGCCGCGCCTCTGGTCGGTCGCGCACCGCCGTGGCTACGTGACGCCCGCCGACTTCGTGCGTGGACGCTACGGCAGCCGCTACCTCGCGCTGGCGGTCGCGATCACCGGCATCATCGCGACGATGCCCTACATTGCCTTGCAGCTCGTCGGCATCCAGGCCGTGCTCGACACGATGGGCCTCGGCGGTTCGGGCAACGTGTTCATCCGCGACCTGCCGCTGATCATCGCGTTCGCAGTGCTCGCCGCCTACACCTACTCCTCCGGCCTGCGCGCGCCGGCGCTGATCGCGTTCGTCAAGGACACCCTGATCTACATCGTCATCGTGGTGGCGATCATCTACGTCGGCGTGAAGATCGGCTTCGGCGACATGTTCGACGCAGCTCAGACGAAGCTGACCACCGTTAACCCCGTCACCAAGAAGCCGGCGGGTGCCTTCATCACCGGCGACCCGACGTACTGGGCCTACGGGACACTCGCCTTCGGCTCGGCGCTGGCGTTGTTCATGTACCCCCATTCGATGACCGGCGTGCTCGCCAGCCGGTCGCGCAACACGATCCGGCGCAACGCCGCGATCCTGCCGGTGTACTCGCTCATGCTGGCGTTACTGGCGCTGCTCGGCTACGCGGCGATCGCCAAGAAGACGTCGGTGTTCGGACAGGACGGCGTGGCGAATCCACAGCTCGCGGTGCCGCACTTCTTCCAGCAAGTATTCCCGTCCTGGTTTGCCGGTGTGGGGTTCTCGGCCATCGCGATCGGCGCTCTCGTCCCCGCGGCGATCATGTCCATCGCAGCGGCGAACCTGTTTACCCGCAACATCTACCGCGAGTTCCTCAAGCCGGATGCGACGCCGAAACAAGAGTCGCAGGTCGCCAAGATCACGTCACTGGTGGTGAAGTTCGGCGCCCTGCTGTTCGTGCTGGGCCTCGACCGGCAGAACGCGATCAACCTGCAACTGCTGGGCGGGGTGTGGATCCTGCAGACAATCCTGGCGATCGTCGTGGGTCTGTACACGCGGTGGTTCCACCGCTGGGCGTTACTTGCCGGCTGGGCGGTCGCGATCGTGTACGGCACGCTCATGGCCTACCGGCAGGAGGTGCCGATTGCCACAACCAAGCTGGTGGACGGTGAGCCGGTTACCACTGTCAACGGCACCCGCCACTTCGGCGCCTCGATCGCAAACTTCCCGTTCACCGACACCAAGGTCTACATCGCGATCTCGGCGCTCGTCATCAACGCCCTGATCGCAGTGGTGCTGACCCTCATCCTGCGTGCCCTCAAGGCGCCCGCGGGAACCGACGAAACAGAGCCCGACGACTACTACTCCGACGCTCAGTCACCGGATGTCATCGCTGCGGCCGAGTACGAGTTCAGCGGTGCGGAACCGACGGGGTCAGGGTCGCCGGTAGCGGATCCGGCACGGCACAGGACAGCTCCCGACGATCATTGACGTGCGGCGTACCGTGACCAACCGGCGCTGAGCGTCGGTCGAGCGCCGCGCAGATCACGCGAGCGAGCGTGACACGACCTACTCGGCGCGGAATTCCCGGTGGCCGGTCTCGAGTGTGAGCTCGGTGATCCGCACCCGCACCCGCTGGTGGAGACTGGCCGGCGCCACGTCGCCGCCGCAACAGCGAGCGATGAGCGCTCGCACGTCTTGCTCGAGGCCGAACTGGCGCAGGCACGGTCCGCACTGTGCGAGGTGCTGGCGGATCCGTCCCTTTGTGGCGTCGTCGGTCTCGTCGTCGAGATAGACGTACAACTCGTCCAGGACATCGCCACAGTCGATGTTTCCGGGACCGAATCCCATTCCCTTCATGACTCGCCTCCGACAGTGGTCGGGATCAACCCGCGGCCGCGGGCGTAATCACCGAGCAGGGTCTGCAACTGCTTGCGGCCACGATGCAGCCGCGACATAACAGTCCCGATTGGCGTACCCATGATCTCGGCGATCTCCTTGTACGCAAAGCCCTCGACGTCCGCGAGGTACACCGCGAGCCGGAAGTCCTCCGGCAGCGCCTGCAGGGCGTCCTTGACGTCGGAGTCGGGCAGATGGTCGAGCGCTTCCATCTCCGCGGAGCGCAGCCCGCTGGACGTATGCGACTCAGCGCGCGCGAGCTGCCAGTCCTCGACGTCCTCGTTGCCGGACTCGAGCGGCTGGCGCTGCTTCTTCCGGTAGTTGTTGATGAAGGTGTTGGTCAGGATGCGGTACAGCCACGCCTTGAGATTGGTGCCCTCAGTGAACTGGTGAAACGCCGCGAAGGCCTTTACGTAGGTCTCCTGCACGAGATCCTCGGCGTCGGCCGGGTTCCGGGTCATCCGCATTCCCGCCGCGTAGAGCTGGTCCAGGAAAGGCAGCGCATCGCGCTCGAACCGCGCCCGGCGCTGCTCGACCGTCTCTTCCGCCACTGTGCTCCTCTCAGCGCGGCCGATGCTCATCGGCTCCGGCTCGCGAAAAGAGGATATCGCGCCCGATGGCAGGGATCGGATCGCGTAGGCGACCTCGGACTCACGGGCAATTGACGTGATCATGCGGGCTGTCACTCCTTGACTGACGACACCCGCAACAACCGTATCCGGCGGCGGCGCATTCCGATCGGGGCCGCCGTTCGCGGTTGCCGGATGCTTGTAACGTCCTTTCGTGGCCACCGGAACGCCGGCGACGGCGCTGTTGACCGAGCGCGGCGTCGCCTTCGACCTGCACCCCTACGAGCACGATCCTCGTGCCGAGGCCTACGGCGAGGAGGCCGCTGCGGCGCTCGGCATCGACCCGCACCGCATCTTCAAGACCTTGATCGCGACGGTGGACGGCTCGCTGGTGTGTGCCGTCGTGCCGGTGGCCGGACGCCTGGACCTCAAGGCACTGGCGGCGGCGGTCGGCGGCAAGCGCGCCGCCATGGCCGAGCCTGCCAAAGCCGCTCGGGCCACCGGCTACGTCGTCGGTGGCATCTCGCCGCTCGGGCACCGGTCGCGGTTGCCAGTGGTCGTGGACGAGTCCGCAGCCACCTTCAGCACCGTGTTCGTGTCGGCAGGCAAGCGCGGGCTGCAGGTCGAACTCTCCCCCGCCGACCTGGTCGCGGCCGCCGGGGCGACACTGGCGACGATCGGGGCGCCCTGAGCCGGGCAGGCTTCTGCGAACATCGCCGCGCTGCTCACAGCTCCAACCTCACAGCTCTACGTGGGAACCCATCACGACGGTCCGCTCCTCAGGCAGCCGGAAGTAGATGGAGGGGCTCGCCGCGTTGTGCGCGAGACCGATGAACAGCTTCTTCCGCCAGCGGTTCATGCCAGGGCGCTCGCTCGGCAGGATCGAAATCCGGGAGAGGAAGTAGAACGCCGTGTCGGGGTCCACGTCGAGCTCGGAACTCAACCCGCGGGCTGCCTGGATGGCGGCCGGCACATCCTGGTCGTCCTGGAATCCGAACCGCGCCGTCAAGTGCACGATGCCGTCGTCGACGTAACCGAGGTCGTCGAAACTGAATCGGTCATCGGGATGGACGTAGGGCACGTTCTCCGACAACACCGACACGATCACCACATGCTCGTGCAGCACATGGTTGAACTCAGCGTTGGCGCGCAGCGCGAGCGGGGTGGTCTCGTTCGTGGGATGCGGGAAGACCGCCGTTCCCGGAACGCGGGTGAGCTGCTCGGAACGCATGTGCTCCACGAAGTCGTCCAGCGGACCCTCGAGGTCCTGGCGGCGGCCGGTGACGATCCGACGCCCCCGCTGCCAGGTCGTCATGACGGTGATGACGGCGGCAGCGATCAGCAGCGGCAGCCAGCCGCCGTGCACGACCTTGGTCAGGTTGGCGGCGAAGTAGGTGACCTCAGCGCCCAGGAAGACGACGCCGGTGAGGACGAGCTGCCACTTCTTCCAGTGCCACACGTTTGCCGCGACGATCAGGAACAGGCTTGTCGTGAGTATCAAGGTTCCGGTCACGGCGAGCCCGTAGGCGGTTGCCAGCTTCTCCGAGGACCCGAACGTCAGCATCAGCAGCAGCACGCCACCGAACAGCAACCAGTTCACCGCGGGGACGTAGATCTGCCCGCTCTCCTCCGTGGAGGTGTGCCGGACGGTGAGGTGCGGCAGGAAGCCGAGCCGGACGGCCTGGCGCGACACCGAGAATGCCCCGGAGATGACGGCCTGCGACGCGATGACTGTGGCAATGGTCGCCAGGACCACCATCGGCACCCGCGCCCACCCGGGCACCATCAGGAAGAACGGCGACGTGACCGCCTTCGGGCGGTCCAGGATCAACGCGCCCTGGCCCAGGTAGTTGAGGATCAGCGCGGGGAACACGACCAGGAACCACGCGCGCCGGATGGGCGAACGGCCGAAGTGGCCCATGTCCGCGTAGAGGGCTTCCGCCCCAGTGATCGACAGGACCACCGCGCCCATCGCGATGAACGCGATGTAGGGATGGTCGGCGAAGAAGCTGACCACGTAGGTGGGCGACAGGCTGCGCAGGACGCCCGGCGACGCGACGATGTGCGGCACGCCGATCGCGGCGATGCTGATGAACCAGAGCACCATCACCGGGCCGAACAACCGGCCGACGAGATGGGTGCCCCAGCGCTGGACCACGAACAGGACAGTCAGGATCGCGACGCCGATGGGCAGCACATAGTCCGACAGGCTGGGCGCCGCAACCTTGAGGCCCTCGACGGAGGACAGCACGGAGATGGCCGGCGTGATCACGCTGTCGCCGTAGAACAGCGAGGCCCCCACGACGCCCAACATCATCGCGACGGCGACGAGACGCCCCCCGCCCTGGATGCGTGCTCTGGCCAGCGCTGCCAGCGCCATGACGCCGCCCTCGCCATCGTTGTCGGCACGCAGGATGAACACGACGTACTTGATCGACACGATCAGTGTCACCGACCAGAAGACCAGTGAGATGACGCCGTACACGTCACTGTCGGTCGGCCGGACGGCGTTGTGGTCGACGGAGAACACGGTCTGCAACGCGTACAGCGGGCTGGTACCGATGTCGCCGTAGACGATCCCCAGAGCGCCGAGAGCAAGACCGAACATCCCGCCGCTGTGCGACGCCGGGTGGGCCCGGTTGCCGCCTGGACGGCCGGCGGCCGTACGGGCCCTGCCCGGCTCTCCAGCACCCGCGCCACCGTCGGTGGCTTCCGGGCCGGGCTCGGCGCCCTCGCCCGTCGTGGTGCTTGCTCCGGTCATGTGCCCAGTCTGCCTACCGTGCGGGATCCGGCAGCGAGCGCCGGCGGCCGGTACCGACCTACGGGCTCAGGCCAGGGTGATTCCGTTCTGCGGCAGCACACCGGCCTTGTCCGCTGCTGCGCGCAGCGCGTCGGACCGCGTCGTGCCGTCGCCGACGTAGTCCTCGCCGGACGGCGAGATCAGCGTGACCTGATATCCGCCCTCGAACACCTGGCCCGGAATTTCCTGCGGCACGATGAAGTCGTCCGCCCGTACCGTCCAGCCCGATTCCGCGAGCTCGGACTCCAGCGCAGCCAGGTTGTAACTAGTCATGTCGTTAAGAACACCAGAAACCGGCAGCGGGCGCGAGTTGTTCCTCGCCTCGTTGTGGGAACGCTGGCGATATGACCAAGTTCTCCGCGAATACATACTCCGAGGCGGCGGTAGCGTCCGAGCGTGCCGCAATCTGGGATGTACTCACCGACCCCGAGTTGCTGCCTGAGCTGACGCCGTTACTGCAGAAGATCGAGACCGACGGCGAGATCTGGCGCTGGTACCTGACCAGCATCTCGGCGCTGGGGGTGAGCATCCGACCCGCCTTCACCGAGCGAATGACCTTCGCGGACGAGCACCGCATCGAGTACACCCATGCTCCGCCCGCGGGCGCAACCGAGCGCTCGGGAGCTGAGGGCTGGTACGAACTCTCCGACATCGACGGCGGAACGTTACTGGTGATCAGCCTGACGCTGTGCATCGACGTCCCGCTGCCCAGAGCGGCCGGGCCTGCCGTCCGCCGGATCATGACGACGACGATGGAGCGCACCGGAGAGCGGTTCTCGAAGAACTTGTTGGCTCACCTGGGGGTGAGCGGAACCCCTTTCGCCGCCTCGCACTGATGTAGGCGGTGCGAGCGTGAGTCGCGTGAGAGTGGTTGTCACGAATTCGACGACTGTGGCGGCCGGGCCGGCTGCGTCCTTCTTCGGCGAGTGACCGGCGCCGGTCACGACGCGGACAGTGCGCCGGTCGCCGGGCGGCGGCATGCCGAACGGATCGCGGTCACCCTGGATCACGAGCACCGGCACGTCGGGTAGGTCCAGCTCGTCGAGACGCGACTTGTCCGGACGGCCCGGCGGGTGCAGTGGGAAGGCCAGCGCGACCACCGCGGCGGCACGGCACGCAGCGGCGGTGCGGCAGGCGACCCGCGCCCCGTTGGAACGTCCCCCGACGACGATCGGCAACCCACGCAGGCGGCGGCGCAGCACGGCGACTATCGCGATCCAGGCTTGGTCCTGCACCCAGGGGGGAGGCGGAACACGCCGGCCCGCGACGCGGAACGGCTGGGTGACCAGGGCGACCGCCATGCCTGCTGCTACCGCCGCGTCGCGAACCGCGGTCAGATCGGGGGCGTCCACCCCCCCGGCTGCGCCGTGGGTCAGCACCAGCAGCGCGCTCGCGCCCCGGGGGCGGTGCAACTCGATCCGCGCCGGCCCGGTCGGCGTGTCGACGTCCAGACGCACCACCGCAAACCTAGGCGTCGTGGCGGGACGGTTCGGCGCTCGGAACTCCGTTTCGGCCTGCGGCCGCGTCGCGCTGCAGCGCCCGCACGGCGAGCTCCGTGTGGAGGTGCACGCCCTCGGGCAGGACGCAGTCGTCGAAGGTCGCGCGCGGGCTGTGGTTGGTCTCGGCGTGCTGCGGGTCGTCCGACGGGCTGGCACCCAGGAACAGAAAGCAGCCGGGAACCGCGGCGAGCACCCGGGAGAAGTCCTCGGCTCCGGTCAGCGGCGCCTTCATCGGTGCGAAGCGTTCGGCACCGAACACCTCCTGCACGACCTCGGTGGCGAATGCGGCGTGCGCCGCGTCGTTGACGGTGGTCGGGTACTCGTCGCTGTAGACCGCGTCCGCCTCCAAGCCGTACGCGGCTGCGACCTGCTCGCACAGGCGCACCGCCTCGGTGCGCATGCGGTCGCGGGCCTCCTCGGAGAACGTACGGATGGTCGCGTCGAACTCGGCAATGTCGGCGATGATGTTGCGCTTGGTCCCGGCATGAAACATCCCGACCGTGATGACCACCGGGTCGAAGACGTCGAAGCGTCGAGTGACCAGGGTCTGCAGGTCGCCGACGATCTGGGCGGCGACAGTGACCGGATCCTTGGCGAGATGGGGTGTCGAGCCGTGCCCGCCCGCGCCCCGCACCGTCACGTGCAGGCCGTCGCTCGCGGCCATCAGGATTCCCGGGCGAGTGGTGAAGGAGCTGCGCGGGAGGATGGAGGACATGACGTGCATTCCGTAGGCGGAGTCGGCGCGGCGCCCCGACGCGTCCAGCACGCCCTCGCGCAACATCGCGCCCGCACCGTCCCAACCCTCCTCGCCGGGCTGGAACATAAACACCACGTCGCCGGCCAGTTCGTCGCGGTGCGCCGTCAGTACCCGCGCGGCTCCGACGAGCATCGCCGTGTGCAGGTCGTGCCCGCAGGCGTGCATCGCGCCGTCGATCTCGCTGGCGTAGTCGACGCCGGTTGCCTCGGTGATCGGCAGCGCGTCCATGTCCCCGCGTAGCAGAACGGTCGGACCGCCCGGCTCGCCGCGCAGGACGGCGGTCACCGAGGACACCGAAGCTCCGGTGCTCACCTCGAGGTCCAGGCCGTGCAGCGCATCGAGGACGGCGTGCTGCGTGCGCGGCAGATCGAGCCCGATCTCAGGGCTGCGGTGCAACACGTGGCGTAGCTCGGTGAGCTCGCCGGCCAGCGCGTGCGCGTCGTCGCGGAGCCGGTCTGCGAGCGCCACGGGTCACCTCCGGTAGTCGCCGTCGGGCGAATCGTTGTCTCAAACTAGCGCGGGCCGACGAACCCGAGAGCCCGCTCGGTAGGGGCGAAACCCTCGGGCGAGCCCGGTGCGCGCCAGCACGTGCGCGGGGCATGGTCAGGCAGCCAGTCGGCGCGGAAGATGCCCAGCGCCAGATCGAGGTCGTCGAGCGACGCCCGCAACGGATCGGTGACCGGGGTGCGCAGATGCTCCGCCCACACCGACACCCGGAGGTCACGCACCAGCGATGTGGTGGTGGCGACCGCGGCGGCCATCTCGCTGTCGGCGCCCACCATCGACCGGCTGAAGGCGTTGGCCGATCCGACGCTGGCGAACACGTCGTCGACCAGGATCAGCTTGGCGTGCACGGTGCAGTTCTCGATGCGGTACACCGCGACGTTGCGCTGGTGGGCGTCGTCGAGCCGGTCGACGAGCTTCTGCTGCAGGTCGGGATTGAGTTCGCGGTTGATCGGCTTCGGGTGGAACCCGGGATCCTCGGGATCACGCGTCCCCGACCCGACCAGAATCACCTTCACCCCGCGGGCGGCCGCGGCGCGCAGATACGGGTAGAGCTCGAAATCTTGATCACCGCCGGAGGACTCCTCGAGGTATTGATCCTCGAGATAGATGTAGCGCTGCGCCGCGCTGAGCGCGGTGACGACCGTCGTGAACACCTCATGCAACTCGGTTCCAGGTCGGTTGTCCCATTGCCTGCGGCGGAACGGCAGCCAGGAATCGACCTTGCGGCTGTGTCGCGAGCGCAGCACCCTGACCGAGGTCCCCGGCACGTCGACAGGCTTCGCCGTCGGTGACGGCTCGAGCGGCCCGATGGGCTCGCCCGGATTCAACTGCCGCCGGTCGAGAATAGTGCGCAAGTAGTGCTCGTTCGGCAAGGTCGTGGTCTCCGCCCAGCGTTCGCCGAAGATGTCCCAAACCCGTTCCGCGCCCGGGCCACGCAGCCGCACCGCCATGTCGTGCCACCCCCAGCGGGCGCCGTGGTCGCGCAACCGGTTGTGCGGAGTGGCGTCGAAACGGTCGTCCACGAGGTCGATGCCTGCGA
Organism: Mycobacteriales bacterium; assembly: GCA_038207565.1. Classification (GTDB taxonomy): domain Bacteria; phylum Actinomycetota; class Actinomycetes; order Mycobacteriales; family Jatrophihabitantaceae; genus JALZAI01. The sequence goes on from JBBQZQ010000016.1 coordinate 47,459, forward strand.
CGAACGACGTGAGCTCGCCGCCGATGTGCGTGACGACGGTCTTCTGGTGATTGGAACCCAGTACCGCGCCGGAGAAGTCCAGCAGCACGCGGCCGGTCAACGGCGGCGGGAGGACGGGGTCGCTGTCCGCGGGACGGAGGCTGCGCAGGTGCTCGGCGTGCGCGGCGTTGCCGCGGAATGGCCCGAGCCCGTCCCACGGCACGGACGCCGCCAGCACCCGGCCGGCCAGGAGCACCCGCACGTCGACGCCCGCTGCTGCGAGCCGGGCCAGCCGGTCGCCGAGCGCGAGGTACCCGGGCTCGTTTGGTTGCTTGCCGCTCAGGTCCAGGGCGGGATCGACTTCGAGGCCGGCGATGAGGACCGTGTCACCGGCTGCGGCGCCGCCCAGCAGTCCGTCCAGTTCGCCGAAGTAACGCTCGCCGTCCACCAGCGGGTGCCATTCGGTGTCATCGGCAAAGGTGGGACAGTCGACGGCGTCGGGGAAGTACCGCGACGTGCGGTCCTCGCCCATGCAGGAAACGCTAGCGCAGGTCGATTCTCCCGAGCCCGTCACGTCCGAACGGGCGGTGGCTGGCTGAAGTGTTGGCGCACGAGGGCTGCAGCCGCGTCCTGATTCAACGGCCGGCACAGGTAATTGCCCTGGCCGCTGGTGTAGCCGAGACGCACCAGCGCTTGGAGTTGCCGCTCGGTCTCGATGCCCTCCGCGATCGTGTCCATGTGCAGTTGCTGCGCCAGCCGCAGGATCGCGCTGACCAGGGCGCCGGCGTCGGGTGACGGCTCGTCGAGCGGGTCGACGAACGACTTGTCGATCTTGATGAGATCGACCGGGAACTGACGCAAGTAGCCGAGCGAGGAGTAACCGGTCCCGAAGTCGTCGATCGCGATCCGTACCCCGAGATCCTTCATCCGCTCCATCGTTCGGGTGGTGTCCGGGGCGTCGACCATGAGCAGGCTCTCGGTCGCCTCCAGGATGAGCTCGGCCGGCGGCAGCCCGCTGTAGGAGAGCGCAGCCTGCAGATCGTCCACGAAGTGAACGTTCTGCAGTTGGCGGGCCGATACATTCACCGACATCGTGAGCCCACCCCCAGCCGGGCGGCGCCAGGCCGCACCGGCCAGGCACGCAGTCTCGAGGATCCACCGGCCCAACGGGATGATGAAGCCTGTCTCCTCGGCCAGCGGGATGAACTCGTTCGGCTCGATGTCACCGTGTTCGGGGTGGCGCCAGCGGACGAGGGCCTCGAAACCCTCGAGCCGACCGTCGATCAGAGACATGTGCGGCTGGTACTGCAGGTAGAACTCGCTACCGTGCAGGGACTCGTCAAAGGAGTTCCGCAAGTTCATCCGGCGCACGATCGCGGTCCGCATGGGCTCCTGGAACGACACGACACAGTCCTTGCCCCTGCTCTTGGCCGCGTACATCGCAGCGTCGGCCTCGCTGAGCAGCGTCTCGGCGCTCTTTCCGGCGTCGCCCAGAGTCAGGCCGACGCTGACCGACGCCGCAATCGGGTCGTCGCCGATGTGGATCGGACGGCGCACGGCCGACAAGACACGTTGCGCGACATTCAGCGCGACCTGGGGATCCACGACGTCGGCCATCACGATCGTGAACTCATCGCCGCCCATCCGGGCAACCGTGTCGCCGGTACGGACCACCGAACAGATCCGCTTGGCCACCACCGCGAGCAATCCGTCACCGGCACGATGGCCAAGGCTGTCGTTGACGTTCTTGAAGCCGTCGAGGTCGCAGACGAGCACGGCCACCGCACCGCTCGCGCGGACCGAACCGCGCAGGGCGTGTTCGAGACGGTCGTCGAGCAGCGTTCGGTTGGGCAGCCCGGTCAGGCTGTCGTGCAGGCCCTGGTGGCGAAGTTCGTTCTCGAGCAGGCGCACCACAGCGACGGCCTCCTGCATGCGTAGCGCCTGCTCGTCGAGGTCACCGGTGCGCTCCTGCAAGCGGTACAACATCCGGATGAGGTAGAGCATCGCCGCGGCGAGCAGCAGGGCAGAGACGACGATGAGGATCGGGGCGTCAAGCAGGTACCCAACGACGCCGCCCACGTAGGACAGCACGAGAACCGCCGCGGTCGCGATCTCGCCGCGCCAGAACGCAGTTCGCACATCGCCCCCGGTCACTCGGCAGCGCACGTCCGTCGAGGCTCGGTGGGCACAGTTGGACGTCGCGCACCTTAGTGTAAGGACCCGTCCAAATCACCCTCACCGGACGTCACGCGGTCGACGTCTCGAGGTGGCTATACCTGCGCGTGACGCTCGGTCAGCCGAGGCGGACAGGTACTGCGCGCACACGCCATCTCGACGACCTCGATGCAATCGCGACCCGCGCCCTTGGCCGCGTAGAGGGCGGAGTCCGCGGCGCCCAGCATTTCGTCCAGATCGATCCCCTGCGGGTGCGACGCATACGCGACACCGATGGAACCGGTGACTGCTCCGACACCCGCGGACCTGCCCTCCGCGATACGCGCGCGGAGGCGCTCGGCCGTCGCTGCCGCAGTCTGCGGCGTCGCGGCATCGAGGAAGACCACGAACTCCTCGCCGCCGAAGCGGCCGACAACGTCGTGGTCGCGCACCCCGGTGCGCAGGGTGTTCGCCACGCGAACCAGCACCTCGTCGCCGGCGAGGTGTCCGAACTCGTCGTTGACGTCCTTGAAGTGGTCCAGGTCCAACACGAACACGCAGGCCGGCCGATCGTTACGGGCCGCGTAGCTCAGGGACTGCCGGGCGCGCTCCCGCCAGGTCGCCGCGTTGAGCAATCCGGTCTTGATGTCGCTCGAGGCGGCAACCCGAAGGTCGGCGACCAGCGAACTGCGATGCGTCGTGGCGATGAGGACGAGCACCAGCGGGGTGAGCGACGGAGCGACAAGCATGAACACACCGGTTACGACGCCGAGTGTGAGGGTGACGTACTCAAGGAGCACGCCTGCTCGGTCAGGCAGTGACGAGGCGAAACGCGGCGGGCGCCGGGCGAGGTACATACCGGTCACCAACACACCGAGGTTGACCACCCAGAACGCGACCAGCGCGAGCACGACTACCAGTGCGGCGAGCGCGCCGCCGGACGGATTGAGCAGGTCGGGGACGATTGCGCGCACCTCCCCAGCCGCGAGGGTCGCCAGGACCATCGTCGCGGCGGTGAACACCGTCCGGTAGGGACGAACATTGCGGTGCCGGTGACCCAACACCAGGACATGGGCGTACACGATCGCGGTCATCAGTGCGGCGTAACCCACCGGCAGCACCATCACCCCGGCGAACGCCCACACCGACGTGTAGCCGGTCCACGCCTTGGACGAATCAATCCCGAGATAGCGACGAACCAGCTCGACTCGCGCCGCAACCTCGGCATAGCCGACGGCGAGCACCAAGAGCAGGCCGAATGGTACCATTTCGTCGGAATTCAGACGCTCTGTCGCGGCAGTTGCGATCGTCACCACAACCGCAATCAACTCGGTACCGGCCAGGAAGCTCTTCGCAGGTCCGCTCAGGGTCCAAAATTCCCCACGACGGACACGTCCGCGTTTGCCGCCCTTATTCGGAGCGGCAGGCACCGACGGTGCTGATTGCACGCGCGCCACCCCTTCGGCCGGTACACCACAAGTGACCCGAGTTCGATGCGCTCGGTCCCGCGTCACACGCCATACGACTCACAGCAACATAACACGAACGGTGGCTGCGCAACGATTTCGCCCAAGATGACTGTTTTTAGGCTCCCATCCCGCCGATAGAGATGCAAGACCGGCAGGTGCGGCACATGCTGAACCGCACCCTCTTACACCGCTTCTCCCCGCATCGCAAGGAGGTGGGCAACATGGCGAAGGGCCACGAATGGACCTAACCGCTGCTGCCACACACGGAATCGCGGATCTCCGTGACGACGAACGCCCGCGCGACCCGCGCGATGTCGAAGTCAACGAGACATGACGGAGGAGGTGGTTGACATGGTGCAAGGTCACGAATGGACGCTCAACGGTCACGAATGGACCTGATCCGACTCGGCATCTCGCACGGCACGTCGATTCGGTAACCGCACCGCGAACAAGCAGGCGAAATCCGCTGCAGCTGCGATGAGACCGGCCAGAGCCCGCGGGGGCTGGCCGGCCCCATGGCAGCCGCGTTCGTCAGTCGTTGGCGCGGAACCGGGCGGAGGGTCCGTCCCGCCACGCCCGGGACCGCGCGATCGCCAGAAGCGCCGCAAGCGCGGTGCCGACGGCCCCAGCAACGGCCACCGTCGCCGGGGTCGTCCAGATCTCGGTGGCCAGTCCACCCAGCAACAGCCCGACGCCCTGGACGGCGAGCAGCCCTGCTGAGGCCACCGAGATGGCCTGGCCCCGGCGTTCCACCGGTACGCCCCGCACGAACTCGATGATGATCTGCGCCTGGAAGGCGGTGCAAGCTCCGCTGAGCGCCCACAGCAGACACGTCGCAGCGAATCCGACGTCGAGCCAGCAGGCGATCAGAGGCACCCCGGCGAGCACGGCCAGCGGCGCCACCAACCCGGCCCTCTGCTCGTCACCCAACAGGCGCATCAGCAGCAACGACCCGATCAGCACACCCGCTGGGCCGGCGGCGAGCAACATGCCCGTCGCGGCCGCACCGCCGCCGACATGCTCGGCATAGGGCGCAGCAAGACCTTCGGGGATGACGAGGATGCCGGTCAACCACGAGAAGAGGATGAGGATTCGCAATCGTGGGCTGCCGGCGATGGCACGCAGTCCCGCCGCCCACCCCACGCCCGCGAAACCGGCTGCCGCCGGCCGGTGCCGCACCCGCAGGCCGATCATGAGGGCTGACAGCGCGAAGCTCACCGCGTCGAGGGCGAGGGCCGATCTGGAGCCGACCACGCCGACCACCGCTCCGCCGACCGCGAAGCCGACCAACTGGGTGCCCTGGACCGTGGCGATGCGCAAACCCGTCCCCAGTGCGTATCGCTCGCCGTCGAGAATATCCGCGACCAATGCCGATTCGGCGGCCTTCCACGGTGCACCCACAACCACAGCAGCGACGAGCAGGACCGCGACGGCAGCGATCGGTACGGCAGGAACCGCCATGACCGCGAGCAACAGCGCCCGTACCAGATCGGCCCAGACGAGCAGACTCCGGCGCGGCACCCGGTCGGCGAGGGCGCCCAGCAGGACACTGCCCAGCACCGCCGGCAGGTAGGTGAGCGCGTAGACCGCCGCGGTGAGCAGGCTCGACCCGGACTCGCTAAAGACAAGGACCGACAGCGCGACGCGCGCAAACTGGTCGCCCAGCAGGGACTGCAGATCGGCCAGCCACAACCACCGGAACTCAGCGTCACGCAAGACCTGACGGAACCCCTTGTCGGCGTGATCGCGGATCAGGACTGGGTCGGCCTCACGCTCCACGGGAGTTGGGCGACCCGTCATTGCTACCGCGCTCGGCCACAAGTAGCACCTTTGCATACAATCGCCGCATGTAGCGCAAGCCGTCGCATCGATCCAGACCCGAGATCGGAAGCCCGACCAAGCTCCCAGATCAGTCTAAATCCCTTACTCTCGGCGAATGGGCTCGGAAGGAACCGATCTGTGGGCAACCGCGCTTGGTCGCACCGCGCCACCCCGGGCGGACGATCGGCGGCTGGACAACGACGGCTGGGAGGCGCTGGAAGACTCGGTCTACACGCCGCCGCAGGATGTGCGTGCCAAGCGGCTCGACATCCAGGGACTGCGTTTCGTGGCGGTGGCCCTCGTCGTGCTCTTCCACGCCGGACTGACCGGCGCGCTGCCGGGCGGGTATGTCGGTGTCGACGTGTTCTTCGTGATCTCGGGTTTCCTGATCACCGGCAACATCACCCAGGGCCTTGCGGCCGGTGAGTTCTCCCTGCTCGGGTTCTACGCCAATCGCGCTCGGCGACTGCTGCCGGCCGCCTTCGTCACCATCGCGGGCACCTGCCTGCTGACGTACCTGTTCCTGTCGGCGACCCGGTTCGACAGCATCGCGCGCGACGCACTGTCCAGCGCCTACTACGCCGTGAACTGGCGGCTGTCCGCGCAGTCGGTCGACTATCTCGCGCAGGACCAGGCTGTCAGCCCGTTCCAGCACTTCTGGTCGCTCGCGGTCGAAGAGCAGTTCTACCTGGTGTGGCCGCTCTTGCTGCTGTTCGCGGCCCTGCTGTGGCGCGCGAACCGCCGCGCCGCATGGTTGATCGCGCTCGCGGCAGTCCTCGTCCCGTCGCTGATCTACTCGATCACCTACACGGCCTCGGACGCCGCGCAGGCCTACTTCGTGACCACGACGCGCATGTGGGAACTGGCGCTCGGCGGCGGTGTGGCCCTGGGTGCGACTGTGCTGGCGAGGGTGCCCGGTGCGACGGCCGCGACACTAGGCTGGCTAGGCATCGCGGCCATCCTGTGCTCCGCTGTGCTCTACACCGCCGGCACCCCGTTCCCCGGATATGCCGCCGTCATGCCCACCGTCGGCGCAGCCGCCGCACTGGCCTTCGGCGAGGCCGTGCGTGGTCCGCGGGTGGTGCTGTCCCTGCCGCCGTTGGTCTGGGTCGGCGACATGTCCTATTCCCTCTACCTCTGGCACTGGCCGATCATCGTCATCGCAGGTGCCCAGTTCACCGAACACCCGCTGGCGGTGGGCCTCGTCGCAGCAGCGTTCTCGGTGCTGCCCGCCTGGCTGAGCCGGCGCCTCATCGAAGAGCCGGGCATGCGCAGCGAGACCTTCTCGACGACCCGCGCGGGGCTGAGCCTGGGACTGCTGACCTCCCTCGCGGGAGCGGTCGCTGCATTCTTGCTCCTGGCCTTCATTCCCGCCACGCACGGCTCGTCGGTCATCGTCGCCGACAACGGCCAGGCCGTCGACGTCACCGGTGCAAAGGTCAAGATCGGCGCCGAGATCCTCGCGGCGAATCCGCGTGGCGACAAGAACGGCGCACCCAGGGACGATTTCGAGTCGATCAACCCCGACCCGATCAACGCCAAGCACGACGCGCCCGACGGCGGAAACTGCATCACTCTCATCCTCGCGAGCGCGGACGAGCAGTGCGAGTTCGGAGACGTAACGTCCAGCACCACCATCGACCTGGTCGGCGATTCGCACGCGATGCAGTGGCTACCGGCGTTGATCACGTCTGCCCTCGCCCACCATTGGCGCATCATCACCCATACCAAGCAATCCTGTCCGCTGACCGCAACGACGATCGTCGGACCGAACGGCCCGTACACCCAGTGCTCTGCATGGAACGCCGCGGTCACCAAGACCATCCTGCAGGAGAAACCTGCCTTGGTGCTGACCTCGACGAGCCGTGACCACCAGGCTTTCGTGGACGGCGAAGCGCTGAACCTCGCCGGCAGCCAGGCGGCCCTGATGAAGGGATTCGCCCAGTCCTGGACGCGGCTCAAGGAGAATGGAGTCGACGTCGCCGTGATCGCCGGCACGCCCATCCCGAACTTCGACGTGCCCACCTGCGTCAGCGAATTCCGCCACCAGCTCAGCAGGTGCGCCCGCCGACGTACCGAATGGATGACGGCGACCGACGCCATGGAGCGCGCCCGCCGCAAGGTCTCCGGGATCGGCTACATCAATCTCAATGATGCGATCTGTCCCACCGACAAGTGCGCCGCGGTCATCGGAAACGTGCTCGTCTACCGCGACGCCAATCACCTCAGCGCCACCTACGTCTCAACGTTGGCCGACCGGTTCGACGAGTTGGTACGGCCGCTGGTGCGCTGACAGTCGTGCACAGGCGGCGGACGAGTCGACCTGTAAGCCGGGTCCTGTACCGACGCATACGCGCCGGTGGCGACCATCCATCTCGGCCTGCCGTCGCCGGCAGGCTCTAGCGGTCTACCCGCAGGCATCGGGCGGGCAGCCCTCGACCGCCTGCGCAGTCCGTCAGGAAACCTGACGGACCTTCTCGACCTTGCTCCGGGTGGGGTTTACCGAGCCGTCCCGATCACTCGCGACGCTGGTGGTCTCTTACACCACCGTTTCACCCTTACCGGCGCGCGGACGCGCCGGCGGTCTGTTCTCTGTGGCACTTTCCCGCGGGTCACCCCGGGTTGCCGTTAGCAACCACCCTGCCCTATGGAGCCCGGACTTTCCTCGGCGAAACCTCTCGGTCCCGCCGCGGCCGCCCGGTCGGCTCGTCCGCCGCGTAGAGGATGCTACCCGCCTTCGGTACGGCTCGGGCGTTTGACTGGGTAGCCTGCCCACGTGCCTGGCGCGCTCGCCGAGACGATCGCGATCCTCGTCCTAGTCGTCAGCCTGGCCATTGCGATCGTGCGTCCTTTCGGCCTCAGCGAGGCTCTCGGCGCCGTACCCGCCGCGATCGTCGTGGTCACGACGGGCATCGTGTCGGTCGGCGAAGCCGGCGACCGGCTCGGCGAGATCGGTCCGACCGTTGCGTTCCTTGCCGCAATACTGGTGTTCGGTCACCTCTGTGCCGAGGCCGGAGTCTTCGACCACCTGGGCTCGCTCGCCGCGCGGATCAGTGACGGCAGGCCACGGCTCCTGCTCGCCATTGTCGTCTAGCTGGCGGCAGCGGTGAAGGCCGTGCTGACCCTCGACGCGACGGTGGTGCTGCTGACACCGGTCGTGCTGACGACCGCGCAACGGCTGGGCGTCCCGGCGCGTCCCCATGCCTATGCGAGCACCCGGCTCGCCAACAGCGGGTCGTTGTTGCTGCCCGTCTCGAATCTGACCAACCTGCTCGCGTTCGCCGCCTCCGGACTGTCCTTCGGCCACTTCGCCGCGCTGATGGCACTGCCATGGGCGCTGGCAGGCGCGGCCGAGTGGCTCGGCCTGCGGCTGTTCTTCCGCCGTGACCTGCCGGCTCGCCTGCCCTCGCCCGTCCAGCATCCGTTGTCCGCACCGCCCTCGCGGTTCTCGCGCTCACGGTTGCCGGGTTCGTCCTCACCTCCTCGCTGGATGTCGCTCCGGCGTGGGCAGCGCTGGGCTGCTGCCTGCTGCTGCTCATCCCCTGGGTGCAGGCCTGGGATGTGTCGGTACCGCGACTCATCGGCGAGGCCAGCCCGGGTTCTGCATCTTCGTGTTGGCGCTCGCTGTCTTGGTCGAGGGGGTGACTCGCCACGGGCTCGGGACCGCGCTCGCGCACATCGTGCCGTCCGGGAGTCCTCGCGCTGCTCGCTGCTGCCTTCGTGGCCGCAGCGGTCGCCAACCTGCTCAACAACCTGCCGGCGACGCTCGCGCTCGTACCGCTGGTGACCGGTCAACCGGCGCTCGTGCTGGCAGTGCTGGTCGGCGTGAACGTGGACCGAACCTGACCTACGGCGGCTCGCTCGCCACCCTGCTGTGGCGCCGGCTGTTGCCGGCCTAGGAAAAGCCCCGGGCAGTCCAGTTCATCTGCTCGGCGTGCTCACCGTCCCGACTTTGCTGGTGCTGACCACGGCTGCGCTCTGGGCCGCGCTGCAGGTCATCGGAACGTGACTGCCGTGGGCATGTGTTCACGCACAGCACGGATAACCGCTTCCGGCCGGCGGGTAGTTGCCCCGCAATGCGCGGCGCAGTGCCGCGCGCTACCTCGAGGAGTCACACCATGTCGTCCGACGCCATCGTCTTGCTGAAAGCAGACCACAAGGAGATCAAGAAGGTTTTCCGCGACTTCCAGGCAGCCGGTGCGAACACCACAAAGAAGAAGGCCGATCTCGTCAACAGGATGATCGAGTTGCTTACCGTGCATACCTACCTCGAGAACGAGGTGATGTACCCGGAGGTCCGCCGTTTGCTTCCGGACCTGGAGGACGACGTCCTGGAGTCCTACGAGGAGCACCACGTAGCCGACGTGCTGTGCATGGAGCTGTTCGCGATGCCCGCGGACGCAGAGCGCTTCGACGCCAAGACCACCGTCCTCATCGAGAACGTCGCGCACCACATCGACGAGGAAGAGAACGACTGGTTCCCGAAGGTCCGCGCGGGCCTGGGACGCAAGCAGCTGCAGGAACTGGGCGCGCGGCTCGAACAAGCTCGAGCCAAGGCACCGCAAGCCCCCGTGCAGCCCAGCGCGATGAAGAAGGCGATCGACGCCGTGATCGCCTGAGGGTCACCACCTACAGGTGCGCTGTGTCGTTGAACAGCCGCATCGAGCTCGTGCCGTCCGCGAAGTAGTCGAGCATGGACACCGACGCGGGGTCCAGGTGCATGCGATAGATCGACTCGAAGGGTGCGTCGAGCGCGGTGCGCACCAGCGTCTTGATCGGCGAGACGTGGGTGACGACGATGACTGTCCGGTCGGGATGTGCAGCGATCAGCGCGTCACGACCTCGGCGCACCCGCCGGGCCAGCGCCCCGAACGACTCACCACCCGGCGTTGCCGTGTCCGGCGAGCCCTGCCAGGCGGCGAGTTCGGCCGGGTAGCGCTCGCGCACCTCGGCGACGGTGAGTCCCTCCCAGGCGCCGAAGTCGAGCTCGATCAAGTCGTCGTTCGTTGTGACGGGAAGGCCGAGCGAATCGGCGATCGCCTGCGCCGTCTCGAGGGCGCGTCGTAGCGGCGAGCTGACGACCGCAGCCACGCCGCGATACGGCCGGCGGGCGAGCGCCGCCGCCTGCGCCCGGCCGGCGTCGTCGAGCGGCAGATCGTTACGTCCGGAGAAGCGCATGGCAGCCGAGTGCGTCGTCGAGGCGTGCCGGACGAGCACCAGGCGGGTCGGCGGACCGGTCGGCGGCGCCCACGTCGGCAGCGGTGCAGACGTCGCCGGCTTCGGCTGTTTGCCTTCGCCGGTGTCCATCGCCTCGTTGGCCAGGCGGTCGGCGTGCTTGTTCTGCTCGCGGGGAATCCACTCGAATGTCACCGTGTCGAAGGACGCGCGCAACGACGCGGCCTCGCGGGCCAGCGGCCGCAGACCGGGGTGCTTGACCTGCCAGACGCCTTTCATCTGCTCGACGACGAGCTTGGAGTCCATGCGGACAGCCACCTGGCGCGCACCGAGATCGCGGGCTGCCGTGAGGCCGGCGATGAGGCCGCGGTACTCGGCAACGTTGTTGGTCTCGATGCCGATGAAGTCCTTCGCTTCGGCCAACACCTCGCCGGTGTCGGCATCGGTCACTGCCGCTCCGTACCCCGCCGGGCCGGGGTTGCCACGTGAGCCGCCGTCCGCCTCGACGATCACCTTCACCATTGGCCCCGTAGCAGGGTCGGGCCCGGCGTGTCGCCCTGCTCAGGGGCCAAGACAGGGCGGGGCACAGCGGCACGGCGGGGCACAGCGGCGCGGCGGGGCACAGCGGCGCGGCGGGGCACAGCGGCAGGGCGGGGCACAGCGGCGCGGCGGGGCACAGCGGCGCGGCGGGGATGCACGATCACAGGCCGGATTCGGCGGTCCGCACCAGGATGCGGCGGCAGTTCTCGCAGCGCACGACCTCGTCCGGCGCTGCGGCACGCGCCGTCGAGAGCTCGCTGCCGGACAGCTCGATACGGCAGCCCTCGCACCGCCGCTGCCGCAGCATCGCGGCACCTGACCCGCCGCCGTGTTCACGCGCCCGCTCGTACAGGGCCAGCAGGTCACCCGGAATCTCGGTGGCGATCGACGCCCGCTCGCCGTCACGTTCGGCGGTAGCCGCGTCGATCTCGGCGAAGGCAGCGTCGCGAGTGGCGCGCAGCTCAGCCTGCTCTGCCGACAGCGCGTCGCGCTGCGCGGCCAGCTGCGAAACGCGCGCTTCGCACTCCTCACGCCGCTCCATGACCTCGAGCACGTCGTCCTCGAGGTTGGACTGCCGTCGGGCCAGCGTCGCGATCTCGTGTTGCAGCCCCTCGAGTTCCTTTGCCGGGACGCCGCCGGATTGCAGTCGCTGCTCGTCGCGAGTGGCGCGTGCCCGCACGGCGTCGACGTCGTTCTCCAGGCGTCGCTGGCTGTCGACGATGTCGGCCAGGCTCGTCTCGGCGTCGATCAGATCATTGTTCAGTGCCGCCGAACGAACCTCGCGTTCGGCGAGCGCCACCAGCTCGGGCAGGCTGCGGCGCCGATGGGACAACTGCGCCAGAGCCGTGTCGGCAGCCTGCAGCTCGAGCAGACGGAGCTGTGCGGAGTGCTCGGCGTTCACGGACTCGCCTTCTGGTCAGCGCTCGGTGCGGACGCAGCGTGCACCGTCCACGGATCAGTGGCACGTTCGGACACGCGGACCTCCACCGTAGTGCCGAGCTCAGCGCGCAGGCGACCGGCCAGCGCGTGCAGCCATGGCTCCTCGGTGGCCCAGTGCGCCGCGTCGACGAGCGCCATGCCGCCCCCACCGCGCTCCGCCACCGCTTCATTGCTCGGGTGGTGCTTCAGGTCCGCGGTGAGATAGGCATCGGCACCGGCCGCGCGCGCCTGTTCCGTCAGCGGCGCACCCGACCCCCCGCATACGGCAACGGTACGAACCGGGCGATCCGGATCACCGGCTGCGCGTACCCCCCACGTTGTCGGCGGCAGCATCCTGGCCGCGTGTTCGGTGAACTCGCGCAGCGTCATCGGGACGGGGAGTTCACCGACCCGCCCGGTCCCCCGCTCAGTCGGCGGCGGCGACTGAACCAGCAGGTCGAAGGCAGGCTCCTCGTACGGATGCGCAACGCGCAGCGCGGTCACGATCTCGCCGCGCCGATGGCGCGGGACGACCATCTCGACGCGGGACTCGCGGACCGTCTCGATCGCACCCACGTGGCCCAGGGCCGGAGTGGCACCGTCCAGCGGGCGGAACGTTCCGCTGCCCTCGATCGTCCAGGCGCAGCGGTCGTAGTCGCCTATTGCCCCGGCACCCGCCGCGGCCAGGGCATCGACCAGCCGCTCGGTGGCTGCCGTCGGGACGAAGACGACGAGCTTGTCGAGCGCCTCACCCGGCTGCGGGTCCAGGATGCGCAACTGCGCGAGGCCGAGCCGATCGGCGAGCGCGTCCGAGACACCCGGACGCGAGACGTCGGCGTTGGTATGGGCGACGAAGTGCGCCACGCCGGCACGGATCATCCGGTGCACGAGGGCACCCTTGGGTTCCGAGGCAGCGACGCCGTGTACCCCGGTCAGCAGCAACGGGTGGTGGGTGAGCAGTAGCTGGGCATGCCCGCTGAGCGCCTCGTCCACCGTCGCGGGGACCGGATCCACTGCCAGCAGCACCCGTTCGACCGACTCGTCAGGATCACCGCACACAAGGCCGACGGCATCCCACGTCTCGGCCCAGCGCGGGTCGAACCAGCTGTCCAGAACAGCGATCAGATCGGCGAGCCGCGGCATGTCGGGCAACCTACCGCGGGCGGGTACCGTTGATTTTCCGCAGGAAGCAGGAGGCGCCATGCTGTACTTCGATGGGTTCCTTGGCCTGGTCGTCATCGGGCTGTGGATCTTCTGCTTCTTCGACGTGCTGCTGACTGCACAGGCGCAATGCCGCACCCTGCCCAAGCTGGCGTGGGTTTTCATCGTGCTGCTTCTTCCGACGCTCGGTTCACTCGGCTGGTTGATCGCTGGTCGGCCATGGGACCGCAACGCTGAACCCGCGTCGCTGCGCTCGACCTCGCGCTGGTCCGATGCGTTCGAGCGCCCCGGCGGAGCTCCGGCGCGTCCCACGAAGCAGCGGGCACCGGATGACGACGAGGAGTTCCTCGCCGGCCTACGGAAACGCGCCGATGAGCAGCGCCGCCGAGCCCGCGAAGACAAGCATGAGCAGGACGAGCGGCCGGACGCCTGCTGAACTGTGCGAAGCCGATCAAGCTGCCTCGCGACCTGGCAGTAGCTGAGCCCAGCTCGACGTCACCGGGCTGAGCAAGCTGCCCGGGGGCGGACCGAACCTGCTGGGGACACGCGGCCCCTTCGCCCACAGGTGATGGACCATGACGGGGGCTCAAAAGTACGAAGCCGTCCCAGCCTCACGGCCGGAACGGCTCCGTTCGCACTCCAACATAGGGGAAACAGGAGTGCTCAGGGGCGCCCACGGGGGAGCGAACGCCCTATTACAAGGTAAGTCCGACATTGCCACGCCGTCAAACGCAACCCCTGCCTCCACTCGATACAGCAGGCGGCACAACAGTTACTTCCGGGCTTGGAAGATGGGCGGCGCCTCGGATCGTCCCCTGCAATGGGCCCACCGACCGGAGTCGAAAGGCCACCCGAGGCGCCGCCCTCCCCTACCGTGGTTGCTCCGTCGGGTTCTCCCCCCGAAGTGCCCAGCGGGACGTAACGACGGCAGTCATGAGTGCGAAGGACTGTGCCGGTTGCCCGGCACAGTCCTTCTTGTGGTGGGCGCTCGCACAGGGGAGAGGAGCACCACCACGTAGGCCGTCGGCGCGGGGGAACTCCAAGCGACCTACTTCGCAAGAGTAAATACCGTGTGAGGTTCCGTCAACTCGGAGCGGGTCAGTTCCCCGGAACAGCGAGAGAGGGGGTCCGGGTGCGGTTGAGCCCGAGTGTCGTGGAGGCGGCCAGCGACGTGACACGGGTCCGCCGCCGCTGCGTGCTCGGCGGCGGACCCGTTTTATGCGCCCTCGGCTCAGCGCACGCCGACGGTGGCTGAGGCGACATTGATTGTGGTGCCCACGCTCAGACCGAAACGGTTGCTGGCGTCGGTGATGACGAGCTGGATCATCACGACGGTCACGCTGGTTGCGGTCTTGATGCGGTGGTGCAGCCACAGCGTCCCGATCCCGGTCAGGGTCAGTCGGGTGTTGGCCGCCACATTGGCGTTGATGGTCGGGAATCCAGCCACCGTAAGCCCCACGAACGACGAGCTGTCACCCAGGGTGGGCGGGTTGCCCGTGGCCGTCACGTCGGCGTGGACCGCAGTCGCGGTGACCGTGCCTGCCAGGAGATTTGCGTTCTGGACCGTCGAGGTCACCCGGCCCGAAACCTGGGTCGAGTCCGAAGTCCCCTGCACAGTGTTGCTCACCGTCCCGGTGCTGAGCACGCCCGGGATCGTCACTGAAGCGCCGGAATTCGTCCTGATAACCCCGTTGGTGCCGTTGCAGGGCATGGGCTGGGGGAACGACTGCCCGGCGAGGAGGGTGGTGCCCACCTTCGCGTAGGTCCCGTAAGCGAGCCCGCTCAGCAGGCCGACCACCGGGCCGTTGAGGGCGCTCGTTGCCGAAGACACGATGATCTGCGTTCCGGTCGGGACGAGCGGATTGATGGCGGTGACGAAGATGTGCAAACCGATGACTCGCAAGCTCGCTGACGTCAGACCCACATGCGAGGACTGCTGGTTGAGTATCACGTAGCCGAACCCGGGAAGATCGATCCTGGTGTTCGCGCCCGGCGTGGCGGTGATGGACACCCCAGCGACGGTGAGACCGGTGAAGGTCGTGCCGGCCGAGCTCACGCGGAAATCGCCGGTGGAGCTGTTATGGCTCGTGGTGCTCACTGACCGCACCTCGGTCGCGCGCACCAAACCGTTGAGAGCGCTGACCTGCTGCGTAGTGGCGGTAGCGGTGGCGGCGATACCCGTAGCAGTCGTCTGGGACGCGGCGCTGGTGTTGATCGTTCCGCTGGTGAGGAACGGCGCCACGCTCAGCGAGGCGGCCGTGTTCGTCTTCATCACACCGGGCGTCGACGTGCAGCCCAGAGTGACGAGAGCCGAAGGTCCGGACCGCAAGGTCGCACCTACCTGCACCTGGGTGCCATAGGCGTTGGCAGCGAACCCGAACTCGCTGGCCGCAACGGCGGTCGGCGAGGAAGGGGCGGCTTGGGCAGACGTCGGTGAATACGCCGACACCGCAGCTACTGCTAGCGCGACGCTGGCCCCAAGCCAACGTGTAGGAATAGTTCGAGACATGTGCATCCTCATTCTGGTCAGCCCACAGCATTGCGCTGCGGGCAAAGTCACAGGGAAGGCCCCCGCCTTCCTTTACAGTGCCTTTACACGCGCCGGCCCGCAACTCGAAGCAATCCGGCCCGGCCGCGAATGCATCCGATTCGGGCGCTCCCGGCCTTCACCGAGCGCTTCGCCATAGTGGGCGGGGGTGGACGGCCAGCACCCAATGCGACCGCGGCATCCAAGAGGCCCCATCACCGAACTCATCTGCTCTGGGGGTCATGCCTGGAAACGACATCGGACCCGAGACGGTTCTCTGCACCCGCGACTGAAGGCGGCGATAGCCTGAGATCGATCGGTGCCTGGACCCGAACCGTGATTACAGAAGCTGGCGCTGGTGACGGCTGGGGGCTGTCCGTGGTCGCGTATGGCGCAAAGGCGAAATTTTTGCAGAAGACTTCCACTTCGACAGGATTTCTGACTACCTCGAGGAGGAGCACAGCCTGACCTGGGTAGACGTTTGCGATCCTGACGATGCTCGGCTGCAGGCGCTTGCCGGCGAACTCGTTCTAGATCCTAATGCGGTTGAAGATGCAATTGCGGGTGCGGAACGGGCAAAGGCCCCGCGTTATGCAACGCACACCTTCATTGCCGTGTACGCCGTCGATCTCGAACCGGAGGTTGACGGTTCACAATTCACCGACAATCTGCAGGTACGCAAGATTTCGGCGTTCGTGTTCCCCCGTGGGTTGATTACCGTGCGCTCAGAAGCCGGCTTTGACATCGAGGAAGTCGTTCGCCGCTGGGACGACAATAGCGACCTTCTCCAGCACGGTGTCGGCGCGCTCATTCATGGGTTGCTGGACACTGTCGTCGACAGTCATTTCACTGCCGTCCAGACGCTTGACGACAAGATGGAAGACCTCGAGGGTGACCTGTTCGACGAGCAAACCCTCAGCGGTGCGGTGCAGCGGGCGACGTACAACGTACGCAAGGAACTTGTCGCGCGGCGACGTATCGTCCTGCCGATGCGCGAAGTCATGAATGCCGTGTTGCGCCACCGAAAGGACTTCGATTCCCCGACCGAGCTGGATCCTTGGTACGACGACCTGTACGACCACGTCCTACGTGCGTCTGAATGGACCGAATCCCTACGCGACATTGTCACGACAATCTTCGAGACCAATCTTTCCCTGCAGGATGCACGCCTGAACAACGTCATGAAGAAACTCACCGCCTGGGCCGCCATCATTGCCGTCCCCACCGCAGTCACAGGTTACTTCGGTCAGAATGTCCCTTATCCAGGCTTCGGAAAGGACTGGGGCGTCGTGTTGAGCCTCGCGATCATTCTGATCATCGGCATTGCCTTGTATGTAACGTTCAAGCGTAAGAACTGGATTTGACAACAGCATTGCATGATGGACGCCGGGACACGCCCGTCACCCTCCCCCTGCTCCAAGCGCCCGACAGCGCGGGCGATCACCAACAATGAAGTCAACAACGCCGCAATGGCCTCGATGCCCATAAGCATCTTGGCTCGGTTCGTCAGCGGCATGGTGTCGGTGGGACTGAACGCGCTGGAGTTGGTCAATGACAGGTACAGGTAGTCGATGAACGTTGGCACCCAACCCGATTTTGCGCTCGCCGAAACTGCAACCTCGATGACATTGTCATCGTTCTCGTCGTGCGAGAATCTCCAGTCTGCAGGGGGGAGTTCGTCGCGGCGGGCTTCGCGCCGCCTGACGGACCGCCGCGATCGAGCTCTCAGTAGAGCAGCCCGAACCCGATCACATTTGTCATCCAAACCTGCATGGCCGCTATGAGAAGCCGGCTCCCTGCGGTGCTGGACTTCGTCAACGACGCGACCAGTATTCCCAGTGCAACAAGGTTGGCCGAGATAATGACGGCCACCAAGGCAACCGAAGCACCGCGCGACCATCGAGTCTGACGGATCATGCGACGCGGATTGGTAGCCAACAGCGCGACCAACAGAGCTAGTTCTACGACGGGAATGACGAATCGAGGCGCAAACAACAGAGATTCCGGAAGCAGTGAGTAGGCAGCAGCGGCCACCATGACCGCCGCCGCAGGCGGTAGTCGGTTCTCGCCCTGGGCCGTGCGACGGTGGGACAGCTCCTCGTCCAGCAACTCGGACTCGCTCATCTTGGGTCCTATCACCGGGGCTCAGCCGATCGCCCATGTCGCCCGCCCGATATGCGGGCAACGCCGCGAACTGGTCCTGTTCAGGGTGGCATCGATCGGCTGGAGGAGTGTGCGCCACTCAGCCAGGAGCGATCGCGCGCCTGGAAGGGGGCCACGATCGCGCTGCCGGGATCGACGCGCAGCCGCCGCCGAGGAACCTCCCAGCTCGCTACCCGCTGCCAAACCGAGACCGTCGACGCCGCCCGCTCGGCTAGCTTGTGGTGGTGACTGGTAGCGACCAGGCTGACGACGCGGACGTTCTGCGCAGGGCGCTCGACAAGCTCGACCCGTTTGCCCAGCGCGCACTGACACTCGTGTACTTCGGCGGACAGACCCAAGATCAGGCGGCGCGACAGCTTGCTGTATCCCGCAAGGCAGTTGGTGCAGCGATGGTGCGTGCAATGCGCGTCGTGGCCGAGTTCCTTGAGTCCCAGGGACGTTCGGCGCCCTGAGCATTCGAGGGATCTGAATCTGCGGATGTGTGACCATTCGAATTGACGACCCGCATCGTAGTAAGAACGCGCGGCCCGCAGCTACTTCAAGCTCACCGCGAGCGGCGCGTCTTCCCCTGCCGCTGCTCCCTAACGGCTCACCCCAACATAGGTCTCATGGTGTGACACGGCGGTAAATGCTGAGCGCGGAAGGTCCGTAACGACTTCGCGACACCCGTGACGCCGCAGACGGCGCGTGAGTACGTCGCGGCCGCACGTCGGCGACAGGGTGCACTGCGCCTCGGATCGTGCCCAGTAATGGGCCCACCAAAGCCGGAAGGCCACCCGAAGCCCGCCCCCTCGAGCGGCGTTTCTCCCCCGCGGGTACGCCTGTCAAGCGGAGCACGAACCCCGGTGACCCGCGGTGCGCTCCTCCTGACTGCCCGAATGTTGGCAATTGAGGGCACTCCACCTATATCGCTTTAGCCGTTTAGGGTTCATGCTGCAAGGGTCGATGCTCACGTCTCCCCTGCGCGCGACATCGGCGGACGGAAGGGAGTCCCTGTCCTTGCTCCCCTGTGGAGGACAGGGGCCCCTGTCCGGGCTCGCGCGTGGTGACCGTTGAAGCCACCGAATCGCACCGGACCGCAGGACCGGCCACGGCACGCTTCTCCTGCCGCGGCCGAGCTGGACACCCAGGGATTCCTTCGGGGCGTTCCCACCAAGAAGTCACCTGCGGGCACACGAGATGCCCAGATGGCCGGACCTGCTCTTACTCCAGCGGCGCCCGAGGAGAACGATGACGGCGTCCAATCTATCGTCGACCGATAGCCTGTTCTGATGGGCGGTGGCGGTACTCCTCAGCGCACGCTCGGAGCCGTGATCAGGGCCCAGCGCGAACTTGCGGCGCTGCCCATGCGTCACCTCGCCGCGACCGTCGGGATCTCGAATCCGTATCTGTCGCAGATCGAGCGTGGTCTGCGAGCACCGTCCGATGCGGTTCTGGAAGCTATCGCCGTGTCCCTGGAGACGTCGGTCGACCACCTCTACACACAGGCCGGGATCGTCGTGCCCGCCGACGATGTCGACGACGGGCACGACGCACATCTCGAGGACGAGATTCGCGGCGCCACCGAACTCACGGGTGCGCAGAGACGAGCCCTGATCGAGATCTATCGCGGCTTCGTCGACGCCAACGCCGTGCGTCGCCAGAGAGGCTCGACGAGCTAGGAGCGCGCGCTCACCGATTCTTCCGACCGGGCGTGGATCGCACCGAACAGCGGAGCCCAGTGGTTGCGCAACGCGTCATGTCCCATGAACAGCCCGAGGTGCCCGCCGGGCGCCTGTTGCCGGACGATCTGGTCGGGCGGGGTGCCCACGTGGTCGGCAAGGGCATACACCTGCGGCGGCGGCGTGATGTGGTCGGTGCTGCCGGCCAGCAGGTGCAGCGGACAGGTGATCCGCCCGAGATCGACGGTCGCGGCGCCGACGCGCAGCGTGCCGGCGACGAGCTCGTTGTTCTGGAAAAGGTGCTCGAGGATCCAGAGAAAGAAGGCACCGTTGATCGGCTGCGTGTGCTGGAACCACGTCTCGAACGTCCGGTAGCGCGCGACGTGCGCGTCGTCGTGAATGTGAGCGAACAGCTGTAGTTGGCGATCCCACTCCTTCTGCGGCTGCATCGCCATGAACCCGGCGAGCTGGAATTCGCCGGGCAGGATCCCGCCGTTGGCGGCGACAAGCGCGCGATAGAACGTCAGGTCGCGGCTGGGCGCGAGCGTGCGCAGCCAATCGTGGATCAGCGGCTCACCCGCATGGAAGTCCACGGGCGCACCGGCGATGGTGAGGGTCGCGACGGTGTCCGGATAGAGGGCGGTGTAGATGACGGCGAGCCAACCGCCCTGGCAGTCGCCGACGAGGTTGACCCGGCCGCCGAGCTGGTCGACCGTGTCGTGGACGACAGCGATGTACTCCTCGATCGAGGCGTCCCTGGTCGTCGCCGAGGCGCCGATCCAATCGAGGGAGTACAGGCTAGCCAGGCCGGCCGCCCGGGCCGTGCGGATCTGACTCTGGTCGGCGTCGTAGTCGACGATGCACGAGTCGTGGCCCGCCTGCGGCGGGAGCAGGACCGTGGGCACGCCGACGGCCGGCTCGGTGGAGAAGTCACGCAGACGCGCGATCGGCCACTGTCGCACGATCTGGTGCTCGGTCGCCCACCTCGGCTGGTCCCGGCGGGCGGCAGCCGCCCACCAGGCCAGGACGTCGGCGCCGAAGTCGATCGGGGTCGCGTCGCGGCGCAGTGCGGAGGAATACCAGTCAGCGCCCGCGCGCAGGCCGGACCCGGCGATGCCGAACGCGGAATCGGCGCCCGCACGGACGATGCCGGGCGGGCATATCGGCGCGGTCATCGCGCCGTCCAACCGTTGTCCATGATGATGGGCGCGCCGGTGAAGGACCGACCGTTGGGACCGATGAGCAGCGACGCCACTTCGGCCACCTCCTCTGCCTCGATGAGCCGTTTGACCGGCTGGGCGGCGAGGATGACATCGTTCAGGACGCTCTCCTCCGACATTGCGTGAGCGGCGGCCTGGGCCGCGATCTGGTGCTCGACCAGGGGCGTCCGGACATAACCCGGGCAGATCGCGCAGGCCGATATGCCGTGGTCGGCACCTTCGAGCGCGAGCGTCTTGACCAGACCGAGGACGCCGTGCTTGGCGGCGACGTAGCCGGCCTTGAACGGCGAGGCCACCAACGCGTGGGCCGAGGCGATGACGAGGAAGCGGCCACCATCGGGGGCGTCGATCAGCGACGGCCAACCGTATCGGGCCAGCAGGAACGGACTTGTCAGCAGTAGCGCGATCAGCCGGTCCCAGGTGTCCTCGGGAAACTGCGGCACGGGCGCGACGTGCTGGAATCCGGCGTTCGCCACGATGATGTCGAGCCGCCCGAACCGCTCGAGCGCAGTCTCGACCGCGAGACGGTTGCCGTCGCGGGTCGCGAGGTCCGCGGACAGCGAGTGGGGCCCGGTAACGAGGTCGACGGCCTGCAGATCGACGCCGAGGACGTCGATGCCGTCCTTTGCGAGGCGGGCCGCGATTGCGGCGCCGATGCCGCTGGCCGCTCCCGTGACGATCGCGCTGCGCCGATTCGGGTCAGTCATCTGTTGCCCTTCGCTGGGAGTGTCGTGCCAGGCCGTCCGGCGCACCAAACGCTCGCCCTCTCAACCGGTGAGGGCGAGCGCATGGGAACGCCGACGACGTTGTCGGTCTACTTCTCGAGGACGTCGCGCGCGGCCTTGGTGTAGGACGCGCTCAGGTCGCCGATGAACTTGGCGTGGGTGTTGGCCAGCGCCGACACCCAGTCCAGCTGGGTCGCCGAGGCGACCTTCTCCTCGAACTCGACGAGGCTCTGCAGGGCCTTCTCGTAGGCGTCGAGCGTGACCAGCCCGGCGCTCTTCGAGGACTCGATCAGCCGCTCGTTGAGGTCGCGGATCCGCTGGGTGGCGTCCTCCATCGACGGCATCTCGAAGGTTGGGTCGCTGCTGGTCTTGGCCTTGGCCTGGGTGGTGGTTGTCATGAGGTGCTCCTTCATCGGTGTGGGTGGTCATGCGATGCGCTCTTGCATTAACTACATTAGCTCATTTTGTGCTAACTGAGCTAACTCACGCGTCACAGTCGCTCGAGGACAGCCGCGATGCCCTGGCCGCCGCCGATGCACATGGTGACGAGGGCATACCGCGAGGTCGGTGGTGGTTGAGCGTCCGCGGCACGGTGTCGATCTCGGTCACGACACCTTGATCGCCGCCATCAGTGACCGGTCAGTTGCTGCTGGATCGCCGCGACCACCGAGGAATCGGCCAGCGTCGAGACGTCGCCCAGTTCCTTGCCCTCGGTGACGTCGCGCAGCAGCCGACGCATGATCTTGCCCGATCGGGTCTTGGGCAGATCGAGCGCGAACACGATCTCCTTGGGACGGGCGAGCTTGCCGATCCGTTCCGCGACGTGCTCGCGCAGCAGCGCCTCGAGACCTTTCTCATCGATGCCGGCTCGCAGCGGGATGAACGCGACAATCGCCTGCCCGGTGAGTTCGTCCGGCGCCGCAATCGTCAGTTGGTCGCCGCTGAGGCCATCCGGATGATCAGCGAGAATCACTGCGATCTCGCTGTGTCGCGGACTGAGCCATCGGGCCTGCCCGTCGATCTCGACGTGACACTCGAGCCGGCCCAGCGCGTCGATGCGAAAGGCCGGAGTGCCCGCGGCCGCCTCCGTGGTCAGGGCCACCTGCACCCGCGCCAGTTCGGCCTCGGCCATCCGCGCAGCGGCCCGGACCATCGCGCCGTCATCGCGGACGCGGCCCCTTCGGCGCCCGATACATCGACCACACCGAGAATCGCGTGCGTCGCCGGATCGTGGATCGGCGCGGCCACAGATGACCACGCCGGACCCGCATCGAGCGGTGCTCGCTGCCGTGGATCTGCACCTGCAGATCCGCAACCGGGACGGCCGATCGATCGGTGGGTCGGGTGCCGGCCACGAAGTCCACGCCGTCGTCCTGAAGAAGCTCGGCGGGTTGGCCGCAGGCCCAGAGCAAACGGCCGTGCGCGTCAGTGCGGGTCTCAATGCAGTTGCTCTCCTCGGCGGCCCGACCGAGCACGTCGTAGCGCAACGGGAAGACCGGCGACAGGCGATGCGCCTCGCGGTACTCCACGACCTCGGACCCGCGGGTGTCCTCGCGACGCCTGGTGGCCGACGCCCGTCATCGCGAACGGTGCGAGACGGCATGGGCCCAATTTAATTCCAAGCCGGACGGCGGCACCCGGCTTCTTCGGGTGCTCACGTGCCCGGGCCGAACGGGACCAAGGTCACTAACCCCTGTGCTGAACGGGTCTACAGTGCGAAGCGCGACGTCTCCTGTAGCGAGTATCCCTCGGCGAACTGGGACGCCTCGTATCGCGGGCACCGCTTGCACGTGGCTTCGGCGTAGGACTGGTACGCAGCTCCGGGCGGCCCGTGACCGCAGACAGGATGTGTGCCCGATGCCCGCCACCGTTTCCTACACGCCGCTCACCCCGCTGGCCTTCCTCGGCCGTGCCGCCGAGGTTTTCGCCGACAAGACGGCGATCGTCTACGGCGAACGCGAGACGAGCTACGCCGAACTGGCCGCCGAAGCGACTCGGCTCGCGAACGCGTTGATCGACCTCGGCATCCGGCGGGGCGACCGGGTCGCCTACCTGTGTCCGCACACTCCCGAGATGCTCGTCGGGCATTTCGGGGTTCCGCTCGCGGGAGCGGTGCTGGTCCCGCTCAACACCCGGCTGTCGGCCGAGGAGATCCGCTTCATCTGTGACGACAGTGGAGCCCGGCTACTCGTGATCGACACCGAGTTCCTGGCGGCGTTCGAGCCGGCGCGACTCACGCTGCGGACCGTGGAGAAGGTCATCGCGGTCCACGACCCGGCGGGCCCGGCCATGGCGGGGTCGGCGTCGCTCGCCGACCTCACCTACCCGCAACTGCTGCAGCTGGGCTCAGGAGATGCGTTGCCGTGGACGGTGCCCGACGAGCTCGACCCGATCGCGATCAACTACACCTCGGGGACGACCGGTCAGCCCAAGGGCGCCGTCTACGTCCACCGTGGCGCCTATCTGAGTTCGCTCAGCGAGATCATCCATCAACGCTTCGATCCCGAGAGCGTCTACCTCTGGACGCTGCCCATGTTCCACTGCAACGGGTGGTGCACCCCGTGGGCACTCACCGGCGCAGGCGCCACGCATGTGTGCCTTCGCGCAGTACGGGCCAGTGCCATCTGGGCCCTGTTCGACAGCGAGCGGGTCACCCACATCGCCGGCGCGCCGACCGTACTGGTCGGGATCGCCGGAGCGGATGAGGCGCACAAGCTGGACCACGAGTTGGTGGCGACCGTCGCCGGCGCGCCGCCGAGCCTGACCGTCCTCGCCCGAATGCGCGAACTCGGTGCGCGGATCGTGCACGTCTACCGCATGACCGAGGTCTACGGTCCGTTCGCTCTCAACGAGTGGCAGGTCGAGGGGTCGGCTCTCTCGCCTGGCGAGCAGTCGCGGAGACAGGCCCGGCAGGGCGTGGCGATGATCCACGCCGATCCACTGCGCGTCGTCGACAAGGAGATGAACGACGTCCCCCGCGACGGGCTGACGATCGGCGAAATCGTGATGCGCGGGAACGGCGTGATGACGGGCTATCACAACGACGCCGAGGCGACCGCCGCGGCGTTCGAGGGCGGGTGGATGCACTCGGGAGACCTCGGCGTCCAGCACTCTGATGGCTACATCGAACTGCGCGACCGCGCCAAGGACATGATCATCTCCGGTGGAGAGAACATCTCCACGGTCGAGGTGGAGCATGCGCTCGAGTCACACGCCGCGGTCCGGGAAGCCGCGGTGGTCGGCATCCCCGACGAGAAGTGGGGCGAGTGTCCGAAGGCCTTCGTCGTGCTGCACCCCGGAGGCCGAGGCCGTCAGCGAGGCCGACCTGATCCGGCACGTGCGCACTCGCATCGCGCACTTCAAGGCACCCAAAACCATCGAGTTCCTGGTCGTGCCACTGCCTCGAACGGCCAGCGGGAAGGTCCAGAAGTACGATCTCCGCGAAAAAGAGTGGTCCGGCACGTGAGTCGGATCCGGGGATAGGACGCGGCGATGACGGTCATCACGCCTCCTCCACCCGCGACGATCCCGGCACCGGCCCGGCTGGTGGACATGTACCACTTCGACGAGCAGCTGACCGACGACGAGCGCGGCGTACGCGACCGGGTGCGGGCGTGGTCCGACATTGAGGTGGTCCCAGTCATCAACGACTACTGGGAGCGCGCCGAGTTCCCCTTCGCGCTCGTGCCCGGGTACGCCCGGCTCGGGATCGCGGGCGGCCAACAAGTGGGCTACGGCTGCCCCGGGTTGAGCGCTGTCGGGGAAGGGCTGGCCGCAGCCGAACTCGCCCGCGGCGACGGCAGCGTCAGCACCTTCAACGTGGTGCACAGCGGGTTGGCGATGGCGTCGATCGGCCTGCTCGGCTCGGCCGAACAGAAAGATCGATGGCTGCCGGCGATGGCCCGGTGCGAGAAGTTGGGCGCCTTCGCGCTGACGGAGCCCGACCACGGCTCGGACGTCGCCGGACTTGACACGCGCGCACGCCGGGTCGGCGACACCTACGTCCTCGACGGAGCGAAACGGTGGATCGGCAACGGCTCGATCGCCGACATCGTGATCGTCTGGGCCCGCGACGACGACGGCAACGTCGGTGGCTTCGTGGTCGAGCACGGCGACGGCGGCACCGAGGGCTATCAGGCCACGGTGATCACCGGCAAGAGCGGCAACCGCGCGGTGTGGCAGGCCGAGATCCGTCTCGACGGCGTGCGGGTACCGCTGGACAACCGCCTCGTCGAGTCGCGCACGTTCGCCGACACAGCACGGGTGCTGACCAAGAGTCGACAGAACGTGGCGTGGGAGGCGATCGGCCACGCGGTGGCGGCCTACGAGGCGGCAGTCGGATACGTCATGGAGCGGCGTCAGTTCGGGAAGCCGCTCGCGGCCTTCCAACTCGTCCAGACCAAGCTGTCCGGAATGTTGTCCGACATCGTCGGCATGCAGTTGATCTGTCTGCGGCTGGCGCAGTTGCAGGACAAGGGTCAGGCCGATCTCGCGATGGCCAGTCTCGCGAAATTGCATACGGCGTCAGCGGCCCGGCGGGTTCTCGCCGATGCGCGGGACCTCCTCGGCGGCAACGGTCTGTTGCTGAACCACCACGTCGCGCGCCACCACGCCGACATCGAGGCGGTCTACACCTACGAAGGCACCGACATCATGCAGTCGCTCATCGTCGGCCGCGCGATCACCGGTATCGGCGCCTTCGCCTGATCGCAGGCCACATCCACCGCACCGAACGGAGAATACGCATGTCCACGAAGCAGGTGCTCATCACGGGCTCGCCCGAGCACGTGCAGACGCTGGCCAAGGTTTTCGAGGCCGCGGGCATCGAGCAGGTCACCGAGAGCCAGCTCGGTCGGCGGGCCAGCGAGGTCAACTACTACGTGCAGCTCGGGGTCACCGTCCCGGCACGGGGAAAGACCATCGTCCAGCGCGTCCACTCGTTCCTCGACGACGGCCTGCTCGACCGGTTCGCCACCGCCGAACGCGTCCTGCCGATGCTCGCCGACGACGCGGTCGTCCTCCTGGTCGCCGGCAACCTTCCCGCTGAAATGGCCGCCCCCGACGATCGGGTCGCGCGATTGTCGCTGCTGCGCGTCCTGGCGCACGCGATGCGGGCGGACCTCTCGCCCCGCCGCGTTCGCATCCGCGTTATCACAAGTGCGCGCAGCGACGAGGAGATCGCCGCATTCGCCACCGGCGGCGGCAAGGACCCGTGGGCCGAACTGCCGGGCCTCGAACCGGCACGCGGCGCCGACGACCCTGACTCAGGTGCGGGCTACGACGACTGGCGCATCCAGGTCCTGGGTCTGGCCCAGATCGAGTTCTGAGCCCGGCGCCCGGCGGCCGGGCTAGATCGCCCTCGACTCAACAAACGTCGACGGCGTTTACCGAACGGCGGGCGAAGTCGAAAGCCTTGCTGAAGCGGCTGGTGGCAACGGGCGGCTCGTGATCCTGGTCCTCGCCTACTGCGGATTGCGCTGGTGCGAGCTCGTTGCGTCCGCACCGCTCGCGGACTTCTTGCGGACTCCTTGCCGACTGAGGGGCCAAATTACCACCCTATCGAGATCGGCCGAGATACCTACAGGTCAGTAAATGCGGGACCTGTAGAGCGTGGGCGCTACTGGGATCGAACCAGTAGCAGCCCATTCTTGCCGCTACTGGGTGAACCATCAACGCGATAGGACTTTCACCCGTGTTTGCAGGCTGTTTCGCGTTGATCGTCACCGACAGTAGCGCGTGTCACTAGTGGACACGAGACGACACGGGATAGCATGGGGATCGCACGTGGATCGCACGGAAACCCGCTACAGGGTGCTACCCGTGCCGCTACTGGGAAGGCGACTCGCATGGCCGGCAAGCCGAACCACCGCGGATTCGGTCACCTCCGCAAACTCCCCTCCGGCCGCTGGCAGGCCTCCTACGTCGGTCCCGACCTCGCCCGCCACACCGCGCCCCAGACGTTCGACGGCAAGCAGGACGCCGAAGCGTGGCTCGGCAGAGAACATGGTCTGATCGCTGGCGAGACGTGGATCGCACCGAGCCGCCGCGCCGCCATAGCCGCCGCTCCCCGCACCTTCGGTGACTATGCCGAGGCGTGGTGGGCCGACCGCGACATCAAGCCACGCACTCGCGCGCACTACCGCACGCTGCTCGACCAGCGCATCCTGCCGCCGCTCGGGCCGGTCACGATGCGAGACGTCACCCCGCTCACGGTGCGAGCCTGGTACTCAACGCTGCCGAAGGACCGGCCGACGACACGGGCGCACGCGTACTCGCTCGTCCGGGCGATCTTCGCTACCGCGGTGGGAGACGAGGTGGTGACCGCCAACCCGTGCCACATCCGCGGCGCAGGTAGCGCGAAACGCGCACGCAAGATCAAACCGGCCAGCCTGCCCGAGCTCGAGGCGCTGGTGGTGGCGATGCCCGAGAAGTACCGCGTGGCGGTCCTGATCTCGGCGTGGTGTGGGTTGCGGTTCGGTGAGTTGACCGAACTTCGGCGTCGCGATGTCGACGTAAGGGCCGGCGTCATCCACGTGCGCCGCGCCGTCGCCTGGGTCGACTCGAAACCGGTGATCGGCAAGCCCAAGTCCGACGCGGGTGTCCGTGACGTCGCGATCCCGCCGCACCTGCTGCCCGCGATCAAAGCTCACATCAAAGATCACGCACAGTGGGGCGCGGACGGGCTGCTGTTTCCCTCCCCCAAGGGCATGCACCTCACGACCTCGACGCTCTACGCGTCGTTCTGGCCCGCACGGAAGAAGGCGGGCCGGGAGGACCTTTCCTGGCACGGTCTACGGCACACGGGCGCAACGTTGGCCGCTGCGACTGGCGCCAGCCTGGCCGAACTCATGGCCCGGCTTGGACACTCCACTCCCGGCGCGGCGATGGTCTACCAGCATGCAGCGAAAGGTCGCGACGCTGAAATCGCGGTCGCGCTTTCGAAGATGTCGGAGGCACAGAGGTGATGGACACCGATGAACCAGACGAGTGGGAGCAGATCGAAGCGGACCGAGTGGCCCACCTCGCCGAATACCACGAACTCAAGACGACACCGAGCAGGTTCAAGGACCGGCTGCGGATCAGATACCAATGCCAGCAGGCGGACCATCTCCTGCTTGACGTGTGGATTGATTCAGCCGGTGAGCCATGGCGCTACCAGCCGCAATACCGAATACCACCCGCCCGTGAAGCTGAGGAATCAACGGCTGAGGGACGCGCCAAGAACAAGACCGGCAACAAATGGAACGAGCTTCCACCAATTCCGTTGAACGACCCCGGCGGCGGTGCGCTGCTGCAATGCTCGCACGTCAAACAATTCGTCCCGAATGGCGATCTGATCGCGTTGCTGGCCGAGGCGGAGAAGGCAGGGAAGCCAACACGCACCCACGTTTGACGACCGCTGTCCGTCTTGTCCGGTAGAGTGAGCGCTAGAACAACTAAAGACACGCCGCCGCTCCTTGCGGAGACCTGACTCGGAGGACTTCCGGCCCCTTCGAGAACCCTCGAAAGGGACAGGTCTGCCGACATGTCTGATCGCACTTCCAGCGGCCAGCAATATCTCAACCCCACGGAAGCAGCTGAGCGGTTCGGCTGTTCACCCCGAACCATCCGCCGCTACATCGCGGCGGGACAACTCACCGGCTACCGCCTCGGACCCCGGCTCGTTCGCATCGACGCGGACGAGTTGGACGGTCTCCTGCGCCGCATTCCTACCGCGGGCACCGTCCGATGAATGACAGAAGCCGCCCGGCGAAGGCGGCTCCCGAGGTCATTGCGGCGACCAGCAGCAGTCTACGACAGCACGCTGACATCCCCGCGCAGCTCCGACGTCGCCGAGCCGCGTCATACCGGTGTCCGGCGCTCATCGACGGACGGCGCGACCCGATCGACAACCCGCGCGCTGTTCGCGCCGTCGTCGTGCGCATCGTCGGCGCGGGCACAACCGAAGTCGACGGCCCAGGCGTCGTCGCGGCGATCCGGTCGCTCGGCATCCGCAGCATGCGCGCCCGTGACGGCGGCGGATGGTTGATACAGGGACGGCACACTGATGACCTGATCGCGCTCCTCGAGGTGCGCGGCTACCGGATCGAGTCGATTCTGTGACCGCCGCGGGGCAATCGAACGCGGTCACTGTCAGCCTGGCCGATGTCGAGCCCGAGCAGGTCGCCTGGCTCTGGTTCGGCCGGCTCCCGCTGGGCAAGATCGTGGTCCTCGACGGCGACCCGAGCGTAGGCAAGTCGACGACCGCGGTCGACTGCGCTGCGCGGGTCTCGATGGGGCGAGCGTGGCCGGACGGGGCGGAGAACCGACGCGGAGCAGTGCTGCTGCTCTCGGCCGAGGACGGTCTCGCCGACACCATCCGGCCGCGCCTGGACGCCGCGATGGGCGACCCGCACAACGTGCACGCCCTGACCGAAGTCCGGTACGTCGACGAGGACGGGATCGAGCGGTCTCGCCCGGTCACCCTCGCCGACCTCGAGCACATCGAGCGCGCGGTACGCAGGGTCCGCGCGGTCCTCGTCGTCATCGACGTGCTCATGGCGTTCCTTCCGTCCAAGGTTGACAGCCACCGCGACCAGGACGTACGCGGCGTGCTGGCCGGCCTATCGGCGATGGCCGAACGCACTGGTAGCTGCGTCCTGCTGCTGCGCCACCTGAACAAGGCAGCCGGCGGGTCAGCAATGTACCGGGGCGGCGGCTCCATCGGCATCATCGGCGCCGCACGGGTCGGGCTGCTCGCCGCCGTCGATCCCGAGGACGACACACGCCGCGTGCTGGCCGGGATCAAGTCCAACCTGTCCCCGCTACCGGAAGCCTTGGCCTACCGGCTCGTCGACTCGCCGGCTCACGGCTGCGCCCGAGTCGAATGGCTCGGCGCGTCCGCTCACTCGGCTCGGGAGCTACTCGCGACGCAGAGTGAGGTTGACGCCCAAGAGGGCGACGAGCTCGTCGAGATGCTGCGCCTCATCCTCGATGACGCGCACGGCGAAATCCCAGCCGCCGACGCTGTAAAACGGCTCCGCGGCAACGGCGCCTCACCATCCAAAGACACCCTGTTCCGCGCCCGCAAGCGCGCCGGCATCGAAACGCGGAAGGCGGCCTACGGCGGCGGGTGGGTCTGGTCCTACAAAGCCGAAGGTTCGGCCCAACCCGGCCAAGGTTCGGAAGGGTCGGACTCTCACGCACCCCGACCCTTCCGAACCTTGGCCGGACCTTCCGAACGTGTACACGACCCAGGCCGAGCCGCAACCACGCCATGCGGGCACCCATCGGACGGACGCAACACCGACAACGGCAAGTGCGCATATTGCATTGACGAGGCGATGACCAATGCGACAACCACCAACGGGGACACACCGTGACCGTCCGCCGCGACCGCAACCGGGCAGCCCGCCGAGCCGCCCTCGACATCGCCGCCGCCTACCGGTGCCCCGACTGCAACGCGACAACCAAACTCGCCGAGCCAGCGCAGGGCGTGCTCGTCCTCGACGTCGCCCACGACCCGACGTGCCCCGCCTACCCCGCGGAGAACCGAGATGCGCGTGACCATAATTCGGAAGGGAACCGATGACTAGGACGGCGCCGCCCCGATGACCGCCACCGATCCCAGTCGCACACTCGCCGACGCTCTGCGCGACGCGCTGGACGCCAGCACACCGCCGCCCTGCGCGGGCCGGCACTCCCACGCCTGGACGTCGGACGACCCCGACCAGCGCATCCTTGCCGCCGAGATGTGCGGACCGTGCCAGATCTTCACTGCATGCGGCCAGCCGCCGACGCCCAGTCCGAACGCTTCCATGTCTGGGCCGGCCGCGACCGGACGAACCGCAAGGACACCGCCGCATGACCAACTACCGATGCCCAGCGCACCCCGACGAGCACAGTGACCCGGCGGCACCGGACGCGACAGAAGGCAGCGAGAAGGACCTCGGTTTGTTGGCCGACGAGAGCCTCGAGGACGACCAATGAACGGCCACCGTGACGTAGGTGACGCAGTTACCCCTAACTTCCTACGCGCGTGCGTTCGGGAAAGTTATGGATCCGTGCGTCACCTGCGTCACGCACCCCCACCAGCACCCCCCCTCAAGAGGGGTGAGTTCCGAGACCAAGACCCCTCGTTGAAGATGGGCTGCGGCTTGTTCGTCCTGAGATTGCCGGTAATCCACCCCCGCAATACCCGCAACCCCCGCACGGCGCCCTGATCAGCGGGTCAGTTGCGGGTCATGCGGGTATTGCGGGCACTCATCGCCGCGCAACGCGGCGACGTCGTCGACCACGTGCTCGAGCGCTGCACAAACGGGCCGCGGTCGACGAATGAGCGTGCAGTGAGCGCGGCCGAGGTGACCGCTGCACGTCACCTGGCGCAGGCGCTCCGAACGCATCGAGTGCGTGTCGAGCGCGACGGTGGCGCCGTACCCGAAAGCGTGCTCGTGCTCGAACGTCTGGCACGGTTCCGGGTCACCGCGGGCCAGGACGGTTCAGGAAACGGCGGATCGGCTCCCAGCGTTGACGATCACGGTGTGACCCAACGGCTCCTGACGTACCGGCAGACGGCCGACGCGCTGGTGTGCAGCGAGTCCACCGTGAAACGCCTCGTCGCCGCCGGGGAACTGCCGTGCGTGCATATCGGCGGGGCGGTGCGCGTCCGGGTGTCAGACCTCGACAGGTTCGTCGCAGGCCTCGGCGACCCCGCCGCGACACCACCCAAGGAGCCAGCGTGCTGACCAGCGCATCCGACGACTTCGCAGCGATCGTGCACGGGCACCTCGGTGTCGAGCAACAGCCCGCAGAGCCGCCGCAGCCGCGTGTCCCTTTGCCGAACCCGGCGCAAGGCACCTCCTCCCGCGGCATGCCTGTCGAGACCGCGGCGGAACACAGCGTCCGAGCGTTCGCCGCACGATTCCAGGAAGTCCTCTCGCAACCACGCAACCCCGGCGGTTGGGTCGACCTCTGACCCTGACCTGACCGCCGCCCATCCATGAAAGGGATCCATAAACCAATGACTAGCTTCAGCATCGAACTACAGAGCGCCCTCCGTCATGCGGCCGAGGCGGCGCAGATCGCCGCCGCGTTCGGCTACGAGATGCCAGCCGAGTGGCACACCGCGACCGCGACCGCGACCGCCGCCGCGGCCAAGTCCGTGGCAGACGAACTCGAGCCAACCCTCTCCGCCGAACTCCCCACCGCTGACCAGCTGCCCGCCTTCATCACCAAGACCGCGACCGCGCGGGACACGTGGCGCACCCGGGTCGCCGTCGCAGCCGAGTGCCACGACCGTGCAAACCGCACGGCCGCGCGCGTCGCGATCGAGCAAGCGCCGCACCTCGCGAACCGGCTCACGGCCGACACGAACGACAAGGTATTCCCTCGGCTCGCCGAGCTGCTCGACACCGCACCGCACACCATCGGCGGGTACGAATCGCCCGACGATATGGCCGCCCACGCCGAACTGCTGCGCGTCATCGCCGAGGCCAGCCGCGCCGTGGATGCCCGCGCGCAACTCGCCATCATCACAGGTGAAGGCGCCGACATTGGCCGGGACGCTGCCATGCTCATCATCGACCCGGGCCCCGACGCCACCGTGCGGGCCGTCGACGACGCCATCGCCGCCGTGGCCAACGACGGCATCCCCACGACGATCGAGGCGTGGCAGCGCCTGCGCCGACTGAACCTGTCCCTCGCCTTCCCGGGCGAAGCCAGCGCCCGCCGCGATGCCTACCACGCCGTCAGAGCCAACCAGATGCGCACACCGGACGGCGGCCTGCTCGACCACACCCTCGGCGAACTCGCCGCCATCGCCAGCCAAGCCGGCACCCCCGTCAGAGGCTACGTCGGGCCCACCGCCTCGATCGTCAAGACGCCAAAAACGATGATCGAGCAGGGCGCGTAGACGTGAGCGGCCGGGCGTCAACGTCACCGGACCGCAGGCATGCGGCGACCGGATCGATGGCCGTGAGCGAGTCCCCCTTTCTCGCACCGACCGGCCAGCGCGG
>JBBQZQ010000017.1:0-80142 GCA_038207565.1 Mycobacteriales bacterium
CCAGTCGCCAGGCCCCCCGGCGTGGTCGCGGGTCCCGGACAGCTGGCGGCTGCTGCAGGCGACGTTGCTGCGCTTTGATGACGGCAGCCGCTACGCCGCGCCGTGCGCTTCAGCGCTGACCTGGCAGGCTCTCGCGTTGCATCACACCCTCGCGACCCTTGTCGCGAACCGCGAGCCGATCGACCAGGTCGCCACGGCGATGCGCTACGTCGCCAACCAGCTGCCCACGATCGCAGAGTGTGTCGAGACCGCGGTCGTGGAGTGGACCGGCTCCGGCCGGCTATTCGCGAAAGCCCGCGCCCTGCCGCGTTCGGAGGAGCGGGTGTCGGCGTGCATCGCCGACCGGGCCGTGATCGTCAGGCCACCGGAGATCGGGCCCGTCCTGCTTGTCGCCCGCGCCACGCAACGACAATCCGCGGCCCTGGCAGTCGAGCTCGACCGATCCGCAGGCCACGTCGGGCGACAGCCCCAGCCGAACCTGGTCCGCGCCCTCGCGGCAACCCTGCACGTCGGGCCCAGCAGGCGCGCGAACCATCTGCCCGACCACGCCCCCGCGGCAGCGCTCGCACCGTTGCTCTGACATGGGCGCGCTGAGCAGGGACGCCCGGCACCCGTTCGTCGCACGCAGATGGTGTGAGACCGAACGATTCCAGCCAGCCGACCGACCCGGGCACGCTCGCCGAGGTCACCACCGCGGCAGCGGACATCCTCACGGCGCCACCGCGGCGCCGGGCCGCACTGACCTACCTGCGCCAACGCGGCATCGACGCCACAGTCCTCCCCGCGTCCTGGCCGCTGGGCTACGCCCCGCCCGGCTGGACCCGGCTGGTCGACCACCTGCGGCCCGAGTTCCCCGACCAGGTGCTGCTCGACGCCGGGCTCGCCCGGCGAAGCAGCCGCGGCACCCTCATCGACACCTTCCGCGACCGCGTCATCTTCCCGCTCCACGACGCAGACGGCCGCGTCGCCGGATTCCTCGGCCGCGACCTGTCCGGGCACCCCGACGCGCCGAAGTACCTCAACACGCACCAGAGCGCGATCTTCGACAAGGCACGACTGCTCTACGGCATGCACGAGACGCGCGCCGCCATCCCGCACGCGCGGCAACCGGTCATCGTCGAAGGCCCCCTCGACGTGCTCGCCATCGCCACCCGCACCCTGGCCACCGGTCATGCCGACCTGCTGCCCGTCGCCGCTTGCGGGACCGCCTTCACGAGCGCCCACGCACGATCCGTGGCCGACGCCGCGTTCGACCACCATGCACCCGTCGTCCTCGCCCTGGATGCTGACCCAGCTGGCCGCGACGCCACCCTGCGGGCCGGTGAGCAACTACGTGCGTTGGGCGTCGACGTCCGAGTCGCGGCGCTGCCCTACGGTAGCGATCCTGCGAGCTACCTCACCCAACCCGGCAACCGGCTCGACCCCTTCAACCCCACCCACGCCATACCGCTGCTCACCGTCTACGTCGAGCGCGCGATCGCCGCCCAGGGCGACAAGATGCAGTGGGTCGAAGGCCGCCTCGCCGCCGGACGCGCCGTCGCCGCGCACCTCGCGACCTACCCGGTCAGCCACGCCGCCGCCCAGATCGGCTGGATCGCGGACGTGCTGCGCCTCGACGCGACGACCTTCACCTTCGAACTCGCCGCTGCCTACCGGACTCCGCAGAATCCGTCCGTCGACTCAGGCGGCGACCACAAGTCGTCGGTGAGCCGAGCGACGGTCTCGTTATAAGGGAGTTTGCCGTGGACGGAAAGGGCGCCGCACTCAGCCACTCGATCGTGGACGATCGCCTGTGGTCGGTGGATGACGTGTCGTACTACCTCGGCATCCCGGTCGCCACGCTCTACCAATGGCGCTGCGCCGGGCGCGGTCCACGAGTCCGCCGGGTAGGGCGTTATCTGCGCTACCGTCCCGCAGATGTGAGGTCCTGGGTCGCCGAGTTGAGCGATGGGGACGTGGCCTGATGCCGGGGCACAGACTCGAGATCGGCGAGCACGGCGACATCTTCTACCGGGAGGGCCCGGCCGGAATCACGGCGGCGTTCTACTACCGCGATCACCAAGGGCAACGACGGCGAGTCCAGGCGACCGCTGACAGCAAGGCAGCCGCGCGCCGGCTCGCCCTGACTGCCATGGAACGCGCGCTCTCGTCGGGCCCGTCGGGGGAATACACCCGCCGCACAACGTTCGCCGAGGTGGCCGAGCGTTGGCTGCAGCACGTCTACGATCTGGTCGCGGCCGGGCAGCGCTCGCCGACGACCGCGGCGCTCTACCGCAGCGTGCTCGACGTCCATGTTCTTCCCGCGCTCGGTCGACTCCGCCTGGCGGAGGTGACGACCGGCCGGATGGACCAATTCCTGCACAAGAAGCGCCGGGACAGCGGGTACGCCGTGGCGAAGCTGTCTCGCTCCGTGAGCTCGGGGATATGCGGCCTCGCTACCCGCCACGGTGCCATGCAGGCTAATCCCGTTCGTGATGCGGGACGGTTGGAGTCCAGGGCCACCCCAGCCCGCGCGCTCACCGCCGAGGAATGCACGCAGTGGCTGATGATCCTCGACACCGATGCTCAGTCCCGCAGCAAGGACCTTCCTGATCTCGTCCGGTTCCTGCTCGGTACCGGTGTGCGGCTGGGGGAGGCGCTCGGCGTCGGCTGGGAGGATGTCGACCTCGACCGGCGGATCATCTACATCCGCCGGACGATCATCCGGGTCAAAGGCCAGGGCTTGGTCGCGAAGCCACCGAAGACGTTGTCCGGAGTGCGGACCCTCGGGGTGCCGGTCTGGCTCACCGATCTCCTTCGTACCCGCAAGCGGACGGCGGATCTCGCCGCGCCGATCTTTCCCGATTCCGTCGGCGGCTACCGCGACCTGAACAACGTGGAGCGCGCCTTCCGCCACGCGCGCACGGGCACGCCATTCGAATGGGTGGTCCCGCACACCTACCGAAAGACGGTCGCGACGTTTCTGGACCGGGAAGGGCTCAGCGCACGCACAATTGCAGACCAGCTTGGCCACTCGCGAATCTCGATGACCCAGGACGTCTACCTCGGCCGGGGGGCGGTTGACTCGGCGGCGGCGATGGCACTGGAGTCCTTGTTTCCGCGCGACGATCCGGACGACCCGCCACATCTGGCGATCGTTCGCTGAGGGCACCCGCAGCGACGATGGTGACAGCCATGTAACCGTTGGGCCGTCCCGAGATCGGCAGATATTCCTGGAGGCCCCGGAAACGCTGGGCTGTGGTGGGCCCCGCGGGGCTCGAACCCGCAACCTACGGATTAAAAGTCCGCAGCTCTACCGATTGAGCTAGAGGCCCGACGTGCGGGCAGCGCACCACATGGCGGGCGGCCCGAGCGGAACCCGGAGGTCCCGAGGCGCAACTCTAGCGGTACGACCTGTTCGGCGGGCGCGAGCGTCGCGGGTCCGGCTGAGCACAACCCAGCTCAACTCAACCCAGCTCAGCTCAGCCCAGCTCAACCTAGGGTGAAGGGGTCGCGTGTGCCGCCGGACAGCTCGACCCATACCGACTTCGTGCGGAGGTACGCATCCACCGCCTCGAGCCCGTTCTCCCGGCCGACACCGGAATCGCCCACGCCTCCGAACGGCACGCTCGGCGATACGACGCGATAGGCGTTGATCCACACCGTCCCGGCGTGGATCTTGGCTGCGACCCGGTGCGCGCGATGCACGTCCTTCGTCCACACGGCGCCCGCGAGTCCGTAGACGGTGTCGTTGGCGAGCTTGATGGCTTCGTCCTCGCTGGAGAAGGTATAGGCCGACAGCACCGGGCCGAACACCTCCTCCCGCACGATGACGTCGTCCGGGCCGACACCGGTGAGCAGCGTCGGCGTGATGAAGTACCCGCCGAGGTCGGTCGCAGCCGCACCGCCGTAAGCCACCCGGGCGCCGTGCTCGGCCGCTGTCTGCAGGTACCCGAGCACCTTCTCGTATTGCGGCGCGTTGGCGATCGGACCCATCTCGGTGGCAGGGTCCATCGGATCGCCCAGCTTGATCCGCGCCGCACGCTCGGCCACCAGGCGGACCAGTTCGTCGTGGACGTCCTCGTGCACGATGAGCCGCGAGCCGGCCATGCAAGTCTGCCCGGTCGCGGCAAACACACCCGCCACCACGCCGTTGGCCGCAGCGGCAAGATCGGCGTCGGGGAAGACGACCTGCGCGGACTTGCCGCCGAGCTCGAGGGTGACCGGATTCAAGTTCTCGGCGGCCGCATGAGCGACCGCGCGCCCGGTCGCTGTCGACCCGGTGAAGGCGACCTTGTCGACTCCGGCGTGGCCGGCCAGAGCGGCTCCGGTCTCGCGCGACAGTCCGGTGACGACATTGACGACGCCCGGTGGGAATCCTGCTTGATCGATGAGATCGGCGAAACCGAGTGTCGAGGCCGGCGCGTGCTCGGAGGGTTTGATGACCATCGTGCATCCGGCAGCGAGTGCCGGCGCAAGCTTCCACGTCATCAGCAGCAGGGGCGAGTTCCAGGGCGTGATGGCGGCGACAACACCGGCGGGTTCACGACGGGTATAGATGAGATAATTCGGATTCGGCGACGGGATCTGGCGCCCCTCGAGCTTGTCCGCGATCCCCGCGTAGTAGTGGTACCAGGATCCCAGACCGGTCATCTGGCCGAGCATCTCGCGGTAGAGCTTGCCGGAGTCCTGAACTTCCAGACGGGCCAGCAAGTCCGCATTCTCCGCGATGATGTCGCCGAGCCGGTGCATGAGGCCGGCCCGCTGAAAGCCGCTCATCGCGCCCCACTCGCCGTCCAACGCGGCACGCGCAGCGGCGACCGCCGCATCGACGTCGTCCGGTCCGCCGTCCGGGATCGAGGCCCAGGACACGCCGGCGAAGGGGTTCTGCGACTCGAATGTCTTACCCGAGAGCGCATCGACCTGCTTGCCCCCGATGTGCATGCGGAACTGTTGCAATGTCTCGGTCATGTTCGTCCTCTCGCGGTACGGTCCTGCTCGGCGCGCTCGAGCTCGGCGGTGATCTCGCCCGTGTGTTCGCCCAGCTGCGGCGGATTCCGGACGATGTCGGCGCTGCCACCGTCGAACTGCCATGGGGTGTTCGCGACCTCGGTGTGCTGGTCGTCCCCGAGGTCGACGGGCAGCACCATGCCCCGCGCGCGAGTGTCGGTGTCGGCGAACACGTCGGCCAGGTCGCGTACGGCTCCGACCGGCACGCCGGCCTCCTCCAGCCGGACGATGACCTCCTCCGAGGTGAGTGCACGTAGCGCGCTCCCGAGCAGGTCGAGCAGGTCAGCCTTGTTGGCCAATCGCTGAGGATTAGTGCGGAAGCGCTCGTCGCCCGGTAGTTCGCCGAGTCCGAGCGACGCGCACATCCGCGTGAATTGCGCGTCGTTCCCGACGCAGATGTTGACGAAACCGTCGCCCGTCTCGAACAACCCGTACGGCGCGATCGTCGAATGGCCGTTGTGGTCATTGGGCGGCAATTCGCCTGTCGCGAGATAGCGGGCAGCGTGCTGGGTCAGCAGGGACACCAGGCAGTCCTGCATCGCGATGTCGATGACCCGTCCCCTCCCGGTCCGCTCGCGCTCGAACAACGCCGCGATGACGGCGGTTGCCGCGAACATGCCCGCCGACAGATCGCCGCCGGGCACACCCCACTTCGTCGGTTCGCCGAGCGGACCGGTGATCGACATGACGCCCGAAGTGCCTTGGACGATCTGGTCGTAACCCGCTCGTGGCGGCGCGTCCTGCCCGAAACCGCTGATCGAGCAGTACACGAGCCGGGGATTCCTCGCGCTCATGTCCTCGGCCCCGAGCCCGAGGCGCGCAGCCGTCCCGGGTCGCCAGTTCTCGACGAGGACGTCAGCACGATCCACCAGCCGACGCGCGGTGTTCAGGTCGTCCGCGTCCTTCAAATCCAAGGCGACACTGCGCTTGTTGCGGTTCACCGACACGAAGTACGCGGCGACGTCGCCGACGAACGGCGGACCCCAGTGCCGCGCGTCGTCACCGCGCGACGGTGACTCGATCTTGACCACGTCCGCGCCGAGATCCGCGAGCATCATCGTGCCGTACGGGCCCGCCAGCGCCTGGGTGAAATCGATGACACGGACGCCGCTCAGCATGTGGAGGCCGGTCATCCGCGCTGCCCGTCGCCCCGCCCCGCCGGCGAACTCCGTCGGCATTCCGACGTCCGCGACCCCGGCGAGCGGACGCGCCGGCAGTCGTGCACCGCCATCAGATCACCAGTTCTGGATCGACTTCGCGAAGATGGCGGCGATGTCGTCCTCGGTCGGCGTGCGGGGACACGTCGCGAGCAACCGCTGCTGCTTCATCGTCCCCGGCACGAGATCCGCGATGTCGGATTCGGTGTAGCCGACCTCGCCGATACCGTTGGGGATCCCGATGTCGCGCATCAGATCGACGAGCACAACCGGCAACTGCTCGGACGCGTCGTTCTGCTTGTCGGTCTGCGGGCCGAGCATCGCAGCCGCGCGGAGGTGTCGCTCGGGCGCACTCTCGAAGCAGAACCTGAACGCCTCCGGAGCAGTCAGGGAGACCGACATCCCATGCGGCACCATCGCTTCGTCCTGCGGATACCCCGCCGGGTGGAAGTCCTTAACCATCCCGGCGATCGGGTAGGCGTTGGCATGCGGGATATGCACCCCGGAGTTGCCGAAACCCATCCCGGCGAAGGTCGCAGCCAGCATCATGTTGCTGCGGGCCTCGAGGTCGTCGCCATGGCGCACCGCTCTCCGGAACGAGCCGGCGAGCAATCCCATTGCCTTCTCGCACCACAGATCGGAGACGGGGTTCGATCCGCAGTAGGTGACGCGCTCCTCGGGCTTCTTGCGGTCGAATGCCTGGTACCACCGCGCGGTGTAGGACTCCACCGCGTGGCAGACGATGTCCATGCCGGCAGCGGCCGTCACCTCCGGCGGAAGGGTGAGCGTCAGAAGCGGGTCGATGATCGCGAGGGTGGGACGCAGGCGCCAGTGGCTGATCCCGGTCTTGACCTTCATCGACAGCACGTCCAGGACGCACATCGCGGTGCTCTCGGATCCGGTGCCCGCTGTCGTCGGGATCGCGATGAACGGTTTGAGCTGACCCTTCGGCGCGGTGGCCCTGCCGATCGGCTTGTTGATGTAATCCATCAGTTCGCCACCATCGGTCGTCATCAGGTTGACAGCCTTCGCGGTGTCGATCGCGGAACCTCCGCCGACGGCGATGAATCCGTCCCACGGCCCTTGCTCACGGGCGTAACCCGCGGCCTTGTCCATGCTGTCGTCAGTCGGTTCGACGTGGACGCCGTCGAAGATCTCGGAGTCGATCGAGTGTTGCTTGAGCAGGTCCGCGATGCGCTCGGGAATTCCGGTGGCATGAATGGTCGAGTCGGTAAGGATGAGCACGCGCTTGACGTTGTACTGGCTCATCTCGAAGCCGACCTCATCCAGCGCGCCGGCGCCAAACTTCAACGGCGGGGCGCCCCAGGTGAAGATGGTCTCTTCGATCAGTTCGGTGGTCATGTATCTACTTTCTCTGCGAAGGGTCTCGCTGCGGCTGGGCCTCGGGCCTGACGATCAGGTGCAGCCGCCTTCCAGTGAGTCAACGGGGACGCAGTGTGTCCGGACGCAGACCCGTTCGCGCCGGCCGGCGTTTGTGCTGGCGGCTACGAATCGCCCGGCCCGCGCGGGCGACGGCCACCGGGTCAGATAGGCGGTCATCGCTGCGCACAGAACGATGCTGACGGTCGTGCCTGGGGCAAGGTGACCTCCAGTGACGGCATCGTCGAGGTGAATGTACGTCCCAAATAACTGGTTCGCCAGCCTGCTCTGGGGCAGCGGTGAGTGTCAAGGTTGACCTTGGGGCGGTCCGGTGGTTCGCCGGCGCAGGCTGGCGGGCGCTCCGACGCTGCGTGCACGGATAAGGCGCTACGTGCACGGATAAGGCGCTACGTGCACGACAACACGCTAGGTGCACGACAATCTGTCCGTGCTCTCGCTGCGTGGCGCTGCCGCCGTCGTGCTCGACGGCGTGCGCGAGCGCTTGCCTAGCGTGCTCACCCGCGCGTTCCGGCTGGCGGGCGCTGCCGTCGCGTCCTACCTCGTGG
The DNA here is from genome assembly GCA_038207565.1 of Mycobacteriales bacterium. Lineage (GTDB taxonomy): Bacteria > Actinomycetota > Actinomycetes > Mycobacteriales > Jatrophihabitantaceae > JALZAI01. Next base: position 8,093 of record JBBQZQ010000017.1, read on the forward strand.
CCGTCCAGTTCGTCACCTCGCACCGGCCGGTGACGGCAGCGCTGACCGCGCTGCTGATCGTGCAGGTGACCCTCGTCGGCACGATCGCTGACACGATCCGCCGCATCGTCAGCGTGGTGCTCGGCGTCGGCGTGGCTATCGCCGTGTCGTCCTTCGTCGGATTCACCTGGTGGAGCCTGGGCGTCATCATTGTCGCGTCGATCGTGCTCGGTCAGGCGTTCCGGCTGGGCGGGCAGGTGCTGGAGGTGCCGATCAGTGCGATGCTCATCCTGGCCGTCGGCGGGGCCGGGGTGCAGGCCGTTGACCGGGTGGAGGAAACGCTGGTCGGCGCGCTCGTCGGGCTGTTGGTCAACGTCATCTTCCCGCCCGCGGTCCAGGCGCGCAGCGCAGGCGCGGCGGTCGAGCGCTTCGCCGAGCAGATGGCCCGCCTGCTCGACCGGGTGGCGTACTCGCTGACGCAGCGCGAGGCCACCATCGACGAGGTGCGCAGCTGGCTGGACGAGGCGCGGTGCATAGCCAACGACATCGACCGTATCGACGAGGTGCTCGCCGAGGCCGGACGAAGCCGGCAGCTGAACCCTCGCGCCGTCGGGACCGAGGACACCACCCCCGACCTGCGCAGCGGCCTGGACGCGCTCGAACACTCCGCGGTGGCGTTGCGCTCGGTGTTTCGCGCGCTGGCCGACCGGTCCGCGGTAGTCGGAACGCCGCCGGAGTACGAGTCACCGGACGACTTCCATGACGAGCCACTACGCGAGGCGATGGCAACGCTGATGACCGATCTCGCGCTCGCGGTGCGTACCTTCGGCGCCCTGGTCCGGGCCGAGGTCGACCAGGCGGGGGAGTCGCACAATGTCGAGCTGGCGCACGCGCTCGAGGCGGTGGGCGAGGCGCGCGTACGGCTCACCGAACTGCTGCTCGTGGATCCACAGGAGGCACCGGGCCTCTGGGAGCTGCACGGTGCGCTGCTCTCCGGACTGCAGCGTGTGCTTGCCGAGCTCGACGTCGAGGCACGCTTACGGCAGCGTCAGCGGCGCCGTGATCAAGCGCGGGAGGAGCGCCGTCCGGGCGCACAGGCCGCCGAGCGGTTGCGGAGCACCACCCGGCGGGTGGTCACCGAACACCCGCCGCGCGTCCGGTGGCGCCGCAATCCGCGCTAGGGCGTCCGCCCCGGCCGGAGTTTCGGCAGTGGCGACATGGTCGACATACGCGCGCAACAACGCGCGCGCAGGGTGGTCGGCATGACACACCGACCTAACACCACCCGGCTCCGCAGCCTCGTACGCGTCGACCACGTGCGCGAGCGCTGGACGCTGTACGTGGACGGAACCATCCTCTCCGTCCGGGGCGCCACCCCCCAGGACCTGCCTGGAGTAGCCCTCATGCACGGCCGGTGCTCGGCGAAGTCGCTGCTGGATCGCTACCGCACCGGCGGCCGCGCCCCGGCAATCATCATCCTCGATGAGTACGTCCGTGACCCGTTGAGCTTCGTCGTCACCAGTGACGACGGCCGCATCCTGGGCATGTCGCGGGTGGCGCCCGACCCGAGGCATGCGATCGGCAGCGGCGAGGCGTCCATGATCGTCGAGGACAACTGGCAGCGGCTGGGGATCGGCCGCTCGCTGCTGCGCCACACTGCCGCGGCCGCCGCGCTCGTCGGGTACCGGCAGCTGATCACCTATCCGGGAACCACCGCCGGCACCGTCCAGCGCCTGATGATGGGCATCGGGACGACGCGCCTGATGACCGAAGGGCAACGGCACTTGCACACCAGTCTTTCCGAGAATGTTCGCCTGGGTCTGGCAACACCCGTCTCGCTCGGCAGCACGTCTCGGGCCGTCGATGCGGTCGGCAGTTAGCTCCACAGCCCGGGGTAGCGTCGGAGGTCGTGCTTCTCGCCGAACTGACCACGCTGCGCCTGGGCGGACCCGCTGCGCGCGTGGTGGCGGCGACCACGACGGCGGAGCTGGTCCGCATCGTCCGCGCGGCCGACGCGGCGCGCGAACCGGTGCTCATCGTCGGCGGCGGCAGCAATCTGGTGGTCAGTGACGAGGGCTGGCCGGGCGTCGTCGTCCTGGTCCGCACGTCGCAACTGGCGTGGACGGCATCGGGTGTCACCGCTGACGCCGGGGTGGTGTGGGACGACCTCGTCGCGGTCACCCTGCGCGAGGGGCGGTCCGGACTCGCGGCAATGTCGGGCATCCCGGGCCTCACCGGGGCGACGCCGGTGCAGAACGTCGGTGCGTACGGCTCCGAGGTGGCCGACACGATCAGCGCGCTGACGGTGCTCGACCGCAAGACGGGGGCCGTTGAGACATGGGACCCGGCGCGCTGCGGGTTCGGGTTCCGCACCAGCGCGTTCAAGCACACCGACCGCTACGTCGTCTTGGACGTCTCGTTCCTGCTGCCCCAGTCGCCGGACGCCCCGCCGGTCCGTTATCTGGAGCTGGCCCGGCGCCTGGGCATCGAACCGGGTGACCCCGCGCCGTCGGCCAAGGTGCGCGAGGTGGTGCTCGATCTGAGGCGCAGCAAGGGGATGGTGCTCGACCCGGCCGACCCGGACACCTGGAGCGTCGGCTCGTTCTTCGTCAACCCGTTCGTGTCGCCGGACCGCGTGCCGGACGGCTGTCCGCATTGGGAGGTGGACGGGCAGGTCAAGCTGTCCGCGGCCTGGCTGATCGAGCGCGCCGGGTTCGGCAAGGGGTTCGGCAACGAACGGGTGGCGTTGTCGTCCAAGCACTCCTTGGCGCTGACCAACCGCGGGACGGCGACGACGGCCGACCTGCTTGGACTGGCCCGCGAGATCCGGGACGGGGTGGAGGCACGCTTCGGCGTCCGGCTGCGTCCGGAAGCCCACCTCACCGGCGTCACCCTCTGACCCCCCGGCGCAGATCGTGGTTCTTTTCCTGGTTGTGGACGGGGGAAAGAACCACGATCGCATGAGGTTGTGGACAAGCCGGGCCTGAGCCGGCGCAGACGGCAGGCTGTGGGACGTGTCCTGGGCCGCCCTCGCGCGTGGGCAATCCGGAGTGATCGACCGCCGGCAGCTCTACGCCGCCGGCTTGTCCGAAGCTGAGGTCGACACGCTGCTCGCGTCCGGCGCGGTCGAAACGGTGTTTCGCGGGGTGTTCGTCGTGCGGGGCGCCCCGCTCACCTACGAAGCGAGTCTCTGGGCGGCCGTGCGCGGGTTCGGCGGCGTGCTCGGGTTCGCCTCGGCGGCGCACCTGTGGGGAGTCACCGACCAACGTCCGGCACGGCCTGAGGTCATCGTGGCGCGCACCACCCATCTGTGGCGCAATTGCGGCGTGCGGACGCACCGGATAGACATCCCGGCACGCTCGATCACCCGCCGAAACGGCCTGCCGATCACGACGTTGCGCGAGACGGTGCTCGACCACGTCGGCCGGTTGCCCAGGGGTGCTGCAACGCAGCTTGCCGACCGGGCGGTACAGCGCGGATGGGTTCAGCCCGAGGACTTCATGAACAGGGTGCGCCGTCAACCGTGCCGCACCGGAAACCGGCAGCTGCGCGTCCTTGCGGCGGCGCTCGGCGACGGCGCGGCGGCGCAGTCGGAGCGATTACTGCATCGCCTGCTGCGGCAGTCGGGCATCCTCGGATGGCACCCGAACTTCGACGTGTGGCGACACGGGGAACTTGTCGCGGTGATCGACGTCGCTCTGCCCGAAAAACGGCTGGCAATCGAGATCGACGGGTTCGCCTACCACCACACGCCGGACCGGTTTCAGCGCGACAGGGACGCGCCAGAACGACCTCGCGGCGCTCGGCTGGACCGTCCTGCGCTTCACCTGGGCCGACCTGGTCGAGCGGCCGGCATACGTGCTCGCCACGATCCGGCGCCAACTGCGCCGCCTCGCCTAGATCGTGGTTCTTTCTCCCGCCGTGAGCCAGGAAAAGAACCACGATCGGGTCAGGACGGGCGGCGGGCGAGCTTGTGGGGCGCGGCCTGGGCGAGCGGCTTGACGACCACCAGGTCGATGTTCACGTGGGCGGGCCGGGTCACCACGAACGCGATGCAGTCGGCCACGTCGTCGGCGCTCAGCGGGTCGGGCACCCCGTCGTACACCCGGTCGGCCGCGCTCTGGTCGCCGCGATAACGGACCAGCGAGAACTCCTCGGTGTGGACCATCCCGGGCGCCACCTCGCTCACGCGCACCGGCTGCCCGTTCAGCTCGAGGCGCAGCGTCTCGACCAACGCCGTCGCGCCGTGCTTGGCCGCGGTGTAACCCGCGCCGCCCTCGTAGACGAGGTGCCCGGCGATTGACCCGGTGACCACGACGTGGCCACCCTCGCCGCGGATCAGCGCCGGCAGCAGCGCCTGCGTCACCCGCAGCACGCCCAGCACGTTCGTCTCGTACATGGCCTGCCAGTCGGCGGGGTCCGCGTCGGCGATCGGCTCGGTGCCGATCGCGCCGCCGGCGTTGTTGACCAGCACGGCCACGTCGTCCAGCGCCGCTGCCAGCGCCGCCACCGACTCCGGTGCGGTCACGTCGAGCGTCACCGCCCGGATGCCCGGTGTCGAGGCGGCCAGCTCGTCGAGCCGGTCGCGCCGCCGCGCCGCAGCGATGACGTCGAATCCCTCAGCGGCGAGGCGTCGCGCCGTGGCGGCGCCGATCCCGCTGCTCGCGCCGGTAACCACTGCCACTCCAGCCATGCCCCGATTCTGCCGGTCGGGCATCATCGACGGATGGGCCGCCTGCACCGCGTTGCGATGTTGAGCGTGCACACCTCCCCCCTCGACCCGCCCGGCGGCGGTGACGCCGGCGGCATGAACGTCTTCGTGGTCGAGACGGCGCGACGGCTCGCCGACCGTGGTGTCGAGGTGGAGATCTTCACCCGGGCGACCTCCAGCGACCAGCCACCCGTCGTCGAACTGCATCCCGGAGTGGCCGTGCGACACGTCAGCGCCGGCCCGTTCGAGGGACTGGCCAAGGACGACCTGCCCGCGCAGTTGTGTGCCTTCAGCGCCGGTGTGCTGCGTGCCGAGGCGCGTCAGGATCCAGGCTTCTACGACGTCATTCACTCGCACTACTGGCTCTCAGGACAGGTCGGCTGGCTCGCCCGCGACCGGTGGGGCGTGCCGCTCGTGCATTCCGCGCACACGCTGGCCAGGGTCAAGAACAGCCTGCTCGCAGAGGGCGACGTCCCCGAGCCACGGGCGCGCATCATCGGCGAGGAGCAGGTCGTCGCCGAGGCCGAGCGGCTGATCGCCTCCACCGACGAGGAGGCCACGCAGCTCGTCGAGCTCTACGGAGCGGACCCGGCACGCGTCCGGACCATCGCCCCCGGCGTCGACCTCGACGTCTTCGAGCCCGGCTCGCAGGTCGCGGCCCGGCGCGCGCTCGGGCTGCGCGCCGACGTCCCCACACTGCTGTTCGTCGGACGCATCCAGCCGCTCAAGGCGCCCGACGTGCTGCTGCGCGCCGCCGCGGTGATGCGGTCCGACGTCCCCGACCTGCAGGTGGTCGTCGTCGGCGGTCCGAGCGGTTCGCTGGCCACTTCGGACTGGCTGACCGGTCTCGTTGCCGAACTGGACCTCGCCGGCACCGTCCGAATCGTCCCGCCGACCGGCCAGCAGACAGTCGCGACGTATTACCGCGCCGCCGACGTGACGGTCGTCCCGAGCTACAACGAGTCGTTTGGGCTCGTCGCGTTGGAGTCGCAGGCGTGCGGCACGCCCGTCGTCGCCGCGGCGGTGGGCGGGCTGACCACGGCAGTTGCCGACGAGAGGTCCGGCCTGCTCGTCGACGGGCACGATCCGCAGCAATGGGCCAAAGTGCTCACCGAGCTGGTGCGCAGCCCCGTCGAATTGTCCCGCCTCGCGGGACGGGCGCGAGCCCAGGCCGAGCGCTTCTCGTGGGACCGCACCACCGACGGCCTCGTCAAGGCCTACCGGGAAGCAGTGGAGGAGATGCCCTCGTGACCGGAACCCCCGACGCGATCGCGATGATCGAATCGGCGTTGCCCGAAATGGATCTGGAATTCAAGCGGATCGGGAGCGACCGCTTCGTGGTCGCGCTGCCCGGCGAGAAGCGGCTCAAGACAGCGTGCTGGCTCACCGTCGGCCAGCATGCGCTGGAGATCCAGGCGTTCGTGATGCGGCGTCCGGACGAGAACCGGGAAGGGGTGTACGGGTTCCTGCTGCAGCGCAATGTCCGCATGTACGGCGTGTCCTGGGCGATTGACGGGACCGGTGACGTCTACCTGGTCGGGCGGTTGCCGTTGTCCGCGGTAAGCGCTGCTGAGCTGGACCGGGTGCTGGGTTCCGTCCTCGAGTACGCGGACGGGACCTTCAACACGCTGCTCGAACTCGGCTTCGGCTCCTCCATCCGGCGCGAATGGGCGTGGCGCGTCAAGAACGGCGAATCACTGGCGAATCTGGCAGCGTTCCAGGACTTCGCCCAGCGTTCCTGAAATACAGCGTTTCCAAAATTGGGCAGCGTTCCGGAAAGACAGCGTTCCGGAAAGACAGCGTTCCGGACACCGTGCTGCGCCGCGTGCACCCTTCGGCACAATGATGGCGTGCCGACCCTCATCCTGCTCCGCCACGGCGAGAGCGACTGGAACCAGAAGAACCTGTTCACCGGATGGGTGGACGTCGACCTGACCGCGGCCGGGGAGGCCGAGGCGTGGCGGGGCGGTGAATTGATCCGGGACGCCGAGCTGCGCCCCGACGTGTTGCACACGTCGCTGCTGCGGCGGGCGATCCGCACGTCAAACCTGACGCTCGACGCGGTGGAGCGCAACTGGGTTCCGGTGCGCAGGTCGTGGCGGCTCAACGAGCGCCACTACGGGGCGTTGCAGGGTAAGGACAAGGCTGCGGTCCGCGCGGAGTTCGGCGACGAGCAGTTCATGCTGTGGCGGCGTTCGTACGACGTGCCGCCACCGCCGCTGCCCGACGACGACGAGTTCAGCCAGGCGACAGATCCGCGCTACGCGGACCTGCTCGACGCCAGGCCGCGTACCGAATGTCTCAAGGACGTCGTCGTGCGGCTGCTGCCGTACTGGTACGACGCGATCGTGCCTGACCTGCGGGCCGGGTGGACGGTTCTGGTGGTGGCCCACGGCAACTCGCTACGGGCCCTGGTCAAGCACCTGGACGGACTCTCGGACGACGCAGTGGTGTCACTGAACATCCCGACCGGGATTCCGCTGCAGTACGAACTCGACGAGACGACGCTGCAGGCCAGTCGTCCGGGCCAGTACCTCGATCCCGCCGCGGCCGCTGCCGCGATCGAGGCCGTCGCCAATCAGGGCAAGAAATAGATCGAGGCCGTCGCCAATCAGGGCAAGAAATAGTCAGACTGCCGGGCGCTGCCAGGTGATCGAGTGGCGGAACAGGACGTGGCGGCGCCAGCGGACGCCCGGCAAGGTCTCCCGCACCAGTCGGTGCACCTCATGGTGTGACATCGTCGGCTCCTGCACCGGTGCGGGATGTTCCCAGTAGCCGTAGCGCCTGCCGAGCACGCGGTGGGCGAAGAAACCGACGCCGTCGGCGACAAGATCGCCGGGCGTGCTGTTCTGCGCAACACCGACGACGACCAGCCATCCACCAGGCCGGACGAGATCGGCCAGGCGACGCAAGCCGAGCTCGACGGACATGTGGTGCAGCGTCGCGTGTGCGGTGACCAGATCGAAGGATTCGTCGGGTAACCCGCAGCGCAACAGACCGGTCTCGTGCACGATGACGTCCGGCCTCGACGCGCACCGCTCGCGAGCCTGCTCGACCATGACCGGGGAGGGGTCGATACCCACCACCTCGGCGCAACGGTCGGCGAGCAACGTCAGCAGCAGACCGTCCCCACACCCGACGTCGAGCGCGCGGTCGCACGGAGTGTGTTCCAGCGCCAGCGGGTAATAGTGCGTGTTGTGGTTCCAGTGCCCCGCCAGCGCTGCGGGTGGCGGCAACATGGTCGAGAGGCTAACCGCCCGTACGCTGGAACGCGTGTGGGTGCTGACACTGCTGGTCGGCGTCGTCGCAGTGGTGTGCGCCGTCGCCGCGGCGCTCGCATTCCGTAGGGCCGCGCGGGCCGAGAACGCCGGCGCCGTGCGGACTGCCCGTCCGCGTCCGGTCTTCAGTTCCGCACAGCCGTTGTCGTCGCTGGTCGTGGCAGCTCTGGACCACGGCGTCGTCGTGCTGGACTCGGAGGATCGGGTCGTCGTGCTCAACCCCGCCGCCCGCGCGATGAATCTCGTCGAGGTCGATCGGTTGACCTTCCCCGATCTCGCCGACCTGGCGGCTCGTGCCCGCAGGACCGGCCGGCACATCACCCGGACTGTCGACCTCCCGGTCGGTCGCCTGGGCCGCGAGCCGATCTCGCTGTCGGTGAACGCCGTCCCGCTCGAGGTCGAGGACGATCGAGTCGGCGCGGTGGGGCTACTGCTCGCCGACATGAGTGAGCACCGCCGGCTCGAGGCTGTCCGCCGCGATTTCGTCGCCAACGTCTCGCACGAGCTGAAGACCCCGGTCGGTGCGTTGACGTTGCTGGCCGAGGCGGTTCAAGACGCCGCCGACGACCCCGAGGCGGTGGCCCGCTTCGCCGGACGGATGCAGCACGAGGGCACGCGCCTGGCCAGGTTGGTGCAGGAGCTGACCGAACTGTCCCGCGTGCAAGGTGCGGACCCGCTCCCGGGAGCCTCCGAGATCGACGTCGAACTTCTCCTCACCGAGGCGACCGACCGTGCCCGGTTGGCGGCGGAGCAGCATGCCATCACCCTCGACCTGCGCTGCGACGACGACACCCTGGCCGTCCGAGGCAACGAGTCACAGTTGACGACGGCGGTTGCCAACCTCGTGGACAACGCCGTCGCGTACAGCCCGCCGGATACGCGGGTGCTGGTACGGGCAGTTTCCTCGACCGATCACCAGGCGCGTCCGACCGTCGACATCAGTGTCACCGACCAGGGCTTGGGCATCGCCGAGGCCGACCTCGACCGCATCTTCGAACGCTTCTACCGGGTCGACCCTGCTCGCTCGCGGGCCACGGGGGGGACGGGCCTGGGGCTGGCTATCGTCAAGAACATCGTGACCAACCACCTCGGCACCATCGCGGTGCAGAGCACTGTCGGCGAAGGGTCGACATTCACTATCCGGCTACCTCGCGTTCATTCGGATGCGTCATCGTCCGGTGTAGTGGACGCGGTCGGCGCGAACAGCGTGCCGGTCCGTTCGTCGAAAGGGTGAGCATGACCCGCGTGTTGGTCGTCGAGGACGAGGAGTCCTTCTCGGATGCACTGTCCTACATGCTGCGCAGGGAGGGTTACGAGGTCGAGGTCTCCGCGACCGGACCCGGGGCCTTGACCGCATTCGACCGTTCCGGCGCCGACCTGGTGTTGCTCGATCTGATGCTGCCCGGGCTGTCCGGCACCGAGGTGTGCCGTGAGCTACGTAACCGCTCGAAGGTGCCGATCATCATGGTCACCGCGCGCGACTCCGAGGTGGACAAGGTGGTCGGCCTCGAACTCGGGGCGGACGATTACGTCACCAAGCCGTTCTCCTCGCGCGAGCTGATCGCGCGGATCAGAGCCGTGCTGCGTCGCGGCGGTGAGCCGGACGAGCTGATCACCAGCACGGTCGAGGCAGGCCCCGTACGCATGGACGTGGAACGGCACGTGGTGTCGGTCGACGGTGCCCAGGTGTCGATGCCGCTCAAGGAGTTCGACCTGCTCGAACTGCTCCTGCGCAACGCCGGACGGGTGCTCACCCGCGGCCAGCTCATCGACCGGGTCTGGGGCTCGGACTACGTCGGTGACACCAAGACCCTCGACGTCCACGTCAAGCGGTTGCGCGCCAAGATCGAACCGGACCCGGGCGACCCGAAGCACCTGGTCACCGTGCGCGGATTGGGCTACAAGTTCGAGGTCTGATCCTTGGCGCCGGACAGACCGGCAGCGGCGGTCGCCGGGTGAACCGCGACCAGGCCCAGCTCGAGCCGCTGCGCGCACAGCCGCGCGAGCTCGGCATAGGCGGCTTCGCCGAGCAACGCGATCAGCTCCGGCCCATAGGACTCATACATCGGCTCGGTGCCGATGTGCGCCTCCGGCGAGGACGTGCAGTACCAGTCCAGATCGTGCCCACCCTCGCCCCAGCCGCGGCGGTCGAACTCGGCGATGCTCGACCGCAGGATGCGGGTGCCGTCCGGGCGGTCGATCCACTCCTGCTCGCGGCGCACCGGCAACTGCCAGCAGACCTCGGGCTTGGTCTCGAGCGGGTTCATCCCGAGCCGTAGCGCCAACCCGTGCAGCGCGCACCCGATGCCGCCCGCGAAGCCGTCGCGGTTGGCAAAGATGCAGGCACCGTCGACGACCCGCGTCTTCGAGCGCTTCTGGTCCTCCTCCTCGGCCTGCTCGGTGAAGCGCAGCTTGCCGCTCTTGGTGTGGCCCACATCGAACAGGTCCCAGTCCGCACGCGTGAGCTGCTCGGCGAACTTCCGCACCCGCTTCTCGTCGGCCTTGTCGGAGAAGTAGGCGCCGTGGTTGCAGCATCCGGTGCTGGCCTGACCGGTCAGCGTGCCGTGGCAGCCGCGTCCGAAGATGCACGTCCAGCGCGAACACAACCAGGTCATGTCGGCGCGCACCCAGTGTTCGGCATCGGCCGGGTCCTCGAACTCGATCCATTCGCGGGGAAAATCGAGCGGCACTTCGGGAACAGCACTGGACATGCCGCGAGCGTAATAGGGTCGACGGGTGCGCCTGGGTGTTCTCGACGTCGGGTCCAACACAGTCCATCTCCTCGTCGTCGACGCCCACCGCGGTGCCGAGCCCACACCTCAGCACTCGGACAAGAGCGAGCTGCGCCTGGCCGAGCACATCGACCGGCGTGGCGATCTCACCACCAAGGGCGCGGACACGCTGATAAAGGCGGTGTCCACGGCGCGCAAGCAGGCCAAGGCGCTCGGCTGCGAGGAGCTGCTGGCCTTCGCGACATCCGCCGTGCGCGATGCCGGGAACAGCTCCGCCGTCCTCGACCGGGTCGTCGACAAGTCCGGTGTCGAGCTCCAGGTACTGAGCGGCGAGGACGAGGCACGCCTGACGTTCCTCGCCGTGCGCCGGTGGCTGGGATGGAGCGCCGGCAACCTGATCAGCCTGGACATCGGTGGTGGCTCGCTGGAACTTGCCGCCGGCCAGGACGAGGACCCTTCGGTGGCCGTGTCGGTGCCGCTCGGCGCGGGTCGGCTCACCCGCTCGCATTTCACCGACGACCCACCACCGAAGTCCGAGATCAGCGAGCTGCGTGAGTACATCGACGCCCAGCTCGCCCGGCCGATGAAGAAGCTGCTCGCCGAGGGCGTCCCGGACCGTGTCGTTGCCACGAGCAAGACGTTTCGCACGCTCGCGCGACTGGCAGGCGCTGCGCCGAGTTCGGCCGGCCCGCGCGCCCGCCGCATGCTCAACCGCAACGGCCTGGAGCAGATCTCGGCCTTCATCTCCCGCATCCCGTCCTCCGATCTCGCGGAGCTCGACGGCGTCAGCGTCGGTCGCGCGCATCAGGTGCTGGCCGGCACGCTCGTGGCGGCTTCGGCGATGGACGCGCTGGACGTGGACGAACTCGAGCTGTGCCCCTGGGCGCTGCGCGAGGGTGTGATCCTGCGGCGGCTGGACTGGTTGTCGCATCCCTGACATCTGTAGCGATTACGCTCCGCGTCATGAGCTCCGATCCGAGTCGTGCGCTGCGGGACGCGCCGGTCAAGGTGGGGCTCTCGAGCGCGTCGGTCTACCCGGAGGGCACCGGCGCGGCCTTCGAGCTCGCGGCCAAGCTGGGCTACGACGGCGTCGAGGTCATGGTGTGGACCGACCCGACCAGCCAGGATCCCTATGCCCTGCTTCGGCTGTCGGAGCACTACCAGGTGCCGATCCTCGCGATCCATGCGCCGTGCCTCATCATCACGCAGCGGGTTTGGACGACCGACCCCTGGGAGAAACTGCGCAAGGCCCAGTTCGCAGCCGAACTGCTGGGCGCCGGGACCGTCGTCGTGCACCCGCCGTTTCGGTGGCAGCGCGAGTACGCCCGTAACTTCCGCCGCGGCATCGACCGGCTGGCCGGCGAGAGTGAGGTCCGCTTCGCCGTCGAGAACATGTTCCCGCTGCGGCTGCGCGGTCGCGAGATATCGGCCTACCAGCCGTCGTGGGACGTCGCGTTCGACGACGCCGTCTACCGCGACTACACGCTCGATCTGTCGCACGCCGCGGTCTCGCAATCCGATGCGCTCGCCATGCTCGACGCGATGGGCGAGCGGCTCAGCCACCTGCACGTCGCTGACGGGACCGGCGCGGCGAAGGACGAACACCTGATCCCGGGACGCGGCGCGCAGCCATGCGCCGAGGTGCTCGAGACGGTCGCGGCGCGCGGTTACGACGGGCACGTGATCGTCGAGGTGAACACCCGGCGGGCGCTCGACCGGGCCGAGCGTGAAGCCGATCTCGCCGAGGCGCTCGCGTTTTGCCGGCTGCACCTCGTCTCGCCCGTCTCGCCCGTGACGCCGGTCTCGCCGGTCTCGGCGGCCCCCGCCCCAATCCGTACCCTTGGCCCCTGAGCAGGGTCGGGCACGGCGTGTCGCCCTGCTGGGCGGCCACAACGGGTGGTCCCTAGGCTGGTGCCATGCTGCGCTCGACGATCCTGGCCGCCTCGCGCAACGCGAGCCTCGAACACCTGATCACGACAGCCCCGGTCAGCCGTAGTGTCGTGCGGCGCTTCGTCGGCGGCGCGGACACCGCCAGCGCCGTCGAGGCGACGCGGCACCTGGAGGACGCCGGACTGAGCGTCACCCTCGACCACCTCGGCGAGGACACCACCGACCGCGCCCAGGCCGACGCGGTCGTCAGGGCGTATTCGGACCTGCTCGACTCGCTGCACCGGGCCGGGCTGACCGAACGCCTGGCGCCGCTCACCGCGCGTGCCGAGGTCAGCGTCAAGCTCTCCGCAATCGGCCAGGCGCTGGGCGCCGACGGCGCGAAGATCGCCCTCGACCACGCCCGCGACATCTGCGCCGCAGCCGAGCGTGTCGGGGCCACGGTCACTCTCGACATGGAGGACCACACCACCACCGACTCGACCCTTGGCACCCTGCGCGAGCTGCGGCCCGACTTCCCGGCGACCGCCGCCGTGCTGCAGGCATACCTGCGCCGCACCGAAGGCGACTGCCGCGACCTTTCAGGCGCCGACAGCCGGGTCCGCCTCTGCAAGGGTGCTTACCACGAGCCGCCGAGTGTCGCCTTCCAACGGCGCGAGGACGTCGATCTGTCCTACGTGCGCTGCATCAACGCCCTCATGGCCGGCGACGGGTACCCGATGCTGGCCACGCACGATCCCCGGCTCATCGAGATCAGCATCGAGCGAGCAAAGTTTCACGGCAAGGCGGCAGGCAGCGAGTACGAGCTGCAGATGCTCTACGGAATCCGCCCCCACGAACAGCAGCGATTGGCCCGGGACGGGCAGCTCGTGCGCGTATATCTGCCCTACGGCGCGCAGTGGTACGGCTATCTCATGCGCCGGCTGGCCGAACGACCGGCGAATCTGACGTTCTTCGGCCGCGCCATGTTCACGAAGGGCTGAGCGGATGGAGGCACTCGCCATCCTCGGCGGCGGCAAGATCGGCGAAGCGCTGATCACCGGCCTGCTACGCGGTACGCGGACGCCTGCGGACATCGTCGTCGTCGAGCGGTACCCCCAACGGGCGCAGTACCTCACCTCCACCTACGGCGTTCGGACGGTCGACGTCCCCGAGGCGGTGGCCGCCGCCCGCACCCTGCTGATCGCCGTGAAGCCGCAGGACATCGACGCGCTGCTGGCCGAACTGCGCCCAGAGGTCGGCACCGACCATCTCATCGTCTCAGTCGCGGCGGGCATCACCACCGCGCATCTCGAGCAGGGGCTGCGCGAGGGCGTTCCGGTCGTGCGGTGCATGCCCAATACGCCGGCGCTGGTGGACGAGGCGATGACTGCCGTCGCGGCAGGTGCCCATGCGCAGGAGCAGCACCTCGTCGTCGCCGAAGCGCTGCTCGGCTCGGTGGGCAAGGTCGTGCGCGTTCCGGAATCCCAGCTGGACGCAGTCACGGCGCTGTCCGGGTCGGGGCCGGCGTATTTCTTCTTCCTGGTCGAAGCCATGATCGACGCCGGCATCCTGCTCGGGCTGCCGCGAGCCCTGGCCGCGGACCTGATCGTGCAGACCGCTATCGGTTCGGCGGTGATGTTGCGTGACTCGGGCGAACACCCGGTGCAGCTGCGCGAGGCGGTGACCAGCCCGGGCGGCACGACGATCATGGCGATCCGCGAGTTGGAGATCCACGGCGTGCGAGCAGCGTTGCTGGCCGCCATCGAGGCGGCCGCCAAGCGAAGTGCAGAACTCGGCAAATCCGGGTAGCTACGCATACCGACTGCCGAACGGGGCCGCCGGGTAGAACGGCTGCGGTCGCGTGCCGAGTGGGAACTTGGGGTCGCTTCTGCCCCACTCGTACCGCTAGTCTCAACTCTCAGCACGTGCGTGTTCGTTCGTCGGTGGGGAAGCCGACGCACCGACGCGTGCCGAAGGTGTCGGTGAAACATGAGCACCCCCCCACGACGTGGGCAGCGCAGCTCCGACGAGCCCGCCGCGCCGACACCCGCCGCGCCCACGTCCGCCGCGCCCACGTCCGCCGCGCCGACACCCGCCGCGCCGACACCCGCACAATCGCGCCCGATGGACCCTGCCCTGTCCGAGGTCAGGTTCCTGACCGTCGCCGAGGTGGCCTCCGTGATGCGGGTGTCGAAGATGACCGTCTACCGCATGGTGCACGGCGGCGACCTGCCTGCCGTGCGCGTCGGCCGGTCCTTCCGGGTCCCCGAACGGGCGGTGCACGACTACCTGCGGGCAGCGTTCATCGCAACCGGCTGAGCTGATCCCCGGTCCGCCTCGCGTCGTGGCCGGCACGTCGGCCCGGGTAGGCTGCACCATGACACCGCGCGCGGCAGACTGCCGACATGCGCACGATCGACCTGAGTGACGAGGTTTTCATCAATGGGTTCTGTCATCAAGAAGCGGCGCAAGCGGATGGCCAAGAAGAAGCACCGCAAGCTGCTGAAGAAGACCCGCGTCCAGCGACGCAACAAGAAGTAGCGCTGCAGCGACCGAGCGACACCCCGTGCCCAGCGTCGTCCTGATCACCGGTGTGAGCCGCTTCCTCGGTAGCGAGGTGGCAGCGCGGCTGAGCACCGATCCGAACGTCGATCGGCTCATCGGGGTAGACACGATCCCACCCCGTCCTAGCGAGGAAGCACGCCTTGGTAGGACGGAGTTCGTTCGTGCCGACATCAGCAACCCCTTGATCGCCAAGGTGATCGCCCAGGCGCGGGTGACGACGGTCGTGCACACCGCGCCGCACGCCCGGAGCAGGGCGCTGCAGGTCGGGCCACGCGAGCAGCACGTCACCGGCACGATGCAATTGCTTGCCGGCTGCCAGGTCTCGGAGTCGCTGCGTCGCGTCGTCGTCGCCTCGACCGCCGCGGTCTACGGGTCGAGCTCGCACAATCCCGCGGTGTTCACCGAGTCCATGCCCACCTCGAGGCGCGGCTCACGCGCCTACGCCCGGGATGCGGTCGAGGTGGAGAACTACACCCGCGGCTTCACCCGCCGCCGTCCCGACATCGAGGTGAGCGTCCTGCGACTGGCCAACATCCTGGGGCCGCGCACCGAGACCGCGCTCGCGCGATACCTGGCCATGCCGATAGTCCCGACATCGCTCGGCTACGACCCGCGCTTGCAACTGCTGCACGAGGACGACGCCGCCGAGGCCGTCCGCCGGGCAAGCGTCGAGCACCATCGCGGCATCGTGAACGTGGCCGGCGACGGTGTGGTCCCGCTGTCGCAAGCATTGCGCTGGGCCGGTCGGGTCCGGCTCCCCGTTCCGTCGCGGGCGATCTCGATGATCGGCGGGCTGGTGCGCAACACCGGCTTCGTCGATGTGTCCGCCGAAGAGGCCGACTTCCTCAACTTCGGACGGGTGGTGGACACCGAGCGCCTGCACGCCGAGTTCGGCTACGTCCCGCAGTACACGACAGCCGAGACGTTGCTGTCCTACCTCGCCGCTCGCGACGGGCGGGGCGGTCTGCCGCGCGTCGGCGTGGCGGCCGTCGCCGGCGCGCAGCGACTGCTGCGCGAGTGCTCAGGCGCCGTTCCGACAGCCGCCGGCGCTCAGCCTGTCCCCGATGCCTTCCCGTGTTGAGCCCGGAACCGCAGTGAGCGACATCCCTGCCGACGACCCGCGCGTGGCGGGCGAAGGCGCCGTGATCGTCGCGATGCCGGACGGTGCGGCCCGCCCGCACCGTCCGGCGCGCAGCAGGCGCCCGGGTGAGGAGGCCTCCGTGCACGCCCTCGGCGCGGCCGAGGAGAGCCGTTGTGAACCGCCGTCGACCCCACCGGCCCCGGCGAGAGCGCAGGTCGCGGCATGGGAGCAGAAGGCGGCCGACGCGCTGGCCCTCCTGCGGCGCCGCCTGAGCGGGGAATACGCCGTGGACGAGTACGGCTTCGACGCCGAGCTCACCGAGAACGTCGTGTTGCCCCTGCTGCGTCCGCTCTACCGGCACTGGTTCCGTGTCGAGGTCAACGGGGCCGAGCACATCCCCGCGAGCGGCGGTGCGTTGCTGGTGGCCAATCACGCTGGCGGCCTCTGGGCGCTCGACGCGGCGATGACCGCTACTGCGGTGCACGACGAGACCGATCGCTACCTACGGATGCTCGGTGCCGAACTGGTGTTCCGCACCCCGGGTTTCGGGACGGTGGCCCGCCGTAGCGGCGCGACCCTGGCGTGCCACGAGGACGCCGAGCGCCTGCTGCGCGCCGGCGAGTTGGTCGGCGTGTGGCCCGAGGGCTTCGACGGGATCGGCAAGCCCTACCGCAATCGGTACCAGCTGCAACGCTTCGGCCGCGGCGGATTCGCGCGGGCGGCGATCAGCGCGGGCGTCCCGATCATCCCGGTGTCCATCGTGGGCTCGGAGGAGATCCATCCGGTGCTGGGCAACGTCAAGGCCCTGGCCCGCGTGTTGAACCTGCCCTACTTCCCGCTGACGCCGACGTTCCCGTGGCTGGGCCCGCTCGGGCTCGTCCCGTTGCCCTCCAAGTGGCACCTCGAATTCGGCACGCCGGTGCTGCCCCACGGCCAGAATGCCGACGACAAGGTGGCCGTGTTCGAGCTCAGTGACCGCGTGCGGGAAACAATCCAGACCACGCTCTACCGGCTGCTGGTGCAGCGTCGCTCCGTCTGGCACTGAAGCGCACCCACCGCGGCGGATTAACCCATCGGGACCGGCGCGCCAGCAGCGCGGCCAGCGCAGCCTCCTCCGCAGCCCGTTGCTGCGCGGCCACCCGCCGGGCCCGCTGCACCACGACCCCTGCCACCGTCGCGCCCACCGCGCCGAGACCGACCGCGGTGGGGACGCCGATGATCGCCGCCCTACGGCCGGTGCGGAAATCGCGGATCTGCCAGTTGCGCCGCTTGGCCTCCGCGCGCAACGCCGAGTCGGGATTGATCGCCACAGCGCGCCCCACCGCCGACAACAGCGGCATGTCGTTGATCGAGTCGGAGTAGGCGGTGCAGCGCGAGAGGTCCAGGCCTTCGCGCTGCGCCAGCTCCAGGACCGCGCGCGCCTTGGCCTCGCCGTGCAGTACCTCGCCCACCAGCCGTCCCGTGTAAAACCCTGCCTCGGATTCGGCAATCGTGCCGAGTGCGCCGGTGAGCTCGAGGCGCTGCGCGATGATCGTCGCGAGCTCGACGGGAGTCGCCGTGACCAGCCAGACACGCTGTCCGGCGTCCAGATGGGCACGGGCGAACGCGTACGTGCCCGGCCAGATCCGGTCCGACATCTCCTCGTCGTAGATTTGTTCGCCCAGCGAGACGATGTCGTCGACCTTCTTGCCGGCGACGAAGGCGAGGGCCGATTCACGGGTGGTCGTCAGGTCGCCGTGCGTCTCGCCGCGCACCCGCATGCGTAGCTGCTTGACCGAGAAGTTCGCCAGATCGCGCCAGGAGAAGAAGTCGCGCGCAGCCAGACCCTTCGCGAAGTGAAAGATCGACGCCCCCATCATCATCGTGTTGTCGACGTCGAAGAAGGCGGCGGCGTCCAGAGGTTCCGCACCGGCGGGGGGGTGCTGCAAACCCTCCCGCCGCAGGTCACCGGGCGGCTGCGCTCGCGTCATCGGCGTCAGGGTATCGAGCTGTCAGGGCAGGGAGCAGTGCAGGCGACGCCTCACCATGGCGGCGGCGGGTGGGTCACGGCCCGTCGGAGCCGTCGCAGGACCCGCCGGACCCCACCTCGGTCGAGCAGGTCGACAACGGCGGGTCCGCACTGGTGGAATCGCCGGGCAGGGTCGGCTCGCCCGACAGTGTCGGATCGGTCGGGAGCGGGCTCGATACGGGCACGGAGACAACCGGCAGTGACGGAATCGGCACCGACGGGAGTGGGACCGGCTCCTGCGACACCGACGCCGACGCGGTCGGGCTCGGCCCAGATTGCGATCCGTCACCTGGCTGCGCCCCACCGTCTGACGGCGTCGCGCCGTCCGAGGGGGTGGCGCCGGTCGACTCCACGGGGACAATGGGCGCGACGCTGCCCGACCCCGACAGGCTGACTCCCGATACCGTCCCGCTCGGGGTGCCCGACGTCGACCCGGCGCCCGACGATCCGAGCCCGGAGGTCGAGGGTGACGCGGTGTTCGAGGCGGATGTGGTTGTCGTGGGCGCCGCAGCGCAATTGGTGCACGGCACCGGACCCAGGCGGTCGGTAGCAGCACCGGCCAGGCAGGCGCAGTCGCCCAGGGCGGCGAGCGCCTCCGCCCGCTTCGCGGCGTCCTCGAGCAGCGCCAGTGAGGCCGCTGCGTTGTTTCGCACTGAACTGGCCGGAATGCGGTCGACAACGGCTGCCAGCTTGTCGTGCGGGACGGGATACCAGGCGATGACCGCCTGCAGCACGTCCCCGGACTGGTCCTGCTCGGCCTGCCTGCCTAGGGTCTGCATGCCCTTGTAGATGTCGCCATCGGCGGAACGGAGCGTCGAGCCGATCAGGGAGGCGGTATGGCTGTCGATGCCGCCGCTATCGGCCTGCACGCCGGCCCCCGTTGCGCCGGACTTCGGGATGAGGTGGCTCACCTCGTCGTAGCGGGTCGCGGCGTAGGACAGCAGCAGCTTGCCCTTCTCGGCGCCGCCGCCGGTCACCGCTTCGTGGAAGTTCTCGCTCACCCGCTTGAGCCCGTAGAGGGCGTCGCCGGGCAATGCCCGCTGGCTGATCCAGAAGGCGCCGCCGAGCAGGAGCGCCAACACCACGACGCTGGCGGTGAGGATGGCGAGCGGACGGCGCAACTGGAAGCGGGGGAGGTGCGTGAGGAGACGGCGGCCCCTCCCGGCTGCCAGCGCAGGCTCGGCTTCGCTCGGTTGCGACGGATCGGTGACGATGTTGGGCGCGACGGCCACGAGCTGTGCGCGCAGCTCCGAGCGGAACTGCGCGCGCATGGGCGGCGCCGCGTCGAGGGTCGCCAGCGCGCCCACCAGTTCGCGGATCCTGGGGTCGCGCGATTGCATCGGATCGCGCGAGCTGCGCCTGATGTTCACGAGGGGTACCCGGTGCGCGGCCATGATCGACGCCACCCCTCTCCCCACAACGATTGACCCGGATGGTGCGACGTTGAACCCAGGTCTGCGAACGAGCGGATCGGGACCGACGACGCGTCCACCAAAGTCAACGAGCTTGGGCCCCCGGGGATACTGACGCCCGCAGCCTCGATCGTGAGCGAGTTCGTCAGCACGGCTGTGGTCATCAGAGGCTTCCGTCGATCAGATCTGCGAGTTTGCGAATCGCTCGGTGCTGCAGCGCCTTCACCGCACCGTCGTTCTTGCCCATCGCCGCGGCGGTCTCGCTCACCGAGAAACCCTGGATGAAGCGCAGCAGCACGCATTCACGCTGTTCGTCGCCGAGCTGGTCCACTGCGGTCATCAGGTGCTCGGCGGTGAGCGACTGCAACACCGTCGCCTCGGTGCTGGGGGCGTGGTCGCGCCCCTCGATGGCGTCGGCGGTCGGGAACTCGAGGCGGTGCCGAGCCGACTTCACGTGATCGAGGACGATGTTGCGAGCGATGGTGACGAACCAGGCGCTGATGTCGCGCCCCTGGTAGCTGATCGTCGCGATGCGTCTGAGCGCGCGCAGGAACGTCTCACTGGTGTAGTCCTCAGCGAGCGCGCGATCGTTCACCCGGTAATAGACGAAGCGGTACACCGTGTCGACATAGCGGTCGTAGAGCAGCCCGAAGGCCTCGCCGTCGCCCGATTGGGCCCGGCGCACGAGCTCCCAGCTCTCGGCATGCTCGCCGTCCATCGGCTGGGCGCCGTCCATCGGCTGGGCGCCGTCCAGCGGTTGCGCGCCGGCCGTCGAGTCGGCGCTCCGAGACACCGATGCAGGACGCGCCAGCGCCCGGATACCGGGGCTCGGCCGACGGCGGGACCCGGACGCCTCGACGGAATTGACCACCTGAGCGCCGGCCAGCGCAGCTGGGGTCGCCAGGCGGGACGCCGCGCCGGCGAGACTGTCGAGTTCGGCCCGGACCAGGCGCGCCAGCGCGCGCACACCGCAGGCAGGTCCGGGGAACCCGGAGCCAGGCTCGGCGACGCTCGGCATGGCGTCCTTTCGGCGGGGGCGCAACGGGCAGTCGCCCGGAAAGCTGCGCTAACGCTACCCGCCGTCCCGCTTCGCCGTAACATGAGTGAGGGAACCGATCGAGAACGATCCGACCGAAATGCTGGGCAGGATGTACAGGATTTTCGGGATGTGCGGTAGGCGCAGATCAGGTCAATGACCACATCGTCGCGGAGGAATGTGAAGGGCTACCGAGGATTCGCGCCGCGCGGCGACCGGGATGCGGCCCGGCACACGGTCACCCTGATCAGCCGCGCCGACTGTCATCTGTGCCAGGACGCCGAGCAGCTACTGCGCCCGCTCGCCACCGAACTCGGCTTCGACTACGGCGAACTGGACGTCGATGCCGACCCCGCTCGGCGAGACGAGTACTCCGACCGGGTTCCCGTCATTCTGATCGACGGGCGTGAGCACGGGTACTTGCGCGTGGAGGAACCGCGCTTTCGCAAGGCCATCGCCAAGCCCGTTCGGCGCTGAACGGGGCCATAGCACGGCAGTTGCGATTTGGGAAAGATTCACGAGCCGCGTAACGTTGGCCCAGGAAGCAGCGTTCCTACCACACGGCTCCGGCGATCCAGAGATCCGGCTCGCGAGCGGTGTGCAGCCCGCTGGATCCGTACTACAGGCGGCGTCCGCCACAGCTGATCATCCCGACCGCTTTTCCGACAGAGGTGTCGATGTCCGCCGAGCGCAACGCGTCCCGCGTGACCGGCGTACCCGTATCCGCCCGCCACGATCGCGGGGGGGAGTCCCACGTCCCCGACGCCACCGTCGCGCGACTGGCCACCTACCTGCGCGTGCTCGGTTCGCTCGGTGAACGCGCGGTCACCACTGTTTCCTCGGAGGAACTGGCCGACGCGGCCGGGGTGAACTCGGCCAAGCTGCGCAAGGACCTCTCCTACCTCGGCTCGTACGGCATCCGCGGCGTCGGGTATCACGTGACGACGTTGACCGAGGAGATCGCCCGCAATCTCGGCGTCACAGTGCACCGCTGCGTCGCGCTGATCGGCGTCGGCAATCTCGGTCAGGCGCTCGCCGGTTACGCCGGTTTCGCCTCTCGCGGCTTCCGTATCGCCGCCCTCGTCGACGCCGACCCGGCCCGGATCGGCACCACGATCCGCGGCCTGGTCGTTCGTGACATCGCCGATCTCGCGGTGATCGTCGCCGAACAGCGGATTTCGATCGCCGTGCTGGCCACCCCGGCAGCGGTGGCACAGAAGGTGGCCGACAGCCTGGTCGCCGCCGGGGTCAGCAGCATCCTGAACTTCGCTCCGGTCGTGCTGAACGTCCCCAGGAACGTGCACCTGCGCAAAGTCGATCTGGCAGCTGAACTTCAGATCCTGTCCTTCCACGAGACGCGCAAAGCCGCAGCCCTCCTGCCGGGGGTGGCGCAAGCATGAGCATCCTGGTCGTGGGCCTGTCCCACCAGACCGCGCCGGTTGCGCTGCTCGAACGCGCCGTCGTGCCGGTCGACGAGCTGAGCAAGACGCTGGACGAGCTGCACCGCTCCGACTGCATCAGCGAGGTGCTGCTGCTGTCCACCTGCAACCGAGTCGAGGTATACGCCGACGTCGTGCGCTTCCACCCTGCGGTGGCCGAGGTGACGACGGTGCTCGCGCGCCATGCCGGCTTGCCGGTGCCCGATCTCGCGGATCACCTCTACGTCCACTTCGCCGAGGCCGCCGTCGAGCACATGTTCTCCGTCGCCTCGGGCCTTGATTCGATGGTGATCGGCGAGTCGCAGATCCTGGGCCAGCTGCGCGCTGCCTACGCGCTCGGAACCGAGATCGGCTCCGTCGGCACCGTGTTGCACGACGTTACCCAGAGCGCGTTGCGCGTCGGCAAACGGGTGCACAGCGACACCGGGATCGACCGGGCCGGCGCCTCGATGGTGTCCGTCGCCCTCGATCGTGCTGCCGAGGTGCTTGGGCCGTTACCCGGCAAACGCGCACTGATCGTCGGGGCTGGGTCCATGGGTGCTCTCGCCGGTGCGAGCCTGCGCCGTCGGGGGGTCACTGACATCACCGTCGCCAACCGCACGCTCGACCGGGCACAGCGGGTT
The DNA here is from genome assembly GCA_038207565.1 of Mycobacteriales bacterium. GTDB lineage: Bacteria > Actinomycetota > Actinomycetes > Mycobacteriales > Jatrophihabitantaceae > JALZAI01. The sequence goes on from JBBQZQ010000017.1 coordinate 30,826, forward strand.
GCCGGGACGCTCAGCGCTCGCGCTCTGCCCCTCGACGAGGTGCCCGCCGCGATCACCGACGCCGATCTGCTCATCTCCTCCACCGGATCGACCGGTCTGGTGATCGAGGTCGATGCGGTCGGTCCCCGCGGCGGGCGTCCCCTGGCCGTGCTCGACATCGCCCTGCCGCGCGATGTCGACCCGGCTGTCGGCGGCCTCGACGATGTCGTCTACGTCGGCATCGACGCGTTGCGCGAGCGCGGCGCAGTGGTGAGCGACGAGGACGTCCGCGCCGCGACGGCGATCGTCGCCGCCGAGCTCGGCCTGCACCTCGCGCAGCAGCAGCAGCTGGCCGTCGCGCCCACGGTCACCGCGCTGCGCGCACGGGCCGAGCAGGTCGTGGAATCCGAGCTCGCGCGGCTGTTCGGACGGCTTCCGAGCATCGACGATCAGACCCGGCGCGAGGTGAGTGACGCGGTGCGCCGGGCAGTGGAGAAGCTGATGCACGCCCCGACCGTCCGAGTAAAGGAGCTCGCAGCCACGCCCGGCGGCGACCAGTACGCCACTGCCCTGCGAGAGCTGTTCGACCTCGATCCGGCGACCGTCGAGTCCGTGGCGGCCGTCCGGCAGAATCCGGGGCCGCAATGACCGCCACCCGCACCCTCCGGGTCGGCACCCGCGCCAGCGCGCTGGCACGCGTCCAGACCGGATGGGTCACGGCGTCGCTCGACACCGCCGTCGAGATCGTCCCCATCTCGACCGAGGGGGACCGGTCGGCCGCCCCGCTCGCGCAGATCGGCGGGACGGGCGTGTTCGTGTCCGCCCTGCGTGCCGCTTTGCTGAGCGGGCACATCGATGTCGCCGTGCATTCCTACAAAGACCTGCCGACCGCGCCCGAGGGTCGGATCGCGATCGCCGCCGTCCCGGTGCGCGAGGATCCGCGCGATGCGCTGGTGGCCCGCGACGGGCTCACGCTCGGCGAGCTGCCCAGCGGGTCGACGGTGGGCACCGGCTCGCCGCGCCGCGCCGCGCAGCTGCGCGCGCTCGGGCTCGGGCTCGATGTGGTCGCGATCAGGGGCAACGTCGACACCCGGCTCGGACGGGTGCACTCCGGCGACCTGGACGCGGTGGTGCTGGCCTACTCAGGCCTGCGCCGGCTCGGTCGCGCGGGCGAGGTCAGCGAGGTACTGGACCCGATTCAGATGCTGCCGGCACCGGCTCAGGGCGCGCTGGCCGTCGAGTGCCGCGCCGACGACGAGTCAGCGCTGGCGATCCTGGGCGCGCTGGATCATCCGGACACGCGCGCAGCAGTCGCTGCCGAACGTGCCCTGCTCGCGGCGCTCGAAGCGGGCTGCTCGGCGCCGGTCGGCGCCCTGGCCGAGATCGTCGACGGTGAGCTGGGTTCCAGCACCGACGGCGACGACGGCACCGAAGTGTTCCTTCGCGGTTCGGTGACCGCGCTCGACGGCAGTGACGCCGTCAGGCTCTCGGTCACCGGCGTGACAACCGATGCCGACGGGGTGGGTCGGCGGCTTGCCGCCGAACTGCTCGCCGACGGTGCAGATCAATTGATGGGGAGTTCCACATGACCCGAGTTCGCAAGGCCGTCGGCCACGTCGTGTTCATCGGCGCCGGCCCGGGCGACCCGGGCCTGCTCACCGTGCGCGCCGCCGACGCACTCCGTTCGGCCGACATCGTCATCGTGGACGATTCGGTCAGCCCGGCGATCGTCGGGCTGGCCGGCGGTGAGGTGCGCAAGGCCGACCCGGCTTCCGGCGAGAACGTCAAGACGCTACTGGCCGAGGCGCGCAACGGGATGACCGTCGCGCGGCTCGTGGCCGGCGACGTCCTGTCCGACGACTGCGCTGCGAGAGAGGCCTTGGCCGTCGCCAAGACGGCTGTGCCGTTCGAGATCGTCCCCGGCGTGCCCACCGGGGCGGGCGCCGCTGCCTATGCAGGCGTGCCGTACGGCGCGGTGTACACCGCGGCCGACATCGTCGAGGACACCGATGTCGAGGCTCTCGCCTCCGCCCCGGGGACCCTCGTGCTGACTGTCGCTGCCGCCGCCGTCACCGCACTCGGCGACCAGTTGGTGGCCCACGGCCTCAAGCCGGACACCCCGGTCACCGTCTCGTGCGCAGCCACCACGACCGCTCAGCAGACGGTCGGCGGCACGTTGAGCGAGCTCGAGCTCGCAGCGGTCGGCATGGCCGGTCCGCTGGTCGTGACGGTAGGCAAGGCCGCCGCGCAGCGCGAGAAGCTGTCGTGGTGGGAGTCGCGCCCGCTCTACGGCTGGAAAGCGCTCGTGCCCCGCACGAAGGAGCAGGCCGGAGCGATGAGCGACCGCCTGCGCGGGTACGGCGCCGTACCGGTCGAGGTGCCGACCATCGCAGTCGAGCCGCCGCGCACACCCACCCAGATGGAGCGCGCGATCAAGGGTCTGGTGACCGGCCGCTACGAGTGGATCGTCTTCACCTCCACGAACGCGGTGCGTGCCGTCCGCGAGAAGTTCGAGGACTTCGGTTTGGACGCCCGCGCCTTCGCCGGTGTGAAGATCGCCTGCGTGGGTGAGGCAACGGCCGATGCCGTGCGCGCGTTCGGGATCACGCCGGAGCTGCTGCCCTCGGGCGAGCAGTCCTCGGAGGGCCTGCTTGCCGACTTCCCGCCCTACGACGACGTGCTGGACCCGATCAACCGGGTGCTGCTTCCCCGTGCGGACATCGCGACCGAGACGCTCGCCGCAGGCCTGCGCGAGATGGGCTGGGAGATCGACGACGTGACGGCCTACCGCACGGTCCGTGCGGCTCCGCCGGCTGCGGAGATCCGCGACGCCATCAAGTCCGGCGGCTTCCAGGCCGTGTGCTTCACATCCTCGTCCACGGTGCGCAACCTCGTCGGCATCGCCGGCAAGCCGCACGCCCGGACCATCGTGGCGTGCATCGGTCCGCAGACCGCGGCGACGGCGCGCGAATTCGGCCTGCGCGTCGACGTCGAACCGGAGGTCGCCACCGCTGCGGCGCTGGTCGATGCGCTCGCCGCGCACGCCGCCGCCAAGAGGGTCGACGAGCGCGAGAAGGCGACTGCTGCCGTGGTCAAGAAGGCGCCGCGCGCCACGCCCCGACGCGTGTCGCACTGACCCGTTGGCCCGCGGCCCGCGTTGGCCCGTTGGCCCGCGTTGGCCCGCGGCCCGCGTTGGCCCGCGGCCTGCGCTGGCCCGCCGGTGCGCGGTCGGGGCACGATCGCGCGGCAACCGACTCGACGCCGCGTTGAACGCGACCGAATGGCTCGCCGCAGCGCGTTAGCCTGGAATCGTGAGCATCCCGGACCTGCCTGCCTTCCCGATCTCGCGCCCACGGCGACTGCGCCGCACCCCCGCGTTGCGGCGGCTGGTGCAGGACGTCGTCGTCCGCCCGGCCGATCTCGTCCTGCCGATGTTCGTGCGCGAGGCGATCTCCGAACCGGTGCCGATCGCATCGATGCCCGGCGTCGTCCAGCACACCCAGGAGTCGCTGGTGAAGGCTGCGGTCGAGGCGACCGAGGCGGGCGTCGGCGGTTTGATGATCTTCGGCATCCCGGAGCGCAAGGACGCGGCCGGGACCGGTGCCGACGACCCGGGCGGCGTTCTCAACGTCGCCCTTGCGCGCTTGCACGCCGAACTCGGCGACGACACAGTGCTCATGTCCGACCTGTGCCTGGACGAATTCACCGACCACGGCCACTGCGGGGTCCTGGCCGACGACGGGTCCGTCGACAACGATGCGACGTTGCACCGCTACGCCTCGGTGGGGCTGGCCCAGGCTGAAGCCGGCGCCCACCTGCTCGGCACGAGCGGGATGATGGACGGCCAGGTCGGCGCCGTGCGTGCCGCGCTCGACCAGGCTGGGCACACCGATACCGGGATCCTGGGATATGCCCCGAAGTACGCGTCCGGCTTCTACGGCCCGTTCCGCGAGGCGGTGAATTCGAGCCTGACCGGCGATCGCAAGTCCTACCAGCAGGACAACGCGCGCACCGTCGCGGAGGCGCTGGCCGAGGTCGCATTGGATATTGCCGAGGGTGCGGACCTCGTCATGGTCAAGCCCGCGCTGCCCTACCTCGACATCCTGCGCGCGGTCGCCGACGTCAGTCCGGTGCCGGTTGCGGCGTACCAGATCAGCGGCGAGTACGCGATGGTCGAGGCGGCGGCCGAGCGGGGCTGGCTGGAGCGCGAGCGGGTCATTCTGGAGACCTTGACGTCGATCAAGCGCGCCGGGGCGTCGATCGTGCTGACCTACTGGGCTGCGCAGTTCGCGCAACTCGTCTCAGCCTGAACGCCCGGCCGGTCTCGAGGAGACGGGCAGGCGCATAGTCATGCGCCGCGAGCTCGGGTAGTCGGTGCCGTCGCGCCCCTGATCGCCAACGTCAGCACCGCGGCGACGACGATGCCGACCAGGTTGATGCCCAACTGCAACAGCGATTGCCAGGTCTCGTGCCACTTGCCCAGGACTCCCGCCACGGCGGCGTTGCCTGCCGCCGGAATGGTGGTTACGGAGATGAAGACCCCCACGAGTGCCGCCGACTTGGAAGAGGTCAGCGAGAGCATTCCCGCCGTCCCGGCCACGAGCGCGGTGATCACCGAGAACCAACCGGGGTGGTAGATGAACTCGGTCGCGCGGTGCCCGGCGAGGTCGGACGGCGACACGAGGCCGGTGAGGCGGCCCAGCGCGGTCAGCAGGGCGCACACCACGATGGCCAGCGTGAAGCCGGCCAGCAGCGCGATCGCAGCCTGCCGGACGACGCCGGCGCGGTGACGGAGGAGACCGACGGCAAGACTGGCGAGCGGTCCGAACTCTGGACCGACGACCATCGCGCCGACGATCGTGATCTGCGAATCGGTTACGACGCCGATCGCGGCCAATAGGATCGCCAGCACCATGAAGGCGGCGAACGTCGACGTAAGCGTGGAATCCTCGCCGGTCCGCTCGGCAAGCTCGTCCCAGACCACCGCGTCCGCACCTTCGCCTGGGGCGTCACGCTCGGCCTTGTCCGCCAGCCCACCCACCGCGGTGTCGAGGGGCTCGAGGGTGATCATCCCCTCGCGGGTGACGCCAAGCTCGCGCAGGTCGGTGAGCACGTCGTCCGCGCACTCGCGAGCGAGGTCGGCGGTCACGATGCCGCCGTCCGACGACTCCCCCGACACGGTGACCGCGACCACCCCGCGACGCTGGCCGAGCAGGTCGACCGCCTGGTCCACGAGTTGCTGCGGGCACACGACCCGCAGATGCACCATGGTCATCGACGTCAGCGCGGGGCCATCCGGATGGCGCCGTCCAACCGGATCACCTCGCCGTTGAGCATGGGGTTGGCGACGATGTGTTCGACGAGCGCGGCATATTCGTCGGGCTCGCCCAGCCGGTTCGGGTGCGGAACCTGGCTGCCGAGCGAGTCGATCGCATCCTGCGGCAGGCCGTCGAGCATCGGTGTCCGGAACAGGCCCGGTGCGATCGTCATGACGCGGATCAACTTGTCGGCCAGGTCTCGCGCAATCGGCAGCGTCATGGCGACGACGCCACCTTTGGACGCGGCGTAGGCGGCCTGGCCGATCTGGCCGTCGAAAGCCGCCGCGGAGGCGGTGTTGACGATGACGCCGCGCTCGCCGTCGATCGGGTCATTGGCGAGGATCCGTTCGGCGCCGAGCCGCAGCACGTTGAACGTCCCGATCAGGTTGACCGAGACGACCCTGGCGAACGAGTCGAGCGGCAACACGCCGTCCTTGCCGATCACCCGGCCGGGCGTGCCGATGCCCGCGCAGTTCACGACCACGCGGATCGGCCCGAGCCCGCCGGCGTGGTCGAGCGCGGCGGCGACCTCAGCCTCACTTGTGACGTCCGCCGACGCGAACGTGGCACCGATCCGGGCCGCCCGCTCGGCGCCGTGAACTGATGGCAGATCGAGAAGGACGGCTGTCGCGCCGGCTTTTGCCAGCCTGGTCGCTGTCGCCAGTCCGAGGCCCGAGGCGCCTCCGGTCACCACTGCCACACTGCCGCTGATGTCCATGGCAGCGATCCTGCCGTACGCCTGCCCGCCGCGAGCCGTGGCCGTCAACGTGGGTCGGACCGATGGCTGAAAGACTGGACGCGTGTCCGATACCCCCGTGTCCGGTTCAGCCACCGGTTCCGCTAACGGTTCAGCTACCCAGGTGTCCGCTGCCGAGGCGCCGGCTACGCCGGTGTCCGCAGAGTTGTTCGAGCGTGCCCAGCGCGTCATACCGGGCGGGGTGAACTCGCCGGTGCGCGCCTTCCGTGCGGTGGGCGGGACGCCTCGGTTCATGGTCAGCGGGTGGGGCCCGTACCTGACCGACGCGGACGGGATCGAATACGTCGACCTGGTCTCGTCCTGGGGGCCGATGATTCTGGGGCACGCGCACCCCGCAGTGGTGGAGGCCGTCCGCGAGACCGCTGTCCGCGGCCTCTCGTTCGGAACGCCCACCCGCGGTGAGACCGAGCTGGCCGAGGAGATCGTGTCGCGCGTGGCACCGGTCGAACAGGTGCGCTTGGTGAACTCGGGCACCGAGGCGACGATGTCGGCGATCCGGCTGGCGCGCGGGGCGACCGGGCGGCAGCGGGTGGTCAAGTTCGCTGGTTGCTACCACGGTCACGTCGACTCGCTGCTCGCCGCGGCAGGGTCTGGCGTGGTGACCTTCGGCCTGCCCGACACCCCTGGAGTCACCGGCGCGCAGACCGCCGAGACGATCGTGCTGCCCTACAACGACCTCGGTGCGGTGGAGGAGTGCTTCGCCGAGTTCGGGGACGAGATCGCAGCCGTGATCACCGAGGCGGCCGCGGGCAACATGGGTGCGGTTGCGCCCCTGCCGGGCTTCAACGCCGGGTTGCGGGCTGTCACCGCGCGCCACGGCGCGTTGTTGATCATGGACGAGGTGATGACCGGCTTCCGGGTCTCCGCCTCGGGCTGGTACGGACTCGATCCGGTCGACGCCGACCTGTTCACCTTCGGCAAGGTCATGAGCGGCGGGCTGCCGGCGGCGGCGTTCGGTGGACGGACGGACCTGATGTCGCGCCTCGCGCCGTCCGGGCCCGTCTACCAGGCGGGGACGCTGTCGGGGAACCCGGTCGCCGTCGCTGCCGGGCTCGCCAGCCTGCGGGCGGCCGGACCGGGCGTGTATGCCGCGCTCGACGTGAACGCCGAGGTGATCGGGGCGCTGGCGTCGTCCGCGCTGACCGAGGCGGGCGTGGCGCACCAACTGCAATATGCAGGCAACATGTTCTCGGTGTTCTTCACCGCCGACCCGGTGATCGACTTCGCCGGTGCGCAGGCCGCGGAGACCTGGCGGTACAAGGCGTTCTTCCACGCCATGCTCGACGCCGGGGTCTACCTGCCGCCGAGTGCGTACGAGGCGTGGTTCGTCAATGCGGCCATGGACGAGGTGGCCATGGATCGCATCGCTGCTGCTTTGCCGGTGGCGGCTCGTGCGGCGGCTACTGCACGCCCGACCTGATCAGCGCCTCGAACGCGGCGTAGTCGCCCCCGAGCGCGATAGGCGTGGTGGGCGGACGGTTCCACAACCACACGTCGAGGTCAGCGGCCGGTCCCTCGACCGTGAAAGTCGGGTCGCCGCCGTCGAGCAGCGTGAGGGTGGGCTCGTCGGTGTAGGTGTTGCCGCTGTTCGGACTCGTGCCACTGAAGCTGCCGAGCCGGACCAGCCAGGACGCGCCGGTGTCGGTCGTGGCGATGCGGCCCACCGGCCCGGCACCGGCTCCGGGTATCGCCCAGCCCGGGACACCGCTGTACATCCAGTCGAGCACCTCCTGCACCCCGTCGGTCGCCACCTGTGCGTCGATGGGGGTGACGGTGCCCGTGCTGAGCTCGGCGTCGAGGCGGTGGATCAGGGCCTCGTGCACCTGGCGGCGCCGGACGAAGCGCACGCTCTGGTCCGCGTCGAACCACGTCCACACCCGCTCGTCGTCGGCGGCGGCAGAGAGGGCATCCAGCAGCCCGGCACTGGCTGCCGAGCACAGCTCGAGCAATGCGCGGTAGTCCTGCGGCCGTTGCGGAACCTGCTTGTCCGCCGCGCCCGGATCGTCCATGCGGTCACGGACGATCGCACCCCAGAACAGCTGCACCTCGGCCAGGTGCCAACCCAGATCGGCCGCCGTCCAGTCCGGACACGACGGCACGCGGGCGGCCGGATCGGCGTCGGCCAGCACCTCGTGGAAGCGGGCGGACTCGCGGCGCAGCAGGTCGGTGAGGTCCAGTTCGACTGCCATGCGCGAACGGTAGCGGCCCGCGCTGCGCGGTACGCGGTACGCGGAGACCATGCGTTGTTCAGGTCACGGTGTGACCGATGTTGCGTCGTGCGATGTCCGGCCTGGCCCGGCCGGCGAGCGCGTCCGCGCAGGCGTCGCCAGCCGGTGACGACCTGCGGGTGGCAGCCGCGCTCGCCGTGCTGCGAGGATGGCGCCGTGGTGACGGTGCATCTGCTGCGGCACGGCGAGGTCGACAACCCGCACCGGATTCTCTACGGACGGTTGCCGGGCTACCACTTGTCCGACCTCGGCAAGGCCCAGGCCGTCGCCGCGGCGCAATTCCTCGCCCAGCGCGATATCGGCTACCTGGTCGCGTCACCGCTCGAGCGAGCGCAGGAGACGGCGGCAACGCTGGCCGGACTGACCGGCCTGCAGGTAGCCACTGACCAGCGCTTGATCGAGGCAGGCAACGCCCTGGAGGGACGCGCGGTCGCCGGCGGGAAGGGCCTGCTGAGCAATCCGCGCGACTGGCGGTACTTCCGCAACCCGGTGCGCCCGAGCTGGGGTGAGCCCTACGAGCAGATCGCCGAGAGGGTGCTCGCCGCCGCCGAATCGGCGCGTGACAAGGTCGAGGGCACCGGACGCGAAGCGGTATGTGTCAGCCACCAGCTGCCCATCGTGACGGCGCGCCGGCGGGCCGAGGGACTACGGCTGTTCCACGACCCGCGGCGGCGTCACTGCGGCCTCGGTTCGGTCACCTCATTCACCTTCGACGGGGACGTCGTGGTCGAGGTGGGCTATACCGAGCCGACCGGCGGACTGCCCAGTGGGCGCGGAGCGGGAGCCTGATCACAGCTCGCCGAGGCGGTGTCGTCGCGCACATTTTCATAACGCACACTGGACCGCGATGAACACGCGCCGTCGTGCCGCCGCTGTGCTCGCCTGGCTGACCCCAGCGGTGCTAGTGCTCGCCGGTTGCACCGGCAAGAATGCGGTCGACCAGGGCAGCGGCAACTTCCGGTTCGTGAGCGGGACCGCCAAGGGCAGCGTGATCACGCCCGCCGACCGCGAGGCCGCGGCGAACTTCGACGGTGACCTGCTCGACGGCGGCACGTACCACTCCGCCGTGACCAGGGGCAAGGTCGTCGTCATCAACTTCTGGGCAACGTGGTGCGCGCCGTGTGTCATCGAGACACCGCAGTTCGACCTCGTCTACCGGGCGTATAAGAGCAAGGGCGTCGCCTTCGTCGGCATCGACACCAAGGAGTTCGGCCGCGACCAGCCGCGGGCGTTCGTTCGCGACCACCACATCAGTTACCCCATCGTCTTCGACGAACAGGGCGAGACCGCCGTGCGCCTGGGCAACCTCCCGGCGCAGGCCCTGCCCTTCACCGTGGTCATCGACAAGCAGGGCAAGGTCGCGGCGGTGTACCAGGTTGCCCTCTCGCCTAAGGACATCGAGCCGGTCATCGACAACCTGCTCGCGGAGCAGACCTGATGCCACCGCTCGCCGCGGGAGGTTTCACCGACACCGTGACCAGCGGCCCGCTCCTCGTTGCGGCGGGGGTGGCCGCGCTGGTCGGACTGATCGGATTCCTGTCGCCGTGCGTGCTCCCGCTCGTACCGGGTTACCTCTCCTACGTCGCCGGGCTCAGCGGCGACGAAGGCACACCGAGCCAACGCCGGATGGCCGCGGGAGCTGTGCTTTTCGTCCTCGGCTTCACCGTGATCTTTGTGATCCAGGGCGCCGTGTTCGGTGCGCTGGGGGCGACGATCCGCTCGCACACACTGCTCATCCAACGCGTGCTCGGAGTTGTGACAATCCTGCTCGGCATCGTGTTCCTGGGCGGGATCGGGATGTTGCAGCGTGAGTTCAAGTCGCATCGGCTGCCCCGCGCCGGGCTGGTCGGTGCGCCCGTGCTGGGCGCCACGTTCGGCCTGGCCTGGGCGCCGTGCCTGACCCCGACTTTCGGCGCGGTCTACTCGATGTCCTACGTGCAGGCCACCGCGGCACGTGGCGCGTTCCTGATGGCGTGTTACTGCGTGGGACTCGGGCTCCCGTTCGTCCTGGTCGCGCTCGGCTTCGGCTGGGTGTCTCGGGCGCTCGGGTTCGTCCGCCGACACCGGCGGGCAGTGAGCGCGGTCGGGGGCGTCCTGCTCATCGCCATCGGCGTACTGCTCGTGACCGGCGAGTGGAATCACTGGATGGACGCCCTGCGCAACCGTTTCGGCCCGGCGTCGGGCTTCGAGGTATGACCCTGGTGACCGCTGCGTGGCGACCGGTGCGTCAGGCGTGGCGACGGTTGACCAGCATGCGCACGGCGCTGATCCTGCTGTTCCTGCTGGCCGTCGCGGCCGTCCCGGGATCGTTGCTGCCGCAGCGTCCGCTCAACCCGGACAAGACCGACGGCTACCTCGCCACGCACGGTGGCTGGGGTCGGCTGCTGGACCGCGTCGGCGCCTTCGACGTGTTCGGCTCGGTCTGGTTCGCCGCGATCTACCTGCTGTTGTTCCTGTCGCTGGTCGGCTGCCTGATCCCGCGCATCAGGGTGCACGCGCGCGCGGTAGCCCGCAAGCCGCTGCCCGCCCCCCGTAACCTCTACCGGTTGCCCGAGTCCGGTTACTTCGAGACCTCCGACGAGCCGGCCTCGTTCGCCGAGGCCGCGCGGACCGTGCTCGGGCGGCGGTGGCGGGTGGTTCAGCGCGAGGACGAAACCGGCGCGGTGACACTGTCGGCGGAGAAGGGCTACAGCCGCGAGACCGGCAACCTGATCTTTCATGTGGCGCTGCTGGTATCACTGCTGCTGATCGCGGTCGGTCGGCTCTACAGCTACCAGGGCTCGCGAATCGTGATCCAGGGCGAGGGCCAGGGATTCTGCAATGTGGTGTCCCAGTACGACTCGTGGAAGCCCGGCCGCTTCGCAGCCGAGGGCAAGATCGCGCCCGCCCCGTTCTGCCTTGACCAGATGTCGAAGTTCACCGCCGACTACACCGACGCGGGCGAACCGTCGAAATTCGCGGCCGACGTCGTCTACCGCCGCACCGTCGACGCGACGCCCACTCGGGCGACGATCACGGTCAACCACCCGCTGCGGCTGGACGGAGATCGCGTCTATCTGATCGGGCACGGGTTCGCCCCGCAGGTCACGATCCGCATGCCGGACGGCACCCTGCGCCACGACACCCAGGCTTTCGTGCCGCAGGACGCTGCCACGCTGCAGTCCGAGGGTGCGTTCAAGCAGCAGGGCAAGCCGGGCGCCGAGCAGGACGTGGGCGTCGCAGCAACATTCTCCCCGACCCCGGTGCCGCAGAGCGCGCAGACGTTCACCTCGTCCTCGCCGCAGGTGCGTAACCCGATCCTCGGGGTCGCCATCTACCTGGGTGACCTCAACTACAACGGGCAGCCGCAATCGGTCTACTCGTTGGACACCTCGAAAATGACGCGCAGCGGCGCCGCCAACTTGCGCATCGGCCAGACCAAGACGCTGGCGAACGGGGTCTCGGTGACCTTCGACGGGTGGGTGCCGTGGGCCAGCATGCAGGTCTCGCACGACCCAGCGCAGGGCTACCTGCTCTGGTCGGCGCTCGCCATGGTGCTCGGCCTGCTGGGCTCGCTCGGTGTGCGCCGGCGTCGCCTGTGGCTGCGGATGACCCCTCGCGGCGACGGCACCGAGTCTGCGCCTACCGTGGTCTCCATCGGCGGATTGGCCCGCAGTGACTCGGGCAATTTCAGCACCGAATTCGCGGCCCTGTTCGAGAAGGTGCAGTCGAGCTCACGACCGGCACGCGATGTCGTGCTGACCGGAAAGGAGTGACGGTGGCAGGTATCGACGGATCGGCTGCACACCTTTCCGACACCGTGTTCACGACCGCCATCGCCGTCTATGCGCTGGCGATGGTGTCCTACACCGCCGAATACGCGTTCGGCCGGCGCGGGCGCGTCGCGGCCACCGCCGCTCCCGCCCGCGAGCTGGTCGGCGCGGGTGGTCCGCCCCGGACGGTTGCCCCCTCGCCGCGTGCCAAGCCCGGGGTGGCCGACCGCTTCGGGCGCTTCGCCGTCGCGCTCACGGTGCTCGGCGTCGCGCTGCACGCCCTGTCGATCACGATCCGTGGTGCCGCGGTCGACGCCGTGCCGTGGAGCAACATGTACGAATTCGCGTCCGTGGCGGGACTCGTCGGCGTGCTGGCGTTCCTCGGGGTGCTGTGGAAGGCGCCGGCGATCCGTCATCTCGGCGGGTTCGTGCTGCTGCCGGTGATCCTGATGATGTTCCTGGCCGGCACGGTGCTGTACTCCAAGGCGCAGCCGCTCGTCCCGGCCCTGCAGTCGTACTGGCTGGCCATCCACGTCACCCTCGTGTCGATCGCCGAGGGCGCACTGATGACCTCCGCCGTCCTGACCGGGCTGTTCCTCGTCAGGCAGCGCGCCGACAAGCGTCCCGGACGCAGCGGTGCGTTGGCCAATCTCGCGGCCCGTCTGCCTGCAGCCGAGACGCTGGACAAGGTCGCCTACCGCATCGTGGCGTTCGCCTTCCCGCTCTACACCGTCGCCGTTATCTGCGGCGCGATCTGGGCCGAAGCCGCCTGGGGACGGTACTGGGGCTGGGACCCCAAGGAGACCTGGGCCTTCATCGTGTGGGTCATCTATGCCTGCTACCTGCACGCCCGGGCGACCGCCGGATGGAAGGGCCGCGCCGCTGCGTGGGTGAACCTGGCGGGGTTCTTCTCGATCACGTTCAACTTCCTCATCGTCAACATCGTCGTGTCCGGCCTGCACTCCTACGCCGGCCTGTCCTAGCGCTTCACCAGCTCCGGACTCCGCGCCCTTCCGGCGCGTCCCCCCTTCCGTGATCAACAGGCCCGAACCGTTGGGTATCGACGGTTCGGGCCTCTTGATCACCAGAGGTGGCGGGCGCCACGCGGTCGGTCATGGGTCGGGGTGGGTGGTGAGGCGCAGGGCGAGCGCTGGGCAGAGGGCGACGACGCGCCGGATCTCCTTGGTATCGGCCGGGCGGACGCTGCTGCGGTGGATCAACGGGTAACCCCACTCGTCGCGGGTGATGCGGTCGGGCACGAGCTCGGCGCACAGGCCATGGCCCTCGCAGCGGGTCCAGTCGATGACTAGCGTTGCGACGTCGCGGGTGTTGTCGGCGGGCATGTCAGTCGTCTCCGGTAGGTAGCTGGCCAAGGACGGGACGCCCGCATCCGCCGCTGCGGTGCAGGTCGAGTTCGTCGCGCAGCACGGCGAGCGCGGAACTGACGAAACGCGAGCTGCCGTCGGGGTGGCTGCAAGCACCGCGTCCCTGGACGAGGACGCCATGCCGTTCGGCATCGGCGAGCGCAGCCGGGTGCCCCTGCGCCAGGGCAGCGACGTCCGCGGCAAGTGCCGGCAGGCCGAAGCGGCACGGCCCGCATTGGCCTGCCGACTGCGCCGCCAGCCAGCGGCTGACCCGCGTCAGCTCGCCCAGCGCGCAGGTGCCGGCGCCGACCACGAGCAGTACTCCCGCGCCCAGGGTCGCCCCCCACGCGGCCAATCCGGCGCGCGAGACCGCAATGTCTGGCAAGGGCCGCAACCAGGTGCCGTGGTAACCGCCGGTGACGACGTAGGGCGCATCATCGGCTCGGGCTGCGCGCAGCACGATCCCGAGTGGCGTGCCCAGCGGCACCTCGGCGACGCCGGGACGTCCGGCCGCGCCGCCGATGCTCAGCAGCGTCGTCCCGGGCTCGCTCCGGGTGCCGGTGTCGGCGAAACCGCGGCGGTCCAGGTTCAGCAGCATCGCCGTCTGCGCGAAGGTCTCCGCGTTCGCGACGAGGACGCCGCGCGAGGTGAGGTGTTCTTGGCGGCCGGGCGGTAGAGCCGGCCCACCGTCCAGGGAGCGGACCAGCGCGCGCGCCTCCCCGGCGACGAACGCCCCGCCGGTCGTCTCGACGCGGACGCGGCGGGTGTCCGGACGTTCCTCGACGGCCGCACGCAGGGCAGCGGCGGCGTCCGGGTCGTGAACGGCGACGCGCACCGTGCGGGCGCCGAGCGCCGAGGCCACCGCCAACGCGCCGTCGAGCACGAGGTGGGGGGTGCGCCGCAGCAGGGTGCGGTCCTTGTGGCTGGCCGGTTCGCTCTCGCTGCCGTTGACAACGACGGTGCACCGGCTGCCGTGCAGCGCGCTGATCTTGGTGGCCAGGGGGAACCCGGCACCGCCGCGTCCGCAGAGGCCGGCGGCCTCTAGCAGGCCGAGCAGTTTCGGCAGGTCGCTTCCGGGCAGCGGGCCGTGCACGGCGAGGTGGGTACGCAGGTCCAGCACGGCGTGGCGGTCCAGACCGGCCAGCAGGCGCGGGATACCGATCGACCACGTACCCGACGAAGCGCTGTCGTAGGTGGCGCCAGGGACATAGCTGTCGAGTGCAGCACTCACCGGGCCACCGCCTCGGAAATCGGCCCGCCTGGAATCGGAGGGGCTGGAAGCGGAGGGGCTGGAAGCGGAGGTGCGGAAATCGGAGGGGCTGCGCGAGCCAGGGTGGGAAGCGGGGCGGCGGGTCGCCCGAAACGGGACAGGCGGATCGACACCGCTGCGATGACTCCGGCGCCGCACGCGATGTAGAGCAGCCGGACCCAGCCGAGCGACGTGTCGGTTCCGGAGTTGAGACCATGCAGCATCGCCATTGCCCACCCGACGTAGGCGAGCGAGTGCACCCAGCGCCAGACCTTCGCACCTGCGGCGGAACCGGCCATCCGGCCGCGGGCGAAGCCCAGCGCGGCGACCAGCACGAAGGTGTAGATCGCGAGCGTGCCGAACCCGACCCAGGTGGTTCGGTAGCTCGAGGTGAATGCGACGATGCTCGCCTGCCAGCCGACGTGGGCGTAGCGGTCGATGAGGATCGAGCTCAGGTGGAGCAGCAGCGAGCCCAGACCGAGCGACGCGGTCACCCGGTGCAGGTAGCTGACGACGACCCGGTTAGCGGCACTGCGGGCGGACGGGCCGCGTGCACTCATCAATGCGCCGATCGCGGTGGAGCTGCTCAGCAACAGCAGCGCGGCAAGGCCCGCACCGCGGGCGATGTACCAGACGGTCACGATGATCTGCCCGCAGCGGACGTGGCGTCGGTGGTGATCCGTGCAGCCGGCCAGCCGGGACTGCGGTGCACGGCGCCGTCCTGGGCAACGAGGCGGGCGGGCAGGCCCTGCTCGTCGAGCCAGTCGAGCGCGTCGTCGCCGAGGACGATCGCGGCCGTGCTCGCGGCGTTGGCGCGCAGCGCGCTTGCCGCGAAGACCGAAGCGGTGCGCCACGGTCCGGCGGCGGGGGCGCCCGTGCGCGGGTCGATGATGTGGTGGACGAGGCGACCGCCACGCTGCCACCGGCGCACCGTGGTCGTCGACGTGGTGAGCCCGCCGTGGCGCACCAGCACGAGCTGGCCGTCGGCGCCTTCGCGCTCGGCGACCTGGATCAGCCAGCCGTCCGGGCGGTGGCCGGCAACGGCGAGGTCACCGCCCAACTCGACCAGCACCGCCGTTGCGTAGCGGCGGGCGAGTTCGGCGGCCGCGAGGTCCGCGGTGTAGGCCTTGGCCGTCGCGCCGAGGTCGAGTGCGGCTCCCGGGGGGACGCCCAGCAGGC
This sequence comes from Mycobacteriales bacterium, assembly GCA_038207565.1. GTDB lineage: Bacteria > Actinomycetota > Actinomycetes > Mycobacteriales > Jatrophihabitantaceae > JALZAI01. The sequence continues at coordinate 46,652 of JBBQZQ010000017.1, forward strand.
CGGCGTCGCGGTCGAGTCGCACTGTGTGCCAGGCGGGGCCAGGGACGGCGCGTGGTGCGGCGGCGGCGCCCTCGGCGACGGCTGCGGCTGCGGGGTCGGCTGCGGCGGCGACGGCGACGGCGGCGAAGTCGCGGTCGTAGCCGAGGTGTGCCAGCGCTGAACCCACGCAGGGGTCGACGGCGCCGCGGGTCAGCTGAGCCACCTGCAGCGCCGCGGCAACCAGGTCGACCAGCAGTCGGGGTACGGCGGTGGGACGGCAGGCGTTGGCGTTCGCCCGCGACAGCGCCGAATCGGGGCGAAACCGACTGGCCGCGAGGTCGACACGGTCGAGCAGGGCAGTGAGATCCGCGGTCGCAGCACCGAGCGCGCGATCGTCCTCGACGACGAGGCGAACGGTGCAGCTCCAGGCACGCCCCGTCCAGCTGCTCGTCATGACCCGTTGCTCCCGCCCTGCGGTTGGCTGCCCTGGTCCGCCGATCCCAGGCCCGTGTCGGAACTGGACGAGCTGCCGGTGTTGGTACTGGGTGCCGACGTCGATGACGCGGTGCTCGGTGCCGCGGCGGTACCGGTCGACGTGTTGGGCGTGGCCGACGTCCCGGTGGTGGACGTCGTGCCCGGGGTTGCCGTAGCGGCGGACGCGGTGTGGGTGACCCCGGCTATCAGGCCGAGGGTCGCCAACGTACCGCCGAGACCAGCGGCCCACCCGGTGATGCGGGACCTGCGCAAGAGGCGATCGGCGGGGCGTCGGCTGTTCATGGACCCAGGATGAGCCCGAACGGGTCAGGGCCTCATCAGCGAAAGGTCAAGCTCGTCCTAAGTCCGGATGGGAACCAGCACAGCGAGCGACTACGGGCAGCGCAACCGCAGCGTCACCAGCGCGCCGCCGGAGGATGTGCGGCCGATGTGCATCGCCCCACCGCCGGCCTCGGCGCAGCGCCGCGCGATGTCGAGGCCGAGACCGCTCGAGCCGCGGTCGCTGCGTCCCCGGATCTCGGACTCGCTCGGGATACCGGGGCCGTCATCGGCGATCTCCAAGGTGGCACCGTCGTCGCTCGCGGCGAGGCGGACCGAGAAGGCCGTGCCCTCCGGGGTGTGCGCGACGATGTTTTCGAGCAACGCATCCACGGCTGCGGCGAGGTCCCCGGCGGCCGCTCGGACGGGCAGCGGCGCGCTCGGCAGCGCGATGCTGCTCGCGCGATGCTGCTCGTCGGTCAGCGCCGACCAGAACGTGACGCGGTCGCCCACGACGTCTGTCGCGTCGGACGCGGGCATCCGTCCCTCGCGTTGCGGGCGACGGGCTGCGTGGATCACCGCGGTCAGCGTGCGCTCCAGCTCGTTCACGTGGCTACCGACGCGCTCGGACTCGCCCTGGTCACGCAGCGCCTCGGCGTCCAGCCGGAGCGTCGTGAGCGGCGTGCGCAGCCGGTGCGAAAGGTCGGCGACGGTTTCTCGCTCTTCGGCGATCAATTCGTCGATGCGGTCGGCGAGCCGGTTCAGCGCCTTGCCGACGTCGGCGACCTCCCGTGGGCCGTCCGTGGGCGCACGTGCCGTGGCGTCGCCGATGCTGAGCTGCTGTGCGGTCTCGGCGGTACGAACCAGCGGGCGGGTGATGCGCCGCGTCAGCAGTTCGCCGGCGGCAGTGCCGATCAGCAGCAGGCCGACGCTGCCGGCGAGCAACAGGAGGTATGAGCCGTGCGCGCCGTCGAACCGCTTGTCGTCGGAGAGATACACCCGCACGACATAGACACCGGACGGGCCGGGGGCAACCGCCTCGGCAATGCTGCCGTCGGCAATCTTGCGCAGCTGCGCCTGCGGGGCGCCGGCCCGGTCGTCGCCGTCGCCCCTGTTCCGGTTGGTGGGGTAGCCCTGGCCGCCGGGGGCACCGCTGCGCGCCGGTGGCGGTTGCTGGTCGTCACCAGGGGTACTGCCGATCGTCGTCCCGTCCGGCAACCGGATGGAGACCGGCCGGCCGGACGTGGTGGTCTGCGAGGCCACGTAGGCGGCCAGTTGCTGCGTGGTGCGTGAGCTGTTGCGCAGGTCGAGTGATATCGCGCGGGCCTGGCTGATCGTGTCGTCGTCGGCGCGCTGTCCGACCGCGCTGTGGATCAGGAACGCGAGCGGGACGGCGAAGGCGAGCACGACCAGCGTCGTCAGCCCCACTGCGAGCAACAGGATGCGACGACGCATCAGCTTGCCGCCGGCGCGACGAGCCGCACGCCGACCCCGCGCACGCTCTGCAGGTAGCGCGGCGCGGCGGCTGTTTCGCCGAGTTTGCGCCGCAGCCAGGAAAGGTGGACGTCGACGGTGCGGTCCGATCCGCCCCAGGCCAGTTGCCAGACCTCGCTGAGCAGATCGCGCTTGGACACGACTTCTCCCGCGCGGCGCGCGAGCGCGAGCAGCAGCTCGAACTCCTTGCGGGCCAGCTCGACCGGCCGCCCGTCGACGGTCACCTCGTAGCTGCGGGTGTCGATCACCAACCCGTCCGGCCCGCCGATCGTGATCACCGGGTCCTCGTCGGTGCGGCCCATGCGGCGCAGCACAGCACGGATGCGCGCGTTGAGCTGCTGCGCGGTGAACGGCTTGATCACGTAATCGTCGGCCCCGATGTCTAGTACGCGGACCATCTCGGACTCGTCGTCGCGAGCGGTCGCGACGATCACGGGGACGTCGCTGACCGCCCGCAGCATCGACAGCACGTCGGCCCCGTCGATGTCGGGCAGGCCGAGGTCGAGCAGCACGACGTCCGGCTTGTTCTCGACGGCCACGCTCAACGCCGGAATGCCGGATCCGATGGCTGTCACGCTGTGCCCGTGGTCGCGCAGGGCGCGCGTGAGCGCAGAGCGGATGGCCGCGTCGTCCTCGACCAGCAGCACCTGCACCATGGCCGCGACGGTACCGCGACGGCCTCGGCGCCAGCCTTGACGACATACTGGCTGACGTGGCGTTCAGCGATCTCCAGGCTTTCCTCGCGGCACTGGAGCGCGACGGCGACCTGACCCGCATACGTGCGTCGGTCGACCCGCATCTGGAGGTCACGGGCATCGTCGAGCGCGTAGTGCGCGCCGGTGGGCCGGCACTGCTGTTCGAGAAGCCGTCACGCGGGCAGATGCCCCTGGCGATCAACGTGTTCGGCACTGCGCGCCGGATGGCGCGGGCCCTCGGCGTCGATGATCTGGACGAGATCGGCGAGCGGATCGGCGAGCTGCTCAAGCCGGAGCTGCCGCGCGGTGTCGGCGGACTGCGTGATGCGCTCGGCAAGGTGGCCCAATTGCGCGCCGCACCGCCGCGCCGCGTCAGGTCGGCGCCGTGTCAGGAGGTAGTCCTGCGTGGCGCGGATGTGGACCTGGACATGCTGCCCGGCATCAAGGCGTGGCCGTCCGACGGCGGCGTCTTCCTCAATCTCGGGCTGACCCACACGCGACATCCGACGACGGGTGCGCGCAATCTGGGCATGTATCGATTGCAGCAGCAGGACGCACGCACCGTCAGCCTGCACTGGCAGATCCACAAGGACTCGACCTCGCATGCAGCTGTGGCCGAGCGCAGTGGGGAGCGGCTTCCGGTCGCCATCGCGTTCGGCTGCCCGCCGGCGGTCACCTACGCCGCGTCCGCCCCGCTGCCGGCCGACATCGACGAGTACCTGTTCGCCGGATTCCTGCAGCGCGAGCGTGTTGACATGGTCGATTGCGTGTCCGTCCCGCTGCAGGTGCCGGCCGCGGCGCAGGTCGTGCTGGAGGGTTGGGTCGAGCCGGGGGCGCGGTTGCCGGAAGGACCGTTCGGTGATCACACCGGCTTCTACACACCGGTCGAGCCGTTCCCGTACGTCCGCGTCGAGACCATGACGATGCGGGCGCAGCCGATCTACCAGTCGATCATCGTCGGACGCCCGCCACAGGAGGACGGCCCGATCGGCAAGGCGACCGAGCGGATCTTCCTGCCGCTGATCAAGCTGACCGTTCCCGAGATCGTCGACTACGACCTGCCCGAGGCGGGTGTGTTCCACAACTGCGTGATCGTCGCGATCGACAAGCGCTTCCCGAAGCACGCGCAGAAGGTGATGAACGCGGTATGGGGCGCGGGGTTGCTGTCGCTGTCGAAGCTGATCGTGGTCGTCGACGCCGACTGCGACGTACACGACTACGCCGAGGTGGCCTGGCGCGCGCTGGGCAACGTGGACTATGCCCATGACGCGCTGCACACGATCGGGCCGGTCGACCACCTCGACCATGGTTCCTACGAACAGTTCTACGGCGGCAAGCTGGGCATCGACGCGACCCGCAAGCTGCCCGGCGAGGGTTACCGGCGCGAGGGCGGATGGCCGCAGGAGTGCGTGCTGGATCCCGGCACCCGCGCAGCTGTGGAACGCCGCTGGAGCGAGTACGGCCTGTAGTTCCGGCCCCGCGCAGCTGTTTTCCCCGCTGGTGACCGGTAAACACCTACCGAACCGGCTACCAGCGGGGAAAACATCTACCGAACCGGCTACCAGCGGGGAAAACAAGGCTCAGGACACCGGCTGGCAGAATCGAGTTCGTGGATACCGCGGTCGCAACGCCGTCGGCGCACCGGGTACGCGCGTTCCTGTCGCTGGTGATGATCGAGCACTCGATCTTCGCGCTGCCGTTCGCCTATATCGCGGCGCTCACCGCGATGTGGCGGCAGACCCGCACGGTGCACTGGGTCGAGCTGGCGTTGATCACCGTCGCGATGGTGTCCGCCCGCACGGTCGCCATGTCTGCCAACCGCATCCTGGACCGCCGCTTCGACGCGCTGAACCCGCGGACGGCGCGGCGCGAACTGGTGACCGGCGAGCTGACCGTCCGCTCGGCGTGGGCGGGCACCGTGGTCGCGCTCGTCGTCTTCCTGGCCAGCGCCGCCGCCCTGTCCTGGGTCTGCCTCGCGCTCGCCCCCGTCGCGATCGCCCTGCTTGTGCTCTACAGCTACGGCAAGCGGTTCACCGACCTCCCGCAGGTGCTGCTCGCTGTTGCGCAGTTCGTCGCGCCGGTGGGGGCCTGGCTGGCAGTCAGCGGCGGCGCCGGGTGGGCGCCCACTGCGCTCGGGATCGCGGTCGGCACCTGGATCGGTGGCTTCGATCTCATCTATTCCTGTCAAGACGCCGACATCGACCGGCAGATCGGGTCGCGGTCGTTCCCGGCCCGTTACGGGATCCCGGCGGCGCTCACGACCTCGTCGATCGTCCACGCGGGCACGCTCGCGGCATTCGGGTGGTTCGGTGCCGCGGCCAGGCTCGGCTGGGCGTGGTGGACGGGGGTCGCGTTGACCGGAGCCGTCCTGGTCTACGAGCACGCGATCGTGCGCCCAAACGATCTGTCCCGCGTGAACCGCGCGTTCTTCACGGCCAACGGCGTGATCGGTATCGGCCTGTTCGGCTTCGCTCTGCTGGATCTCCTTATGCACGGGTTGCGGGCATGAGCATTCCGTGGGTGGTCGGAGTGTCCGGCGCGTCGGGAACCCCGTACGCGCGCTCGGTCGTCACGGCGCTGCTGGACGCCCGCGAACGGGTCGAGCTCGTCGTGTCGCGCGCTGCGCGGTTGACGATGCTCGACGAGACCGGCATCTCGTTTCGCGACGGACACTGGCGCGAGGATCTCGAAACCTGGCTCGGCCGCGAGGTCGAAGGCGTGAGGTACTGGAGCGCGGGCGACCTGGCCGCCGGCCCCGCCAGCGGTTCGTACCCGGCGCGCGGCATGGTCGTGGTCCCCGCCTCGACCGCGGCAGTGGCCGGCATCGCCCTCGGGTTGTCGAAGGATCTGTTGCAGCGCGCGGCGGACGTCACCTTGAAGGAACGCCGTCCACTCGTCGTCGTGCCGCGCGAGACGCCCTACACCCGGGCGACCTTGCAGCACCTGCTGAGCCTGCACGACGCCGGGGCGACGGTGCTGCCCGCGAGTCCAGGGTTCTACACAGCGCCGCAGGAGGTGCAGCAGCTCGTCGACTTCGTCGCGGCCAAGGTACTCGACGTGCTCGGCGTGAAACACGACCTGATTACCCGGTGGACGGGCGAACTCGGCAAGGCGCGCTGCTGATGGATGCCGTCGATCGGCAGTTGCTCGCCGCACTGCGCCTGAACGCGCGGGTGACGTTCGCGGAGCTGGCGCGCACGGTCGGGTTGAGCGCGCCCGCAGTACACGAGCGCGTCGGCAAGCTGGAGGCCCAGGGGGTGATCACCGGCTATCACGCGGCAGTGGCGCCGCAAGCCCTCGGCTACTCGACCAATGCGCTCGTCGGAGTCTTCATCGACGACAGCGCCGACACCGACGACATCGCGGCGAGCCTGGAGGCATTGCCACAGGTCGAGGACTGCTGGTTCGTCGCGGGCGAGGAGACTTTCGTCGTCAAGGTCTGCGTGCCCGCCGTCGCCGACCTGGAGGCAGTGATCCGTGCGCTGACCGCGGTGCGGGGTATCGCGCGTACGCGCACGACCGTCGTCCTGTCGACCAAGTTCGAGGGACGCGTGCAACCTGCCGATTGATCAGCGGCCAAGCCTCACAAGTATTGCGCGTACGCAGCGGCGAGCACGTAGACCGACGGCTCGCAGCGGCGGCCGTCGGTGGCGTACCGATCAGCCAGCGCGCCGGAATCCAGGAGATCCGTGACCGCCCACCCGTGCTCGTCGAGGAACGCGCCGACCTGGGTCATCGGCATGCCGAATGTCAGCGGCTCGCCGACCAGGGAGACGGAACGGCTGGCGAGTCGGCGCAGCGGCGCGGTCCGTCCCGGGCCACCGACGCCGTCCCACAGATCTGTGGTGAGCGTCGATCCCGCTCCGCACAGCCCGTACAGCGCGGAGAGGGTCGAGACGACAGCCTCCCGCGACAGGTAAGGCGCCACGCCTTCCCAAACGACGAAAGTGGGCGCGCCGACAACGAACCCGGTGCCGGCGAGGCGGTCGGCCAGCGACTGGGTGCGGAAATCGATCTCGACCCGGCGCACCCGCGGGGGCCCGAACACGACGGGATGCCCGGCGACGATGGCGGCCTTGCGCCGGGAGGCCGGGGGCAGATCCAGCTCGTATACCGACCGGCCGGCGAGCTCGTCGACGAAGCGGTAGGCGCGCGAGTCGTAGCCGGCGCCTAGAATCACGACCTGCTCGACCCCGTTGCGCAGCGCGGCGTGCAGCAGGTCGTCGATTAACCGGTGCCGGCAGAGCACGTGCGTCCACACGCCGGCGAGGCTGCCGCGCCCCGCGATGCGCAGCAGCGGTGCGGAGAACCGGGTGGTCTCGAGCAGCACGCGCCCACCGAGGGTCAGCAAGTGCGCGGCGAAGGGATCGCTCACGATCCGTTGGGTGGGTCGGCGGCGCATCTCCAGCGCGCGCCACAGCGTCACCGCCTCGGCTGTCGCGCTCGGCCGGCCGGACGTGTGCAACGTGGGGATCGGCAGCCTGCTCACGAGCCGCGCCTTCTCAGCGTGCCGGTTGTGACGCCAGCCAGGCGCCGACCGTGTCCGGGGTCGGCGGCTCGGCGAACATGCCGCGGGCGGCGTGTCCCAGCGCCGCTGCCCACAGCACGCGATCCGAGAACTCCTCGACCGTGCCGAACGGCAGGTAGGGCTTGGCGATCAGCAGACCGGCCACCCCGTGTGCCGCCGACCAGAGATCGAAGGTGATCGCAAGCGCGTCACCTGCCGCGAAGATTCCTGCCTCGATGCACTCCACGACAGTCGCGTTGAAGTGCTCGAACGCCGACGAGCGCAGGACGTCGTCGACCTCCGCATTCGGCGTCGCGCACGGATCGAGTAGTGCGATCCGGTAGTGCTCGGCATGGTCGACGGCAAAGCGGATGTAGGCCATCCCGTGGGCGTGCAGCCGTCCCAGGGCAGTGTCTTCGGTCGCGGCCGCGGCCAGCATCGCGTCGTCCAGCTCGCGGAACACATCTGCGACCACCGCGGACAGCAGCGCATCCTTGTCGGCGAAATGCAGGTAGAGCGAGGGCGGCGTGACGCCGACCGCGTCGGCAACCGCCCGGATGGACATCGCGTCGGCTCTGGTGGCCTCGGCGAGCAGCTTCTTCGCCGCGTCCACGATCTCCGCACGCAGCTGTTCGCCGCTGCCGCGCTGGGCGCGACGACGGCGAACAACCTTGGGCGTCGACATCTAGACGGTGACCGGTTCCCGTGCCAATTCCGGCACGGAAGGCCCCTCGCTCAGCCCGATGCGCTGATGCAGGCGGGCGAGCGGGCGCGGTGCCCACCAGTTCCAGCGTCCGGCGAGCCGCATGAACGCGGGCACCAGAATGCCGCGTACCACCGTTGCGTCCATCACCACCGCCAGCGTCAGGCCCGTCCCGAACAACATCATGAACGACACCTGCGAGGTTGCCATCGCCGCGAACACGATCGCCATGAGCAGGGCCGCCGCCGTGACGATACGCCCGGTGCGGCCGAGGCCGAGTGCCACCGCGCGAGTGTTGTCCGCTGCGCTGCGATCGGACTCGAGCCAGGCCTCGCGGATGCGCGAGAGCAGGAACACCTCGTAGTCCATCGACAGCCCGAAAGCCAGGCAGAACATGAGAGGCGGCATGGTCGGGACGAGGTAACCGGTCGTCGTCAGGTCACGGAAGATCGAACCGAAGTGACCCTCCTGGAACACCCACACCATCGCGCCGAAGGTCGCCGACAACGACAGCGTGTTCAGCACCAGCGCCTTGAGCGGCAGCACCACGCTGCCGGTGAACAGGAACAGCACGACGAACGTCGCGAGTGCGATCAACAGCAGGGCCCACGGCAGCGCACTCCCCAGTGCTGCCAGGCTGTCGTGGTTGACGGCGGTCTGCCCGCCGAACAGCACGCGCCAGGGCGCATCGATGTCCTTCACCCGCGAGAGCAGGCCGGCTGACTGGTCGGACAACGGATCGAGGGACGTGCGTACGAGCAGATACGTCGAGTCTCCCGCACGCATCGTCGCGTCCGTCGCGTCTGCGACCCGCTGGCCGTCGGCGTGCCTGCCGGTAACGGAATCCACCGAGGTCACGCCGTCGAGTGCGGACAATCGGGTGGCGTAGGCAGCGACGGCGTCGGGCGACGCGCTGATGTCCGGTGCGACGACGGTGATGGTGGACGCAGCGTTGGACGTGAACTTCTCCCGCAGGTCGTCGCCCACCTGGTGCGTCTGCGCCGAGTGCGGGAGCACCCGGTCATCGGCGTAGCCGAACTTCGCGTGGGCGAAGGGCAGGCCGAGCGCCACGAGCACCACGGTGACGATCAGCCCCACCGGCAGGGCACGGCGCATGACCGCGGTGGCGAAGCGGTACCAGAACCCCTGTTCGACGGGCTTGAGCACGAGTGCAGGTCGCCGTAGCAATCGCCGGACGTAACTGCGCAGGTCCCACGCGTCCACCCGGCTGCCCAGCAGCGTCAGCATCGCGGGCAGCAGGACGAGTGCTGCAGCGGTTGCCAAGGCGACGACGGCGATGCCGGCATAGGCGAACGAGCGCAGGAAGAACACCGGGAAGACGAGCAGGGCCGCAAGCGCCAAACCGACAGTGAGCGCGGAGAACAGCACGGTGCGACCGGCGGTTTGCATGGTGCGCCGTACGGCGTGCTCAGGGGCGGCGCCGTTGCGGATTTCCTCGCGATACCGGCTGACGACGAAGAGGCTGTAGTCGATGGCGAGCGCCAGGCCCATTGCCGTGGTCATGTTCAGCGAATAGACCGAAACGTCGGTCAGTGCCGCGAGCCCGCGCAGGATCGCCATCGTCCCGATGATCGAGGTGAGGCCGACCACGAGGGGCAGCAACGCGGCGATGACGCTGCCGAACACCGAGATGAGCGCGAGCACCGTGAGCGGGATGGAGACTGCCTCGGCGATCGCGAGGTCGTTCTGTGTCTGGTCGTTGACCTGGGTGAACGTGTTGCCGATCCCGCCGCCGCTCACGCCGACCCCGTTCGCGGTTCCGGTGAGCGGCTGCGTGATATCGGCTGCGCGCTGGGGTGCGTCGCTGTCGTTGCCGGCGATGCGTGCGACGACGATCGCTGCGGTGCCGTCGGTGCTGCGCAGGGTGCTCGCCTGATCGCGAGGTGCCGTCCAGTAGGACGAGACGGCGCTGGCATAGGGCGAGTCCTGTACGGCGCGCGCCACTTCGAGGCCGCGTTCACGCGCGGCGCTGCTGTAGACGCCGGCAGGCGAGCTGACTTCGATGATCAGGTTGGCGGTGCCTGCGTCGAATGTCCGGTCCAGGATGCCGGCCGCCCGGCTGGACGGGGACGCCGGATCGTCGAACCCGCCCGAACTCAGGTGCGCCGCGGCCGAGATTCCGAACGCCGCGGCCAGGACGAGGAGCAGCCCCGCGACGGCGAGCACGCGGCGCGGGGCGCGGACGCCGAGATCGGCAAGACGAGTGAGCATGAGCGAGGCCCTCCCAGGAGGCGGTGCAGTAGCTGACGACCGCTAAGTTAGCAACGATAACCTAGCAGCGTCAACCTATCGCGCGGAGGTATCGGAAAGGTCGACCGGCGCGACCCACCACGCGACAGCGCAGCCGAGGCAGCCCCGTACCCTCGGGGCCATGGCGTTAAGTGACACCCGCAAGGCTGAGCTGGGCGAGAAGGTCGAGGCCGGGCAGCGCCTCACCCGCCAGGACGGCGAAGACCTCTACGCCACCGACGACCTCGCGTGGCTGGGCGAGCTGGCGCACGGAGTCCGGTCACAGAAGAACGCCGACACGGTCTTCTTCAATGTCAACCGGCACCTCAACCTGACCAACGTGTGCACCGCGTCCTGCGCCTACTGCAGCTTCCAGCGCAAGCCCGGCCAGAAGGACGCGTACACCATGCGTGTCGAGGAGGCCGTCGAGAAGGCGCTCGCCATGAAGGATGACGGGCTGACCGAGCTGCACATCGTGAACGGCCTGCACCCCACGCTGCCGTGGAAGTACTACCCGCGGGTGCTCCGCGAGCTCAAGGCCGCCTTGCCGCAGGTGGCGCTGAAGGCGTTCACCGCGACCGAGGTGCACTTCTTCGAGGAGATCAGCGGGTTGCCCGCCGACGCGATCCTCGACGAGCTGATCGACGCGGGGCTCGAATCGTTGACCGGTGGCGGCGCAGAAATCTTCGACTGGGACGTGCGCAAACAGATCGTGGACCACCGCACCCACTGGCCGGACTGGTCACGCATCCACCGCCTCGCCCACCACAAGGGGCTCAAGACGCCGGCAACGATGCTGTACGGCCACATCGAGGAACCGCGCCACCGCGTCGACCACGTCCTGCGCCTGCGTGAGCTGCAGGACGAGACCGGCGGTTTCCAGGTCTTTATTCCGTTGCGCTTCCACAACGACAACAACCGCCTCTCGCATCTGCCGATGGCCCAGCCCGCCGACGTGCTCAAGACATTCGCGGTGAGCCGGCTGATGCTCGACAACTTCCCGCACGTCAAGGTGTTCTGGGTGATGCACGGCCTGTCGACGTCGCAGCTCGCGCTGAATTACGGCGCGGACGACATGGACGGCTCAGTGGTCGAGTACAAGATCACGCACGACGCGGACGGCTACGGCACGCCGGACAAGCTCACGCGTGACGACCTGCTAGCGCTGATCCGCGATGCCGGGTTCACCCCGAAGGAACGCAACACCCGTTACGAGGTCATCCGCGAGTTCGAGGGCCCCGTGCCGCTCGCCCAACGCCGCGCCGAGCCGCAGCACATCTGGTCATGACCGAACAGCCGACGCCGCCCAGTTTCGGAAGCTGGATCGGTTCCCTGTGGCTGTTCACATTGCTGCGCTTCGGCATGTTCTTCGCGCTCTGGGGGTTGCTGCTGCTGGCCGGGCTCGGGGGCCTGTTCGCCGCACTGCTCGCGCTGGTGCTGTCGGTCCCGCTGTCGCTCGTTCTGCTGGCCCGGCCCCGCGCTCGGGTGGCGGCCAATCTCGAGGCTCGCGTCGAGGCGCAGCGCCGGGCGCGCGCCCGACTCGACGAGCGCCTCGATCCCGACGCCACGACGGACTAGCTCCAGTGGATCGCTGACGTCCTCCCGGCTCTGTTTGGTAGCAGCTCCGCAGCGGTGAATAGTCGTTGCGGAATGCGGCACGGTGACGCGTCGGTGACCGGGGAGGGATGACCATGACCTCGAGTGATGAGCAGATTCGCGACCAGCAACGCGATACGTGGGACCGGTTCTCCGTGGGCTGGCGCAGCTGGGATGCGATGGTCGGCGAGTGGCTTGCCCCGTTCGGGGCGGCGATGCTCCGCCACGCTCGTCTGCGGGCGGACCACCGCGTCTTGGATGTCGCTGCCGGTACTGGCGAACCGGGGCTCAGCGCGGCGGCGCTCGTGCCGCGAGGCCGCGTCATGGTGACCGACCTGTCGCAGCGCATGCTCGCGGTGGCGTCGGAGAACGCGGCGCTGCGGGGACTGAGCAACGTCGACACCCGGGTGTGCCAGGCCGCTGCGCTGCCCTTCCCATACGCAAGCTTCGACGCCGTGTTATGCCGCTTCGGGTTCATGTTCTTTCCCGACGTGTCTGCAGCGGCGAAGGAATTGGCACGCGTGGCTCGGCCCGGCGCGCGGGTGGTCGCGGCCGCTTGGAGCGACCCGGCGGACAATCCGTGGGCCACGTCGATCATGGCCACGATCGCGCGCTACGTCACGACCCCCGCCCCGCCGCCGCCCGCCCCGGGGTTGTTCCGGTGCGCCGCTGAGGGCTTCATGCGGCGGGTCTTCGTTCAAGCAGGGCTTCGCGACGTGACCGAGGATGAGCTCTCCTGCGACATGATCCTCGACAGCCCCGAGCAATACTGGGACTTCATGACCGAGGTCGCCGCGCCCGTCGTCGCCGGCCTCGCCAAATGCGATGCGGCCACCCGGGGCGCTATACGCGCTGAAGTACTGAGCCGAGCGCAGCATTCGTTGCACGACGGTCGCGTGCGGATGCGCTCGACCGCAACCGTCGTCGCCGGAACTCGGTAGCGCACGTCAGAGCGGATGGTCACCGCTTCTCAGGTCCGGCTAGGCGCTGTCGATGATCGCGATGAGCTCGGCGACGGCCTGCCGCGAACCCGCGACATGCCAGTCGTGCCCGTGTGCCGCGACCACCTCGGCCGCACCGCCTACTCCGCGGACGAGTGCCACGCCGGGGTACCAGTCCCAGTCCAGCGAGTTGAGCTGCACCGACACGCCGATCCGTCCCGTCGCGATCGATGCGAGCTCGACCGATCCCGACCCGAGCATGCGCACCGTGGCCGCACGCTGCATCGCCTGCAGCAGCGGCACCCGGATCGTGTCGTCGGGCAGTGAGGTCGGATGCAGGTACGTTGTCATCGAGACCTCGGCGAGCGGGCGGTCGACGAGCGGCGGCAGCAGGGTTGCGTTCAACGTGGTCGGGTGCCCACGGCCGGCCAGCCAGAGTTCGCCGGTGACCGGCTGGTGCACGGCCCCGAGCACGAGGCCGTCCGGGTCGGTCAGCGCCAGCGCCGAGCACCAGAACGGCAGCCCGCACAAGAAGTTGTAGGTTCCGTCCACCGGATCCACGAACCAGGTGCGCTCGCCGGGATCCGAGGTGCCCTCCTCGCCGATCACGCCGTCATCGGGGCGTTCGGTCCGCAGCCGCGTGGCGATCAGGTCCTCGGCCGCACGGTCCGCAGCCGACACGACGTCCGAGATCGAGGTCTTGTGCTCGGTCCGGAGGCCCTCGGCGAGCATCCGGGCGGCCAACGTGCCCGCATCCCATACGAGGGCGGCAGCCAGTTCGAGATCATCCACCCGTCCAAGCTATTCGGTGTAGAAATCGACGAATTGCTTGCGGACGACATTCTTCTGGATCTTGCCGGTGGACGTCTTGGGCAGCTCTTCGACGACGATGACCGCCTTGGGCACCTTGAATGCCGCGATGTGTTCTTTGACCGCCTCGATCACCTCGGCCTCGTCCAGTGTGACGCCGGGCTTGGGGACCACGACGGCGGTGATCGCCTCGCTCCAGCGCTCGTGCGGAAGGCCGACGACCGCGACCTCGGCGATGCGCGGATCGGCTGCGTACACCGCCTTCTCGACCTCGATGGACGCGACGTTCTCGCCGCCGGTCTTGATGACATCCTTGTACCGGTCGTTGAACCAGAGCATGCCGTCCTCGGCGAGGTGCCCCGAGTCGCCGGAGTGGAACCAGCCGTGTTCGAACGCCGCGGCCGTCGCGTCCGGGTCCTTCAGGTAACCGTTGAGAGCCTGCGGTCCGCGGTAGACGACCTCCCCCTCCTCCCCGCGCGGCAACAGGGCGCCGTCGGGAGCCATGATCGCGATCTGCACGTTGACCACCTGCGTCCCGACCGCACCATAGTGGCTCAGCTGGTGAACAGGTCTGAAGAACGTGGTTACCGGGCTCATCTCGGTCTGCCCGAAGGCCAGGTAGAAGTCACAGCGGAACGTGTCGATGCACGACCGCAACAGGGCGTCGGGCATCGGCGCCATCGCGTACGCGGCGGCCTTGAGCGAAGATAGGTCGCGGCAGCCGATGGACGGGTGCTCGAGCAGTGCCCGCCACATCATCGGCAGGGCGAACACCCGCGTCAGGTGCTTGCTCTCGATCAGATCGAGCAACGCATCCGGGTCGAAACCTCGCTGCAGGAACGTGGTCGCGCCCATCATCACCGCAGGCGTGCCGAAGGCGTTGAGTTGCGCGGTGTGGAACAGCGGCATGAGCGCGCCGATCCGGTCGGTGTCGCGAAGACCCGATTCTGTCGCGACCATCAGTGACTCCAGGTAGATGGCGGTGTGGCTGCCGATCACGCCCTTCGGGAAGGACGTCGTGCCGCTGGTGTAGAGGTAACTGACCGCATCCCGGTCGTCAACGAACACCTCGGGTCCCTGCGCGTCGTCGGACTCGAGTTCGGCGAAGGTGAGCCAGTTGCGGTCGAGCAGCGTCGGCTCCCCGCCGCCGCCGCCGGTGCCAGGCGCCACCACCACATCGGCGATCGCGGGGACCTTCTCGATCGCGGGCTGGACGAGCGGCAACAACTGGGCCTCGACGACGACCCCGCGGGATTCGGAGTGATCGAGGACATAGGCGATCTCGTCCGCGCGCCAGCCTAGGTTCGTCGGCACGCAGACCACGCCGATCTTGGCGCAGGCGTAGTACACGGCCAGGAACTCGCCGCTGTTGCCGGACGCGAGCGCCAGCGCGTCGCCTCGCTGATAACCACGTGCGAGCAGGCCGTTCGCGACCTGGTTCGCCCAGGCGTCCAGCTCGGCGTAGGTCCAGCTGCGCTCTCCGTCGACGAGTGCGAGCTTGTCGGGCAGGCGGCCGGCGGTACGGGTGAGTGAGTCGCCGATGTTGACACGGGTGATCAGATTCTTGGCCAGGGCGCCGTCCATGCGAGTCATTGTGGTGCGGTGGGTAGCTTGGCGCCATGGCCTCGGAACGGCCCAGGGTCGGGCACATCCAATTCCTGAACTGCCTGCCGATCTATTGGGGGCTGGTCCGCTCGGGCGCACTGCTGGATGTGGAGCTGACCAAGGACACGCCCGACCAGCTCAACGAGATGCTCATCCGCGGCGATCTCGACATCGGCCCCGTCTCGCTGGTCGAGTATTTGCGACACCATGACGAGCTGGTGCTGCTGCCCGACGTGGCGGTGGGCTCGGACGGTCCGGTGCTCTCGGTCAACCTGGTCAGTCAACGTCCGGTCGGCGAGTTGGACGGACGCCGGGTGGCACTCGGGTCGACCTCCCGCACGTCGGTCCTGCTGGCGCGGATGTGGCTGGCCCAGGTGCACGGCGTCCAGCCCGACTACTTCGTCTGCCCGCCGGATCTCAGCGCCATGCTGCTCGAGGCCGACGCGGCCGTGCTGATCGGCGACGCGGCATTGCGAGCGACGTACAACGCGCCGCGCCGCGGGCTCGCAGTGCATGACCTCGGTCAGGTGTGGCGCGACTGGACGGGCCTGCCGATGGTGTTCGCCGTATGGGCAGCCCGCCGTGACTACGCCGAGGCCAATCCGGGCCTGGTGAAGGACGTCCACACCGCGTTCGTCCGCAGCCGGGACGACGCGCTCGCCCACGTCGCGGAGATCGCCGAGCAGGCTGCGCGATGGGAGGCCTTCGACCCGACGACGCTCGCAACCTACTTCCGCACGCTCGACTTCTCCTTGGGGACGCGCCAGATCGAGGGGCTGATCGAGTTCGCCCGGCGCGCTGCAGCGCTCGGAGCGGTGCCGACCGGGGTGACGCCGACGTTCGCTGCGGTCTAGTCACGTCGCGGCTGCCCTAATGCGGCGCCACCACCTGCCGCCACCGGTCCGCGATCGCCACGGCAACGACCACCGCGAGCGCCACAGCGCCCAGCGCCAGCGAGGACATGTGCCGCCCCAGCGCCAGCAGCGCGAGCAGCACGGCAACTGCGATGATGCGTGGCCACGAGACCACCTGCCACACAACGGCCTTGAACGCGGCGTGCCCGCCGAGGTAGAGCGCTGCGCCGCCGACCACCAGCCACGCGGTCGACATCGTGCCCCGTCCGCCTGGATCACTGAGCATGACCTCGTCGGCCGATGCCGTGACGATGATCCCGCCCACGATCAGCGGATGGATCAGGTGGTAGGCGTTGCGGGCGAGGCGCCCTGGGTCGTGGGAGGCAGCGAGCACGCGGGCGCTGTCCTCGGCGGCTCGATCGAAGTACAGCCACCACAGCGCGACACTGCCGGCAAACGCGACCGCGAACGCGACCACTCGGTCGACCGGTAGCTCACCCGGTTCGGCTAGCCGCGTACCGGTGACGATGAGTGACTCACCGAACGCGATGAGGACGAATGCCTGGCATCGCTCGGCGAAATGGCCGCCGTCGATCGTCCAGTCCGCGGTCCGCGACCGGCCAAAGCCGGGAGTGATGAAGCCGAAGGCCCCGCCGACGAGCTCGATGGCCACCGCCAGCGCCCAGAGGGCCTCGCGCACGTGCCCGTCCGTCGCGGCGCCAGCCAGCATCGGCACCGCCGCCAGCGCGCTCCATGCGGTGGCGCGCCAGAACGACGCCTGCAGTTGCTCGCCGCGAAGCGCCCAGACGACGAAGAGGCCGCGGCCGACCTGCATCACGACGTAGCTGAGCGCCACGATCGTGCCCCGGTCGGCGAATGCCTCGGGCAGGAACGCGGCCAACACCAGGCTGGCGAGCATGAGCACGAGCAGCGCCAACCGGATCGGTGCCTGTCGAGGGTCGAGGTAGTTCGTCATCCAGGTCGTGTAGACCCAGATCTGCCAGACCATCCCCAGCAGCACCGCGGTCTGTACCGCACCGTCGACGCCCAGGCGGGTCACCAGAAGGTGCGACAGCTGGGTGATCGCGAAGACATACACCAAGTCGAAGAACAGCTCGACAGCCAGCACGGGCCGCTCCTTGCCGGAACGCGTGAACCCTCGCTGCCTGGGATCGGCACTGTCCCGCACGACGGCGTCGGCCATGCGAAGATCGTAGCGAGGTGACATCGGCTCGTCCTGACCTTCGTTGCGACGCGCGCCTGGCAGATTGGAGCCGTGCTGAGGACAGAGGCTGTCGTCGACCTGGCCGCGATCCGCCACAATGTCACCACCCTGAAGGCTGGGACGTCCGCGCAGCTGATGGCGGTTGTCAAGGCTGACGGCTACGGTCACGGGCTGCTCCCGTCGGCGCGGGCGGCGCTCGAGGCCGGCGCGGACTGGCTGGGCACGGCGATCGTGTCCGAATCGCTTGCCCTTCGCGCCGCCGGGATCACGAGCCGGTTGCTTGCCTGGCTGTGGACGCCGGGCGAGGCCGACTCGGTGCGTGCTGCTGTTGCCGCCGACATCGATGTGTCGGTCTCCAGCATCTGGCAGCTGGACGTGGTGAACTCCGCTGCCGCCGACGCCGCCCGCCCCGCCCGCGTCCATCTCAAGATCGACACCGGACTGTCCCGCAATGGCAGCTACCGCGATGACTGGCCCGAGCTGGTCGCTGCCGCCGCGAAGTCCGAACATGTCCACGCCGTGGGCGTGTGGAGCCATTTCGCCTACGCCGACGAGCCCGGCCACCCTACGATCGCGCGTCAGATCGAGGCGTTCGGTGCCGCGCTCGAGGACGCCGAAGCGGCCGGAATCCATCCCGAAGTTCGCCACATCGCGAACTCCGCGGCCACGCTCACGCTGCCTTCGGCCCACTTCGACCTCGTCCGCCCCGGCATCGCGGTGTACGGGCTGTCACCGGTAGCCGACGGTTTCGGTCTCGTCCCGGCCATGACATTGCGTGCCGGCATCGCATCGGTGAAGCGGGTCGCTGCCGGCGAAGGTGTCTCCTACGGCCACGAGTACGTGACCGCGCGCGCGACGACACTGGCGCTCGTCCCCCTCGGGTACGCAGACGGTGTCCCGCGCAACGCGAGCAACATCGGTCCGGTCGCGATCAACGGCGAACGGTTCACGATCAGCGGGCGCGTGTGCATGGATCAAATCGTGGTCGATGTTGGGGATCTGCCGGTGGCGCCGGGCGATGCGGCGGTGCTGTGGGGACCGGGTCACGACGGTGAGCCCACTGCCCAGGACTGGGCGGATGCGTTGCACACCATCCACTACGAGATGGTGACCCGGGTGGGCCCGCGGGTGGAGCGGACGTACGTCGGGTGAGCAAGCGTGGGGGGATCATCGGCAGCGCGGTCGGGTTGGCCGCCGCCGCCGCGGGCGCGGTCCTGGTCGCCGACCGCAAGATCATGTCGCGCCGCCGCGAGGGTGTCGCGATGCAGGACGAGTTCGCCGTGCCCGTCGCCGCGCGCGGCGGTTTCCTGCGCGCTGACGACGGGCTCGGCCTGTACTGGGAAGAGGACGGCCCGCTCGACGCGCCCGTAACCGTGGTTTTCGTCCACGGCTTCTGTCTCAACCGTAACGACTTCCTGTTCCAGCGTCGCGCACTGATCGACACCTTCGGCGAGGACGTACGCATCGTGGGCTTCGACCAGCGCAGCCACGGCAAGTCGCACCGCAGCTCCGAGGACCACGCGACAATCGACCAGCTCGGCGCCGACCTCCACCATGTGCTGCAGGAACGCGTCCCGGACGGCCCGATCCTGCTGATCGGGCACTCGATGGGGGGCATGACGGTGATGGCCCTGGCCGATGCTCACCCGGAGATGTTCGGGCCACCCGGGCAGATCGACGGTGTCGTGCTGATGTCGACAAGCACCGGCAAACTGGCCACGATCACGTTGGGCCTGCCCGCTGTGCTCGCGAAGATCGGTGGGCCTGCCCTGCCGCTTCTGCTGCGCGGCGCACGTCGCGAGGCCGCTCTCGTCGAGCGTGGTCGGGCACGTGTCACCGACATCGCTTGGGTCTTCGTGCGGCGCTTCGCCTTCGGCGGCGCGGTCGATCCTGGGCTCGTCGAATTCCTGTCCAAGATGATCGGCGAGACACCCGTCGACGTGATCGCGGACTACTACCCGACGTTGATGAACCACGACAAGCTCGCGGCGATCGGCGTCTTGACCAACACGCGGGTGTGCCTGATCTGCGGTGAACGCGATCTGCTCACGCCGCCCGAGCACGCGATGGACATGGCCGAACAGTTGCCCGATGCCGAACTGCTGATCGTGCCCGGTACGGGCCACCAGGTGCTGATGGAGCGTCCCGACCTGGTCGAGCGACCGATCCTGCGGATGGTGCGCGAGATGCTGGCCAAGTCGCGATGAGACTTCCGCCAGGTGGGCCGGGCGGTCCGCGAGTCCCACTCACTGCGGCGGACCGGGCCATGCTGGCCGAGCCCGTCGTGATCTTGCCGACCGCTTCGGACACGCATGCGTTCGGCGCCTCACTGGCGTCCGTGCTGCGGGCCGGTGACCTGATCGTGCTCGTCGGCCCGCTGGGTGCGGGCAAGACCGCGCTGGTACAGGGAATCGGCGCCGGGCTCGGCGTGCGCGGCGCGGTGGTCTCGCCGACGTTCGTGATCGCGCGCGTGCACGCCGGGCAGCTGCCGCTCGTCCACGTGGACGCCTACCGTCTTGGTTCGTTGGACGAAGTCGACGACCTCGATCTGGACCTGTCGCTCGACGAGGCGGTGACCGCGGTCGAGTGGGGCGCGGGGCTGGTCGAGCAGCTCGCCGACGCGCGCCTGGAGATCGTGCTGGATCGGTCGCCCTCCTCGGAATCGAGGACCGCCCGGCTGGTCGCGCACGGCGGCGACTGGGCGACGCGGATCGCAGCGCTCGTGAACTGACTGCTACGGCGGTCTCGAGGCGACGAGCGAGCACCTTGGCCGAACGCGGCATCTTCATGACAACCAGCAGCTTCACCGCGGACGCTCGCGCCTACGCGCGGAACAGTGTAGGCACCCGCGTAGTAGAAGCGTCATGCCGAACCCAATAGGCACGTCGGCGCCGATGCCTCGGCAGCAGGATTGCGATGTTGATTTCTCACCCCTTGAGGCCGGCGTCGATGGAAAATGTCGTCGAGGTAACCATCGCACTCGCGTCCGAGGCCAGGTAGAGGGCCGCTTGCGCGATTTCCTGCGTGGTGGTGTGGCGCCCGAGCGGCAGTAACCCGTCGAAGACGGCTGCTGCGTCGGCTTGGGGTTGTCCGGTCAGTGTCATCTCGATGGCGTCCTGGAACGCGGTTGAGGTCGGACCAGGGTGCAAGGTATTCACCCGAATACGTCGCCCGGCGACCTCCTTGGCCGCCGCACGCATCAGACCGACCTGGCCATGCTTGGCTGCGACATAGCCGGATAAGTCCCCGAAGCCCATGAGACCGACGACGCTGGAGGTGATGATCACGCTTCCGCCGTCGCTCAGCCGAGGAAGGCCGTGCTTAAGCACGTGGAAAGCTCCGCCGATGTGCACCGCGAGGGTGTGATGGAAGACGTCGCTCGGATAGTCGACAATTTTGTTGATGGCGCCACTGGTGCCGGCGTTGCTGAACAGCACGTCGAGTCGCCGGTAATGCGCGAAACCTTCCTCGATTGCGGCTCGGACTGCATCCTCGTCGGTGACGTCGGCCGTAGAGCTAAAGGCGTTATCGCCCCCGAACTCCGCAACTGCCGCCCGCAACTTGGGCTCGTCGATACCGACCAGGTGCACTCTGGCGCCCTCAGCGATGAACAGTCTCGCGGAGGCTAGCCCGATGCCACTCTCCCCCCCGGTGATGAGGACAATCTTCCCATCTAGCTGACCCATGTCCGAACCTCCTCGCGTCGCCACGTGGGTGACAGTCGGACCTGCGCCGCGGCACCGACGAGGCAGAAGTGGGCACCCGACGATACCCGTTCAGGGCGGGGTTGTCTGCCCCGGCATCAAGATCGCGTGCCCTCTGTCGACCTGGGTTCTCTATGGCGCTGGTAGTGCACGCCTTCGACCCGGAGGTGTCCGAGCGGGCGCTTCGGCGCACGTTCACCGCGAAGTTCAAGGCGGCGATCCTGGCGCCTACGACGCCGCCCCGGACGCTGAGAAGGGTGCGTTGCGACCGTCGCAGGCTTCGAGCTGTCCCCGGGGCTGAACGGGGCAGGACCGCTTCATGCGGTGAGCAGCGCGACGTTCCATCCGACGAAGGCTGGCAGCACGTGCACGCCAGGGCGACACAGGCAGCCTTCCGTGTTCTTGCGGCGGAGCGGGAACACTCGGTCCCTACCCCGGGAGCCATTCCTACGTCGGCCGGGTGTACTGGTCCGGCTCGGGCGGATCGGCGCTCGTGTCGCGGGGATAATGCGGTGGCGGTGTGCTGTAGCGGTGGCCGGACGGTGAATTCCATCGGGTGTCGCCGTCTTCGCTCCGGCGCACCGTCCAGCCGGCTTCGTGCTTCAGGTGGTGGTGCCGGCAACAGAGGGCGTGCAGATTGGGCCCATTCGTAGTGCCGCCCTCGTCCCAGGCGACGAGATGGTCCAGGTCGCAGCGGCGGGCGCGACGGTTGCACCCGGGAAAGCGGCAGCTTGCGTCGCGGGCGAGGACGAAGTCGCGCAGCTCAGCCGGCGGACGGTAGGTGGTACGTCCGTAGTCGATCAGCCGTCCGAGATCGTCGGTCACCAGGCGCCGCCAGGTACCCGACTGGTCGTCCGCAATGCGCCGGGCCAGCTCGGCCGGGATCGGGCCATGCCCGTCGAGTTCAGCTGCCTGATCGTCGAGCCCGAGCAGGGTTGACATCGCCACGATCACCTGTACCGCGGGTCGGCGCCCCTGCTGGCGCGCGGCGTTCGGCGACGAGCACGCCCGCTCGACAAGCGCGTCGGCACGCTGCTGATCGGCAGTGCGGTCGGAACCACGCACCACGGTTGCGTCGATGGACGCCATGACCGCTGCCGCGTCATCTGCGCGCAGGAGTGCCCATATCGTCGCCATGCCGTCGCCATGCCGTCGTCGCCGGGGAACAGGTCGACACGACGATCCGCCACTGCCCTCTCGTGGCGGGTCTCGGCGGCGTCGCGGTCGAGCGAGAGCACCGCTCGCATCACTGACCGGCGGAACTCACCGACAGTCTGTTGGTCGGCCCGCGGCAGCACGCGTGCCTGCACCGCATCGGCGGCCAGGTCGCTCAGCGGCAACACGGCGTCGACGAGGGCGCGCGCTTGCAGCATCGTGAGCGATCCCTGCTCGAGCGCACGCAGCGAGGCGGGCAGCCGCCGGACGAGTTCGCACGCAACAGCCAGTCGATCCGCGGCAACACCGAATGACAGCCGCAAGGCGCATGCTACTTCTTCACGCACCCGCTGCTTGGCCCGCACGTCGGCCATGGTCTGAACGGGCGTGGGGTCAGCGTCCATAGCCGCCAACACGCGCTGCTGCTCGGCATCGAGGAACGCTCGTGCCCGCTCCAACTCGACCAGCCGGTCGACGCGCCGCTCGTGCGTCAGCGCGGTCGGATCGACCCGCTCGAGCATCGCTGTCATGCCCCAGAAGTTACCCGACGGGTCTGACAGTTTTCGGCCGAAAGCCCGCTGTGCAAGGGAATTCGGTCACCGTCATTGTCCCGGCCGATGCCAGGCAGTGCACCCGAGGCCTTGCTATGCAGCGGAACTGCTGCTGACACTGTTTCCGGACATCGCGCGACAAGCCGAACCCGAGGACATTCCCGCGATCCTGGAACTCATCCACGCGAACTGGCTTCTACCGCAGGCAGGGTGGTGCGGCGCAGTCGGAGTGTGGACTCCTCCAGCACAGAGCTCACCGACCGCCCGCGAGCTCGCGCGAGCGTTGCTCGACACCCATCTCGCCGTAGGGATAGTCCGACGTGTGCAGGTCGCTCGCCTTCTCGAGAGCAGCGCTCTCGTCATCGGTGAGGTGCAGATCGGCTGCCTTCAGGTTCGCTTCGAGCTGCTCGACCGTGCGCGCACCGAGGATCGTCGAGGTCACCGATGGGCGGTCGGTCACCCAGGCCAGCGCGACCTCGGCCATCGTCACGCCACGAGCCGACGCGATGGACTGCACGGCGTCGATCACGTCCCACGTGCGCTCGGTGCCGCGGCGCTCCCAGGCTTCCATTCCGCGCGCGGGATCCTCGCCGAGTCGCGTCGCACCGGTCGGCCGCTCGTCGCGTCGGTACTTGCCCGAAAGCCAGCCACCGCCGAGCGGACTCCACGGCAAGAGGCCCAGGCCGGCGTCCATCGCGGCGGGCACGATTTCCCACTCGATCTCGCGTACGAGCAGGCTGTACTGCGGCTGCAACGTCACCGGCGGCGCGACATTCATGGCCCGCGCGAGGTGCACGATCTTCGTCAGCTGCCAGCCGGTGAAGTTCGACAGGCCATAGTAGCGGATCTTGCCCTCGCGGACGAAACCGTCGAGTGTGCGCAGCGTCTCCTCCATCGGTGTCCACGGATCGAACGCGTGCACCTGGTAGAGGTCCACCGAGTCGAGCCCGAGCCGGTTCAGCGACGCATCGAGCGCGCGGGTGAGGTGGCGAGCAGAGAGCCCCGCGCCGTTGGGATTGTCGTGGAGCGGGAAGCGGCCCTTCGTCGCGAGCACGACCGGTTCGGTGACCGCGGCGGGACGTGCTGCGAACCAGCGGCCGATGATCTCCTCCGACGCTCCGTCCGAGTACACATCGGCGGTGTCGACGAGCGTGCCGCCTGCTTCGACGAAGCGATCGAGCTGGGCGTGCGACACGTCTTCGTCGGACTCCGAGCCGAAGGTCATGGTGCCGAGACAGAGGGTGGAGACGGCGCAGCCGGTGCGTCCGAGGGTGCGGTAATCCATATCGGGGACGCTACGGGAGCAGCTCGCGGACGTCGTCGGGCAGGTCGTCGCCGGCAGCTGCGAGCGATGAGCGCAGGTCGTGCTCGGTGGTCAACGCACGAAACATCAGCGAGACCGTCACCTCGTGCTCAGGACGGTGCACCACGTCGATCGCCTGCCCGGCTTCGATCGAACCGCGTGTCACCACCGCCAGGTAGGCGCCCGGACGCGCGGCCTGCGTGAATACCTTGAGCCAGCCGACCTCGCCGACCCAACCGCGAAATGTCGAGCACGGGATCCGAGGACAGGTGACCCGCAGTTCGGCGGATCCGATGCGCCAACGCTCGCCGATCCGGGCGTCGTCCACGTCGATGTCTCGCGTCGTGAGGTTCTCGCCGAAGAAGCCGTTGGGGACGGGGCGGCCCAGGCGTTGCTGCCATGCGTCCAGCTGCTCGCGTGCAAACGCGTACACCGCCTGCTCGGAGCCGCCGTGGTTGGCCACATCGCCGATGAAGTCACCGACCAGTCCGCTGCCGAGGCCGCCGCGCTTCGGGCCAGGGTCGCGCAGCTCGACCGGCCCGCTGACCGGATGCTTGCCGATGCCGGTCGACTCCGCCTTCTTGTAGGGATTCGGCCTGGGACGTGCCAGGTTCACCGAGTCGACGATCGCCACGTCTGGTGACGTTACCGAGGTGGTGGTTGCGTATTTCGTGGATCAGCCGCGTTCCTCGGCGATGGAGTTGCCGCCATCGACGACGATCGTCTGCCCGGTGACGTAGGACGCGCCGGGCGATGCGCAGAACGCGACAACGGCGGCCACTTCGTCCGGCGTCGCGCTGCGACCCAGGGGCGTGTGCAGACCCTGCTCGTGCTCGTGCGGAGTCTGCGATCCGGTAGCGATCCATCCGGGCGCCACGCTGTTGACGGTGATGCCGCGAGGCGCCAGGTCGACCGCCAATGCCCTTGCCAGACCGGTCATCGCGGCTTTCGCGCTCGCATAGACCGGGTCCTCGGGCATCGCCATCACCGGACCGGTCACGCTCGCCACCATCACGATCCGTCCCAGGTCGTTCATGACGCGCAACACCTCTCGCGTGGTGAGGAACGCCGTGTCCAGGTTGCGGCGCAACCCGCTGTGCCAGGTGTCCAGCGACAGCTCGGACAACGGGCCGTCCTCGGTGTCGGGACGGGACACCGACGTCAGGCCGGCGTTGTTGACCAGAACATCGATGCGGTGTGACCAATCCCTGACGGCGCCGACCACCCGAGCGACCTGTGCTGCATCGGTGAGGTCGGCGACGAGCGGCAGCACGGCGTGGTCGGCCAGCTCCTCGGCTCGCTGCTCGATACGGTCGGTGGTCGCGGTGATCGCGACCGACGCGCCCATCTCGGCCAGCAGGCGCGCAGTCGCGAAGCCGATTCCGCTCGGGCTGCCCGCACCGGTGACGAGCGCAGTCTGACCGGTGAGGTCGAACGCCCGCATCAGACCTGCTCGCCAACCGACGTAGCGGTGGCGAGCGGTTCCAGGTCGAGGGTCACCCGTCGATCCTTGCAGGGCGGGTCGATCCTTGCAGGGCGGGCGAGGCGCCCGTGCTCCAACGGCAACCGGTTACCACGACGAGCTTGGCTAGGCTCAATGATCGTGCTCGTCCTCGCGCTGGACACCTCCTCGGCAGCCGTCTCGGCGGCCGTGCTCGAGGTCGGCGATGCCGTCGACGTCCGTGCCGGCGCCACCACGCTCGATGCCCGCGCACACGGCGAGCGGTTGGCGCCGAACATCGCGGCCTCGCTGGCCCAAGCAGATGTCCGGCCGGGTGATCTGGCCGCGATCGTCGTGGGTACCGGACCAGGCCCGTACACCGGTCTGCGCGTCGGTCTGGTCACCGCGGCCGTCCTGTCCGAGGCCCTCCACGTCCCGGCGTACGGCGTGTGCTCGCTGGACGGCATGGCCGATCACCCGGGGATGCTGCTCGTCGCGAGCGATGCCCGCCGCAAGGAGATCTACTGGGCGCGCTACCGCGACGCGGTGCGGATCGACGGGCCGGCCGTGTCGCGTCCCGCCGACGTGGTCCTCGACGGGATCGAGGCGATGACCGGTGCCGGGGCGCGCCGGTACTGCGACGAGATCGGACTCCCGCTGCTCGACAATGACCACCCGCACCTGCCCTCGCTCGTCGCCCGCGCCCTGGACCGCGTCCGCGCCGGCGCGCCAGCCGACCCGCTCACCCCGCTCTACCTGCGCCGTCCCGACGCCGTCGTCCCAAGCCCGTCGAAGGCGGTCACCCCGTGACCGTCGTCGCGATGACCCGGCGGCACATCGATGCGCTGATGCCGTTCGAGAAGCAGATGTTCGGCGCCGAGGCGTGGGCGGCGTCCAGCTATCGCTGGGAACTGAGCGAGACCCGCACCCGCTACTACGTCGTCGCCGAGGGCGAGGGGGGCGAGTTGCTGGGCTGGGCCGGTGTCATGGTGGTCGACGGCGCGGCGGAGATCCTCACGGTCGGGGTCGTTCCGGCGGCCCGCCGCCGCGGCATCGCCGGCACGCTGGTGCACGCACTGCTCGCCGAGGCCGGCAGCCGGGGTGCCACGGAGGTGTTTCTCGAGGTCCGTCTCGACAACAAGGCAGCGCTTGCGTTGTACGAGCGGGAGGGATTCCTCGCGGTCGGCCGGCGCAAGGGCTACTACGAGCACGGCAGGGTGGATGCGGTCGTGATGCGCCGTGAGCTCTGAAGAGCCGCTCGTCCTGGGCATCGAGACGTCCTGCGACGAGACCGGCGTCGGCATCGTGCGGGGCACGACGTTGCTGGCGGACGCGATCGCGAGCAGCGTCGACGAGCACGCCCGCTTCGGCGGCGTGGTGCCCGAGGTCGCCAGCCGGGCGCACCTCGAGGCGATGGTGCCGACGATCCGCCGCGCCCTCGACTGCGCGGGTCTTGCTGTCACGGACGTCGACGCCGTCGCCGTTACGGCCGGGCCGGGACTGGCCGGCGCCCTGCTCGTCGGTGTCGCCGCTGCCAAGGCCTACGCGTTAGCGCTGGGCAAGCCGCTCTACGGCGTGAACCACCTCGCCGCGCATGTGGCGGTCGACCTGCTGGAACACGGGCCGCTGGACGAGCCGTGCGTCGCGCTACTCGTCTCGGGCGGTCATTCGTCGCTGCTGATGGTGCCGCGGATCGGCGGCGAGCAGGTCACCGAGCTGGGCGCGACCGTCGACGACGCGGCGGGGGAGGCCTACGACAAGGTGGCCCGCCTGCTCGGCCTGCCCTTTCCGGGCGGGCCGCCGATCGACCGGCTGGCCCGCGAGGGCGATCCGGCCGCGATCGACTTCCCGCGGGGCATGCGCGACGACACGTTCCGCTTCTCCTTCGCCGGGCTGAAGACGGCGGTGGCGCGCTGGGTCGAG
Organism: Mycobacteriales bacterium; assembly: GCA_038207565.1. GTDB lineage: Bacteria > Actinomycetota > Actinomycetes > Mycobacteriales > Jatrophihabitantaceae > JALZAI01. The sequence goes on from JBBQZQ010000017.1 coordinate 74,141, forward strand.
GCGCGCCAGCGGGCGGGAGAACCGGTGCCCACGGCCGATGTCGCCGCGTCCTTCCAGGAGGCCGTGGTGGACGTCCTGACAGCCAAGGCGGTCCGGGCGGCGCGCGAACAGGGAGTTGGGCACCTCGTCATCGGCGGCGGTGTCGCGGCCAACTCGCGGCTGCGGGCGCTGGCCGGGCAACGGTGCGCCGCGGCCGGGCTGCGGCTGCGCGTCCCGCGTCCGGGACTGTGCACCGACAACGGGGCCATGGTCGCCGCGCTCGGTGCGCAGCTGGTCGCACACGGCGCGGTGCCGTCGGCACTCGACATCCCGGCCGACTCGGCCCTGCCCATCACCCGAGTGCTCACCTGAGCACCGCTCGACGGGGTCGGACGGTCGGACGGGGCAGGATGGCGGGATGGGAACGGTCATGTGGGAGGCCCGGGCGGCCGAAGGCCGGCTGCACGAACTGATCGAGCACGTGCGCGCGAACAGCGACCCCACCGCCAGCATCTACCGCACTGCCGAGCCCGACGCGCGCGTCGTCGTCATCGACCCGACCGGCCGCGGCGTGCTCGACGTCCCGGCCGCTCTGGTGGCCCGCACTCCGCACGCCTGGGCCTTCGAGGCAGTCGAGCGCTGACCCGCCCTTGCCTCTGCGGGCGGGGACCAGCACAGTGCATTGCGTGGCAGACGACAGCAGCGACACCGAGATCGAGCGCCGCGCCACCAGACCCGGGCTCCCCGGCCCGGCGGCCGTGACCGGATTCGCGCGCCGCGTCGGCGCGACCGTCCGCAACGTGGCGGAGGTGGTGCGGTTCGGGGGGCTGGAGACCGACGAGGCACCCTCGCCGTTCACCGTCGCCACCGAACAGGTGAACTACCGGCTGCGCCACTATTTCCCCGACGCGGTCACGCCTGACGCGCCGCCGATCCTGTTGGTCCCGCCGCTCATGCTCACGACCGAGGTGTGGGACGTGTCCCCGAGCGCGTCGGCGGTGGGCGCGTTGCACGCGCAGGGTGTGGACGCCTGGGTCGTCGACTTCGGCCATCCCGACCGCGAGCCCGGCGGGCTGGAGCGCACGCTCACCGATCACGTCCTGGCCGTCAGTGATGCCATCGACCGCGTCGTCGCGGCCACCGGCCGCGACGTGGTGCTCGCGGGCTACTCGCAGGGCGGCATGTTCGCGTACCAGACCGCGGCCTATCGCCGGGGCGAGGGCATCGACTCGATGATCACCTTCGGGGCACCGGTCGATTCCCGCGCGCCGCTGCCGATCCCGGTGTCGCCCGAGGCGGCGTCCCGGCTTGCGGCGGGTCTGATCGAGAGCGGCCTGTTCCACAAGATCGCCCTGCCGGGCTGGCTCAGCCGGTTCGGTTTCAAGATGCTGACGCCGGCCAAGACAGTGCAGAGCCGGGTGCAGTTCCTGCGGACCCTGCACGACCGGGACGCGCTGCTGCCCCGCGAACGCCAGCGCCGCTTCCTCGAATCGGACGGGTGGACGTCGTGGAGCGGGCCGGCGGTGTCGGAGTTCCTTGAGCAGTACATGCTGCACAACCGGATGCTGGCAGGTGGCTTCGCCGTCGACGACCGGTTGGTCACCCTGGCCGACATCGACCGTCCGATCCTGACGATCGTCGGCACGACAGACACCTTCGGCAACCCGGCATCGGTGCGCGCGATCCGCCGGGCAGCGCCCCGGGCAACGGTGTACGAGCTGACCCTGCGGGCGGGCCACTTCGGCCTGGTCGTCGGCTCGCAGGCGATGGAGAACACCTGGCCGGCGGTCGCGGACTGGTTGCGCTGGCGCCAGGACGGCAAACCGCTGCCGGACGGGATCGTCCCGGCCGAGGAGATCGCGGCGAAGCCGATCCAGTTCACGGCGGGAGCGTCGGCGGCCGCGCAGGCGACCGAGCTGGGCATCGGCGCGACCCGCCTGGTGCTCGGCACGACCCGCCGCGCCGTACGCGCCGCGCGGGGCATGGTGTCCGAGGCGCCGGCCCAGCTGCCGCGCCTGGCCCGCGTCGAGAAGCTCGATCCGTCCACCCGCATCAGCCTCGGCCTGCTGCTCGACGAGCAGGCGCGCAAGGCTCCCGCGGAAATCTGCTTCCTGTTCGGCGATCGCGCGTACCGCCAGCGCGAGGTCAAATTCCGCGTCGACAGCGTGGTCAAGGGCCTGATGGACGTCGGTATCCGCGCCGGTGACCGGGTGGGCGTGCTGATGAGCACCCGCCCTAGCGCCTTCACCGTCGTCGCCGCGCTCAGCCGACTCGGCGCCACCTCGGTACTGCTGCGCCCGGACGGTGACCTCGACCGCGAGGCACCCCTGGCCCGGGTGGCCTGGGTGATCTCCGACCCCGATCACGTGGATCAGTCCGCGGCGCTGGACAACGTGACGTGGTGCGTGCTGGGCGGCGGCTTGGACGGACGCACACTGCCCGCCGGCGTGGTCGACATGGAACGCATCGACCCCGATCAGGTCGAGGTCGCCGCCTGGTTCACCCCCAACCCGCAGCGCGCGAGCGACGTCGCCTTCGTCGTCTTCAACGGCGACGGCCCTGGCACCAGCGCGGTCGAGATCACCAACCGCCGCTGGGCGTTGTCCGCGCTGGGCACCGCCGCGGCCGCCGCGTTGAAGCCGGGTGACACGATCTACAGCGTCACCCCGATCCACCACTCGTCCGCGCTGCTCGTGTGCGTGGGCGGCGCGGTCGCCGGCGGCGCCCGGTTCGCAATGGCGACAGCGTCGGATCCCGCCACGTTCTGGGACGAGGTGCGCCGCTACGGCGTCACCCACGTCTCCTACACGTGGACGTCGCTGCGCGAGGTCACCTACGCCGACCCGAATCCGAATGAGCGGCACCATCCGATCCGGATGTTCCTGGGCTCGGGTATGCCGCGCAATCTCTGGACCCGCGTCGCGGAGCGCTTCCCGGACGCCCGAATCCTGGAGTTCTACGCCTCGGCCGAGGGGGACGCGATTCTAGCGAACCTGACCGGCCAGAAACCAGGATCGATGGGCAAGCCACTGCCCGGGACGACCGAGGTGCGGGTGGCCGCCTGCAATCTCGCGGACGGGTCGCTGGAACTGACCTCGAACGGGGTGGCCCGCGAGACGCTCGCCGATGAGGTTGGCCTGCTGATCAGCCGCGTCCGCGACGACGATGCGCCCGCGGAGCCGATGCGCGACGTGTTCATGCCGGGCGACGCCTGGCGTTCCAGCGGTGACCTGTTCCTGCGCGATGCCCAGGGCGATCACTGGCTGGTGGGTCCGCTGGAGGGTGTCATCCAGACCGCGGACGGGCCGGTGCTTCCCGAAGGGACGCGTCACTGCCTGGGGACGCTGCCCGGATCGGACCTGATCGTCGCCTACGGCGTACGCGAGGCCGGCGAGCAGGTGCTGGTCGCGGCCTTCACGGTGCTGCCGGGTACGCAGGTGTCGACCGAGCAGCTGGGCGAGGCGCTCGTGCGGCTGCCGCTCGCGCAGCGTCCGCACTACGTCCAGCGGGTGGCCACGATCGCGCTGACCACCTGGCACCGCCCGCTCTGGCGCGACCTGGCCGCGAAGGGCGTTCCCAAGCCGGCGCACGGACGGCAGGTGTGGCGCCTGGACGAGCATGGGCGCTACGTCGAGTTGACACCCGCGCCCCGCAGGAGAACGGCGGGGAACACCCGCCGTTGAAGTGCTGGCACTCACGGGGCTAGAGTGCCAATTCAGGGACCGGCTGACACCGCGACGGCAGCCGCCCGCACGATCCAGACGATATTTCACACCCGAGAAGGGGATTACCGTGACCGCTACCAAGGTCAGCATCAAGCCGCTTGAGGATCGCATCGTCGTCCAGGCCAGCGAGGCCGAGACCACGACCGCATCCGGCATCGTCATCCCGGACACCGCCAAGGAGAAGCCCCAGGAGGGCACCGTCGTCGCTGTCGGCCCCGGCCGCATCGACGACAACGGCAACCGCGTTCCGCTCGACGTCTCCGTCGGCGACGTCGTCCTCTACAGCAAGTACGGCGGCACCGAGGTGCGCTACAGCGGCGAGGACTTCCTCGTCCTGTCCGCCCGCGACGTCCTCGCCGTCATCGAGAAGTAAGCATCTCTCAGCAGTAGGCAGCAGCCGACGGCCCCGGCCACGCACCTCGCGTGCGCCGGGGTTCTTCGGTTGTGCTCTCTCCGCAGTACCTAAGAAAGGAAACCCATGGCGAAGATCCTCCGCTTCGACGAGGACGCCCGCCGCGCCCTCGAGCGCGGTGTCGACAAGCTGGCCAACACCGTCAAGGTCACGCTCGGCCCCAAGGGCCGCAATGTCGTCCTCGACAAGTCCTTCGGCGCCCCCGTGATCACTAACGACGGCGTGACGATCGCCCGCGAGATCGAGCTCGCCGACCCCTATGAGAACCTCGGCGCGCAGCTCGTCAAATCGGTAGCGACCAAGACTAACGACGTCGCCGGCGACGGGACGACCACAGCCACGGTGCTCGCTCAGGCCCTGGTCAACGCCGGTTTGAAGAACGTCGCCGCCGGCGCCAACCCGACCTCGCTCAAGCTCGGCATCGACGCTGCTGTCGAGGCGGTCAGCAATCAACTCGACAAGTTCGCGATGCCGGTGGAGGGGGAGGAGTCGATCGCGCACGTCGCGACCATCTCAGCCCAGGACGCGAGCATCGGCGCGCTCATCGCCGAGGCCTTCACGAAGGTCGGCAAGGACGGCGTGATCACGGTCGAGGAGAGCCAGACGCTCACGACCGAGCTGGAATTCACCGAGGGCATGCAGTTCGACAAGGGCTACATCAGCCCGTACTTCGTCACCGACCTCGACGCCGGCGAGACGGTGCTCGAGGACCCGTACCTGCTGATCACCACCCAGAAGATCTCCGCGGTCGCCGACCTGCTGCCGCTGCTGGAGAAGGTCGTGGGGGCCGGCAAGTCGCTGATCGTCATCGCCGAGGACGTCGACGGCGAGGCGCTGTCGACGCTCGTGGTGAACGCGCTCCGCAAGACCTTCACGGCGGTGGCGGTCAAGGCGCCGTTCTTCGGAGACCGCCGCAAGGCATTCCTGCAGGACCTCGCCATCGTCACCGGCGCCCAGGTCGTCGCCCCCGAGGTCGGGCTGAAGCTCGACCAGGTGGGGCTCGACGTGCTCGGCAAGGCCGGGCGGGTCGTAGTCACCAAGGACGCGACCACGGTCACCCACGGCGCGGCCGCGCAGAGCGAGATCGATGCCCGCATAGCCCAGATTCGCCGGGAGATCGAGGACACCGATTCGGACTGGGACCGCGAGAAGCTGCAGGAGCGGCTGGCCAAGCTCGCCGGGGGTGTCGGCGTCATCTCGGTGGGCGCTGCCACCGAGGTCGAGCTCAAAGAGCGCAAGCACCGCATCGAGGACGCCATCTCGGCCACCCGCGCCGCGATCGAGCAGGGCATCGTCGCCGGCGGCGGCGCGGCGCTCGTGCACGCCTCGTCAGCGCTCGAGGGCGACCTTGGGCTGACCGGCGACGAAGCGACCGGTGTGGCAATCGTGCGCAAGGCGCTCGACGAGCCGCTGCGCTGGATCGCCGACAACGCCGGCGAGGAGGGCTACGTCGTCACCGCCAAGGTGCGCGAGATGCCGAACGGCAGCGGCCTCGACGCGGAGACCGGCAAGTACGTCGACCTGCTCGCCGCGGGAATCGTCGACCCGGTCAAGGTCACCAAGGCGGCTCTGGCCAACGCGGCCTCGGTCGCGGCGCTGCTGCTCACGACGCAGAGTGCGGTAGTGGAGAAGCCGGCCGACGCTGCGGCTGACGACCACGGGGGCGGGCACGGGCACAGCCACGGTCCGGGCGGTCACTCACACTGATCGCTCGACCGCGCTGATCGCTCCACCGCGCTGATCGCTCCACCGCGCTGATCGCTCCACCGCGCTGATCGCTCCACCGCGCTGATCGCTCCACCGCGCTGATCAAGAGGGCCGAACCGTCGGTAGACGACGGGGCGGGCCGCGTGATAATGACGGGGGGCCGAGGCGGGGCGCGGCGC
>JBBQZQ010000018.1:0-79295 GCA_038207565.1 Mycobacteriales bacterium
GAGGCGAAGGACTTGAACCCTCGTAGCGTCAGGGACTTCAGGTGCACGGATCTCCCGTGGTCAGTTCGGGCGGTACCCGGTCGGCCGGGATCGACCGCACGAACTTAGCGCGGCGCGCAGTGCGCGTTCGGGAGCCCACGCGCGACGCGGCGCGCGCTACCAGGGACGCGTCGGCGTCAGGTGAGCGCGGGCTCGGCTGCCTCAGCGATGCGGTGCAGCTCGATATCGAGTTCCACCCGGTGCCCGTCGCGCAGTTCGACGAGTTCGCTTTCCAACTCCGCCACTCGCCGGCGTAACCGGCCGATCTCCGCGGCGAGGAGGTAATCGTTGTTCGTGCCGACGTAGCCGAGCAAGGCGCGTGCCATGTGGCGACCCTTCAGTTTCACCTTGGTGCCTGCACCCCGGTCGGCCTCTCGTGGACGCCGCACGGTCACAGACTTCGTTCGCTTGTCGACGAGGCGGGAGACGCGGGTACGGCTCTCGGACACCGATTGCCCGGGCCGATCGACGTGCTGCGCCCCCGCCAGGTCACTTCATGGTCTCACTGCGGTAACAACGGGTCAACATACTCAGCCACCGGGCGCCTGCTTTTCACGGCCACTTCACGGCCCCGGGCGGCGCCGCGGCCGGCGCTGGCAGTGCGGGCACGAGAAGCTGGAGCGGTTCATGAACGCTTCGCGGCGGATGGCCGTCCCGCACCGCGGGCACGGCTCGCCGGCACGGCCGTACGCCGCAAGGGACCGGTCGAAGTACCCGCTCTGCCCGTTGACGTTGACATAGAGAGCATCAAAGGACGTCCCGCCGGCCTGCAGCGCCGCGCCGAGCACGTCGCGCACATCGGACAGCAACTGCGCCACCTGCGCTCGGCGCAGCGTCACGCCGCGCCGCTCGCCGTGCAGCCGCGCGCGCCACAGCGCCTCGTCGGCATAGATGTTGCCGATTCCGGAGACCAGGCCCTGATCCAGCAGCGCTCGTTTCACCGCCGAGTCGCGCCGGCGCAACCTCGAGTCGAACAGGCGGTCGTCGAAGAACGGATCGAGCGGGTCGCGGGCGACGTGCGCGATCTGGCCGGGCACCGACTGAGCGGGCTGGTCCGCTGCGGGGACCAGCGCGTCGAGCAACACTGCGCCGAACGTCCGCTGGTCCACGAAGCGCAGCTCGGGTCCGCCGTCGGCGAACCCGATCCGCACGTGCAGGTGCTTCTGCTCAGGGGCGTCGGGTGACTGGACGAGGAGCTGGCCGCTCATGCCCAGGTGGGCGATGAGGCACTCGTCCTGTCCCGAGGCCGGCGAGGTCAGCGGCATCCAGAGGTACTTGCCGCGGCGGGCGACGGAGTCGATCCGCGCGCCGGTCAGCCGGGCGCTGAGATCCTGCGCTCCGGCGAGATGGCGTCGCACGGCCCGCGGGTGTCGCACCTCCACTGAGTCGATCGTGCGTCCGGCCACCCACCGCTGCAGGCCGGCACGGACGGTCTCGACCTCAGGGAGTTCCGGCACCTCGACCGATGATCTGACTGCTCGGTGCGGCTAGTGGCTGGCGGCAGTGCCGTCGGCGCCTGCGGCGCTGACGGCACTGCCGGACCGTTGGGTGATCAAGTGCCAGGCGGCCTCGGCGGCGGCCTGTTCGGCTTCCTTCTTGCTGCGTCCGGTGCTCTCGTGGAAGTGCTCGCCATGGACGACGGCCTGCGCGGTGAACGTCTTCTCGTGATCGGGCCCGGCCGACCTCATCAGGTATTCGGGGACGCCGAGGCCCAACTCGGCGGTGAGCTCCTGCAAGCTGGTCTTCCAGTCCAGCCGCGCCCCGAGTTCGGCCGCGTCGTGCATGAGCCCGTCGAAGAGCTCATGCACGATCCGGGCCGATTCCGACTGCCCGTGCTCGAAGTAGATGGCGCCGAGCAGCGCCTCCAGCGCGTCGGCCAGGATGCTCGACTTGTCCCGCCCGCCGGTGGACTGCTCGCCGCGACCGAGGTGGAGGTAGGCACCCAACCCGTGCGGACCTATGCCGCGAGCGACGTCAGCCAGCGCTCGCATGTTGACCACCGAGGCACGCAGCTTGGCCAGCTTGCCCTCGGGCAGGTCGGGATGGGTGCGGTAGAGGGTGTCCGTGACGACCAACCCGAGCACCGAGTCGCCCAGGAACTCCAGGCGTTCATTGTGCGGCAGGCCGCCGTTCTCGTAGGCGTACGAGCGGTGGGTCAGCGCGCGCCGGAGCAGCCCGGCGTCAAGGCTGACGCCGAGCGCCTCGAGCAGGTCGTTTTGCGGCGCCGTCATCAGGCGAGATCGCAGCAGGGCACTCGGAACGTGCTGCTGGGCGGAGACTGTGTGCTCATACTCTCCAGGCCTCGCTCAGACTGACAGGACCTGCTTGCCGTCGTACTGGCCGCAGTTGGCGCAGGCGGTGTGGGGCAGCTTCATCTGACCACAGGCCCGGTTCGGGCAGGGGACGAGCGTGGGCGCACTCGTCTTCCACTGCGACCGGCGAGACCGGGTATTGCTGCGCGAGGTCTTGCGCTTCGGAACGGCCACGTCGGTTACTCCTTGTTCGAACTGTCGCTGACTGAAGTTATAGAGCAATTACCGGCCTGAGCTGTTACTGACCGAACTGCCATTGTCGCCGCCACCGTCCCCGTCGGACGACTCAGGCTGGCCGAATGCAGCCAGCGCCGCCCACCGCGGATCGATCACGTCGTGCCGGTGCGCTGCCGGCAGGTCCGCCAACCGCTCCCCGCAGTCGGGGCACAGTCCCGAACAGTCCGGCCGGCATAGCGGCGTCCAGGGCAGCCCTAACACGATCGCGTCACGCACCACCGGTTCGAGATCGAGGTGGTCCATCTCGATCCGGTGGATCTCATCCGCGCTGGTCGTCTCGTCGGTGATGCTGTCCGGATAGGCGAACAACTCCATGGCGTCGACGGCCACCTCACCGGCGATCGGGTCGAGGCACCGCGCACACTCGCCGCGCAGCGTGCCCGGACCACCGGCGATGGTGCCCGTGACGAGCACACCTTCGGTGACCGATTCCAACCGCACGGCGACCGCGAGCGGCGCGCCTTCCGGCACGCCGATGAAATCCGAGCCGAGGCCCGCAGGCGCCCGAACGCCACGCCGATATTCGCGCATCGCGCCGGGACGGCGTCCGAGTTCTCGGACGTCGAACACGTACGGGCTGCGCAGATCCACGCCGGGCTTGCGGCGCGAGGTCGGTGTCGAGTTCTCAGGCATGCGGAGTTGGCTCAGATCGGGTTGAGGCCGCCACCCAGCGTAGCCGAGCGGGCACCCCAGACAGAAATCAGGCGGACAGGGCGGTGGTGGTCCACTGCTCGGACCGCTCGACCGAATCGCCGTCAACCCCGTCGACAGGCTCGCTGCGGACAGCGGCTCCGCCACTGTCGGCGGCACTGTCGGTGGCACTGTCACCGGTCCCGGCGACGGGCGCGCCGGACGGGGCGGGGGCGCCTGAATCGGACCCACCGGCGTCAGGCTGCGGGTGCTGGGCGCGGCGCTGGGCGATCGCCACCCTGCCCTGTTCGGCGGTCGAGGCCGAGCGATGCAGCACCTGGGCCAGCTCGTACAGCGTGCGGTCGGCGTAGTCGTCGCTGTCGGACATCAGCTTGATCGCGTAGGCCTCGGCGCCGCCACGCCGTTCGACGCTGTATCGGTCGGCGTCGGCGCGCATCCGTTCGTGGTACTCGTCGGCAGCCGTGCGCACCTGCCGGTCGTAGGCGACGGCGTCCTCACGCAGCGTCGTGGCCGCGGCGCTCGCCTCCTGATACACGCGCGTGGCCGACACCAGCGCCGCGTGCTCGCTCCTGCCCTGCTCGACGATCTCGTAGGCCTGCACCTCGGCATCGTGGACGAGCCGACCGGCCCGCTCACGCGCGTCGGTCAGGGTCGACTCGGCCTCGCTGCGGGCGTCGTCACGCGTCTTGCCCGATTCGGTCCAGGCGTCGTGCAGCATCGTGTCGCGCGCGGCGAGCACCTTGCGTGCCTCACCGATCTCGGGCGGGAGCACCTCGCGCAGGTCGTCGAGGAGGTCGAGGACCTGTTCGCGCGGAACGACGCAGGACGAGGACATCGGGACGGTGCGCGCGGTCTCGACCAGCTCGACCAGCTCGGTCAGCAGGTTGTCAACCCGCCGCAGGGATTGTTCGGCCATCCGCTCGCACCTTCCCGAAGCCTTGCCGGCCGCTCAGGCGGTCGGACCGGCGCGTTCTGTTCGTTCTCTCTCAGTTCGTTCCGCGAGGCGTTTGAGGACGTTCGGCGGGACGAGTGACGACACGTCGCCGCCCCATTTTGCTATCTCCTTCACCAGGCTAGCGGCGAGGAAGCTGTATTCCGGGTTAGTCGGCATGAACAGCGTGTCGATGCCGGCCAGGCCCCGGTTCATCTGGGCCATCTGCAGTTCGTAGTCGAAATCGCTGACCGCCCGCAGACCCTTCACGATCACCGAGATGCCCCGCTCACGGCAGTAGTCGACGACCAGGCCTTCGAAGCTGTCGATGCGCACGTTGGGATACGCCGCGGTCACCTCGCCGAGCAGGTCGCGGCGCTCGTTCACGCTGAACAGGCTCGACTTGGACTGGTTGACGAAAACGGCCACCGTGAGCTCGTCGTAGAGCTGCGCCGCGCGGCTGATGATGTCCAGGTGCCCGTTGGTGACCGGGTCGAACGAACCAGGGCAGATGGCCCTGCGGACGTGCCCACCGGGCTCGATCGGCAGCGGTGCCGGACTGGCGTTCAAGCCGGGGGCCCGGCGCAACGGCGATGCGTTCTGCGCGCAGCGGATTCGTGGGGCAGGCTCATGGGCGGCGACCGTACCAAAGCAGGCCCTCGCCGTAGCGGCGCTGCTTGACGAGCGTCACGTCGGGCGGCCAGTGAGGTTCGACACCTCTGGCCGGGCGTTCCACCACGATGAGCCCGCCCGGGGCCAACCACCTGCCGTCGACCAGTTCGGCGAGCAGGGCGGTCAGGTGGTCTTCGCGGTAGGCGTAGGGCGGGTCGGCGAACACCAGATCGTAGGGTTCGTCCGCACCGACGCCCGTCAAGAACGGGGCCGCCTGCCGCCGGAACAGTTGCGCACCGGGCAGGTTGACAGCCTCGATGTTGTGCTCGATGACCGCACCGGCGCCTCGGTCGGACTCGACGAACACGGCCGCCCGGGCACCGCGCGACAGCGCCTCGAGACCGACTGCGCCGGTTCCGGCGAACAGGTCCAGGACCCGCGCCCCGTCGATGTCCAGCAGGCCCAGCAGCGAGTTGAACAATGCTTCCCGGGCTCGCTCGGACGTCGGGCGGGTGCCCCGCTGCGGCACAGCCAGCCGCCGGCCTTTCGCAGCACCGCCGACGATCCGGGTCATCTGCTCATGCCTTGTCGAGGTATTCGGCCTGCTCGTCCGCGACGAGGGCCGCCACCTCGTCGGCGAGCAGGCGATGCGCGCTGAGCTCGGGGTCGGCGGCGATCATGTCGCCGGCCTCGGCGCGCGCCTGCACGATGAGGTCCTCGTCGCGCAGCAGCGAGAGCAGCCGGAGCTGCGATCGGCGGCCGGACTGCGCGGCACCGAGCACATCGCCCTCGCGGCGCTGCTCGACGTCCAGGCGCGCCAGTTCGAAGCCGTCGTTGGTCGCGGCGACTGCGTCGAGCCGTTCGCGGGACGGGCTGGCTTCGGGCAGGTCGGTCACGAGCAGGCAGACGCCCTCCGCCGGCCCGCGCCCGATGCGCCCACGCAGCTGGTGTAGCTGCGACACGCCGAAGCGCTCGGCGTCGAGCACGATCATCACCGTCGCGTTCGGCACGTCGACACCGACCTCGACCACCGTGGTCGCCACGAGCACGTCGACGCGCCCCGCGGCGAAATCGGTCATGGTGCGGTCCTTCTCGTCGGCCGGCATGCGGCCGTGCAACGCCGCCAGCCGGAGTCCCTGCAACGGGCCTTCGGCCAATGTTGCGATCACCTCGCTCAGCGCGGCCGGCGGGCGGCGGGCCGGCCCGTCCTCCTCGGGTTCCGGCCCCTCGCCCTCACCCCCGGGTTCGGCAACCCCCTCGCCGATGCGCGGACAGACGACGAACGCCTGGCGACCGGCAGCGACCTCCTCGCGGACCCGCTGCCACGCACGCTCCAACCACGCCGGTCGCTCGGCCACCGGGACCACCGAGGTCCGGATCGGGGACCGTCCCGCGGGCAGCTCGGACAGCGTGGACGTCTCCAGGTCGCCGAACACAGTCATGGCCACGGTGCGCGGAATCGGGGTGGCCGTCATGACGAGCAGGTGCGGCGGCTGCTCTGCCTTCCCGCGCAGGGCATCGCGCTGCTCGACACCGAAGCGGTGCTGCTCGTCCACGACCACCAGACCGAGATCGGCAAACTGGACGTGCTCCTGGATGAGGGCGTGGGTGCCGACGACGATGCCGGCTCCCCCACCGGCAGCACCGAGCAAAGCCGACCGGCGCGCCGCGGCGGGCAGCGAACCGGTGAGCAAGACGACCTGGGTGGCTGTGTCGGCCCCGCCCATTGTGTCCGCCCCGCCCAGCCGGCCGGCCTGCGCCAACGGACCGAGCATCTGTTCGATGGTGCGCGCGTGCTGTGCAGCCAGCACCTCGGTCGGGGCGAGCAACGCGGCCTGACCACCCGCATCGACCACCTGGAGCATCGCGCGCAGCGCGACCACCGTCTTGCCCGAGCCGACCTCGCCCTGCAGCAGGCGGTGCATCGGGTGAGCGGCCGACAGCTCCTCGGCAACCGTCCGCCCGACGTCGCGCTGCCCCGCGGTGAGGGTGAACGGCAGGCGCCCGTCGAAGGCGTCGACCAACCCCCCGGGGCGAGGGGGGCGCGGGACGGCGGGGTTGTCCGCCGCGGCGGCGCGGCGCTGCGCGTTGGCCAGCTGGACGGCGAAGGCCTCGTCCCACGTCAGTCGCCGCCGGGCGGCATGCCACTGCTCCCGGGTCTCGGGACGGTGCACCGCTCGCAGCGCGGCGTCGAACTGCATCAGCCCGCGCCGGGCGCGAATCTCCAACGGGAGGGGGTCGGGCAGGGCGTCGAGCTGCGCCAGGACCACCTCGACGGAGCCGGCAATGGTCCAGCTGCGGACCTCCTTGGTAGCGGGGTAGACCGGGATGAGCGCACTGGCGTAGGCATCGGCCTCGTGCCCCGCCAGTTCGTCATCACGCAGCAGGACGTAGTCCGGATGGGTCAGTTGCCGGCGGCCGTTGAACATCCCGACCCGGCCGGAGAACAGGCCCAGGACCCCGGGTTGCAGTTCGCGCTCACGCCAGGTCGAGCGCGGGCCGAAGAACACCAGCTGGACGGTGCCGCGCTCGTCGCCGACGATGACCTCCAGGCGGACCTGCGGGCGCCGGCCCCGGATTGCCGAGCTGCGCACCCGCGCCATCACCGTGACGTCCTCGTCGATCCGCAACGAGCCGAGGTCGGACAATTCGCCGCGCTCGGCGAGGCGGCGGGGGTAGTGGTGCAACAGGTCCCCGACCGTGCGCAGCCCGAGGCCGCGTTCCAGGGGTTTCGCGGTACGCCCGCCGACGGCCGATTCGAGGCGCGCCTGCAGCGGGCTGCTCATTCGGCCCCGATGATCAGCGCGAGACCGGGCTCGTCCACCTGGTAGACGGTCACCTCGGTCAGCGGCGAGCGCTCCCGCACGTGCCGCTCGAGCGCTGGACCGGTACCGGGTTGCACTCCGGCACCGATGAGCACGGTGATCAGTTCGGGCCCGACGGCCAGCAGCCGGTCGACGAGCGCGAACGCGACCGCGAGCAGGCCCCGGCCGATCTCGACCACCTCGCCGTCGATCAGGCCGAGCAGGTCGCCGGGCTGGCAGATTCCCACCGAGGTGAGCGCCTCCTTCCGGGCCACCGCGACCTCGGCGAACCGGGTCGCCGCAGCGGCCTCGGCCATGGCCACCACGTCGTCGTCGAAACGGCGCCGCGCGTCGTGCACGGCGACGGCGGCAAGTCCCTGCACCGGCGAACGGGTGGGGACGAGCGACACCCGGATGCCGTCACCGCGGGCCAGGTCGGCGGCTGCTTCGGTCACCGCGCGGACGACTGCCGAATTGGGCAGCAGCACCACCGCGGCCGCCTGCGACGCCGTGATCCGGTGCAGCAGGTCGTCCGGCTGCAGGTCGTCGCCCACCACGACGTAGACACCTTCGCCCTCGAACAGCTCGCCGAGCCCGGCGCCGGGCGCGAGCGCCAGGACGGCGCTGCCGGTCCGGGGCGGGTTCGCCGGCTCGGCGCCGGCTACCGGCTGGTCGTCGAAGCGGATCACGCTGATCCGGTACGGGCGGCCCACCTCGATGCCCGCCTCGATGGCGGGTCCGACCTCGTTCACGTGGGCGTGCACGTTCCAGACCCCGTCGCCCGTGCCCACTACCACGACCGAGTCGCCTTGCGCGCCGAGGCTTTCGCGCAGTGCCCCGATGTGCGCTGCGTCGGCGTCGAGCAGGTACTGCACCTCGTAGGCGTAGGCGTTGCTGGCGTTGCGCTCGGCCGGGCCGGGGCTCCCGGCCGGGGTCAGCGGTGTGGCAAGCGAAGCCCCGCCGACGGCGCCGACGGTGCGCACCAGCGCCTCGAGGATGAGCACGAAACCTCGTCCGCCGGCGTCGACGACGCCGGCCCGGGCCAGCTCCGGCAGCTGGCCCGTGGTGCGCTGCAACGCCTCGTCAGCGGCGCTGAGCGCGGCGACGCAGCGTTGCCCGAGGGTGCCGCTGGCGGCGGCGTCCGCCGCTGCCCTCGCCACGGTCAGGATGGTTCCTTCGACCGGAACCTTGACCGCGGCGCGGGCGTCGACGGCGCCCCGCCGCAACCCGTCGGTCAGCGCCGCTGCATCGAACTCGCCGGCGTCGCTCACCGCCTCGGCCAGCGAGAGCAGCAACTGGGACATGATCACGCCGGAATTGCCCAGTGCGCCGAGAACGGCGCCCCGGGCGAGGCGGTGCAGCGCCGCGGCTGCGTCGGGCTCGCCGCCGCCCAAGGCGGCCAGCGCCGCGCGCAGGGTGAGTACGAGGTTCGTCCCGGTGTCGCCGTCCGGGATCGGGAAGACGTTGAGCGCATCCAGCTCTACGCGGTGCTCCTCGAGCGCGGCGAGCGCGGACTCAGCCCACTCGTGGACGGCGGCGGCGTCGAGCGCTTCGAGCACGGCCCACCCCTCATCCGGAAGATCCACGCGCGCCGCGGGATGGCCGCAGACTACTTGCGAGACGTCTGCGGCCGGGTGGGCGCACACTGTTTTGGAGCGCGGTCGTGGCGGCCGGTAGACTGCGAGGGTTGCCCGAACGCGGGCGACCATCATCTTCGGCTCGTCATAGGAGGCCACAGTGGCCAGCGTCTGCGATGTCTGCGGCAAGGGGCCCGGCTTCGGCATGTCGGTTTCGCACTCCCACCGCCGCACCCACCGTCGGTGGAACCCGAACGTGCAGCGGGTCCGCGCCCTCGTCGCGCCGGGCACGCACCGCAGGATCACCGTGTGCACCTCCTGCCTGAAGGCCGGCAAGGTCACCCGCGGCTGACCCTGCCCACCGCTTTCGGCTCGGCCCGTCTCGCTCCGGCGAGACGGGCCGTGTTCCCTGTCGTGGTCGGTCTCCAGCTCGTCGCGTAGTGATCAGGACGCGGCGGGGCGGCCTGCACGCAGTTTCTTCCCGTAGAACCGGGCGTTCGGTGCGCAGGCGTAGTGACCGAACCCCGGCACCTGCTGGTAGCCCGACGACTCGTAGAGCGCGATCGCCTCGGGCTGGGCCAGGCCGGTGTTGAGCACGACCTGCCGGGCGCCCGCGGCTGCGGCACTTGCCTCGAGCGCATCCAGCATCCGGCGGGCCAGGCCGCGCCGCCGCGCCCCGTCGACCACGTACATGCGCTTGATCTCCACCAGGCCGGTGTCGATGAAGCGCCAGCCTCCCGTCGCGACCGCGCCGCCGTCGAGCAGCCCGACCAGGAAACGACCGGTCGGCTCGGCGAACTCGCCCGGGTCGACAGCGGCCTGGTCGGGGCCGCCGTAGCGGCGGACGTACTCCTGTTGCACGTCGGCTATCAGCCGGGCGACGTCGGCGTCGGCATAGCTACGTTGTTCGATCACGAAGTCCACCCGGCCACGCTATTTCCCGGCCCCGACGGGTGTCCCGGGCGAGTGCGGGATCGCCGTCAACCGATGAGGGTGTGTGGACGGGTCGGTGAGCGTCGGGCTGTCGGTCAGCGGAAGTGCTGGTGGCCGCCGACCGGCCAGCGGCGCCCGTCCACCCGCACCCCGTCGCCTTCTGCGACCGCGCCGATGACCCGCCAGGCCTCGGGCAGGTCCGTGGCCCGGGGGAACGTGGCGACCAGGGCGTAGTCGTCCCCCCCGGTCACCACCCACACCAGCGGATCGACGTTGAGGGCCGCGCCGACCTCCCGCAATTTGGCCGGCATGTCGAAGAGCTCCGCACGCAACTCGATGCGAACCCCGCTGGCCGCTGCGATGTTGCCCAGATCCGCAACGAGACCGTCGCTGACATCGGTCATGGCGGTCGCGCCCAGCTCGGCAGCGCGGGGACCCTCGGCATAGGGCGGCTCGGGACGGCGATGGGCGCTCACGACCTGCACCGGCGAGCGGAATCCGCGCCCGAGGACGGCGAAGCCGGCCGCGGCCCAGCCCAGGCGTCCGGCCACCGCGACGACGTCGCCCGCGCGGGCGCCGTCGAGCGTGATCGGCGCCCGTCCCTGCAGGTCGCCGAGCGCGGTGATGCCCAAGGTGATCGAGTCGGCGGCGGTCACATCACCGCCGACGATCGCCGCACCCACCTGGCCGCACTCCTCACGCATGCCGGCGACGAGGTCATCGACCCACTCGACGTCGATCGAGCCGGGCGCCGCGAAGCCGACGAGCAGGGCGGTGGGGACGGCACCCATGGCCACGATGTCGGCGAAGTTGCGCGCCGCGGCCTTGTGCCCGATGTCGTTCGCGGTCGACCAGTCACGGCGGAAGTGCCGGTTCTCGACGAGCAGATCGGTCGAGGCGACGACCCGGCCGTCCGGTGCTGCCACGACGGCCGCGTCGTCACCCGGCCCGATCAGCGTGCTGTCGACCGCCGGCGCATTGGCGGTGACCCGCTTGATGAGCCCGAACTCCCCCAGATCCGAAACAGTGATGACCCACGCCCTTCTCCAGTGCGCCACCCGATGCGGCGGCACGCCCATAACCCTGCGCTACGTTCTACGAGTTCTACAGCGCCGCACAACTCGAGGACGAGAGGACACGCGCCTGATGGCTGTCAACGCCTACATCCTGATCCAGACCGAGGTCGGCAAGGCGGCGTCCGTGGCCCGCGAGATCGGCGAGCTGGACGGCGTGACCAGCGCCGAGGACGTGACCGGCCCCTACGACGTGATCGTGCGCGCCGAGGCCGAGTCGGTGGACGAGCTGGGCAAGCTCGTCGTCGCCAGAGTCCAGGCGGTCGCCGGGATCACCCGCACGCTCACCTGCCCGGTCGTCCACCTCTAGACCCTGCGAGAGGACAACTGCGATCGACCCCACCACCCGACGCGCGGCGCTCATCGCCAGCGCGGTCACCCTGCCGTTCGTCATCGTGCTCGCGCTCTTCCTCGGTGGTGCGTCAGACGACTCCACCGATCCCTCCCCGACAGCGTCGTCGCCGTCGGTCCTGCCCCCGGTCACCGTCGCGGCCCCACCGGCGTCGTCGGCCGTGCAGCGGCCGTGCATCCAGGTCGTACAGGCGCTGCCGCCGACGCTCGCCGGGCTGGCGCCCCGCATCGTCCACTCCACGCCCGGGTCGCCCTTCGTCGTCGGCTGGGGCGAGCCTGCGATCGTCCTGCGGTGCGGGGTGGCGCGTCCGGCGTCACTCAAACCTGGCGACTCCGAGCTGCTCACCGGCGTCAACGGGGTGTTCTTCAGCAAGCGGAAGTCGGGCGACAGCAACGTGTTCACGGTCATCGATCGCTCTGCCTACATCGAGATCAGCGTGCCGTCGGAGTACGGCGGCGGTCCGCTGGCGCCCCTGGCGACAGCGATCGGCAGGGCGCTGCCGGCGCTCTGCCAGGCCACCACCACCCAGGGTGGCAAGGCCGTTGCCGAGAATCAGCTCTGTACGCACCGCAGGTGATCCGCTCGCCACGTCCGCGTGACGTCGTGTTCGGCACAACGCGCACCGTGCCCCGCAACGCACGTCGCGCCGAAACCCGCCGGCCGTGGTCAATCGCGTTCCAAACCGCGGCGCGCCGCCCGGTCGGCGGCGTGGCCGAAGGAGCTGACCAGGCCCTGCACGGCCAGCGGACGCAATCGAGCCAGCATCGCGACCACCTCCTCGTGGTCGAGCTCGCCGCGCTGGTACGGACCCCAGATCGCTTTGATGAACACGTCGGTCAACCCGTTCGCCACCGCGGAAGCGTGCTCCTCGATGATCGCTGCCGAGTCGCGCAGGACGCTGGTCGGCACCGGCAGCTGCATCAGCTCGACAGCGTGGCCGAGAACGACCGGCGAGGTGCGGAAGAGGTCGGCGGCGATGCGCTCCAGCGCGCCCACGGACACCAGGTAGCCGAGCTCGGCGTCGCTGATGCGGCGTCCGACCCGCCGCTCGAGCCCGGCGCGGTCGTACTGCTCGCTCTGCTCCGGCAACCAGGGTGCCAAGACGGCCGCCTGCACCGCGTACTCGGCCGGCGCGGCGTCGGCTGGGATGCGCGCCAGCACGCGTTCGATCGCGGCGAGGGTGTACCCGTGGTCCTGCAGGGTGCGCACCAGATCGAGGCGCATGCGGTGCCCCGAGTTGTAGTAGGCGATGCGCCCGCGGCGCACGGGCGGCGGCAACAGGCCCTCGGTTGCGTAGAAGCGGACCGTGCGTACCGTCGTTCCGGTACGCGCGGCGAGTTCGTCGATCGTGAGTTCGCCGGGCTCGGACGTCGGTGTCACGGTCATTCGGGGTTCCCACCACAGCATGAGCGCTCGCGACGGGTGCCCATGAAAGCCGAGAGTAGACCACGACACGTTCACTGGCGCTCGACAACTGTGCCAGTGATACTGGCAGCGTTGGCCAGCATCGCCCACACCTGTCGAGCCACTCGTTGAGGACGGTAATTCCATGACCGAAGCATTCGTCTACGACGCCATCCGAACCCCACGTGGGCGCGGCAAGGCAACCGGATCGCTACACGGCACCAAGCCGATCTCACTCGTGGTCGGCCTGCTCGACGAGCTGCGCAAGCGCAACCCCGACCTGGACACCTCGCGCGTCGAGGACGTCATCCTCGGCTGCGTGACACCCGTCGGCGAGCAGGGCTCCGACATCGCGCGCACTGCCGCCCTCGCCGCGGGCTACGAGAGCTCCGGCCCGGGTTTCCAGCTCAACCGCTTCTGCGCGTCTGGCCTGGAGGCCGTGAACATCGCCGCGCAGAAGGTGCGCTCAGGCTGGGAAGACCTGCTGATCGCCGGCGGGGTCGAGTCCATGTCCCGCGTGCCGATGGCCTCCGACGGCGGCGCCTGGGCGATGGATCCCGAGACCGCCTACGGGACCGCTTTCATCCCGCAAGGCATCAGCGCCGACCTCATCGCCACCCTCGAGGGGTTCAGCCGTGCCGACGTGGACGGTTTCGCCGCCGAGTCGCAGGACCGCGCAGCCAAGGCGATCGCCAACGGCGCGTTCGCACGCTCGGTCGTCCCGGTGCTCGACGTCAACGGGATGACCGTGCTCGACCACGACGAGTTTCCGCGCGCCGGCACGACGGTCGAGTCGCTGGCCGGGCTGAAGCCGTCCTTCGCGGGCATCGGCGAGATGGGCGGCTTCGACGCCGTGGCGCTGCAGAAGTACCACTGGGTCGAGCAGATCACCCACGTCCACACGCCGGGCAACTCCTCGGGCATCGTCGACGGCGCAGCACTCATGCTGATCGGCAGCGAACAGGTCGGCACCGACCTCGGCCTCACGCCGCGCGCGCGAATCGTGGCCACCGGCGTGGTCGGCACCGAGCCGACGATCATGCTGACCGGCCCCGTCCCGTCCGCGCAGAAGGCGCTGGCCAAGGCGGGCCTGTCCATCGACGACATCGACCTGTTCGAGGTCAACGAGGCCTTCGCCGCCGTCGTTATGAAATTCATGAAGGAGACGGGCGTGCCGCACGAGAAGGTCAATGTAAACGGCGGGGCCATCGCACTGGGCCATCCGCTCGGGGCAACCGGCGCGATGATCCTCGGCAGCGTCATCGACGAACTCGAGAACCGCGACCAGCGCTACGGACTGGCCACCCTCTGCGTCGGCGGCGGCATGGGCGTCGCGACGATCGTGGAGCGAATCTGATGACCGACACCATCCGCTGGGACCAGGACGCCGACGGCATCGTCACCCTGACCCTGGACGACCCGAACCAGCGCGCCAACACGATGACCCAGGACTACCAGGACTCGATGGCCGCGGCCGTCGCGCGCCTGCAGGCAGAACGCGAATCCGTCACCGGGGTCGTGGTCACGTCGGGGAAAAGCACCTTCTTCGCAGGCGGCGACCTCACGCTGCTCGCGAAGGTGGACGACGCCAACGTCGCCGAGTTCGCAGCCGCGGTCACCGCGATGAAGGCCGACCTGCGTCGCCTCGAGACGCTCGGCAAGCCGGTCGTCGCGGCGCTGAACGGCGCAGCTCTCGGCGGTGGCCTGGAGATCGCGCTCGCCTGCCACCACCGCATCGCTCTCGACAACCCGAAGGCACAATTCGGCCTGCCCGAGGTCACCCTCGGGCTGCTACCCGGTGGCGGCGGCGTCACGCGCATCACACGTCTGCTCGGGCTGGCCGACGGCCTGATGAAGGTGCTGCTGCAGGGCACCCGCTACCCACCGGCCGACGCCGTCAGGGTCGGCATCGTCGACGAACTGGCCGCGACGCCCGAGCAGTTGCTCGCCAAGGCGAAGTCGTGGATCAAGGCCAACCCGCAGGCCGTCCAGCCGTGGGACGCGGCGAGATACCGGATGCCGGGCGGCACGCCGTCGCACCCGAAGCTCGCGGCGATGCTTCCTGCGTTCCCGGCCAACCTGCGTAAGCAGCTCAAAGGCGCGCCGATGCCCGCACCCCACCACATCATGTGTGCTGCGGTGGAGGGCGCGACGGTCGACATCGACACGGCGCTCACGATCGAGGGCCGCTACTTCATCAACCTCGCCAAGGGCCAGGTCGCCAAGAACATGATCCAGGCGTTCTGGTTCGACCTGAACGCCATCAACGCCGGCGGCTCGCGGCCGGCGGGGTACACCAAGCGCCCGGCGCAGAAGGTGGCCGTACTCGGTGCCGGGATGATGGGCGCTGGCATCGCCTACGTATCGGCCCGCAACGGCGTGGAGGTCGTGCTCAAGGACGTCACTGCCGAGGCCGCAGAAACGGGCAAGGCGTACTCGGAGCGGCTGCTGGACAAGGCGGTGTCGCGGGGCAAGATGACCCAGGCCGAGCGCAACGACGTCCTGGCCCGGATCACGCCGACAGCCGACTATGCCGACCTCGCCGGGTGCGACCTCGTGGTCGAGGCCGTCTTCGAGAAGGCGTCGCTCAAGCACGAGGTCTTCGGCGAGACCGAACCGGTCGTGCTTCCCGACGCGCTGCTCGGCTCGAACACGTCCACCCTGCCCATCACCGGCCTGGCCGAAGGTGTGCGACGCAAGGCCGACTTCATCGGGCTGCACTTCTTCTCCCCGGTCGACAAGATGCCGCTGCTGGAGATCGTCCGTGGCGAGCAGACCTCGGACGAGGCACTGGCCCGCGCCCTCGATTACGCGCAGCAGATCAAGAAGACGCCGATCGTCGTTCACGACAGTCGGGGCTTCTTCACCTCGCGCGTGATCGGGACGTTCGTCAACGAGGCGCTGGCGATGCTCGGCGAAGGCGTGCCCCCGGCCAGCGTCGAGCAGGCCACCACACAGGCCGGGTACCCGGTCGGTGCGCTGCAACTGGCCGACGAGCTGAATCTCGAGCTGTTCCTCAAGATCCGCGACGAGGCCCGCGCGGCGGAGGGCGAGGCCTACGTCCGCCACCCCGCCGAGGATGTCGTCGAGAAGATGGTCTCGCTGGGGCGTGCGGGACGGCGGGAGGGTGCCGGCTTCTTCGACTACGACGAATCCGGCAAGCGCGTCGGCCTGTGGCCGGGACTCGCCGAGCAGTTCCCCGTGTCGGGTGACCCGATGGCGATCGACCTGCACGAACTCGGCGAACGGATGCTCGTGATCGAGGCGGTCGAGTCGGCGCGTTGCGTCGAGGAGGGCGTGCTGCTCACGACTGCCGACGCGAACATCGGCTCGATCATGGGCATCGGTTTCCCGCCGTGGACGGGCGGCGTGCTGCAGTACGTGAACGGGTTTGCCGGCGGGGTGGGTGGTTTCGTCGCCCGCGCAGAAGAGTTCGCGTCGCGGTTCGGGGCGCGCTTCGAACCGAATCCGCTGCTGCGCAAGAAAGCCGAGAACGGCGAGTCCTTCTGACCCCGGGGTCTTCGCCCCTGAGCAGGGCGTTGTGCGGCGTGTCGCCCTGCTCAGGGGCCAAGACCAACGGGGGGGCGGACGCGATGCCGGACCACCGGCGAACGAGGCGACCAGAGGGCTAGAACGCGCCCTTGCCGTCGACGCCGATGCCCATGGACTCAGCCGGGATGATCAGCGGCTCGACGGCCATCAGCTCGCCCGCGGCTGCGAGCGCCGCCTTCAGGTGCGACGAGGCCAGGTGCGCGTCTAGGTCCGGCATCGAGCGCCACTTCTCTATGGTCACGAAGACATTGGGGTCCTGCAGCCCATGGTGCAGGCTGTAGTGCAGGCAACCCTCCTCGGCGTGGGTGGCGACAGCGAGATCGCTCAGCGCCGCTCCCACCTTCTCGGCCGATCCGGGCTTGGCGGTGATGACGGCGATGGCGCTGATCTCGGACATGACCTGCATCATGCCCAACCCGTAGGCGCGGATATCGTGCTGCGCGCCGTCACCGCCACCCGCCATGTCACGCCTTGCGCTAGGGCGGGTCGCTGCCGGGTCTGCTGGAGCCGACGATCTGGGCACCCACGTCAAGTTCACCGTCGTTCAGCCGGGGCCGCACCACGACCCGGACTCACCGAGGACGCTGCCGCCGAACCGGACCGGCTCCGCGCGCTCCCCCTCGGGTAGCGATCAGGCTGCGCCGCGGCGCAACGCGGACTGGATGAGCCGGTCGACCAGGTCGGGATAGGGGACCCCGGACGCGGCCCAGACCTTGGGGAACATCGAGATCGGAGTGAATCCCGGCAGGGTGTTGACCTCGTTGACCAGGACCCGGTCGTCGGGAGTCACGAAGAAGTCCACGCGGGACAGCCCGGCGCAGTCGAGCGCGGTGAAGGCGCGGCAGGCGGCCTCCTGGACGCGTGCGGTGACCTCGGGCGAGAGATTCGCGGGGACATCGAATTCGCAGGCGTCGTCGAGGTACTTCGCCTCGAAGTCGTACCAGTCGTGTCCGCCGACCAACCGGATCTCGGCCACCACGCTGGCCTCGGGGCGACCGTCCGGGTCCTCGAGCACCCCGCACTCCACCTCACGGCCGAGCACCGCACCTTCCACGATCACCTTCGTGTCGTGGCCGAACGCGAGGTCTAGGGCGTCGGGCAGCTCAACCCACTCACGCACCTTGCTGATGCCGACGCTGGAACCCGCCCGCGCCGGCTTGACGAAGACCGGCAGACCCAGCTCCTGCAGCTCGATCGAGGAGACGTCGGCACGGCGGCGGATGATCCGGTACGTCCCCACGTCGAGCCCGTCGGCCCGCAGCAGCTTCTTGGTGAATTCCTTGTCCATGGCCGCAGCGCTGGCGAACACACCCGGCCCCACGTAGGGGATTCCCGCCATCTCGAACAGGCCCTGGATCGCGCCGTCCTCGCCGTAACGCCCGTGCAGGACGGGAAAGACCACATCGACGGACTCGATCGCCCGAACGCCGGCACCCGGCTCGACGGCGACCAGGCCCTTCCCGGTCGGGTCGGGGGGCAGGACGACGGCCGAGCCGCCCTCCACGGTCGGCACCGCACGCCCCGAGATGTGCATGCGGGACGGGTCGCCGTCGGTCAGCACCCAGCCGCCTGCGGGCGTGATGCCCACCGGGATGACCTCGTACTTGTCCGGATCGAGGGCCGCGATGACGCTGCCTGCCGAGACGACGGAGATACCGTGCTCGCTGCTGCGGCCGCCGTAGACCACCGCAACTCGTATGCGTCCCACGAATGCCGACCCTACCGAGATCCTGAGCGACCTTCGCTCTTCGTCGTGCGGGACATGAGCTTCTCGGCCATCATCGTGGGCGTCAGACCGCCGAAGCACACGGCCTCGACCGCCTCGGTGATCGGGACGTCGACCCCGTGGCTCCGGGCGAGTTCGAGCACCGACCGGCACGACTTGACGCCCTCGGCCACCTGGCCGTGCGTCGCGTCCTGCGCCTGCTCGATCGTCTCGCCGCGGCCCAGGCGCTCGCCGAAAGTGCGGTTGCGCGACAGCGGCGACGAACACGTCGCGACGAGGTCCCCCAGCCCGGCGAGTCCGGCGAAGGTCATCGGGTCCGCACCCAGGGTCGCTCCCAGCCGCGCCGTCTCGGCCAGGCCGCGCGTGATCAGTGATGCGACCGAGTTGTCGCCCATGCCCATCCCCTGAGCGATGCCGCAGGCCAGGGCGATGACGTTCTTCACGGCACCGCCGAGCTCGCAGCCGATGACGTCGGTGTTCGTGTACGGACGGAAGTACCCGGTCGCGCACGCGCGCTGGACGAGGCCACAGTGTTGCTCGTCGGTGCAGGCGATGACGGTCGCAGTGGGCTGGCGCAGCGCGATCTCGCGCGCCAGATTGGGTCCGGACACGACGGCCAGGCGCTCGGCCGGTGCGGACGTCACCTCGCCGATCACCTCGGTCATTCGTTTGGTCGTGCCCAGCTCGACGCCCTTCATCAGGCTGACGAGGACGGCGTCAGCCGGCAACATCGCCGTCCACCGCGACAGGTTCTCCCGCAATGACTGCGCAGGAATGGCGATGGCAACGAGGTCGGCGTGCTCGAGCGCCTCCGCCGCGTCGTGCGTGGCATGCAACAGCGGCGGCAACTCGATACCCGGCAGGTAGTCGCCGTTCTCATGCTCGCTGTCGATGCGCTGCGCCAGATCGGCCCGTCGCGCCCAGAGGGTGACCTCGGTCCCGGCGTCGCAGAGCACCTTCGCGAAGGTCGTCCCCCATGTCCCCGCACCCAGGACGGCGGCCTTCACGGGGCACCCATCGGCGTCTCGCCCGCACGACGCCATTGATAGAGCTCGCCGGTCGATCCGGGTACACGCAGCACCGCGAGATCGTGGCGCAGCCGCTGCTGCTGTACGCCCCACTGTGCGATGGGAAAGACCGAGACATCCGGGGCCAACATCGCCAGGCGCGCCGCGCCGGTCTTGGCACGCATCGGCCAGCCGTCCGGGTCGCGGGTGACGGTGCCCTCCGGGTGTAGCACGATCATGCCGCCGCCCTGCAGCGCCTCGATGGCCGCGGCGAAGGACTGCTGACGTCTATCGTCACGCACCCCACCGGGATGTGTCCCATCCCGCGCATGGCGGCACCGACCGCAAACACTTCGATGATCGTGTCCGAGCTTCTCCTCATGGCGCGGCCCCCACAACCTGCGCAGTCTCGCCGTCCGCGGCACTCATCACCCTCCACCTCGTCCGCTGAAGTCTCCCCCATCGCCAGGAACTCCGGGGTGCTGGTCGACCGCCCGATCCCGGCGGCGCGGTCGACAGCTAGCGTGGTGGGCTGCAGCGTCGGGGAAGGACAACACGCGGTGAACCGCTCGATGGGCACGGGTGACCCGCTGCGTTGGACGGTGCTGGTCCCGCTGAAGGCACTGCCTGCGGCAAAGAGCCGGCTCGCCGCGACGGTCCCGCCCGAGTGGCACCCCGAACTGGTGGCCGCCATCCGCGCGGACACCCTGCGCGCGGTCGCAGCAGCAGCGTCGGTCGCACGCGTCCTTGTCGTTGCCGATACCGCGGGTGTCGCGCAAGGCGCGCTCGTGCAGTCGTCACCGGGCCTTAACGGCGCGCTGCGCGACGGTGCCGCATACGCGACGGCGCACTGGCCGGCGGAAGGTGTCGCGGCCCTGGTGGGCGATCTGCCCGCGCTGCTCACCGCAGAGCTCGATGCCGCCCTCACCGCTGCCGCCGCCCACCCGCGTGGCTTCGTTCCCGACTCGACGGGAACCGGGACGACCTTGCTGACCGCGGCCCCCGGAACCGCGCTGGTCCCGCGTTTCGGCGTCGGCTCGGCTGCCCGTCACGCGCGGGAGGCGGTCGTGCTGCACGCCGGCGCGAGCCTGCGCCACGACGTCGACTCAGCGGCGGATCTGGCCGGCGCGGCGGTGCTCGGCGTGGGGCCCGCCACGCGCGCAGTGCTCGATCGGGCAGGCCTGCCCGGCAAGTTGCCCGGCTAGCTGGTTGAAGTTCACCCGGGCGCGGCATGATGGGTTTCATGACCGAAGCCCTGATCGAGCCGGCCGACGCGGTTCCCGAGGGCGACCTCATGCCCGACGTGGCGCTCGCCAGCGATCTGCCAGACGGTCGATTCAGCAATCGCGAGCTGTCCTGGTTGGCGTTC
Source organism: Mycobacteriales bacterium (assembly GCA_038207565.1). Classification (GTDB taxonomy): domain Bacteria; phylum Actinomycetota; class Actinomycetes; order Mycobacteriales; family Jatrophihabitantaceae; genus JALZAI01. Next base: position 20,580 of record JBBQZQ010000018.1, read on the forward strand.
AACGAGCGGGTGCTCGCGATCGCCGAGGACGAGAATCAGCCGCTGCTCGAGCGGATGAAATACCTCGCGATCTTTGCCAGCAACCTCGACGAGTTCTACATGGTGCGCGTCGCCGGGCTCAAGCGCCGCGCGGACATGGGCCTGCAGGTGCCATCGGCGGACGGCTTGTCCCCGCGCGAGGTGCTCGCCGCGCTCGGCTCGCGCACGAACGAGCTCGTCGAGCGGCACGCCCGATGCTTCCGCGACGTCATCGGCCCCGCCCTGGAGAAGGAGGGCATCCACATCCGCCGGTGGGACGCCCTGGACGACGAGGAGAAGGGCAGCCTCGCCGAGTACTTCCGCAGCAAGGTGTTCCCCGTCCTGACCCCGCTCGCGGTCGACCCGGCGCACCCGTTCCCCTACATCTCCGGGCTATCGCTGAATCTTGCCGTCCTCGTCCGCGAGCATCAGGGCGGCGCGCAACTGTTTGCCCGGGTCAAGGTGCCCAACAACGTACCCCGCTTCGTCGTCGTGTCCTCGTCGTCGGAGGAGACCGAATACCTGCCGCTGGAGGATCTGATCGCGGCGCACCTGCCGATGCTCTTCCCAGGCATGGAGGTCATCGAGCACCACGTCTTCCGCGTCACCCGCAACGCCGATTTCGAGGTCGAGGAGGATCGCGACGAGGATCTGCTGCAGGCGCTGGAACGCGAGTTGATGCGCCGCCGCTTCGGACCGGCGGTGCGACTGGAGGTCACCGACGACATCGACGACGACGTGGTCGAGTTGTTGGTGAGCGAGATCGACGTGGACATCGAGGATCTGCAACATGTCCCGGGATTGCTCGACCTGAGCGCCCTGTGGCAGGTGTACGACATCGACCGCCCTGCCCTCAAGGACAAGCCGTTCGTCCCGGCAACCCACCTGCGCTTCGCCGAAGGTGAGACCCCCAAGTCGGTCTTCTCGACGCTGCGGGACGGTGACGTCCTCGTCCATCACCCGTACGAGTCGTTCGCAACGAGTGTTCAGCGCTTCATCGAGCAGGCCGCTGCCGACCCGAACGTCCTCGCCATCAAGCAGACCCTGTACCGCACCTCGGGTGACTCGCCGATAGTCGATGCGTTGATCGACGCAGCGCAGGCCGGCAAGCAGGTGGTGGCGCTGGTCGAGATCAAGGCCCGCTTCGACGAGCAGGCCAACATCAGGTGGGCCCGAGCGCTGGAGCGTGCCGGTTGCCACGTGGTCTACGGCGTGGTCGGGTTGAAAACCCACTGCAAGACGGCGCTGGTGGTTCGCCAGGAGGGCAGCACCATCCGCCGCTACGCGCACGTCGGCACGGGCAACTACAACCCGAAGACGGCCCGGCTGTACGAGGATCTCGGGTTGTTCACCGCCGACGAGGCGGTCTGCGCCGACATCACCGACCTCTTCAACGTCCTGACCGGTTATTCGCGGCAGACCCAGTACCGTTCGCTGCTTGTCGCGCCGCAGGGTCTGCGGGCGGGGCTGATCGAGCGCATCGAGCGCGAGATCGAGCACGCGCGCGCTGGACGTCGAGCGCGCATCCAGTTCAAGACCAACCACCTCGTCGACGAGCAGACGATCGACGCGCTCTACCGTGCGTCACGCGAAGGCGTGCAGGTCCAATTGTTGGTACGCACGTTCTGCACGATCCGTTCGGGAGTCGAGGGCCTGTCCGAGAACATCACCACCCGCTCGGTACTCGGCCGCTTTCTCGAGCACTCGCGCGTCTACTACTTCGGCAACGATGGCGATTCGGAGTATTGGATCGGTTCGGCGGACCTGATGCACCGAAACCTCGACCGTCGCGTCGAAGTGCTGTGCCAGGTGTCGGACAAGGATGCCAGGGCCACGCTGCGCGAATCGCTCGACCTCGCCTTCGCGCCGGAAACCGCTGCGTGGGACATGCAACCGGACGGGACGTGGGCGCGCTCCGGTGGCGAGCGTGACTACCAGCAGCGGCTGATGCGCCGCCTGGCCGACCGCGGCGAGTGAGCGATGGCATCCGGGCGGACCGTCCTGGCCGCAGGCGGCGTCGTGTGGCGTCGCCAGGAGGGCGTGGTCGAGGTCGCGCTGGTGCACCGGCCGCGCTATGACGACTGGTCGCTGCCGAAGGGCAAGGCCTGCGACGGTGAATCCGAACTCGCGGCGGCCGTACGCGAGGTGCACGAGGAGATCGGTGCTCGCGTCGCGGTGTCGCGCCGCCTCGCAACGGTGCGCTACTCGCTCAGCGACGGAGGCCGCAAAAAGGTGACGTACTGGGCGATGCTGCACCTCAACGGCGACTTCGTGCCCAACGAGGAGGTCGACGACATCGAATGGCTGCCACCGGCAAAGGCCCGTAAGCGGGTCGACTACGACGCCGATCGCGGCGTGCTGCGCGACTTTGCAGCAGTGCCTGCACCGGACTCCGTGCTGGTACTCGTTCGACATGCCAAGGCCGGCAAGCGCAGCCAGTGGCGCGGGGACGACCTGCGGCGGCCGTTGGACGCAAACGGTGTCGAGCAGTCAGCCAAGCTGTCGCAGCTGCTCACCTACTTCGCGCCGCACCGGGTCTACTCCGCGGACCCGGTGCGCTGCGTGCAGACGGTGGAGCCCCTCGCCGCAGCCCTCGACGTGCAGGTGCGGGTCGAGCCGCTGTTCGGTGACGAGTCGTTCGTGACCAGTCCGGGCGCGTCGCAGACAGCCTTGCTGTCACTGGCCAAACCCGCCACCGTCACCGTCGTGTGCAGCCAGGGCACGACGATCCCTGCCCTGGTCGATCGGCTCGGGCCCGGCACTCGTTCCTCCGAGACCCGTAAAGGCGCCTGGTGGGTGCTGACGCTGACCGACGGCGACGTCGTGACCGCCGACCACTATGACGCCCCCTGAAACAGACGCCCCCCGAAACAGACGCCCCTGAAGCAGACACCTCTGAAGCGCCGAGTGGCGGGTACAACTCGCCAATTGCGGCGTAGTCGCCACCCGGCGAACAGAGAGCGCGAGGTCGTGACTAGCGCGAAGACTTCTTCGCAGCACCCTTCTTCGCGCTCGACTTCGTCGCGGCCGTGGTCTTCGTGGCCGTACTCTTGGCCGCCGCTGCCTTCTTCACCGGCGACGCCTTGGTCGCAGTGGCCTTCGCTGCGGTTGCCTTCTTGGCCGGCGCAGCTTTCTTGGCCGTGGTCTTCGCCTGCGTGGTCTTCTTCGCCGCGGTGGCTTTCTTGGCGGGGGCCTTGGCGATCTTGCGAGCACCGCTGATGATGGCCTTGAACTCGGCACCGGGGCGGAATGCAGGCACTTGGGTCTTCTTCACCTTCACCGGTGCGCCGGTGGCGGGGTTACGTGCTGTGCGGGCTGCGCGTTCGCGCTTCTCGAACACACCGAACCCGGTGAGGGCGACCTTCTCACCCTTGACCACCGAGGCGTACACGGTGGAGATCACGGCGTCGAGCGCGGCGGATGCACGCTTCTTGTCGCCGTCGAGCCGCTCGGCGAGCGCCTCGACGAACTGGGACTTGTTCGGCACTAGTCCTCCTGGGACGGGTCGTAGTCGACCATTGCGGTCTCTGTCGATCCGAACGCTAAGACCAAACATGCGCCGGAACAACGTAATCCGCTTGTGTCGCAGGACTTTTCTCGAAACCGGCCGAGCACTGATGTCTGTGTCTGACGAACCCAGCGCCGACGATCCCCTTAGTTAGCAGGGTGTTCGCCCGCGTCAGGGTGTCATTGACGGCATCCAGGGCACGCGGTCTCTTTCGTAGCGCACGACGTCATCGGTGTGGCGCAGGGTAATCGCGATGTCGTCGAGTCCTTCCATCAGCCGCCACCGCGTGTAGTCGTCCAGCGCGAAATCGTGCACCTCGCCGGCCCAGCGCACGTGACGCTCCACGACATCGACCGTGACCTCGGTCGACGGGTCGGCCTCGATGTCGTCCCACAGCCGCTGGACGATCTTGTCGGCTAGGACGACCGTGAGCAACCCCGCCTTGAGCGAGTTGCCGCGGAAGATGTCGCCGAAGCGCGGCGCGATCACCGCCTTGAACCCGTAGTCGGTGAGTGCCCACACCGCGTGCTCGCGCGAGGATCCCGTCCCGAAGTCGGGACCGGCGACCAGGATCGTCGCGCCGTCGTACTGCTTCTGGTTGAGCACGAAGTCCGGCTCGTTGGTGCGCCATGCGTTGAACAACCCGTCCTCGAAACCGGTCCGGGTGATCCGTTTGAGATACACCGCCGGGATGATCTGGTCGGTGTCGACGTTGCTGCGCCGCAGGGGCACCGCAGTGCCTGTGTGCACAGTGAACTTGTCCATGATCTGCGCTCCTTACAGCTCGGCCGGGCTGGCGAGATGCCCTGTCACCGCGGTAGCGGCGGCAACCAGGGGTGAGACCAGATGCGTGCGACCGCCCTTGCCTTGCCGTCCCTCGAAGTTGCGGTTCGATGTCGACGCGCTGCGCTCCCCCGGCGCGAGCTGGTCGGGGTTCATTCCCAGACACATCGAGCAACCGGCCTGGCGCCATTCCGCGCCCGCGGCGATGAAGATCGCGTCCAGACCTTCCTGTTCAGCCTGCTCGCGCACCCGCATCGAGCCAGGCACGACCAGCATGCGTACTCCTTCGGCGACCTTGCGACCCTCGATGACGCCCGCGACGGCTCGCAGATCCTCGATGCGCCCATTGGTGCACGAACCGACGAACACCGTGTCGACCGCGATCTCCCGCAATGGCGTGCCTGCGGTCAGGCCCATGTAGGCGAGCGCCTTCTCGGCCGACACCCGGTCGCTGTCGTCGTCGAAGCTCGCGGGATCCGGCACCGATTCGCTCAGCGGCGCACCCTGCCCCGGGTTGGTTCCCCACGTGACGAAGGGGGCGAGCGACGCGGAGTCGAGGACGATCTCCTCGTCGAACTCGGCGTCGTCGTCGGTCCGCAGGCTCGTCCAGTATCCGACAGCGGCGTCCCACAGATCGCCGGCGGGGGCGTGCGGGCGTCCCTTCAAGTAGTCGAAGGTGGTCTGGTCGGGAGCGATCATGCCGGCGCGCGCACCCCACTCGATGCTCATGTTGCAGACCGTCATCCGGCCCTCCATCGACATCTGCTCGAAGGTCGACCCCCGGTACTCGACCATGAAGCCCTGCCCGCCGCCCGTCCCCGTCTTCGCGATGACGGCCAGGATGACGTCCTTGGGCGTGACCCCGTCCGGCAGCTCGCCGTTCACGGTGACGGCCAGCGTCTTCGGGCGGTCCATGGGCAAGGTCTGCGTGGCGAGTACATGCTCGACCTGACTGGTGCCGATGCCGAAGGCGAGCGCGCCGAATGCGCCATGGGTGGAGGTGTGCGAGTCGCCGCAAACGATCGTCATACCCGGCTGCGTGATCCCGAGCTGCGGTCCGATGACGTGCACGATGCCCTGTTCGGCATCGCCCATCGGATAAAGCCGAATCCCGAACTCGGCGCAGTTCTTGCGCAGCGTCTCGACCTGCGTGCGGCTGACCGGGTCGGCGATCGGGGCGAAGATGTCGGTCGTCGGGACGTTGTGGTCCTCGGTGGCGAGGGTGAGGTGCGGACTGTGGACGCTGCGGTTGGCCAGCCGCAGGCCGTCGAACGCCTGCGGGCTGGTGACCTCGTGGATCAGGTGCATGTCGACGTAGAGCAGATCAGGTTCGCCGTGCTTGCTGCGTACCACGTGGGTGTCCCAGAGCTTTTCCGCCAGCGTCTTGCCCATCCCGCATCTCTCCTTGCTCAGAATTGCTATCTCAACCAGTGAGACTCTAGTATCGCTTTATGGGAAAGGCTAGCAGCGCTCGTCAAGCCAGCGGGATCGGCGTGGTGGACAAGACCGTCGCGATCATGGCTGCCGTCGCCGGCGGCCCGCGCACGCTGGCCGAGCTGGTCGAGGTCACTGCGCTGCCCCGCGCCACCGCGCACCGGCTCGCCGTCGCGCTCGAGGTGCACCGGCTCGTCAGCCGTGACGGCGAGGGACGGTTCGTGCTCGGCCCGCGAATCGGCGAGTTCGCCGCCGCGCTACCGGACGCACTCGTCGCTGCTGCTGTGCCGGTGCTGGCGTGGGTGCGCGACGAGTGCGGCGAGAGCGCGCAGCTCTACCAGCGCGACGGCACCGATCGGGTGTGCATCGCCGCCGCCGAACGGACGTCCGGGCTGCGGACCACGGTCCCGGTGGGCGCCCGCTTACCGCTTACCGCCGGCTCGGGCGCGCAGGTCCTGTGTGCGTGGGCGGAGCCGTCCTCGCTCGGCGAACTGCTCGCCGGGTCGGAATTCACACCGCGCCTGCTCGCGGACGTGCGCCGGCGTGGCTGGGCACACTCGGTGGCGCAGCGCGAGGCGGGCGTCGCTTCGGTGTCCGCACCGGTGCTGGACCCGGCGGGCGGCCTGCTCGCCGCTATCTCGATCTCCGGGCCGATCGAGCGGCTGGGGCGTACGCCCGGTCAGCGCTACGCACCGGTGCTCGTCGAGGGAGCCCGCCGGATCGCCGGAACCCTGCCGAACGGGGCCGGTGGAAGTGTCAGGCAACCCTGACGGGCCGGCCGAATCGCGTGCGCACCCCCGGTGACCAGAGCGGGCGTAGCTGCTGCCCGGCGACCTGCACACCGCTCGCGTCGAGCAGGTCGTCACGCAGTTCGAGCACCTCGGCCGTGTGCAGCGGCCAGCTGTCGTGCTCGTTCGGCACCCAGACGGTGCGGCGGGCGGCTCGGGTGTGGGCGCCCCAGCGGGCGGTCAGCCAGATCTCCAGGGGCGTCGGTCGCACCAGCTCGCCGACACGCAGCGCGAGGTGGCTCTGCAACCCGCGTCTCGGCCACCGGCGCACGCAGTCGTAGGCCACGACGTCGCCATCGCGACGCAGTGTCATCCGCGACCACGTGTACGGAATCCCGAAGGCTGCCCGGGCGAACGGGACGATCGCGAGACGCGCCGTGTCCAGCGAGCGGAACAGCACGCCGTGCCGTCTCGCGTCATCGACCGAGTAGAGCCGGATGTTGGTCTCCAGGAAATTGCCGAAGTACGGCACGCTGCGCCTGGATGTGAACCCGGCCCCTCGCATCTCGAACGGCACCAGCCCGACGTAGGTGAACCCGTCGTCGAACACGTCCGGACGCGTGCCGGGCGGGAACATCCCGGCCACCTGTTCCGGACGCACCGGCCAGTGCACGAACGCCAGGTTGCACCAGCGCTGGTCGAAGATGACCGGCCCACGCAGAGCAGGCGCCGAGATCGGGTAACCGTCCAGAGCAGACCTCACCAGCTGGTGGCGACGTAGGTCGTCTCCAGGTATTCGTCGATCCCCTCGAAGCCGCCCTCTCGTCCGAGCCCGGACTGCTTCACACCGCCGAAGGGGGCAGCCGGGTCCGACACGATCCCCCGGTTCAACCCGACCATGCCGACCTCGAGACGCTCGCAGACCCGCAGGCCGCGGGCGAGCGAACCGCTGTACACGTAACCGGTCAGCCCCATCTCGGTGTCGTTCGCAACCGCCAGTGCGTCGTCCTCGTCGCGGACCGAGACGATGGCGGCCACCGGGCCGAACACCTCCTCGGTGGCGGCGGCGGAGTCGCGCGGAACGCCGGTGAGCACCGTCGCGGGGTAGAAGAACCCGGCGCCGGACGGGCGCTCACCGCCGAGCACGGCGGACGCCCCCGCTTCGACGGTCCGGGCGACCTTGTCGGCGATCCCGTCGACCGCTCGCTTGTTGATCATCGGACCGAGCTGGGTGTCCTCGGACGTGCCGGGACCCATGCGCAGCGCGCCCATCTTCTCTGCGAGCCTCGCCGCGAACGACTCGGCCACCGACTCCTGCACCAGGAAACGGTTCGCGGCGGTGCACGCCTGCCCGCCATTGCGCATCTTGGCCAGCATCGCGCCCTCGACCGCGGCATCGAGATCCGCGTCGTCCAGGACGATGAACGGGTCGTTGCCGCCGAGCTCCATCGAGCAGTTGACGATGCGGTCCGCAGCCTGCTTGAGCAGCTGCCGACCCACCCCGGTCGAGCCGGTGAACGACAACTTGCGCACCCGCGGGTCTTGCAACGCCGTGGTCACCAGCTCACCGGGCTTGTCGGTGGTCACAACGTTGAGCACCCCGGCAGGTGCGCCCGCTTCCGTGAGCAGCTGCGCGAGAGCGAGGACGGTCAGCGGGGTGTCCTCGGCCGGCTTCAGCACGACCGCACAGCCCGCCGCGAGTGCCGGCCCGATCTTGCGGGTGGCCATGGCTGCCGGGAAGTTCCACGGGGTGAGCAACAACGCGACACCGACCGGCCTGCGGAACGTCAGGATCCGGTTCGCGCCGGACGGGGCGGTACGCAGCTCGCCGCCGATGCGTACCGCCTCCTCTGCGAACCAGCGGAAGAACTCAGCTGCGTAGGTGACCTCGCCGCGGGCGTCGGTCAGCGATTTGCCCATCTCCAGCGACATCAGGAACGCGAGCTCCTCGCGCCGCTCGATCATCAGCTCGAACGCGCGACGCAGCACCTCGCCGCGCTCGCGCGGCGGGGTGGCCGCCCATCCCGGCTGCGCCGCAGCCGCTGCCGACACCGCACGCGTGACGTCGTCCGCACCCGCTCGTGGCACGGACGCGATCTCCTCGCCCGTGGAGGGATCGAGGACGGCGAAGCTGCCGCCAGACCCCCCGCACCACTTGCCGTCGACAAACATTTCGGTGGGCGTGCCGGTGGGAAGACTCATGCCCCCCAGCTTGCCACTCGGCAAGCGGGGTCGGTCCAGCCGCTTGCAATGGTTCGCGACATCACTGCGGGCTATCGTCGATACGCATGCGGGCCGATGAGTTCCGCGACAGCGCAGAGGTAGGCGGGACGGCGCTCGCGGAGATCGCCGATCTCGTCAATGAGGTTCATGGCGCTGTCTCAACGCGCTTGTTCGACCTGGTCGGACCGGTCGGTGCGCCGGCGCGGGCTCTGCACGACGCCGTGTCAGCCGTCGCCTTCGGCAGCACCCGCCTCGGGCTACGCACCATCCCGGCGGTCGGGGGGATCGTCGCCGCGGCATTGCGCCGCCCGAGCGCTGACTCGGTCGCCGACACCGTGCGCGGCCACTTCGCGCTCGGCGCGCTCAACGGTTGGATGGGTGACCGGCTCGCTGCCGAAGGACGGTCGCTCGCGGCGGACATGACGCTGCGGACCCGCACCGGCCGGTTGCGCTGCACAGCCGAGAACGTCGTCCACGACCTAGGTGGCGAGGTGAGCGGCCGCATTGTCGTCTTCGCGCACGGCTTGTGCGGGAACGATCGGGCGTGGGGCATGGGCGCCGAGAAGAACTTCGGCGACCACCGGGTCACCTACGGCTCGCTGTTGCGCGAGGAGGACGGTTGGACACCGCTCTACCTGAACTACAACAGCGGGCTGCACATCTCCGACAACGGGCACCGGCTCGCCGAATCGCTCGAGTCGGTCGTCGCCTACTGGCCCGTCCCCGTCACCGAGATCGCGCTCGTCGGGCATTCGATGGGCGGGCTCGTCGTGCGCTCTGCAGCGCACCAGGCCGCCGCGGACGAGCTGAGCTGGGTCCGGGCGCTGCGCCACATCGTGGGCCTCGGCACACCCCACCTCGGTGCGCCGCTGGAACGATTCACCAACGCCAGGATGCACGCGCTGGCCCGACTGCCCGAGACCCGGCCGTTCGCGACATACCTCAACCGACGCAGTGCGGGCATCAAAGACCTGCGCTACGGCTCAGTCGTCGAGCAGGACTGGTCGGGTTTCGACCCGGACGAACGGCTGACCGACCGCTGCACGCCACCGAGCCTGCTCCCCGACGTGGCGTACTCGATGGCCGCGGCCACGCTGTCGCGCGAACCGAACGGTTTGTTGGCCCACGATCTGTTCGTGCACCACCTCAGCGCACACGGGGCGGGGTCGAACCGGCGCATGGGCTTCGCGCAGGACCGGTTGTTCCACCTGGGCGGCAGGCATCATTTCCATCTGCTCAGCGACCCACTCGTCTATCGGCAGCTGCGGAGCTGGCTCGCGGGCGCTGACGGCGCCACACCACCTAACCGCGACGCGGTCTGACTGCCGTCGCGTACTCGCCGAACGCCTCAGCGCCCATACTGGCGACGTGGCCGAACAGATCTGGACGCCCGACCCGAGCGTGGTCGCGTCTGCTCGTATCACCGCGTTCACCCGCCTCGCCGAAGAGCGGGCCGGCACGGCATTCGCCGACTACGACGCGCTGTTGCGCTGGTCGGTCGATGAGCTGGAGGGGTTCTGGCGCTGCGTGTGGGACTTCTTCGACATCCGGGCAGCCACCGGCAGCGACACCGTCCTGGACTCATCCGAGATGCCCGGCGCGCGCTGGTTCCCGGGTGCGACGCTGAACTACGTGGACCAGGTGTTCCGCGACCGCCCCGCTGACGGCGTAGCCGTCATCGAGGCGGACGAGGCGGGACGCCATGTCGAGCTGAGCTGGGCGGACCTGCGGCGCCAGGTCGGCGCCTTGGCTGACACACTGCGCGAGCACGGCGTGACTGCCGGTGAACGCGTCGTTGCCTACCTGCCGAACGGGATCGAGGCGATCGTCGCGTTCCTCGCCACCGCCTCGCTCGGTGCGATCTGGTCCGCGTGCGGAATGGACTACGCACCGACTGCGGCGCTAGGCCGCTTCGGGCAGCTCGAGCCGGTGGTGTTCGTGACCGCCGACGGTTACCGCAACGGCGGCAGGACCTTCGACCGCGGCTCGGCCGTCGCCGACATCCGCGCCGGGCTGCCGTCGTTGCGCGCCACGGTTGCCGCCGAGCGAATCGGCCGGGCCACTCCTCCCGACGCACTGCCGTGGCGGGATGCAATCGCCGGGTCTGCCCCGCTCGAGCCGACTCCGGTGCCATTCGACCACCCGCTGTGGGTGCTGTTCTCCTCCGGCACGACCGGCCTGCCCAAAGGCATCGTCCACGGTCATGGCGGCGTGCTGCTCGAACACCTCAAGGCCATTGCGTTGCAGATAGACACCGGCTCCGGCGACGTGTTCTGGTGGTACACCACGCCCAGCTGGATGATGTGGAACTTCCAGGTCGCCGGACTGCTCACGGGTGCGACGATCGTGGCCTACGACGGTTCCCCCGCTCATCCCAGCACGGACGCGGTGTGGGCGCTGACCGAACGGCTCGGCGTGACCGTGCTCGGCACCAGCCCGGCCTACCTTGCGGCCTGCGCGAAGGCGGGACTGAACCCGGGCGGCGAGCACGACCTGAGCCGGCTGCGCACCCTCGGCGTCACCGGTTCCACCCTGCCGACACCGTTGTCCCACTGGGCTGTCGAGCACGTGGGCGAGCATGTCCAGGTGGGGTCGATGTCGGGCGGAACCGATGTGGTGACTGCCTTCTGCGGGTCGGCTCCGAACGTCCCGGTGTGGGCGGGTGAGCTCTCCGCGGCCGACCTCGGTGTCGCCCTGGACGCATTCGACGAGGACGGCAACAGCGTGCGCGGCGAAGTCGGTGAGCTCGTGGTCACGAAGCCGATGCCGTCGATGCCGGTGATGTTCTGGGACGACCCCGACGGATCGCGCTACCGCGACGCCTACTTCGACCGGTTCCCCGGAGTGTGGCGCCACGGCGACTGGATCACCATCACCGAGCGCGGCAGTGTCGAGATGCACGGCCGCTCGGACGCGACGCTGAACCGGAACGGGATCCGGATGGGATCAGCAGACATCTACGAAGCCGTGGAGCAGTTGCCGGAGGTCACCGAGTCGCTGGTCATCGGGATCGATGAGGAGGGCGGCGGTTACTGGATGCCCCTGTTCGTCACGCTCGGCGACGGCGGCGAACTCGACGACGACCTGGTCGCCCGGATCAAGGCCGCGGTCCGCTCCCACGCGTCGCCGCGGCACGTCCCGGACGAGGTCATCGCGGCTCCCGGCATCCCGCACACCCGCACCGGAAAGAAGCTCGAGGTGCCGGTCAAGCGCATGGTGCAGGGCACCGCCACCGCCAAGACTTTCGACGCCGGCAGCGTCGACGCCCCGGAGCTGCTGGACTGGTACCGCGAAGTCGGCCGACGTCACCGGGAGATCTGACAGCGGGAGGTCTGACAGCGGGAGGTCTGACAGCGGGAGGTCTGACCGCGCTCTAGTGTCGAGCGGGTGGACAGTGCACAGGTCTTGCTGGACGGGTTCGCACGGATCCGCGCTCTGGTGCCGCAGGTCGTCGACGGGCTGAGCGAGGACCGGCTCTCCCGCCGGCCGAGCGCGGGCGCGAACTCGATGGCCTGGCTGGTCTGGCACGCGACGCGCGTGCTCGACGACCACGTCGCCGACGTCGCCCAACACGGGCAGGTGTGGGTGGAGAACGGCTGGGCGCAGCGCTTCGGACTCGAGCTGCCGGAAACCGACACGGGCTACGGGCACCGGGCCGAGGACGTGGCGAAGGTGCGCGCGCCGGCCGAGCTCCTCGTCGGGTATTACCGGGCCACGGCTGACATGGCCGATCACTTCGTGGCCGGCCTGACCGCCGCGGACCTCGATCGAGTGGTCGACTCGAACTGGAACCCGCCGGTCACCCTCGGGGTCCGGCTCGTGAGCGTGCTCTCCGACGGCCTGCAGCATCTCGGTCAGGCGGCATACCTGCGTGGTCTGCAGGCCGACTGACAGTGACCACGGTTCGCGCGGCGCCACGTACGGTGAGGTATGAGCACCGCGCACCGCTGGGTTGTCGTGGCCCTGGGTGGCGCCTTGCTGCTTCTCAGCCCCTACCTGGTCGGGCGTTTGCCGGTCGCGGATAGCCCCATCACGGCCTCGACGCTGCTCGCCCGCATCCAGGGGTCCGCCGACGTTGGCTACTCCGGTTACGCCGAGTCGACGGGGGGGCTCGCCCTGCCGGTGGCCGACTCGGACTTCGGATCGCTCGCGGATCTCCTCGGCAGCCGGATCGACCTCCGCGTGTGGTGGCGCGGGTCGTCGGACTGGCGGGTCGACTCGGTCGATGCGGTGGGCGAGAAGGACGTCCGGCAGGACGACACCGGTATCTGGAGCTGGGACTACGAGCGCAACGCCGCCGTTCGCACCGACTTCAGGACACCCCCGCAGGCGCGACTTCCCCGCGCCGACGACCTGGTCCCGCCCTCGCTCGCCCGACGGTTCACGAGCCAGGCGCGCCCGGCCGAGGTGACCCGCCTGCCCGACCGGCGCATCGCCGGGCACAGTGCTGCGGGCCTCCGGTTACGGCCTGCGGATCCGATGTCGACCATCGCCCGCGTCGAGGTCTGGGCGTTGCCGTCCGGCATCGCCCTGCAGGTCGACGTGTACGGGCGGACCGGGCCGGCCGTCCTGAGCACCTCGATGCTGGACGTGAGTGCGCAGCGCCCGGCGGCCACGAGCACGGCCTTCACGCCGCCGGTCGGAGCCGACGTGTTGTCTGATCAAATACCTGACCTGGTCACCGCGCTCGACCAGTTCGTCCACGCCACTCCGCCCCGTAGCCTCGCCGGGCTGCCGCGCGCGCCTGGCACGCGGACCGGGTTCGGATCCGTCGGGGTGTACGGGCGCGGCGTCACGCAGCTGGTCGCGGTGCCGCTGCCATCGCGATTGGCTGACGACCTGGCCTACCACCTGAACGGCACCGCGGCCGTGACCCAGCAGGGCGGGGCTGCGGCGCTGCAGGTCGGTCCGGTGTCGCTGCGGTTGACCGCACGAGCGGTCAACGGATCGCGCTGGTTGCTCGCCGGAACGGTGCGGGCAAGCGCACTTCTCGCGGCGGAGTCCCACCTGCCGGTTCTCGACGAGGTCTTCCGGTGATCCGCACGCATGGGTTGACCAAGCGTTTCGGCAAGGTGCGCGCGGTCGACAGCATCGATCTCGACGTGCACGAGGGCGACATCTACGGGTTCCTCGGCGCGAACGGTTCGGGCAAGACCACCACGGTGCGGATGATCCTCGGCCTGGTGCTCGCGACGTCGGGCACGGTCGAGCTGATGGGGCGGCCGATGCCTCGCTCCGCGAGACAGGTCTTGCCGGCGGTGGGCACCCTCATCGAGGGGCCGGCCGCATACGGACACCTGTCCGCGCGGGGCAATCTCGCGCTGCTCGACGCGAGCGGAACGCGTGCCCGCGGCGAGCGGTCGACGCGACGCCACCGGATCGACGAGGTGCTCGAGGAGGTCGGGCTGTCGGCCGTCGGCGGCAAGCCGGTGCGCGCATACTCCCTCGGCATGCGCCAACGGCTGGGCCTGGCCTCGGCGCTGCTGCAACGGCCGCGCCTGCTCATCCTGGACGAGCCGACGAATGGGCTGGATCCGCAGGGCATCCGCGAGATCCGCGAGCTGCTGGTGCGCCTCAACGAGCAGGGGACGACGGTGTTCCTGTCCAGCCACCTGCTCGGCGAAATCGAGCAGATGTGTACCCGGGTCGGCGCGCTCGATCAGGGCCGCCTCGTCGTGCAGGACTCCCTCGACCTGCTGCGCGGCCCGACCGGGCGCACCGTCATCGAGACGGCTGACCCCGACGCCGCGATCGCCCTGCTCGACGGCCGGGTCGAGGCGCGCGACGGGGCCCGGCTGGTCGTGCGCGGCGAATCCCCCGCCGCCCTGAACGCCCTGCTCGTCAGCCGCGGCGTCCCGGTCCGCGAGTTGACGGCAGAACGGCGCAGCCTCGAGGACGTCATCCTGGAACGGACGTCGCACGGCACAGACCGCGTGATGCCCCGGTGATCATCGTCGAGCTGCGCAAGCTGGCACGGCGTCCTCGGACGTGGTTGACCTTGCTGCTGCTCGATCTGCTGCCGACGATCGTCGCGGTACTGCTGGCGGTAACGCACGTCGGCCCGCGTCCGGGTGAGGGACCGGCTTTCCTGTCGGCAGTGCTGGCAAACGGCGAGCTGTTCGCCGTCGCGGCGCTGGCGATCGTGCTGCCGCTCTTCCTGCCGATCGCCGTCGCCGTGGTGGCCGGCGATTCGGTTGCGGGCGAGGCGCAGGCAGGGACGTTGCGCTATCTGCTCGTGCGTCCCGTCGGACGCACCCGGCTGCTCGTGGCGAAGCTCGTTTCCGTACTCGCGTTCGTCCTGGTCGCAGTGGTGTTGGTTGCGGGCACCGGCTTCTTCGTGGGCAAGCTGCTGCTGGGGGGAGGAGCGTTGCCACCCGGAACGTCCATCGCCAGCGTCTCGGGGTCCACGTTGACGCCGGGCCAGGTGGCGGTCCGTACCGTGATCGCAATCGGGTACGTGGCCGTGTCGATGCTCGCTGTCGCCGCCATGGCCCTGCTGCTGTCGACCTTCACGGACTCACCGCTGACCGCGGCCCTCGGCGCCCTCACCTTCCTGGTCGGCTCGTCGATACTGCTCACGCTCGACGCGGCGCGATCGGTCACGCCCTACCTGCCCACGCGCTACTGGCTGGCCTTCGTCGACATCTTCCGAGACCCCATCCTGTGGCGCAATGTCGAGCGCGGGCTGCTGCTGCAGCTGGTGTACGTCGCGGTGCTGCTCGGTGCGGCATGGGCGAATTTCAGCACCCGTGACATCACGAGCTGACCGGGCAGTCGCCATGTGCGAGAGGCACCGGCACGCCGGCGGCGAGTTCTTTCACGACCATCGCCTGCACGGCGCCATCCCGGGGCAATCCGCCGTGATCGACCAGGCTGGCAGGACAGATGCTCTGTACCGCGATGTTCAGGGCGCCCTCGAGCCGCGCCGACGACGGCGGGACGACGACGCCGTCTCTCGTCGTCCAGATCGAGACGAAGGTGGGCCCGGACGGGGTCTCATCCCCACGGTTGAGCGCGGTGAGCAGCGCGCTGCCGGGTTCGAGCTGCTGGCACGCCGTGGGGCAGGCGCTGGGTAGCAGTGCCCGTGCTGCGGCGGCCACGTCGCTGCCGTGATTCGGGCCGCCGAGCGTCACGATCCGGCGGGCGACCCCGCCGCCGCCGAAGTCACGGACCCACAGACGCGCGACGACCCCGCCGGCCGAATAGCCGACGACGTCTATCGAAGCGGCGCCCTGCGACGCGCGCAACGCTGTCGCGGCGGAGGCGAGCGCCTTCGCCTGTGCCGTCAGGTCACCGCGCCCGTCACCGGGCAGCTGGAACAGCTCGACCGTCTTGCCCCGCGCACGCAGCGCACGGGCGAGATCACTGAGCGCGGCTGTCGATCCGCCGTATCCGGGAACGAGCAGGACCGGCCCGGGGCGCTGCTGGGCGACGGGACCGTGCGACCCGCCCCCGCTCCCGTCCTCGCTGCCGCTGGCGCGCACCACCATCGCGGAGGCGATCGTCACGGCCACGGCCACGACGGCCAGGACCGCATAGACCAGGCGGCGGCGGGCCGGCGCGAGCGAGGAGAACACCCGGCCATGGTGCACGGGCAGCCTGTGCATGCCCTGTCGGCGAGATGCCGGTCAGTCGTCGCCGCGGCCGCGAATGATGTTCAGGAACTTGCTGCCGTACGGGGTGCGCTGCCGGTGGTCGTACAGGTGGGCGCTGTCGTCCTCGATCTCGTCGGCGTGCTTGGCGAATTCGCGCAGCAGATAACCGAAGAACCCGATGAGCACGAGAAGGAAGAGCCACCAGAGCATGCATTCCTCCTGAACGGGCGACGAAAGCTCAGCGTGCGCTCCTCGACCGCCTGACGCAACCGAGCGGGGCCAGCCAGGCGCCGCACACCGCGTTCCGCGCAGCGTTTCACTTTGAGACACCGCCGGCGGTCGTCCGGCTCTACATTCGCGGCAAACCGTGCATCGGCCCGTCCGGTCCGTCACGCGCACGGTCTCACCTGGCGGAGGATCCATGAAGGCACTCGTCTATCACGGCCCGGGACGCAAAGCATGGGAAGACGTTGCGGACGCCGAGGTTCAGGAACCGACCGACGTCGTGGTCAAGGTGGACACGACGACCATCTGCGGGACCGACCTGCACATCCTGCACGGCGACGTCGAAGCCGTCACCGACGGCAGGATTCTCGGTCACGAAGCGGTGGGGACGGTTGTCGCGACCGGAGACGCCGTCAGCGGCTTCACCGTCGGCGACCGCGTTCTCGTCCCGGCGATCACCAAGTGCGGCCGGTGTGCCTACTGCCAGCGGGGTATGCCCTCGCACTGCCAGACGGTCGGGGGCATCGGCTGGATCTTCGGGCACCTGATCGACGGCACCCAGGCCGAACTGGTCCGCGTGCCGTTCGCGGACACGTCCTTGTACGCGCTGCCCGACTCCGTCACCAACGAGCAGGCGATCTTCCTGGCCGATTCACTGCCCACGGGCTACGAGGTCGGAGTGCTCGCCGGGCGGGTGCGCCCTGGCGACACGGTCGCCGTCGTCGGCGCCGGCGCGGTCGGTCTGTCGTCGGTCCTCACCATGAGCCTGTGGGGCGCCGCCCGCACGATCGCCGTTGATTCGAACAAGTTCCGGCTGGAGCGGGCGATCGAATTCGGCGCGACCGACACGGTCGAGGCCGGCCCCAACACTGTGCGCGAGATCCTCGCCATGACCGACGGCCTCGGTGTCGATGTCGCCATCGAAGCGGTCGGCTACCCGGAAACGCTGCGCACCGCCGCCGCGCTCGTGCGCCCCGGCGGCACGATCGCGAACATCGGCGTGCACGGTGTCCCCGTCGAATTGCCGATGCACGAGATGTGGATCCGTAATGTCACGCTCACGATGGGGCTCGTCGACACCGTCTCGATCCCCACGTTGTTGAAGATGGTCGCCACGGGTCGCATCCCCGCCGAGAAGATGGGCACCCACACCTTCGCCCTCGACGACATCACCGACGCCTACGAGGTGTTCGCCAACGCCTCGGACCACCTCGCGCTGAAGGTCGTGATCAACGCCGCCTGAGCGAGCTGCGTCAGGAGGACGGCGCGGCGGCCGCACGAACCTGCCGGCGCAACTCCCCGCGACCGGAGTCGCGGAATCCGTGCATGCTCAGCCAGTGCGTCATCCAGGTCGGATCGGGGTGGCCGGCCGGGACGACGTTGTAGATGTAGTTCAACCCGCGTCTGCGCGCTTCGTCCTCCAACCGGTCGAGCGCGAAGGCACCCACGCCGGCGCCACGGTGCGCCGGCGCCACCAGGAAGGAAATCTGCGCGTCACCCCACTCCGAATCCAACCACCCGTAACCGAGCAGCTCTTCGGAGTCGGTGACGCGCCACCACTCGTCGGCGATGGCCGCGCCGTCCTCGGGACGCTCCATGCCCACCGAGGCCAGTTCGGTCGCACCGAACAGCCGTTGCCGGTCGGCGTCCCAGTGCGGGTCGTCGTCCTTCTGCCAGCCCAGACTCATACGCCCGTCTCCAGTTTCAGGTTGTAGACCCGCACCGCATTGCCGGCCAGGACCAGGTCGGTCGTCTCGTCGTCGGGGCAAAACGTTGCCACCGCGCGCGCGTTCGCAGCGATACCGGGGGTGCCCGGCCAGTCGGTCGCGAAGATCATGCGTCGGGTGAGCCGCGCCCAGTTGTGCCGCGCGTAGTAGGTCTGCAAGCGCGACGGCGGCAGCCCGGAGAGCTCGATCCACACATGGGCATTCGACAGCGCGAAGAACGCCGCGGCGTCATACCACCAGCCGCGCCCGCCGTGTGCGAGGACGACCTCGAGCGAGCGGAAGTCGCGCAGGACATCGTCGAGCAGGACGGGGTCA
Source organism: Mycobacteriales bacterium (assembly GCA_038207565.1). Taxonomy (GTDB): domain Bacteria; phylum Actinomycetota; class Actinomycetes; order Mycobacteriales; family Jatrophihabitantaceae; genus JALZAI01. The sequence goes on from JBBQZQ010000018.1 coordinate 39,136, forward strand.
CCGAACTGGTTCAGTGCCCCAGGGAAGGTGGACGTGCCGCAGTGCACGATTAGCGGGATGCCTGCGGCCTGGCACATCTCGTAGGCCGGGTAGAGCGCGCGGTCGTTCACGCCGAAACCGCCGTGGACGGGATGCACCTTCAACGCGATCGCGCCCAGGTCGAGTTGGCGCTGCAACTCCTCGTCGATCGGGTGGTGCAGGTGCGGGTTGACGTTCGCGGCGAACTTCACCCGCGAGGGGTTGTGTCGCGCGAGCGGGACCATGTCCTCGACGGTCTGCCAGCCGGTCACTCTCGGGCTGTATTCGGCGAGCACAACAGCCGCGTCGACGCCCTGCGTGGCCAGGTAGCTGTCGAACGCGTCCGGACGAACCGTGCCCGAGGCGTCGTAGAGCGACGCCAGCTCTGGAGTGTCGAAATCCTGCACCCACACGCTCCACGGCAACTTGAGGCTGCCGCGGCGAGCGGGGTGCAGGTGGACGTCGACGAGCGGACGGCCGTCGAGCATCAGGTGATCCCGGACACGGGGGCCGTTGCGACGAGCACGTCAGCGGCCATCTCGCGAAGCTCGACCCGGCGGATCTTGCCGGTCGCGGTGGTGGGATAGGCGTCGACGAAGATGATGCGCCGTGGTCGCTTGAACGACGGCAACCCGTCGCGACACCAGGCGACCAGCTCGTCCTCGGTGACGTTCGCGCCGCCCTGCAGGAGCACATAGGCGATCGGTTTCTCCAGCCCGTCGGCGTCGACCGCAGCGACGACGACCGCCTGGGCGACGGCGTCGTGCGCGAGCAGGCGGCCTTCCACCTCGGCAGGCGACACCCAGATCCCACTTGCCTTGAGCATGTCGCCGGTCCGGCCGAGGCAGGCGTAACAACCGTCCTCGTCCTGAACATAGGTGTCGCCCGTGCGCAGCCACTCGCCCTGGAACACCTGCCGCGACGCGTCGTAGCGCGACCAATACCCCGTCGCCGTAGAGCCGCCGCGCACGAGCAACGTGCCCGGTGTGCCCGGCGCGACGTCATGACCGGATTCGTCGACGATCCGCAGGTCGTATCCCGGCACCGCCACGCCGGTCGTGCCCGGCTTGACCGCGCCTTCCCGGTTGGACAGGAAGATGTGCAGCATCTCGGTCATGCCGATGCCATCGAGGATGTCGATGCCGAACCGCCCGGTCCAGCGGCGGTAGAGCACCTCCGGCAACGCCTCGCCCGCGGATGCCGCGAGACGCGCCGCCGGTCCGAGCGCGTCGGCGGGCAGCTCGGCGCGCAGCATGTTGGCGAAGAACGTCGGGCCGCCGAAGAACAGCGTCGCGCCGTAGTCGGTGGCGCGCTGCGCGATGGTCTCGGGACGCGACGGGGCCGGCTCGAGGATCGACGTCGCGCCGACCGCCAGCGGGAAGAGTACGGAATTGCCGAGACCGTAGGCGAAAAAGGCCTTGGCGGCGGACAGGCAACGGTCGCCCGGACGGATGCCGAGCACCTGCGTTGCGTAGGTCTCGCACACGACCCGGATCGCACCGTGGCGGTGCATCGCGCCCTTGGGCATCCCGGTCGTGCCGGACGTGTAGAGCCAGAATGCCGGGTCGTCCTCGGTCGTGTCGTACGCCGCGTCGTTGACGCGGCCAGGGTCCGCGTCGGCCGTCAGCTCGTCGGCCGTGTGGATGTCGACGGCGACGATGGCCGCGGCCTCCCCCGCGAGGTCGGCGAACTCAGGTGTGATCGCCAGAATGCGCGCCCGTGAGTCGTGCAGCAGCTCGGCCAGGCCGTCGGCACGGAGCATCGTGGACACCGGGACCGGCACCGCGCCCATCCGCATTGCTGCGAGATACACGACGACGAAGTCCGGCGAGTCGGCCATGAACATCAGTACGCGCTGCTCGGCCTGCACACCCAAAGCGCGCAAGCCCGCCGCCGACAGACGAACTCGATGGAGCAGTTCGGCGTAGCTCACCTCACCGGCCGTACCGGTCAACGCAAGCCGATCACCTGCGCCGCCCGCCACGTGCCGATCGAGCAGGTACTCGCACGCGTTGAAACGCTCAGTCATGCTCACCCCCACCTCCTCACGGTGATCAACAGGTCGGAACCGTCGATGATCGACGGTTCGGCCCTGTTGATCACAGGACTCACGGCTAGGCCAGGTGCACGTAGTCGAAGTCGAACTGCTGACCGTTGATGCCCTGTCGCGGCGGCGCGATCCATGCTGCGATCTTGCCGCGTTCGTGCACCGGCTGCATCAAGGAGCGCACATGCGTCTTGTCGACGTCGGTCGGCAGCCAGTCGCCCTTGCGCTGTTCCCACTCCGGTGCGGAGATCTTCTTCCCGTCGGGCGTGGCCTCGATTCCGGAGTACGCGCCGACCTGCCGGTTGAACGCGATGCTCGGCAGGTACAGCCGCTGTGACAGACCGGCGTCGTCGAGGATCTTGTTCCAGCGCTTGACGCCACCCGCACAGTCGCTGATGTACTCGCGGCGCAGGTCGGTGTTGAGGCCCACGAGCGCGGACACCTCGGTCTGCCCGATTTCGCCGTCCACGAGCGCGTCCACGTTCATCGCGTCGTCGGACAGGCGGTGATCGTCCTTGCGGCGTTCCTCCATCCAGCGTCCTTTGATGCCGGCGGTGTAGTAGTTGGCGACATTCGTCGACGTCTCGGATCCGAACAGGTCCAGCGACACCGAGTAGTGGAAGTTGAGGTACTTCTGAATGATCGGCAGCGGAATGCCGCCGTGGGCTGCGACCTCGTCGGAGTCGTGTTCCAGGATCAGTTCGACGGTGCGCTGGACGACGCGGTCGATGCCGGTCGTGCCCACCATCATGTGGTGCGCCTCCTCCTTGAGCATGAACTCGCAGGTGCGCGAGAGCGGGTCGAAGGCCGACTCCTTCAGGGTCCCGAGCTGGTACTTGCCGTCTCGGTCGGTGAAGTAGGTGAACATGAAGAACGACAGCCAGTCGGGCGTCTCTTCGTTGAAGGCGCCGAGGATGCGCGGGCTGTCCTCGCTGCCGGAGTTGCGGTGCAGCAGCTCTTCAGCCTCCTCGCGTCCCTCACGTCCGAAGTAGGCATGCAGGAGGTAGACCATCGCCCACAGGTGACGACCCTCCTCGACGTTGACCTGGAAGAGGTTGCGCAGGTCGTAGAGGCTGGGTGCCGTCGCGCCGAGATTGCGCTGCTGCTCGACCGACGCAGGCTCGGTGTCGCCCTGGATGACGATCAGGCGCTGCAGGTCGGCGCGGTACTCGCCAGGCACCTTCTGCCAGGCCGGCTCACCCTTGTGCTGACCGAAGCCGATGTTGCGACTGCGGTCCCGCTCGGAAAGAAAGATTCCCCAGCGATAGTCCTTCATCGCGACGTGGCCGAAGTGTGCCCAGCCCTCGCGTCCGACGTTGACAGCGGTGCGCAGGTAGACGTCCTGCGTCGGCAGCGTCGGGCCCATCGACTCCCACCAGTTCAGGAAGTTCGGTTGCCACGACTCGAGGGCGCGTTGCAGGCGACGGTCCTCGTGCAGCTCCACGTTGTTCGGGATCTTCTCGCTGTAGTCGGCGGTGGTCGTCATGCTGCCTGCCTCCTCTGTTCGCTCACTCGGTCAGACTCGCTTCCGGTCGAATTGGGCCCGCTGCCCCGTACCGAACTTGCGCAGTGCGCCGTCCGGCCCGGACGCATTCGGGCGGTAGAAGATCCAGTTCTGCCACGCGGTGAGCCGACCGAAGATCTTCGTCTCCATCGTCTCCGGCCCGACGAACCGATAGTTCGCTTCGAGTCCGGTGAGCGCGTCGGGGCTGAAGCTGCCGCGTTCCTCGAGGGTGATGCGAACCTCCTCGTCCCAGTCGATGTCGTCCGGCGCGAACGTGACCAGGCCCAGTTCGGCGGCGTCCTCACCCTGCAGCGGCGTGTTCTTCGTCGCCACGACAGCGGCCACACCCTCGTCGTCGCCGTAGAAACGGGTGTGCAGCCGGGTCAAGCCGTTGCCCATCGGCAGCGGTCCCAGGTTGATGTCGCCGACGGTGATCGCGGCCGGCTCGGCGTCTGGGTCGATGTCCTCGAACGCACCGACCAGCTGGAACGACCGGTCGGCGGCGAGCGCGAGTTCGAGCAAGGAGCCCGCGAAGCAGCTACCCGGCTCGATCAATGCGATCAGGCTGCGACTGGTGACGTCGAGCCGCTTGAGGGTGCGCTTGAGATAGTGCAGCACCTCCTTCGCTGCCCAATCGTCGTGCTCCATCAGGAACGTGTCATGAGCCAGCACCTGTTGGGCGTCTCCGGCGGTGCGGAACACCCAGGTGCCGAGCTCGAGTTCGTTGGCGCGCAGATCCAGGATGAGATCGTCGAGCTCACGGGTGATGGCCAGCGTCCAGAAGTTCTCGTCGATCGGTCCGGCGGGTGCTGTCTCGGGCGCGCGCACGGTGATCTCGACGGTCTTGGAAGCGCGGTCCAGCGTGGCGCTGACATGCCGGTAACCGATCTCGTCGTCGGTGCGTGTCTTGTCGAGTTCGGTGAGCGTGATGCCCGGTGCGTCGGACGGGCGACCGGCCCGGTCGGCAAGCTCGGCTGCCCGCGCTGCCACCGTCTCGTCCCACTTCGGGCGTGGCACCGCCTCGTCGACCAGCCGCCACTGCACTGCCTTCTTGCCGCCGATCCCTTCGGACTTGGTGCTGAAGTAGTCGGCGCGGTCGCGGCGGACATGGCGCTTGTCGACCACGCGGGTGAGTCCACCGGTTCCCGGCAACACGCCGAGCAGCGGCAGTTCGGGCAGCGACACGGCGGAGCTGCGGTCGTCGACGAGCATGATGTGCTCGCACGCCAGCGCCAGTTCGTAGCCGCCGCCCGAGGCCGTGCCGTTCAGTGCGGCCAAATAGGTCTGGCCGGAGTTTTCGGTCGCGTCCTCGATGCCGTTGCGTGTCTCGTTGGTGAATTTGCAGAAGTTGACTTTCCACGGGTGCGGGGACGCCGCGAGCATGCGAATGTTCGCGCCGGCGCAGAAGATCTTGTCCTTACCGCTGGTCAACACCACGACGCGCACCTCGGGATGTTCGAAGCGCAGCCGCTGCACCGCGTCATAGAGCTCGATGTCGACGCCGAGATCGTAGGAGTTCAGCTTCAATTCGTAGCCGGGGACGAGCCCGGCCTTCTCGTCCACATCCATCGTCAGGGTTGCGACTGCGCCTTCGATGGCGAGGCGCCAGTGCCGGTAACGGGACGGATCGGTACGGAACTCGACCCGTTGCGACTCGATCTCGGACGCCTCGGTCACAGGCGGAGTGGCAAGTGTGGTCATCGGTTCGATCCTCCTCGTCATCGCGTTCAGGTCAATTGTCTACAACACGCTGCTCTGCCGTCAAGTATTCGTAGCAGATAAATCGGTCACTGCGCCCACCCGGCCGGGTACCTCAGCGTCCGGCCGACGCGGCCCGCAACGCAGCCGCCATCTCCGCGTGGGGAGCGGGACGACCTGTCATCAGCTCGACCTGGGCCTCGGCCTGGTGCAACAACATCGCCGCGCCACTGAGCATCAGCCCGCCGGCGGCGGCGACCGCCGCCGCCAACCTAGTCGGCCAGGCCTCATAGACCACGTCGAGCACACTCTGCTCGGGGCGCCAGGCCGCCGCGACGAGCGGATCCGCCGCACCCCGGGGCAACGTCGACACGACGAGGTCGGCCGCCAGGGCCGGCGCGTCCACGCCCAGCACACCAACCTCGAGCGTCACTCCCAGCGCTGCTGCTGTGGCGCGCAACTCGACGGTCCGGGCCACGTCTCGAACCAGCACAACACAACCCGGCAGGCCCAGCTCAGCGAGAGCCGCCACCGCGGCCTGCGCCGTGCCCCCGGCGCCGAGGACGGTGGCGGTGCGCGGCGCAATCCCGGCAGCACGCACGGTGACGACGATCCCGGTCACGTCGGTGTTCTCGGCGACCCATCCACCGGCGGGATGTGGTGTGAGCGTGTTCGCAGCGCCCACCGCGCGGGCGAGCGGACGGATCTCGGCGGCGATGCGGAGCAGCGCGCGCTTCAGCGGCATCGTGGCTGAGAACCCCGCCCAGTCGCCGCGTTGGGCGAGCACTGCATCGAGATCGTCGACACCGCAGTCGATCGCCTCATAGGTCCACGTCAGGCCGAGCGCGGCGTACGCCGCCCGGTGCAACGCCGGCGACAGAGAGTGCCCGATCGGGCGCCCGAGCACCCCGGCGTGCCGGACCCGGTCAGGCCCAGCCTCAGCCACAGCCCCAGTTGTTCTTCTTACACGTGGCGGCCGCCGCGGTGAACGCTTTCTCGTCAGCAGTGAAGAACAGGTGCCCGGCTGCGTCCCCGTTGACATAGAAGAGCCACTTGCCGGCGGCCGGGTTCACTGCGGCATTCATCGCGTCCGAACCCGGGTTGTCGATCGGTGTCGGCGGCAGGCCGGCGTGCTTGTAGGTGTTGTACGGGCCCTGCACATCGGCGTAGATGACCTTGCTCGGGTCCAGGCCTCGCAGTTTGGCCGCGTAGGCGCTCGTCGCGTCGATCTGCAGCGGCTTGCCTGCCTTGAGCCGATTCAGGATCACCCGCGCGACCTTCGGCAGGTCGGCGGGGAACTTGGCCTCCGCCTGCGCGATGGAGGCGATGATCAACGCCTGGTAGGGCGCGATGCCCGACTGCTTGGCCGCATCGGTGAATCCGGTGCTGCGGTCCTGCGCGGTGAAGCGGGTGACCATCTTCTGCAGGGCGTCCCGCGGCGCGATTCCCGCGTCGAGGGAGTACGTCGCGGGGTACAGGAACCCCTCGGGGGAGCCAGGTGCCTGCGAGCCGTCCTGGTAGTCGATCGGCAGACCGATCTTGGTGCTGTTCTCGATCGCGGCCACGATCGCGTCGTGCCGCGACGCTCCGAGGACCTTCTCGAGCTTCTTCTCGACATCGACGACTGTTGCACCTTCGGTCACGATCAGGTCGTTCGCGGTGTCGCGCGACGCCGGGTCGAGCAGCAGCGCCAGCGCGCTCGCGCCGGACATGTGCTCGTGCAGGCGATAGGAGCCCGGCTGGATGTTCTGCGAGTCCGAGTCCGCCGATGCAGCGTCGGTGAAAGCCTCCTGGCTGGCGACCACGCCGGCAGCGAACAGGGTCTTGCCGATGGCGGACGCAGAATCGCCGGAGTGCACGGTTACCGTCACCAGCGGCTGATCGGCGCCGTTGCCCGAGTAGTTCTCGGTACGGAAGTAGCTGATCACCCGCGGAACGATGAACAGGGTCACCGCCGCGACCAACACGGCGGCAAGCAGCACCGACAGCCGCCCGCGACGGCGGTGCCGGCGGCGCCGGACCTGGTGCTCGTCGCGGCGGCGCGCGCGACGATCGTCGGCCCGGGTGAGGTGCGCGGACCGGCGCGGGTCGTCGGCGTCGTCGTCCTCGTCGGCGCCGAACAGCAAGCTTTTCGGGTCGACGCCGGGCAACGATTCGCGCTCGCGTTGCGTCACGCCTGCGAACTCCCGTTCCTCGTCCGGTCGCGCAGTGCCGGCATCGATCATCCGGCCCGCATGGTGTCCAGCCAGTGCTGCAAAAGCTCCACCGCCGCGGCCTGGTCGATGACCGCACGGCTGGCCCTGCTACCACGGACGCCGCCCTGCCGGAGCTTACGCTGCGCGGACACGGTCGTCAGGCGTTCGTCCACATACTGAACGGGAATGTCCGGGCTGCGATCGGCGAGCAGGTTGCCGTATCGCCGGGCCATTGCAGCCGAGGGTCCTTCGCGTCCCCCCAGCGTTCGCGGCAGTCCGACGACGATGCCGACCGCGTTCCACTCCGCGGCCAACCCGAGTACGTCTGCAACGTCACGATTGCCGGTTTCGTCACGGGCGAGGGTGACCAGTGGCACGGCGAGGACGCCCGACGGGTCGCTCCGCGCGACGCCGACCCGCACCGTCCCGACGTCGATGCCCAGCCAGACTCCCGGCGTCCGACCTGCTCTGGATTCCGACACGGCCTCAGCGAGCGGACAGATGCGCCCGTACCGCCGCGAACGCGGCGCCGAGCTGGGCGCTATCGCCTCCGGCGCCCTGCGCGAGATCGGCCTTGCCCCCGCCGCGCGCCCCGAGCACCGGGGCGAACGTGCGCACCAGCTCCCCCGCACCCAGTCCCGCACCCTGACCGGCGTCGTTGACGGACGCGACGAACCTGACGCCGGCGTCCGCGGCTGAGGCGAGCAGCACGACTGCCGGGTCGGCGGGGCGCAGGCGAGCCCGCACGTCCATCGCCAGCGAGCGAAGGTCGCTGCCAGTCACCCCGGCGGGGGCCTCGGCTGCGACCAGCTGCACGCCGCCGATGTCCTCGGCAGCCGCCGCCAAGGATCCGGCGCTGGCGAGCACCTGGGCCACCCGCAACCGGTCCAGCTCGCGTTCGGCAGTCTTCAACCGGTCGAGGACGTTGTTGATGCGCTCAGGCAGTTGTTCGGGTTTGGCTTTGAACTCCGTTGCCAAGGACTGCACCAGGACGTGTTCGCGGGCGAGGTAGTGGAATGCGTCCATGCCCACGAGCGCCTCGACGCGGCGGACACCCGAGCCGATGGACGCCTCGCCCAGCAGCTTGATCATGCCGATCACCGAGCTGCGTGGGACATGGGTGCCGCCACACAGTTCGCGCGAGTAGTCGCCGATCTCGACGATGCGTACTCGCTCGCCGTACTTCTCGCCGAACATCGCGATCGCGCCGAGCCGCCGCGCCTCGTCCTGGTCCGTGACGAACCAGCGCACCTCGAGGTCGCGCAGCAGCACGTCGTTGATCTCGTCCTCGACGTCGCCCAGCACGGTGTGCGGGACGGCGCTGGGCGTGGTGAAGTCGAAGCGCAGCCGCCCGGGAGCGTTCAGGGATCCTGCCTGCGCGGCCTGGTCGCCGAGTGCCTTGCGCAGTCCCGCGTGCAGCAGGTGCGTCGCGGAGTGGCTTCGCGAGACCGACGCCCGCCGCTCGATGTCGACCTTGGCAAGTGCCAGGTCGTCGGGCCGGACCTCGCCGGACAGCACCGTCGCGCGGTGCACGATCAACCCGGGCAGGGGCTGCTGGACATCGACGACGGTGAGCTCTGCCTCGTGGTCCGGTGCGCTGATCGAGATGCGTCCCCAGTCGGCCTCCTGGCCGCCGCCCTCGGCGTAGAACGGGGTCGCGTCGAGGACCAGCTCCACCTCGTCGCCCTCGTGCGCTGCCGAAAGCGGGCCAAGGGCCCCGATGAGGGCGGTGACCGTCGACTCGCGTGCCACGTCGGTGTAGCCGGTGAAGTTCACGGCGCCGGAATCGAGCGCGGACCGATAGATCGACAGGTCGATGTGCCCGGTTCGCTTCTCGCGGGCGTCGGCCTTGGCGCGGGCCCGCTGCTCGGCCATCAGCCGGCGAAAGCCGTCCTCGTCGATGTCGATGTCCTGCTCGGCCGCCATCTCGACGGTGAGGTCGATCGGGAAGCCGTAGGTGTCGTGCAGCTGGAACGCCTTGTCCCCGGACAGCACGCTGTTCCCGGCCCGCAAGGTGTCGGCGACCGCGACGTCGAGGATGGTCGTCCCCGCCCGCAGGGTGTGCCGAAAGGCCTCCTCCTCGCCGTAGGCGTAGGTGGAGATGCGGTCGAAGTCGCCGGCGAGCTCGGGATAGGACGGGGCCATGCAGTCCCGCGCAACCGGCAGCAGCTCGGGCAGCGCCGGGTCCTCGTACCCGAGTAACCGCATCGAGCGGATCGCCCTGCGCAGGATGCGGCGCAGCACGTACCCGCGGCCCTCGTTCGCGGGCGTCACCCCGTCGCCGATGAGCATCAGCGCGGAGCGGACGTGGTCGGCGATGACCCGCAGCCGCACGTCGTCGGGGTGCGACTCGCTCGCGGCGTGGCCGGAATGCGCGCCGTAGACCTTGCCCGACAACGCAGCCGCACGGTCCAGGATCGGGCGGGTCTGGTCGATCTCGTAGAGGTTGTCGACGCCCTGCAGCAACGTCGCGAGCCGTTCCATGCCCATGCCGGTGTCGATGTTCTTGGCCGGCAGCTCGCCCAGGACGGGGAAGTCGGACTTGCCCGGCCCGGTGTTCGGGCCACGTTCGTTCTGCATGAACACGAGGTTCCAGAACTCCATGTAACGGTCTTCGTCGACCTCGGGACCGCCCTGCTTGCCGTACTCGGGCCCGCGGTCGTAGTAGAGCTCGCTGCAGGGGCCGCAGGGCCCGGGAATGCCCATTGACCAGAAGTTGTCGTCCATGCCCATGCGGACGATTCGATCGAGCGGCAACCCGATCTGCTTATGCCAGATGTCGATGGCTTCGTCGTCGTCGAGGTAGACCGTCGCCCAGATCCGATCACCGTCCAGACCGAAACCGCCGTCGGTGACGGGCTTCGTGGACAGGTCCCAGGCGAGGCGGACCGCTTCGTCCTTGAAGTAGTCGCCGAAGCTGAAGTTGCCGTTCATCTGGAAGAAGGTGCCGTGCCGCGTGGTCTTGCCGACCTCTTCGATGTCGAGGGTGCGGATGCACTTCTGAATGCTCGTCGCCCGCGGCCAGGGCGCCGCCTCCTGCCCCACGAAGTACGGCACGAACTGCACCATGCCGGCGACCACGAACAGCAGGTTCGGGTCGTTGTAGGGCAGCGGCAGGCTGGGGACGACGTGGTGGTCGTTGGACTCGAAGTGCCCGAGGAAGCGCCGCCGGATCTCCGCGGATTCCACTACTGTTCGACTTTCCCCAGTGACCCGTCGATGCCGGCCCCCGCACGCAGCTCCGCCTCGCGCTCGGTCATCGCCGCTCGAACATCGATCCCGAATGTGCGGATCGACTGACCGAGGTCGGCGAGCGCGTCGGCGAACGATGTCGCCATGTTGCTCGGCGTCATCCGCTCGGCCGCGCGCTGCAGCTTGCGCACGACGAGGACGCCGATCGTGACGCCCATGGCCAGCCAGAAGATTCTGCGCACGATCAGCCCGCCTTCCGGCCGGCGCGTTGCTTGCGAGCGTCCCGCACTACCTCGGCGTCGCGGCGCGTCTGCACCGTCTTGCGCACGCCGTAGCTGAACGCGGCCGCCTTGATCAGGGGGCTGCCCAGCGTGCTCGAAACGATCGACGTCAGCGCTGCCGCGTTCGTGGTCATCGAGTTGACGTTCTTCGTGATGCCCTCGACCTGGACGAGCTGGGCGTTGACCTGCGTCAGCGTGCCCTGGGCGTCATCGAGCAACGGCGACATGCCGTCGTGGGTCTTGCGGATCGCGAGCGTCGCCTCGTCCAGCGTGCGGCCCAGCTTCAGCAGCGGTACGGCCAGCAACAGGACGAGCAGGACGAACGCGCCGGCCGCGACGAGCGCGGCAATGGCCCCTCCGGACACAGGCGGCCTCCTCAAAGATCAATCGGTGCGGGAATGCAACCTGTCGACCCTATCGGGTCAGCTGAGCGGGTTCTCACGCTCGGACCCACCGCGAATCACCGCGCGTAGCCTCGGCAGCCGTTCGGCGAGGTGCCGTTCGGCGCCCCTGGCGGCCGGAACGTAGTAGTCGCGCCCCACCAGTTCGTCCGGCGGGTATTGCTGCGCGACGACGCCGTCGGTGTGCTCGTGCGGGTATCGGTAGCGCTGGGCATGGCCCAGTTTCTTCGCGCCGGCGTAGTGACCGTCGCGCAACGCCGGTGGGACGGAGCCAGCCTTACCGGCCCGCACATCGGCCAGTGCCGCGTCGATGGCGCTGACCACGGCGTTCGACTTCGGCGCGAGCGCCAGGTGGATGGTGGCCTGCGCGAGGTTGATCCGCGCCTCCGGCATACCGATCAACTGGACCGCCTGTGCCGCAGCCGCCGCGGCCAGCAACGCGCTCGGATCGGCCAGCCCGATGTCCTCGGAGGCGTGCACGACGAGCCTGCGGGCGATGAACCGGGCGTCCTCACCTGCCTCGATCATCCGAGCCAGATAGTGCAGGGCGGCGTCGGCGTCGGAACCGCGGATGGACTTGATGAATGCGCTGATGACGTCGTAGTGCTGGTCACCGTCACGGTCGTAGCGCACCGCTGCGGTGTCGACGGCCTGCTCGAGTGTCGCCAGGTCGACGCTCACCGCTCCCTCGGCCAGAGCGGTACCGGCGGCGGCCTCGAGCGCGGTGAGCGCTCGCCGGGCGTCACCGCCGGCCATGCGCAGCAGATGCCCGCGGGCGTCGTCTTCGAGCGCCACACGTCCGCCGAGGCCCCGCTCGTCGGCCAGCGCGCGGTCGACGAGTGTCGCCACAGCGTCGTCGTCCAGCGGCTGCAGCGTGAGCAGCAGGCTGCGCGAGAGCAGTGGCGAGACGATGGAGAAGAACGGGTTCTCCGTCGTTGCGGCAACCAAAGTGACGTGGCGGGCCTCCACAGCGCCGAGCAGGGAATCCTGCTGGGTCTTGGAGAAGCGGTGAATCTCGTCGATGAATAGCACGGTCTGGCGGCCGCCTCGCCCGAGTTCGGTCTTGGCGCGGGCGATCACCTCACGCACGTCCTTGACGCCCGCGTTGAGCGCGGACAGCTGCTCGAACCGGCGGTTCGTCGCGCCGGAGACGATGAGGGCGAGGGTGGTCTTGCCGGTGCCGGGCGGGCCGAACAGGATCAGCGACAGCGGCGCCTCGCCTTCGACCAGGCGGCGCAGCGGCGATCCCGGCGCGAGCAGATGCTCCTGGCCGACCACCTCGTCGAGGGTGCGCGGACGCATCCTGGCGGCGAGCGGCGCGGCCGGGTCGACCACCACCGGCGCCGGTTGCGGCCGGTCCGGCTCGAACAGCGTCATGTCACCAGCCTAGGCAGCGCGACCCTCCCGCGGGGTGCCCGTGTCACCGGGCCGGCACCTGCTGCGGATGATCGGCCCGGAACTGTCTCGGATCGGGCATGGGTTCCGACGCACGCATTCCGGGCCGCCGGCGCCGCCGTCCGCTACTGCGCCCGCGGCCGTTGCTGTTCCAGCCGCCCGCCTCGCGCTAGCGTCGCGGGATGACGATTGCGCAGCCGGCCGCGCCGATCGGAGCGGTCACCAGAATCGCGAAGCCATTGTCGAAACCCTGATGCCGGTCTCGTCACTGCACGATCCGCAGACCTTCACCGGCGGTGTCCCGTTCGACGCGATCGAAGCGTTGCGCGCGCAGGGTCCGGTTGCCTGGATCGACGAACCGGACCTGCCCGGCTTGACGGCAGGCCCGGGCTACCACCTCATCCTCGACCACGCCCTGGTCACCCAGGTCCTGACGAATCCGGCGACATTCTCCTCGTCGCTCGGTGGGACCCAGATCCGCGACCCCGGCACTCCTGCGGATCTGCGCTACGTCCGACGCATGATGCTCAACATGGATCCGCCGGATCACTCGCGGCTGCGGCGCATGGTCGCGACGTCGTTCACCCCGCGGGCTGTCGCCGCGCTCGAGGACCGGATCACCGCACATGCCAGGCGGATCGTCGACCAAATGCTGGCCGGTCCGCAGGAGTGCGATTTCGCCAAGGACGTCGCTGCCGACCTGCCGCTACTTGCACTGGCGGACGTGCTCGGTGTGCCCGCCGAGGATCGCTGGTTGATGTTCGACTGGTCCAACCGGGTGATCGGGTTCCTCGACCCCGACTATTCGGTGTCCGCCTCCTTCGATGCCACAAGCGGCAGTGAGCTCGCCCAGCAGGCTCTTGCGGTACGCCCCTCGGCCGGTGCGGACGGCCGGTTGCCCGATCCGCGCAGCCGCACCGGCATGCCCGACCTCTATCGGTACGCCCATCTGCTCGGCGCAGCGAAGCGACGGGACCCGGGCGTGGACGTCATGTCGGTCCTGCTCGCCCAACTCGACGACGAGGGTGGCCGGATCTCGGTCGAGGAGTTCGAGAACATGTTCTGGCTGTTCGCGGTCGCCGGCAACGAGACGCTGCGCAACGGCCTGCCCGGCGCCATGATTGCGTTGCTCGCGCACCCCGACGCGCAACGGGACCTGCGCGCTGATCCCACGCTTTCCAGCACCGCGGTGGACGAGATGCTGCGGTGGTGGACTCCCGTGATGGTATTCCGGCGCACCGCCGCCCACGACACCGTTATCGGTGACACGACCATCCGCGCCGGGGACAAGGTAGTTGTGTCGTTCCTCGCTGCCAACCGCGATCCTGCTGTCTTCGACCGACCCGCCGCCTTCGACATCCGGCGTAGGCCCAACAATCACCTGGTCTTCGGACACGGCCCGCATTTCTGCCTCGGCGCCCACCTGGCGCGCACCCAGATGCGAGCGCTGTTCGGCGAGTTGCTCGCGCGGACGTCCTGGATCGAGGCGGCGGGCCGGCCGGACCTGCTGCGCTCGAACTTTCAACGCGGGGTGAAGACGCTGCCGATCCGCTGGACGCCAGCATGATCTCGGTCGCGCTGGCGCGCCGACTGCGCGACGGCGGGCTGCGCTGGGACCCCGCGTCTGGCGACCGCTTCGTCGTCGCTGACCGCGACATGGACGCCGACGTGTTCACGATCAGCGACATGACCGTCGAGGTACACAACTTCCCCGGCGAGCGAGTGATCGGCTTCAACGGCACCGTGGAGTGGGCGCTCGACTCGGTCGAGGTTCAGCACTCGGTGTGGCTGCCGAACGAGTCGCAGCTGCGCGAGCGGCTCGGCGCGACGTTCCGGCGACTCGAACCGGTGGCCGAGGGCTGGCGAGTGACGCTGGAGGTCGCGGGCCGGCGGGTGTCGGCCCACGACGCCGACGCGAGCGAGGCCTACGGCCTAGCCCTGCTGCACCTCGTCACCGGTGACGCCACCCGATAGTGGTTCGTTCCCCTCCTGGGAGCCGGGAAAAGAACCACGATCGGGCTGGACGTCGATGCCGGCTTCCTTTCGCTGCTCCGGCGTGATCGCGGCAGGTGCACCGGTCAACGGGTCGTAACCACCGCCGGTCTTCGGGAACGCGATGACGTCGCGGATCGACTCGGTGCCCGAGAGCAGCGCGCAGATGCGGTCCCAGCCGAACGCGATGCCGCCGTGCGGGGGCGCACCGAACCCGAACGCGTCGAGCAGGAACCCGAACTTGGTGCGCGCCTCCGCCTCGTCCAGACCCATCACCGTGAACACGCGCTCCTGCACGTCGCGGCGATGGATACGGATCGACCCGCCGCCGATCTCGTTGCCGTTGCACACGATGTCGTAGGCATAGGCCAGAGCGGAGCCGGGGTCGGTGTCGAAGGTGTCCATCGAATCGGGCTTGGGCGAGGTGAAAGCGTGGTGGACGGCCGTCCAGGCTCCCGTTCCGACCGCGACATCTCCGGCCGCCTGCGCGTCCGCGGACGGTTCGAACAGTGGGGCATCGACGATCCAGACGAAGGCCCACTGCGACTCGTCGATCATGCCGGTCCGTCGGCCGATCTCCAGCCGGGTGGCACCCAGCAACGAGCGCGCGGAGGTGGCGCTACCCGCGGCGAAGAAGACGCAGTCGCCGGCCCTCGCGCCCACGTGTGCCGCCAGTCCGTCCCGCTCGGTGTCCGACAGGTTCTTGGCTACCGGGCCGCTGAGCGAACCGTCCTCGCCGACCAGGACGTAGGCCAGGCCGCGGTGGCCACGCTGCTTCGCGAACTCCTGCCACGCGTCGAGCGTGCGCCGCGGCTGGGACGCGCCGCCCGCCATGACCACTGCACCGACGTAGGGCGCCTGGAACACCCGGAACGGGGTGTCGGCGAAGAATGCTGTGCAGTCGGTCAGCTCGAGATCGACGCGCAGATCGGGCTTGTCGGAACCGAAGCGGGCCATCGCATCGGCGTAGGTCATGCGCGGGATCGGCGTCGTGATCTCGTACCCGATCAGCGTCCACAGCGAACGCAGCACGCTCTCGGCGAGCGCGATGACGTCGTCCTGGTCGACGAAACTCATCTCGATGTCGAGCTGGGTGAATTCCGGCTGCCGGTCCGCGCGGAAGTCCTCGTCTCGGTAGCAGCGCGCGATCTGGAAATAGCGCTCCATGCCCGCGACCATGAGCAGCTGCTTGAACAACTGTGGCGACTGCGGCAGCGCGTACCAGGACCCGGGACGCAACCGCGCCGGAACCAGGAAGTCGCGGGCACCCTCTGGAGTCGAGCGCGTCATGGTCGGCGTCTCGATCTCGATGAAACCCTGGTCCAGCAGCGTCTCGCGCGCGGCCCGGTTCACCTTGGACCGCAACCGGATCGCCGCGCCCGGGCCGGGTCGACGGAGGTCCAGGTAGCGGTACTTCAACCGTGCTTCCTCGCCGACCTCGGTGTGCTCGTCGACCTGGAACGGCAGGGCCGCCGCCTCGTTGAGCACCTGTAACGATGACGTCACGACCTCGATCTCGCCCGATGCGAGCGCCGGGTTGATGTTGCCCTCCGGACGCAGCCGCACCTCGCCGGTGACCGCGATCACCCACTCGTTGCGCAGCTCGTGGGCTTGGCCTTCGTCGCGCAGCACGACCTGCGCCGAGCCGGACGCGTCGCGCAGGTCGATGAAGGTCACGCCGCCGTGATCGCGCCGGGTACCCACCCAACCGGCCAGGGTCACGGTCTGTCCGGCGTCGGAGGCGCGGAGCGACCCGGCTTCATGGGTGCGAATCACTGTGCTGACTCCTGCTGTGGCGAGACGACCTGCGGGTGCAGGTCCTCCGGTGGTGGCGCCCAGTGCGCCGGATCGGACGGTCCCTGCGCGCCGGTGCGGATATCCCTGACGTTGTCGTCGGCGTCTGCCTGTCCCGGGAACCACACGAACGGAATACCCCGCCGTTCGGCATAGCGGATCTGCTTGCCGTACTTTTGCGGCGTCGCCGCCACCTCGGTCGAGATGCCGCGCTCCCGCAACTGCTGCGCTATCCGGTTGCACAGCGGGCGATCGTCCTCGGACGGCAGGGCCACGAGCACTGCCGACGGCACCGGGCGCGACCCGGCGAGCGCGCCACGCTGGAAGAGCGGCATGAGCAACCGCGTGACGCCGAGCGAGATGCCCACTCCGGGATAGGTGGTCTTGCCGTCGCTGGCGAGCGAGTCGTAGCGACCGCCCGAGCAGATCGAACCGAGTGCCTCGTAGCCGGAGAGCCGTGTCTCGAACACCGTGCCGGTGTAGTAGTCCAGCCCGCGGGCGATGCGCAGGTCGGCCTCGACGCTCACCCGCCCACCGCTGATGTCGGCGCACCCGTCGATCACCGCGACCAGCTCGTCGAGCCCGCTGTCGAGCACCGGGTGTGCGACTCCGAGCGACCAAACCTTGGAGACGAAGGACGAGTCCTGAGTGCGGATGTCGGCGAGGGCGAGGCACTGCTCCGCCTGCTCCTTCGACAGGCCGACATCGCCGACCAACTGCGTGGCGACGACGTCGGCCGGAACCTTGTCGAGCTTGTCGATCGCGCGCATCACTGCAGGGACGTCCGTGACGCCGATGCCGAGGTAGAAGCCTTCGATCAGCTTGCGGTTGTTCACCTGGATCCGCAGCGGTGGCAGGAAGTCCAGCCCGCGCAACGCCTCTGCCATGACGCGCGCGATCTCGACGTCGTGGTGGAAGGGCAGCACATCGCGGGCGACGACGTCGATGTCGGCCTGGGTGAACTCGCGGTAGCGGCCCTCTTGCGGACGCTCGCCGCGCCACACCTTCTGAATCTGATAGCGACGGAAGGGGAATTCCAGGTGCCCGGCGTTGTCGAGCACGTAGCGCGCGAACGGCACGGTGAGGTCGAAGTGCAGGCCCAACCCCGCGTCGCCGTCGTCGGCACCCGCCTGCAGGCGACGCAGGACATAGACCTCCTTGTCGATCTCGCCTTTGCGCAGCAACGACTCGAGCGGTTCGGCCGCCCGCGTCTCGACCGGCGCGAAACCGTGCAGCTCGAACACCGAGCGCAGCTTGTCGATCACCGCCTGCTCGACGAAACGCTGCGCGGGCAGCAGCTCGGGAAACCCCGACAACGACGTCGTCATGACAGCTCGACCGCGCTCATGATAGGTCCACCAGGAAGGGGTTGGACGCGCGCTCGCGCTCGATCGTCGTGGACGGGCCGTGGCCGCAGTGCACCAGCGTCGCGTCGTCCAGGGGCAGGATCACCTCGCGCAGCGAGCGCTGCATGTCGGCCATCGAGCCGCCGGGCA
The DNA here is from genome assembly GCA_038207565.1 of Mycobacteriales bacterium. Classification (GTDB taxonomy): domain Bacteria; phylum Actinomycetota; class Actinomycetes; order Mycobacteriales; family Jatrophihabitantaceae; genus JALZAI01. The sequence continues at coordinate 57,149 of JBBQZQ010000018.1, forward strand.
GGTCCACGCGTCCGATCGAGCCGTTGAACAGCACGTCCCCGCTGAACAGCACCGGCTGCTCGTCGTCGACCAGGCCGAAGGTGACCGATCCGGCGCTGTGCCCCGGTGCGTGCCGGACACCGAAGTCGAGTCCGGCGATCGGCACGGTGTCGCCGTCGCCGAGCTCGCGCACGTCGTCGGGTTCGGCGAAGGTCAACGTGCCGAACAATGGGGTGCCGGCAGGCATGCCGACCCCCGACCACGGATCGGCCAGCTGGGCACGGTCGGCGGGGTGGATGAAAGCCGGCACGTCACGTGCCTGGCAGACCGGCAGCACGGAGAAGGTGTGATCGAAGTGTCCGTGGGTCAGCAGCACCGCGACGGGGTGCAGCCGGTGCTCGACGATCAGTTCGTCCAGGCGCGGGCCGACTCCGATGCCCGGGTCGATGACGACACACTGCTCCCCATCGGCAGGGGCGACGACCCAGCAGTTCGTGGCGGTCGCGTCCGACGGGAAGCCTGCGATCAGCACGGCGCAGCACTCCACTGAGATCGGGGACGAGAACAATTGACCAGCCTACCGAGCGCCCGGCGGCCGGTTGAGCGAGCGTTCGCCGCGCGACGTACAGGCGGTCCTCAGCGTGGATCACGCCGAACTCCGTAGACTGCCGTGGGCCCACCAACCGGGAACGCATCTGGAGGAACGCTTCGTGCCGACGAACAAACAGCGCCGCGAGGCTTCGCGGCGACACCTCGAGCGGCAACTGCAGCGACGTCAGGAGCGTGAGGCACGTCGGAAGAAGGCGACGTTGGTCACATCCATCGTCGCGACGCTCGTCCTGATCGGCGCCGTGATCGCGGCGGTCGTCGTCCTCGGCAACGGCACCGACGACAAGACCCCGACGGCGAGCGACAAGACCCCGACGTCGACCCGATCGCCGCTGCCGTCCCGCTCGCCGTCCAAGATCGCCTCGCGGGTGGCGAAGAAGACGAGTGGGCCGTGCGGTTACGCCGAGTCCGCGACCACGCTGAAGCGCAACCCGAACCTCTTCGACGTCGGGCTGCCGCCCGACCCCAGCCCGACGCCGACGTCCGACTCGACCGTCGTGATCAGAACCAACCGCGGTGACATCAGCGCGGTGCTCGACGCCAAGGGCGCGCCGTGCAATGTGCAGAGCCTGACCTACCTGATCGGCAAGAAGTTCTACGACAACTCCGCGTGCGCCCGCTCGGTCAACTCCGGCATCTACCTGGTGCAGTGCGGCGACCCCTCGGCCACGACGGGCGGTGGCCCGACCTACAACGTCAAGGACGAAAACCTGGCCACGGCGAAGTACACCGCGGGCACCATCGCCATGGCCAACAGCGGCAGGAACACCAACGGCAGCCAGTTCTTCCTCATCACCAAGGACAGCAGCACGACGCTGGGCAAGAAATATACGGTCGTCGGGCACGTGACGAAGGGGCTGTCGGTGCTGGAGAAGGTGGCAGCGGCCGGCGACGACGGGTCCAACCAGGCCGGGGGTGGACGGCCGAACCAGGACCTGATCCTGAAGACGGTGTCGCTCTCGAAGTAGGCCTCAGCCGGCGGTCTGCACGCGGTAGACGTCGTAGACGCCCTCCACGTTGCGAATCGCCCGCAGCAAGTGTCCGAGGTGCTTGGCCTCGGCCATCTCGAAGGTGAACTTGCTGACGGCGACACGATCGCGGTTCGTCGTCACGTTCGCCGAGAGAATGCTGACGCGCTCGTCGGACAGGACGCGCGTGACATCGGTGAGCAGGCTGCGCCGGTCGAGAGCCTCGACCTGGATGGACACGACGAATGTTGAGTCGATCGACGGCGCCCATTCGACGTCGACGAGCCGTTCCGGTTGCCCGACCAGCGAGGACGCGTTGGTACAGGTGCGCCGGTGCACCGACACTCCCCCGCCGCGGGTCACGAACCCCAGGATGTCGTCGCCGGGCACAGGCGTGCAGCACCGCGCGAGCTTGACCCAGACGTCGGTGGCGCCCTTGACCATCACACCGACATCGGCGCTCGATGGCCGCGTGACGCTCGGCGACTGGACGGAGGGAATGACCGCTTCGGCGATGTCCTCGACCGACCCGACCGATCCGCCGAGCTGGTTCACCAGCTTCTGCACGACCGACTGAGCCGAGACATGCCCTTCGCCGATCGCGGCGTACAGGGCGGCGATGTCGGCGAGGTGCATGTCATTGGCCAGCGTCAGCAGCTGATCGCCGCCGCTGAGCCGTTGCAGGGGCAGCGATGCCTTGCGCATCGCCTTCGACAGGGAATTCTTACCGGCGTCAATGGCGTCTTCGCGGCGCTCGCGGGCGAACCACTGTCGGATCTTGTTGCGGGCGCGGGGCGACTTGACGAAGGTGAGCCAGTCGCGTGAGGGTCCGGCCCCCTCGGCCTTGGACGTGAACACCTCGACGATGTCGCCGTTGTCCAGGCCGGATTCGAGGGCGACGAGCTTGCCGTTGACGCGGGCGCCGATGCAGCGGTGCCCGACCTCGGTGTGCACGGCATAGGCGAAATCGACCGGGGTCGAGCCCATGGGCAATGCCTGCACATCACCCTTGGGGGTGAACACGTACACCTCGGACGCGCCGAGGTCGTAGCGCAGCGAGTCGAGGAACTCCTCGGGCTCCTGCGCTTCGCGCTGCCAGTCGAGCAACTGACGCAGCCAGCCCATCTCGTCGGACATCGCACCCGGACCGGAGACGTCCTGATTCTTGAACTCCTTGTACTTCCAGTGCGCGGCGATGCCGTACTCGGCGGTGCGGTGCATCGCCTGCGTGCGGATCTGCAGTTCCACCGGCTTTCCGGACGGTCCGATGATCGTCGTGTGCAGCGACTGGTACATGTTGAACTTGGGCATTGCGATGTAGTCCTTGAAGCGGCCCGGCACCGGCTGCCAGTTCGCGTGGATCACGCCGAGAGTCGCGTAGCAGTCACGTTCGGACTCGACCAGCACGCGGATGCCGACGAGATCGTAGATGTCGGTGAACTCGCGTCCACGCACGATCATCTTCTGGTAGATCGAGTAGTAGTGCTTGGGCCGGCCCGTCACGCCTGCCTTGATCGAACCCTCGCGCAGGTCGGCGTTGATGCGATCGATGACCTCGCTCAGGTAGGTGTCGCGGCTCGGCGCGCGCTCGGCGACCAGTCGGACGATCTCGTCGTAGCGCTTGGGGTAGAGCGTCGCGAACGCGAGGTCCTCCAGCTCCCACTTGACCGTGTTCATACCGAGGCGGTGTGCCAGTGGGGCCAGCACCTCGAGCGTCTCGCGCGCCTTGCGCTCCTGCTTGGCAGGCGGGAGGAACCGCAGGGTGCGCATGTTGTGCAACCGGTCGGCGAGCTTGATCACCAACACGCGCGGGTCGCGGGCCATCGCGACCACCATCTTGCGGATGGTCTCGGCCTCAGCCGCCGCGCCGAACTTGACCTTGTCGAGCTTGGTGACGCCGTCGACCAGGAGCGCCACCTGGGCCCCGAATTGCGCCTCGACGTCAGCGAGGGTCAGCCGGGTGTCCTCTACCGTGTCGTGCAGCAGCGCGGCCACCAGCGTCGTAGTGTCCATGCCCAGCTCGGCGAGAATCGTCGCGACCGCGAGCGGATGGGTGATGTAGGGATCACCGCTCTTGCGCAGCTGACCGCGGTGACACTTCTCTGCGACGTCGTAAGCGTGTTGCAGCTGGCGGACCTCCACCTTCGGGTGGGCGTTGCGATGGATCGCCAGGAGCGGTTCCAGGACCGGCTTGATCGGTGACTGGCGCGGGGCGGTGGCCAGCCGGCGGGCGAGCCGATCGCGCACGCGTCGCCGGTGCGTCGTGGATGCGCCGCCGTCGTCGCCGTAGGACGGCAGTGTTGCTGGCGGCTGGGACGTCCATGATGGCAGGGGGGCTGACTGCGGCGAGTCAGGGTCCGCGGTGACGGCGTGCGTCGCCTCGGCCGGTGCGGGCACGGCCGGGTCCGGTACACGTGTCGGCGGGATTCCCGCGTCGGTCGTCAGCGTGATTCCCTTCCTCGGCGGGCCTGCCGGGACAAGTCTACGGCCGGATCAGCCGCAGCCTCCGCAGGTCGCCGGTCCGGTAGCCCACCTATCCAGTGAGCAGCGCCCGCAGCGGCACTGTTTCATCGAGCACCGCGCGGCCGCCGAACAAGCCCAGCTCGAGCAGGACTGCCGATCCGACGACAGTGGCCCCGGCCTCGGTCAGCAGGTCGGTGCCCGCCCGCAACGTGCCTCCGGTGGCCAGGACGTCGTCGACGAGTAGCACCCGGCGCCCGTCCACCACGTCGACAGGCACCTCCATCTCGGCGCTGCCGTACTCCAGGTGGTAGCTGCGCCGGACGGTCGGCGGGGGCAGCTTGCCGACCTTGCGGACCATGACCAGGCCGCACCCCAGCTCGCGGGCGAGCGCCCCTGCCAGGAGAAATCCACGGGCCTCGACGCCTGCCACGACGTCCACGCCGCCAAGCCCGGCGGCGAAGGCCGCGACTGCACCGATCGCCGCGGCGAACGCCGGCCCGTTGGCGAGCAGGGGCGAGATGTCCTTGAATAGGACGCCTGGCTGCGGGAAGTCCGCGACGTCGCGCAGGTGGGAGCGGACCAGCTCGGCAAGCTGGTCGTCGCGAGGCCCGGTCAACCTAGCGGCGCCGACGCTGCGGGCGGTCTGGACGGCGCGCGCCGACACGCGGCGCGGGAGCCGGGCCGCCCGCGCGCCGCGGCGCCCGGTTCGACTTGACTCCGGCGGCGGCCAGCTCGCGCTCCTCGGCATCGCGCCGCGCCTCGCTGGTGCGCTTGGCGGCGACACGCCTGGCGAGCGCTCGGTACTCCGGCGCACGCTCGGTCAGGTCGACGACGATCGGGGTGGCGAGAAACAGCGAACTGTAGGCGCCGGTGGCCAGGCCGACGAACAGGATCAACGCGAGATCCTTGATCGTTCCGACGCCCAGGAGACCGGCGCCGACGAACAGCAACCCGGCTACCGGCAGCAGGCCGATCAGCGAGGTGTTGATGGAACGCATCAGGGTCTGGTTCACCGCGAGGTTTGCGGCATTCGAGTACGTCATCCGCGACCCGGCCAGCAGGTTTCTCGAGTTCTCGGCCACCTTGTCGTAGACGACGACGGTGTCGTAGAGCGAGAAACCGAGAATCGTCAGCAGCCCGACGACTGTGGACGGGGTTACCTCGAAACCGATGATCGAGTACACGCCCGCGGTGAGCACCAGGTCGTGCAGCAAGGCCACCATGCCGCCGGCGGCCATGCGCCACTGGAAGCGGAAGGAAATGTAGATCGACACCACGATGAGAAAGACGATCAACCCCTGGATGGCCTTGACCGTGACGTCGTGACCCCAGCTCGACCCGATCGACTTCACTGAAATCTGGGTGGGCTTGAGGCCCAGCCCGGAGGCGATGGTGGAGGTCGCGCGCTGTTGCGCGTCCGGACCGAGATTCTCGGCCTTGACGGTGATCTGATCCGAACCGACTCGCTGCGCCGCCTCGGCCGAGGTCAGGCCTGCGTCCGCAACGGCCTTGTCGACGGCGGCGGTCGTGATCGACGTCCCGGAGATCGGTATCTGCAAGGTGGTGCCACCGGAGAAGTCGACCCCGTAATTGAACCCGCGGAACACGATGCTTACGACGCAGATCGCTACGAGCACGAGCGAGGCGAGATACCACCACTTGCGCGTGCCGATGAAGTCGAAGCGCGTCTCGCCCCGGTAGAGCCGGGAGATCGTCGACATCAGCTCTGCCCCTCCTCGTCGCCGGACTGCTTACCGCGCAGCCGGGCACGCCGCGCAGCAGCCCGCTCCGCGGCTGACCCGGGTGCCGGAGTGGTGCGCCGGCGCGGTGCGGGCGGCTCGTCCGGATCGGTCGCCGCGATCGAGCCCAGGTCGTCGTCCGGCGACCCGGCAGGCCCGTCGGCCCGCTCGGCCCCCGGCTCGGCGCCAGGCTCGTCGGCCGGCTCGGCGGCGGGTGATTCGTCCGCGAGCACCTTGGCCAACGACGTCGTCGTGCCGGCGCGGGAGGGCCGCGCGGTCAGGTCGTCGTCGGCGTCGCTGTCGCTCATGTCGCGCTCCGTTGCGATCGTCGGGTCGCTCGCCGTGTCCGGGGCCTCGAGGGTGGCGACCCGGCCGGAGCGCGCGGCGGGACGGCTCCGGCGCGCCCGTGGACGACCGGCGGCATCGCTGTCCGACGCCTCGTCGCTGATCGCAGGTCCGACGCGAACGGCGTCGAGGCCGGTGAAACCGGCCGAGCCGAATGTCCGTAGGCGGGAGAGCCAGGAGACCAGCGGATGGGTGAACAGGAAGACCACAACCAGGTCGAGGATGGTGGACAGGCCCAGTGTGAAAGCGAAGCCGCGCACCTCGTCGGTCGTGAAGTAATACAGGATCGCCGCGGCCAGGAACGACACCGTGTCGGCGGACAGAATCGTGCGGCGTGCGCGAACCCAGGCGCGCGGGACGGCGACGCGGACAGATCGGCCCCCGTGGACCTCGTCCTTGACCCGCTCGAAGAACACGACGAACGAGTCGGCAGTGATACCGACGGCGATGATGAAGCCGGCGATACCCGCGAGGCTGAGCGTGAAGCCGATCTGCGTGGCGAGCATGACCAGCGCGCCATAGGTGAGCACGCCCGACACGATCAATGAGGCGATAGTGACCAGGCCGAGCGCGCGGTAGTAGATCAAGGAGTAGACGATGACGAGCACCAGGCCGATGCCACCGGCGAGCAGGCCCGACTTGAGCTGCTCGGTGCCCAGCGTCGCCGACACCGCCTGCGCGGTCTCGGTCTTGAAGTTCAACGGCAGCGCGCCGTACTTCAGCTTGTTGGCCAGGTCGTTCGCCGTCGACGAGGTGAACCCGCCGGAGATCTGGGTCGTCCCGCCGTTGATCGTGGACTCGTTGACCGGCGAGGAGATCACCGAACCGTCGAGGGTGAACGACACGTAGTCCGCGCACGGAGTGGTGGTCGCACTGCACGCGGTGACACCGGCGGCGCTGGTGGCACCGCGACCACCGATGTTGTGCTTGGAGGTGTAGTCGGCCCAGCGCGTTTGTCCGGACGGTTTGAGATCGAGCGACACCGTCCACTCGGTCTGGCCGTTGGCAGGGTTCGGTGCGACCGCCGCCGCGTCCGAGATTTGCTTACCGGCCACGATGACGGTGCCCAGCAGGTAGGCGTACTGATTGTTTTCGTCGCACGCGACGTAGTAGCTCGCCGGATCGTCCTTCTCGGTCTGGGCGGAGGAGCAGTCGAACCGGGCCAGCGCGGCGGCGATCAGCTGTTGATTGGTCGAACTGAGCTTGGCGTAGTCAGTGTCTGACAGCGGCACCGAGAACTTGCCCGCCTGCGCGACCTGGGCGAGCGGGTTCGCCAGGCATGCGGTCGAGGCGGGCGAACTCGGTGCGGCCGAAGCGCTGGGGCTGGTGCTGGCTGGCGGGGTGGTTGCCGGCGTCGTGGTCTTCGATCCGGCAGGCGCCGGCTTCGCGGTCCCCGGCTTCGCGGTCCCCGGCTTCGGGCTAGTCACCGGCGCGGCCAAGGCTGCGGCGGCAGCCGGGCTGTTCCTCAGCAGCCCGCCGGCGTGGGCCGTGCCTGCCGCGCCGGACGAGCTGGGCTGCGCGGCACGGGCACTGCTGGCGGGAGCGGACGGCCCGGATGAGGCGCTCGCCGAGCTCGAGCCGCTGCCCGAGGGGGACCCGGCCGACGTGCAGCTCACCTGCACCGCCGGGGCCACGACTCCCCGGAAGTTCAGGATCGCGGCGGCGCCAAGCTTCTGGATGTCGGTGGCGTCCTGTCCCGGAATCGACACCACGAGCTGGTTGTCGCCCTGAATGACGACCGTCGCCTGGGTGACACCGGTGCCGTTGACGCGGTCGGAAATGATCTGCCGGGCCTGGTCCATGCTCGAGCGTGACGGGGTCGAGCCGTTGTCGGTGCGGGCCGTGAACACCACCTGCGTCCCGCCCACGAGATCGATGCCGAGCTTGGGCGTGTTGCGCTGTCCAGGCCAGAAGACGATCGCGTAGAGCACGGCGAGGATCGCCAGCAGCGCGAGGAAGTAGCGCCCGACGCGCAGCGTTCCGACGGGTGGTGCCACGGAAGTGATCTCCTCGGCGTCGAGGTGAACCGCCGATCGAAGGACCAACGGATCGCCGGCTTGGCGCACGGCGGACACGCCACCGGGCGGACCGACGGGCGGCCCGGTGCACCAGTATGACCGACGCAGCCGTGCGCCGCCTGCAGGACGCCCGAGCCGGGCGTCACCCGCTAGGTTTGCGCCGGTCCGCCGGATCGTCGCTCTCGTCGCCGCGGCTGTCGATGGCCCGCCGGTACTGCGGGGGGATGGCGTCGGAGTCACGCAACGCGGCCAGTGCCCACTTGACCTCGACGCCGGGCGCAATCGACAGCTGCACCGTCCCGTCCCCGTGACGTGCCACGACCGTTCCGTAGAGGCCCGAGGTGGTCATCACCTCCGTACCGACATCGATCCGCTCGGCCCGCTCCAGTTCCTGCGCGAGCTGCTTGCGGCGCGAGCGCTGGGCGACGAGCAACATGCCGCCGAGGACGACTAGCGGGATCAGGTACAGCCAGGTCTGCACGAGGACGGAGCCTACCCGCCCGCGCTCGGGTGGTCAGCTGTCGAACAGGGTCGGCGGGCCGCCGCGGGGCGGGGTCAGCTCGAGGTGGGTCCAAGCGGCGGGCGTGGCCACCCGTCCGCGCGGCGTCCGGGCGAGCAGGCCGGCGCGCACTAGGAACGGTTCGGCGACCTCTTCGACGGTCTCGACCTCCTCGCCGACGGCCACCGCGAGGGTGCCGACCCCGACCGGTCCCCCGCCGAATCGCCGGACGAGTGCGTCCAGGACGGCGCGGTCGAGGCGGTCGAGGCCGAGCTGGTCGACGTCGTAGACGGCGAGGGCGGCATGCGCGATCTCGGCGGTCACGATGCCGTCGGCACGCACCTCGGCGTAGTCGCGCACGCGGCGCAGCAGCCGGTTGGCGATCCGCGGCGTTCCGCGCGAGCGCGAGGCGATCTCCACCGCGCCGTCGGCCTCGAGTGCGACGCCGAGCAGGTCGGCCGAGCGGTACAACACCTGCTCGAGCTCGAACGGGTCGTAGAAGTCCATGTGCCCGGTGAAGCCGAAGCGGTCGCGCAGCGGCCCGGTCAGCAAGCCGGCGCGGGTGGTGGCGCCGACCAGGGTGAACGGCGCGAGATCGAGCGGGATCGCGGTCGCGCCAGGTCCTTTACCCACCATGACGTCGACACGGAAGTCCTCCATCGCCATGTACAGCAGCTCTTCGGCCGGACGCGCGATGCGGTGGATCTCGTCGATGAACAGCACCTCGCCGTGGCTCAGGCTGGTGAGCAGCGCCGCGAGGTCGCCCGCGCGCTCGATCGCCGGGCCGCTGGTGACCCGGATCGGTGCACCCAGCTCGGCGGCCACGATCATCGCCAGGCTCGTCTTGCCCAGCCCGGGCGGTCCGGAGAGCAGCACATGATCGGGCGGGCGGTTGCGGCGCATGGCGCTCTCCAGCACCAGTTGCAGCTGCTCGCGGACCTTCGGCTGCCCGACGAACTCGGTCATCCGCTTGGGACGCAGGCTGGCTTCGACCTCGCGGTCCTCGATCGCGGGCAGGGGGCTGACGACGTCCTCGTCCTGCTCGCTCACCGGCGCTCCCCACCCCGATCGTGGTTCTTTCCCCCCCTCTCACCGGGGTAAAGAACCACGATCGTGGGGGGGCGGGCGGTCATCGGGTACGCCCCAGCAGCTGGATGGAGCGCCGCAGCAGGGCCGGGACGTCGGGGCTCTCGCCCACGTCGGCCGCGAGCACGTCGATCGCGTCGGACGCTTCCTTGCCGGTGAAGCCGAGCCCGGCCAGCGCATGGGTCAGCTGGGCCCGCCACGGCGACACCGGCGCCACCCCGACGCCGGAGGCAGCGTCGTCAGAGCCGTCGATCGAGCCGATGCGGTCGCGCAACTCGATCACGATGCGCTCGGCGCCCTTGCGCCCGATACCTGGGACGGCTGTCAGCGAGGCGAAGTCGCTCGTGGCGATGGACCGGCGCAACTCGCGCGGCGGGTGCACGGCGAGCATGGTCTGCGCGAGCTTCGGTCCGACGCCGTTCGCGGTCTGTAGCAGCTCGAACAGGGCGCGCTCGTCGTCGTCGGAGAAGCCGTAGAGGGTCAGCGCGTCCTCGCGCACGACCAGGCTGGTGGCCAGCCGCGCCGGCTCGCCGAGCCGCAGGCGGGCCAACGTGCCGGGCGAGCAGGACACCGACAGGCCCACCCCGCCCACCTCGACCACGACGCCGTCCGGCCCGAGCGCGGTCACCGTGCCGCGCACGCTCGCGATCACGCGTCCACCCCGCTGTCGTCGGCCCCGGTCTCGTCGGCCCCGGTCTCGTCGGCGATGCGCCGCTCGGCGGCGGCCAGGGCGATGCGCGAGAACTCGGCCTCGTCGAGCTCGAGCTCCTCGCGGACTTCCAGGGCGCTGGCGAAGTGGGCGAGCGCGTCGGCCCAGTGGCCCTGGTCGAAGTCGTTCTCGCCCGCGTGCTGGTGTGTGTAGGCCTCGATGACGGGACCGAACTGGGTGCTGACCGCGAGCAGTTCGGTGAGCGTGACAGTCGACTGCGCGAAGTCCCCGCGCCACTGCTCCACGCGGGCGAGCCGCAACCGCGCCGTGTGCTGCTGGGCGCCGTTCCCGGCGATCTCGGCGCGGTCGACGGCGCGGCGGGCCTCGGCACGGGCCTCGTGAAGCGATCCGATCCCGCGCAACAGCTCGACCAGGTCACCGCGGGCGGTGAGCTCGGCGATCTCGTCGGGCGCGCCGAAGACCTCCGCGCGGAGCTCGTCGATCCGCGTCCGCACCCTGTCCGGGTCGGGGTAGACCTCGCGCAGGGTCTCCGGGTCGTAGCTCTGCTCGAGCATCTCGCTCATCGCACCATCTTCGCCGATGCGAGGGCGTCGGCCAGCCGCGACGTCGCCGCACCGCGCCACACGTGACAGATCGCCAGCGCCAGCGCGTCCGCGGCATCGGCCGGGCGCGGCGTGTCGGCCAGCCGCAACAACCGGGTGACCATCGCGCCGACCTGCGCCTTGTCCGCCGCGCCCGAGCCGGTGACGGCAGCCTTGACCTCGCTCGGGGTGTGCAGCGCGACCACGACGCTGGCCCGGGTGGCGGCGACGATGGCGAGCCCGGCGACCTGTGCGGTCCCCATGACGGTGCGGACGTTGTGCTGACTGAATACCCGCTCGACGGCCACGACATCCGGGGCGTAGCGCTCGATCGCCGCTGCTATGGCGTCCGCCTGGGCGAGCAACCGGTCACCGACCGTGGCGTCAGGCGGCGTGCGCACCACCTCGACGTGGACGAGCGACAGCGGGCGGCCGGGAGCACCGTCGACGACTCCGAGGCCGCAGCGGGTCAGGCCCGGGTCGACACCCAGTACGCGCACCGGTTACCTCTCGCTCGAACGGGCGTTCGAAGCAGCGTAGGCGCGCCCCTAGCGACGGCCCGGCTCGACACGCCGCACCGAGGTCCGGCACGTACCGTCTCTGCCATGTCGGTCCACAACCTGCGCAGCCGCCGAGCCGTGCGGCCCAGCCCGCTGTTCCTGGCCTTCGTCGCCGTGACGGCGGCAGGCGGCTGGCTGGCGTGGCAGTCCGGTCTGCACGAGCACTCGCGCCTCGGCGACGTCGGGGTGTTCCTGCTCGTCCTCGGCGGCTGGGTAGTCTCGGTGTGCCTGCACGAGTTCGCCCACGCCTACGCCGCATTCCGCGCCGGTGACCGCAGTGTCGAGGCTGCGGGCTACCTCACGTTGAACCCGTTCAAGTACGCCCACCCGCTGCTCTCGATCGCGCTGCCGCTGTTCTTCATCGTGCAGGGCGGGATCGGCCTGCCCGGTGGCGCGGTGTACCTGCATCGACACGCGTTCCGCAGCAAGGCCAGCCAGAGCGTGGCGGCCTTCGCCGGTCCGGCGACGAACGCGGTGTTCGCCGTCGCCCTGCTGCTGCTCGCCAGGGGCCACCTGAGCGATCCGCACCCACGGTTCTGGTACGGCCTGGCGTTCCTGGGGTTCCTGCAGGTCACCGCCGCGATGCTGAACCTGCTGCCGATCCCGGGCCTGGACGGCTGGGCGGTCATCGAGCCGTACCTGAGCCCGGAGACTGTCCTGGGCGCCGATCGGATCAAGCCCTGGGGCATGCTCGGGGTGATCGTGCTGTTGCAGGTCCAGCAGCTCAACACCGCCTTCTTCGACGTCGTGAACCGGCTCTACGAGCTCAGCGGTGCGCAGGTCGGGATGTGGCAGGTGGGGCGCTTGTTCTTCGAGTTCTGGACGAAGCAGGCCTACTGAGGGCTCGTCCGGCACGCTGTCCTGATCAACAGCCGTAGGGCATTGCGGCAGCCATCATCAGCGGTAGTTGATCACCCGGGCGTGGCTGCGAGCTACTCTGCCCCGACCGACTCCAGCACCTCGTCGCTGACGTCGAAGTTGGCATAGACATTCTGGACGTCGTCGGAATCCTCGAGCGCCTCGACCAGGCGGAACACCTTGCGGGCGCCCGCCTCGTCCAGCGGCACCTGCACGCTGGGCAGGAACGAGCTCTCGGCCGAGTCGTAGTCGATGCCGGCGTCCTGCAGGGACGTGCGGACGGCGACCAGGTCGGTGGCCTCGCTGACCACCTCGAAGGAGTCGCCGAGGTCATTGACCTCCTCCGCACCCGCGTCGAGCACGGCGGCCAGCACGTCGTCCTCGTCGAGTTCATTCTTCGGGACCAGGACGACGCCCTTGCGGCTGAACAGGTAGGACACCGAGCCGGGATCGGCCATCGAGCCGCCATTGCGGCTCATCGCGACGCGCACCTCGGTGGCGGCGCGGTTGCGGTTGTCGGTCAAGCACTCGACGAGGATCGCGACGCCGCTCGGCCCGTAGCCCTCGTACATGATCGTCTGCCAGTCCGCGCCGCCGGACTCGGCACCGGAACCGCGCTTGACGGCGCGGTCGATGTTGTCGATCGGGACCGAGGTCTTGCGCGCCTTCTGGATCGCGTCGTAGAGGGTGGGATTGCCGTCGGGATCACCACCGCCGGTACGGGCCGCGACCTCGATGTTCTTGATCAGCTTCGCGAAGAGCTTGCCGCGCTTGGCGTCGACCACGGCCTTCTTGTGCTTGGTCGTCGCCCATTTCGAATGGCCGCTCATGCAGTGCCCCGTCCCTCTTTCACCATGTTGCAGAAGTAGGCGTGGATGCGCCCGTCCCCCGTGAGTTCCGGGTGGAACGACGTCGCAAGCAGGTGCTGCTGGCGAACCGCGACGATCCTACCGGCGGCGGCGCCGGTACTCACCCGGCCGAGTGCCGTGGCCCCGGGCCCGACCTCCTGCACCCAGGGCGCCCGGATGAACACCGCGTGCACGGGACCGCCCTCGATGCCGTCGAGGTCCACGTCCTCCTCGAAGGAATCCACCTGCCGGCCGAACGCATTCCGGCGCACCGAGATGTCGATCCCGCCGATCGTCTCCTCGAGCGGCGAGCCCCCGCCGTCGACCCGGTCGGCGAGCAGGATCATGCCCGCGCACGAACCGTAAGCGGGCAAACCTGCCGCGATGTGCTCGCGCAACGGATCCATCAGCTCGAAGATCCGGGCCAGCTTCACCATCGTGGTCGACTCGCCACCCGGCAGCACCAGGCCGTCGAGGGCCGTGAGCTCGGACGGCCGGCGTATGGGGACGGCGTAACAGCCCGCCGCCTCGACAGCGCGGGCGTGCTCACGGACGTCCCCCTGCAGGGCGAGGACACCGATCGTCGGCGGGCTCACGCCCGAGCTTCGCATCGCTGGCTCACTGCGCTCATGTCCGATCCGTCGAGTCGCGACCTAGCGAGGCGGGTGGCGTGCTGCATCCCGCCACAGGACGAGGACGCTGCGCCGGAAAGACCCGCGCCTACCAGCCGCGCTCCGCCAGCCGGTGCGGCTGCGGGACGTCCTCGACGTTGATGCCGACCATGGCCTCACCCAGGCCGCGCGAGACCTTGGCGAGCACGTCCGGGTCGTCGTAGAAGGTGGTGGCCTTGACGATGGCCTCGGCGCGCTGCGCCGGGTTGCCCGACTTGAAGATGCCCGAGCCGACGAACACCCCCTCGGCGCCGAGCTGCATCATCATCGCGGCGTCGGCCGGGGTGGCGATCCCGCCCGCGGTGAACAGCACGACGGGCAGCTTGCCGAGCGAGGCGACCTCGCGCACCAGCTCATACGGCGCCTGCAGCTCCTTCGCGGCGACGAACAACTCGTCCTCGGCCATGTTCTGCAGCCGCCGGATCTCCTGTCGGATCGTGCGCATGTGCGTCGTCGCGTTCGAGACGTCCCCGGTGCCTGCCTCGCCCTTGGAACGGATCATCGCCGCACCCTCGGTGATCCGCCGGAGCGCCTCACCCAGGTTGGTGGCTCCGCACACGAAGGGGACGGTGAACGCCCACTTGTCGATGTGGTTCGCGTAATCGGCGGGCGTGAGCACCTCGGACTCGTCGACGTAGTCGACACCGAGGGACTGCAGCACCTGCGCCTCGACGAAGTGGCCGATACGCGCCTTGGCCATGACCGGGATCGAGACGGTCGAGATGATGCTGTCAATCATGTCCGGATCGCTCATCCGCGACACGCCGCCCTGCGCCCGGATGTCGGCAGGCACGCGCTCGAGCGCCATGACGGCCACGGCGCCAGCGTCCTCGGCGATCTTGGCCTGCTCAGCGGTGACGACATCCATGATGACGCCGCCCTTGAGCATCTCAGCCATGCCGCGCTTGACACGTGAGGTGCCCGTCGCGTGCTGACTGGCGGGTTCGGAGTTGCTGTTCTGCTCGGGCATACCCCGATTCTACGAGCCTGGAAAGGCGCGCCGGTCCGCGCGCGGCGAGCCGTTGGGCAACCGGTGGTCTGGCAACGGCGCGTGGCGACGCGGGCCTGGACAGCAGGCGCAGCCGGGCTGGACGCTCAGCGGCCGCTGATCGGGGCCGTTCGCCGGACCAGGGCCACCCAGGTGTTACCCGGCATCAGCGTGAGCGCCTTGCCCGATGCCGTCGTCAACGTCGTAGCGCCGGAGAGTCTGGTGCGTCTCCAGGTGCCCTCGATCCGCCGTCCGTTGCGAAACACCGTCGCCTTTCCCTTGCCCTTCGTCATCGTGAACTGTGCCGGGTAGCCGTTGACGTCGGTGTCCTGGGGATGGTTCACGATGCGGCAGCGCTGAACGATGACGTTGTTGGTGGCCATCGGTCTGCCGTCCGCGGCCCGCTGCGGGGATCCGTCGATGTAGCGCACGTACTGCTTGGTGTGCCCGTCCCATCGGAACTCGACGAGCTGGCGACCCACCCGGGTCCGTACGTCGGTGCCGACCGTCCCCTTCGTCGGCAGTCTGGCGTCGAAGCGCCAGCCGATACTCCTCGGCCGCGGCGTGTGGACCTTCGTGGCGACGCGGGAGAGGTTCAGGAGGAGGTTGATGTAGGACGACTGGTAGCGCGAGACCCGTGAGTAGTACCGAGCCCCGTCGTCATTGATCCAGCCGCGGATACCGGACTTGCGCAGGAGCGGCAGCGCGTCGTGCCCGCCGCCCGACGCCGCCTCGGTGATCTTGCCGTACTGCAGCAGCAGCTCTGGGTCGCTCGGGCGGGTGCTGCGGACGTAACCGACGACCGGTTTGTTGGTGCCGAAAACCGCGACCAGGCGCGTCAGGCCGGCCTCGGCCTCCTCGATGTAGACGACGTCGGCCCGGTCGACGCCGCGCTGGGGGCGTCCCGGTGAAGTGTCGTCGATCTTGACCGCGATGACCGGTGACCTGGGTTCCGGACCGTGCCCGGTGAGCGGGTTGACCTTCGGGAGGTGGTGGGGCTTGCTCGCCGCCTGCCGCGATCTGGTGCTGCTCGACCCGGGGGCCGACGCCGAGGCGTGCGACGCGGATCGGCCCGTGGTGGTCGACGGCGGCGGTGACGAGCGCTGCGGCCCGGACGTCGACGACCCGCCGTCACCGCCGCTGCAGGCCGCCATCGCGAGGGCGGTTGTCGTCACGCACAGCAGCCGGACTGCGCGGGAGGCGAGGATCACTGGTCGTCCTTCGGGTCGTGCGGACCGTCCTGCGGACGACCGGATGCGCGGGTCGTCTCGGAAGCTACGGGGCCCGGGGCCTCCGGTGCGGTACCCGCGCCGAGCTGGGGCGCGGTGTCCTCGATGTCGAAGAACTGAGGCAGGTCGGCGTGACCGGCCAGGCGGAGCAATCTCGTCATCCGGCGCGCACGCAGCGACCGGGTGTCACGCACGGCGTCGTTGTAGAAGCGCCGGGCCACCTGCACGCGGACGGCGGCCTCGCGCAATTCGGCCGCTGCCTCCGGCGCGACCAGGGTCTCGTCCCCGGCCAGTTCGAGGACGGCGCGGCCCACGGCGTTCTCGACGACCTCGCGGGCGCTCGACGGATCCGGGTTGAGCGCCGCCTCGGCCACCGTCTGGCGATAGCTACGCTGCTCGGCGTCCAACCCACTGCCGGGCGACTCGGCAACGTGCAGCAATGCTGCCGCGCGCCGGACCAACTGGGCATCGAGCGCGGCGCGGGCCGCGTCGACCCGGGCGTGCAACCGATCCAGGCGGGTGAGCGTGGAGGTGATCCATATCGACAGCACGACCGCCAGCACGACGGCGACGACGAGCCATGCGACGGGAAGCACGGCACCGAACCTAGCCCGGAAGCAGCCCGGCCCCGGCGATCGCCAGCTCGTACACCCGCATGATCGACTGCGCGACCACATTCCAGTCGAACGGTGCGACGGCCCGCGCGCCCGCGGCGACCAACCGCGCTCGGGACGCCGGGTCGTCCAGCGTGGCGGCCAGGGTGGCGGCCAGTGCGGCGGGGTCACCGGCCGGGAACAACGCCCCGGCCGCGCCGCCGCCGAGGACGCGACGGAAGGCCTCCAGGTCGCTGGCCACGATCGGTGCACCGGCCGCCATGGCCTCGAGCAGGATGATCCCGAAGCTTTCCTGCCCGGTGTTGGGCGCGCAATAGACGTCCACGCTGTGCAGCAAGCGCACCTTGTCGCTGTCCTCGATCTGGCCCAGCAGGACGATCCGCGCAGCCACCTTGCGGGGTAGCCGGGACCGGAAGTCCTCGGCGACACCGCGCCCGGCGACCACCAGCCGCAGCCCGGGGCGATCGTCGACCAGCCGGCCCAGGGCATCCACCAGCACGTCCATGCCCTTGCGCGGCTCGTCGTAGCGGCCGATGAACCCGATCGTCCCGCCCTCGCGCGGGTAGCCGGGCAACGGCGTGGCGCCGGCGAAATTGGCAAGCGCGACGCCGTTCGGGATGACCACGGCGTCCGCGCCCAGGTGCTCGACGATCACGGTGCGCGCGGCGGGTGACACGGCGATACGTCCGCTCAATTTCTCCAAGAACGGCTGCAGGGCGGAGTCGAACATCGAATAGAAGCGCGATCGGGGGTTCGCGGCGTGGAAGGTCGCGACCAGCGGTCCGTCGTGGATCATGCAGGTGAGTAGCGACAGGCTCGGCGGAGCCGGCTCGTGCACGTGCACCACGTCGAAAGCGCCGTCGCGCAGCCAGCGGCGAACCCGGGCGGCCGACACGATCCCAAACTGCAGCCGGGCGATCGACCCGTTGTACGGGATCGGCACCGCCTTGCCGGCCATCACCACGTAGTCCTCCAGCCCCGGCGCGTCCTCGTCTCCGGGCGCGAGTACCGAGACCGCGTGGCCCTGGCGGATGAGCTGCTCGGCGAGGTCGCGGACATGCGCCTGCACGCCACCGGGGATGTTCCACGAGTACGGGCAGACCATGCCGATGCGCATCAGCCCAGTCCCGTCACGATCCCCGTCACGGCGGGCGCCACGACCAGCCCTGTCACGACCGGCGCCACGACCAGCCCTGTCACGACCGGCCACACGACCGGCGCCACGACCGGCGTCACGACCAGCCCCGTCACGACCAGCCCCGTCACGACCGGCGTCACGGCACGCTCGCGGGCTCGGCCGGCTCCCGGACGGGCAGATCGGCCAGCCACAGCCGCTGCAGCATGTGCCAGTCGGCCGGATGCTCGGCGATGCCCTGGGCGAACACGTCCGCCAGCGCCTGCGTCCCCTGGGTGACCCGATCACGCATCGGGCCGGCTGGTAACTCTAGCGGTGGGTAGATGCGCTGCCCCCAGCCGTGCCCGGTGAACCACAGGCTGACGGGCAGCAATGCGGCACCCGTTGTCGCGGCGAGCAGCGCCGGGCCACCGGGCATCCGGGTGGCCTCGCCGAAGAACTGCACCTCGATGCCGCTACGCGAGAGGTCGCGGTCGGCGGGCAGGCAGATGATGCGGTTCGCGTGCAACCGCTCCTTGAGCACCGTCGAGGGCGCACGCTCGCCACCGGTGAGCGGCAACACCTCCATGCCGAGGGACTCGCGATAGGCGACGAAACGCTCGAACAGCGATTCAGGCTCCAGGCGTTCGGCGACCGTCGTGAACCGGCCGTAGCGCGCCACCGTCCATAGCCCCGCGACGTCCCAGTTGCCCTGGTGCGGCAGGGCGACAACTGCTCCGTTGCCCCGGTCCAGTGCCGCATCGAGATTCTCCGCGCCTTCGGTCTGGACGCCCGCGAGGACGGCGGCGTGATCCATTTTCGGCAGCCGGAACGTCTCCAGCCAGTAGCGGGAGTACGAGCGCAACGCATCCCCGACGAGCTGGTCCATACGCAGTTCGGACATGCCGGGGCCGACGACGCGACGAAGGTTCTTACGCAGCTGGCGGGTGCTGGTGCCGTTGCGCACCGTGGCGGCGTCGGCGGCCGCTCGGAACGCGCGCGCCGCCACCCCCTCCGGTGCCGACTTAACCAGTCCCCATCCGGCGGCGAAACCGAGGTCGGCGGTGCGTTCGCGGGCGCGCTCGAACATCAGGGCCGCGCCGGCTCGCGGGCCGGCTCGTGCGCCTGGCGGTAGACGGTCGCGAAGCGCTGCCCCACCGTGATCGCTGATGCCGCGACCAGCAGCCAGAGCGCGGCCGCGAGGACGAAGGGGACGCCGAGACCGGTCAGGGCGGTCCCGACGAGGACGGCAATCAGCCGCTCCGCGCGCTCGGCGATACCGACCGTTGCGGTAAGCCCCGCCGCCTCGGCGCGCGCCCTGATGTAGGAGGTCAACGACCCGAGCACCAGGCAGAGCAGCGCGGCGAGCAGCATCCAGCGCTGGTCGTGACGGGCGAAGTACCAGGCGACGGCGCCGAAGATCGCAGCGTCGGCGATCCGGTCGCAGGAGGAGTCCAGCACGCTGCCGAAGGCTGAGGCGCGGCCGCCTGCCCGCGCGACCGCGCCGTCGACGAGGTCGAGCAGCACGAAGGCGGTGACCACGACGGTCCCGGTGATCCACCAGCCGGTGGCGAAGAAGGCGAGGCAGCCGACCACGACGCCGACTGTCCCGATCACCGTGATCACGTTGGGCGTGACACCGACCCGCGCGAGTCCGCCGCCGAGCGGTTCGAGCGCCTTCGAGACCGCGGTGCGGGCATGAATGTTCAGCACGCTGTGCTTGGTGTCCGTTCCGTTCGTGGGGCGGGTGGTCTGGGCGGCCTAACGATAGCTGCCTCGGCTCGTCGTGGCCGTGCGCTCTTGTCCCGGCCGTCCTTCGGGTGTCGAATGCCGGGAACCACACTTCCCGACGGACGGTGTTCTGGAGGTCGCAGCGATGTCGACGAAGAAGACGGCGGCGAAACCCGGTGCCAGGACGGCCACCGCCCAGTTCGACACCGCCGACCGTCCGGAGAAATTCCGAAACGTCGCAGTCGTCGGGCACTCCGGGGCGGGCAAGACCACGCTCGTCGAGGCGTTGCTCGCCGCCACCAACACGATCGGGCGGGCCGGGACCGTCAGCGACGGCAATACCGTCAGCGACCACGACCCGGTCGAGGTCGCGCAACAGCGCTCGGTCGCCCTCGCGGTCTGCCCGCTGTGGTGGGACGACGTGCAGGTCAACCTGCTCGACACTCCGGGCTATCCGGACTTCACCAGCGAGCTGCGTGCCGGGCTGCGTGCCGCGGACGCCGCGCTCTTCGTGGTCTCGTCGGCGGAGGAGATCGATCCGATCACGGTTTCGGTGTGGGATGAGTGCGCGACGACCGGCACGCCCCGCGCGGTCGTGATCAGCCGTCTCGACGCACCGCGGGCGAACTACGAGGCGACGCTCGCGTCGTGCCGTCGCGTCTTCGGCGCGGAGGGCGGCGACGTGCTGCCGCTCTACCTGCCACTCGGCGGGAGCGCGGGCACCGCGCCGGTCGGGCTGGTCGGGCTGCTCAGCGGCACCGGGCTGGACTACGCCGCTGGGTTCCCGCCGAAGGAATCGGCAGACCTGGCGGCCGGGGCAGACATCGAAGCCGATCGTGCCGCCCTCATCGAGGCGATCATCGACAACAGCGAGGACGAAACACTGCTCGAACGCTATGTCGGTGGTGAGGCGATCGGACTAGAGGTCCTGATCGATGATCTGGAGACAGCCGTGGAGCGTGGCACGTTCTTTCCGGTTCTGCCCGTGTGCTCGGCGACCGGCCTGGGACTGGCCGAGCTGCTGGAGCTGCTTTCCGGCGGATTCCCCTCTCCCGCCGAGATGCCCGCCCCCGAGGTCATGGCCCTGTACGGGGGGACGACACCGGTTCTGTCCGGCGACCCGGACGGGCCGCTGCTCGCCGAGGTCGTGCGGACCTCCGTCGACCCCTACCTCGGCCGGCTCTCGGTGCTGCGCGTGTTCTCCGGGACGCTCACGCCCGAGACCGCAGTGCACGTGTCCGGCCATGGTGGCGGTGAGCGCGGCCACCCCGACCACGACACCGACGAGCGGGTCGGCCAAATCTTCTCCCCGCTCGGCGCCACGCTGCGCCCCGTCCAGCGGGCCATTGCCGGCGACATCTGCGCCATTGGCCGCCTCGGCACCGCGGAGACGGGCGACACCGTGTCGGCGAAGGACCAGCCGCTGCTGATGCAGCCATGGGACATGCCGATACCGCAGCTACCGATCGCGGTCGAGGCGGCCACCCGCGGCGACGAGGACGCGATGGCCAAGGCGTTGGGGCGGCTCACCGCGGGCGACCCGACGGTGCGCATCGAACGTCACGCCGACACCGGCCAGCTGGTGCTCTGGTGCATGGGCGAGGCACACGCCGACGTCGTGCTGGAGCGGCTGCGCGCGACCGGGGCTCACGTCGACACGGTGCCGCTGCGGATCGCCCTGCTCGAGACGTTCACGACCGAGGCGCGCGGGCACGGCCGGCTCGTCAAGCAGTCCGGCGGCCACGGTCAGTACGCGGTGTGCGACGTGATCGTCTCGCCACTGCCGCGGGGGTCGGGCATCGAGTTCGCGGAGAAGGTCGTAGGCGGGTCGGTGCCGTCACAGTTCATCAGCTCGGTCGAGAAGGGCGTGCGGACGCAGCTCGAGCACGGCCTCAACGGCCAGCACATCCCGATCGTGGACGTGCGCGTCACCTTGGTCGACGGCAAGGCGCACAGCGTGGACTCCTCAGACGCCGCGTTCCAGGCCGCCGGGGCGATGGCGGTGAAGGATGCCGCTGCTGCGGCCGATCCCGCGCTGCTCGAACCGTTGGCCGTCGTGGAGATCACGGTGCCCGACTCGTGCGTGGGCTCGGTGCTCTCGGACTTGTCCGGACGCCGCGGGCGGGTCACCGGCACCGAGCCTGACCCGTCCGCGCCCGTCGGCATGGAGCGCACCGTCGTGCACGCGGAGGTACCTGACGCCGAGCTGGTGCGATACCCGATCAACCTGCGGTCGCTGACCGCCGGGACGGGTCGGTTCACCCGCGCGTACGCCCGCCACGAGCTGGTACCCGCAACGGCGGCGCAGTCGCTGCGCTCGGTCGACTGAGCAGGTTCCGGTCGGGTTCTCCCCGCTGGTGACCGGTGCCGGGCCTGTTCTCCCCGCTGGTGACCGGTGCCGGGCCTGTTCTCCCCGCTGGTGACCGGTTCGGGCGCGCGACGCGAGCACCAGCGGGGAAAACCCGCCCATTCAGCGGCGGGAGCAGCGGCGGGAGCAGCGGCGGGAGCAGCGGCGGGAGCAGCGGCGGGAGCAGCGGCGGGAGCAGCGGCGGGAGCAGCGGCGGGAGCAGCGGCGGG
>JBBQZQ010000019.1:0-75769 GCA_038207565.1 Mycobacteriales bacterium
CATGCCCTCGGGCACGATGACCGTGCCCCTGGTGCTCGCCCTGCGGTCGTGTCCTGAACTCGCCGACCTCGTGCGGCCCGGCCTCGATCAGCTCGAACAGCGTCGGGCGCGCACCCTCGTGCGGCGCAGCGGGGCGATCGGGGCCGCGCTCGCGATCGCGGACGAGCAGGTGCGCATCGCGGGCGACGCGCTGCGCGCCACGCGACCCGCGGCCGGTGGGTTGGTCGATTCGGTGAGCATCGCGCGCCTGGCCGACTGGCCACGCCGCTACGTCCGGTCGGCGGTGCCGGCGAAGGTCGTCCCGGAGTTGCGCAGGCTGGTGGAACCCGTCGAGGGGAACACCCGGTGGAGCACGTCGTGAGCAGCACCTCGAGCGTGAACCGGATCGGGCCGGAGAGCGACGTCCCAGGACATAACGAGCACGTCGTCGTCATCGGCGCCGGGCTCGGTGGTCTGTCGGCAACGCTCAACCTGCTGGGTGCCGGACGGCGGGTGACCGTCCTCGAGCAGGCCGACGTCCCCGGTGGACGCGCCGGGATCTTCACAGAGTCGGGCTACACGTTCGACACCGGTCCGAGCGTGCTCACCATGCCGGGAATCGTCGCCGATGTGCTCGCCACAGTGGGTGAATCGCTGGAGGACTGGCTGACCTTGCGTCGCCTCGACCCGGCCTACCGGGCGCGCTTCGCCGACGGTTCGTCGCTGGACGTGCACACCGACGTGGACGTCATGGCCGACGCGATCGCAGCGAACTGCGGCGCCCGCGATGCCGACGGATACCGCCGCTTCATCGCCCACCTGCGCGAGCTCTACACGCTGGAGATGGACCACTTCATCGACCGCAACCTGGACTCGCCGCTGCAACTGCTCGGACGCCCCGCGCTCGGCCTGCTCAGGTTGGGCGCATTCGGGCGGCTCGCCCCGATGGTCGCGTCGTTCATGAACGACCCGCGCCTGCAGCGGCTGTTCTCCTTCCAGGCGATGTACGCAGGTTTGGCCCCCGCGCAGGCGCTTGCCATCTACGCAGTGATCACGTACATGGACTGCGCCGCGGGGGTCTACTTCCCCGCAGGTGGCATGCATGCCGTGCCGCGCGCACTGGCTGGTGCGGCCGGCAAGCACGGCGCCGACCTGCGCTACGGCGTCCGGGCGGCGAGCATCGAACTGTCCGGCGATCGGGCGAGCGCGGTCATCACCAGTGACGGTGAGCGGATCCCCGCCGACGCGGTGGTCGTCAACGCCGACCTGCCGACGGCCTACCGCGAGTTGCTTCCCGACGAATTCACCCCGCGTCGCGTGCGCCGGCTGTCCTATTCGCCGTCATGTGTCGTGATGCATGCAGGCTCGGCCGCGCATTACCCGGAGGCCGCGCACCACACCATCTCCTTCGGCAACGCGTGGGAGTCCACCTTCACGGAGATCATCAGCGACGGCAGCGTCATGAGTGATCCGTCGTTCCTGGTGACGATGGCGACGCGGACCGATCCGTCACTCGCGCCGCCGGGACGAAACACCTTCTACACCCTGTTCCCAGCGCCGAACCTCGACCACCGCTCGCCGATCGACTGGACGAGCCGGGCCACGCGGTATCGCGAGCACATGCTCGACACGCTCGAGCAGCGCGGCTTCGCCGGGTTCGGCGCGGACCTCGAGGTCGAGCGGCTCATCACGCCGGCCGACTGGCAGGCCCAAGGGATGGCCGCAGGCACGCCGTTCGCGGCCGCGCACAACTTCCTGCAGACCGGACCGTTCCGTGCGCCTACGCGGGACCGGCGGATCGAGAACCTGGTGTTCGCCGGCTCGAACACCCAACCGGGGGTGGGCGTGCCGATGGTGCTCATCTCGGGGCGGCTGGCCGCACAGCGAATCGTCGGGACGAGCCTGCGCACTGCGTCCCGGCAGCGGGCGGCTCCGGTCTGAATGCGAAACCTGACGGGTAGGCGACACGTCATGGACTTTCGCTACCTCAGCCCCTCCGGCCCGCAGATCTCCGAAATCACCTACGGCAACTTGCTCACGCACGGCTCACAGGTCGAGAACAAGGTCGCGACGCAGGACGTCCGCGCTGCACATGTGGAGAACGTGGTCGAGGTGCCGGTTGCCGCGCCGGAACAGCCGACGGATCTTGTGGTTGCCCGCAGCCCGTCGACGAGGTCCCGCGCGGCCGGCACTGCCGACGCGGCGACACCCGCTCGAGTCGCGATGCGCAAGGACACCACTTGCGATTCGGCGGGCTGCTGCGAAGGGACGGTGAGGACCGCTGGGCGATCGCGCAGTTGTTGACTGACGTCGACGCTTGGGGCCTCGTCCGGCAGGGGCACCCGGTGACGATCACGAAGCCCAGATAGCCACACCGTTCACGTAGAGGGAACCTGTGACGGTGGTCATCCCCGTCCAGGACCAACTCGGTGATGTCGACGGCAGTGACGCCCAGCGCCTGGCGGGCGGGCCTCGTAACCCGCCTCGAATGGACCTACCACCGGCGCCAACGACCAGCCGCGCTCGGACGATTGACTCCCGTCGAGTACGAGGCCATCATGACCACACCCGCCACTCAGGCGGCCTGACCGACCCCTTTCGCCGGATCGTGCATCCGTTCCTTCCCCGCGACCAGCCATCTGCAGGAGAGACCATGGGTAACGAAGTCCAAACGATCGCCGTACCCCATCTCGGCACCTCGACCATCGGTTACCAGCTCGGCGAGCCATACAACGCCTCGCTCCCGACGCTAGTAATGGTCAACTCGTTTACCACCTCGGTTGAACTGTACCGGCCCCAGTTCGCGCATGCGGAACTCAAGGAAACTGCGAACTTGCTCGCCATCGAGCTGTACGGCCACGGTGCGACGCGCACCTCATACGAACAATTCACCTACTGGGATACGGCCATCGCCAACCTGCAGGTACTTGAAGCGCTCGGCATTCCGGAGGCGTTCGTCTTGGGTACATCGCAAGGCGGATGGGTCACGGCCCGCATGGCGATGCTCGCACCCGACACAGTGAAAGGCATCATCCCGCTCGGCACCTCGATGGATTTCGAAAGCCAGCGAAGTCGCGATCTAGGCTGCTGGGACGGCATCGATTTCTGCACCCCCTCAATCGACGTGCTTGCCGAAAGCGTCGATGACGACTGGGTGATCCCGGTCGAGTTCATCGATGCAGTACTCCGGGAAGGCCTCGGCGACGACATACCGCCCGACGAGCGCTCGTTCTGGCATTCGGCACACCAAAAGAACTACGCCGGTGATGCGGGGCGGCGGCGGCTCCGGATGTGCACGATCAATCTGCGTGATCGTGACGGCTTGCACGGCCGACTCGACGGCGTGAGATGCCCGGTCTTGTGGATGCAGGGCACGGAGGATCCGGTGTATTCGGTTCCCAATGCCGAGGACGAAATCAAGCGGTTCGTGAATGCTGTCGACAGCGAGCTTAGGGTTGTTCAGGGCGGCCAACACTTCCTGAGCGCATCGAACCCGGATGACGTCAACACGGCGACGATCGAGTTCATCAACCGCTGGAAGTAACGACGATGGCGCGGTGACGTGCTTCGCAAGAAGTATGCCAAAGGTTGAGTGTTCTACTGAATGAAAGAGCCGATCGGCCGCGCCTGTTCCCCATTCTCGACAGCCGTATCTTCCTATCGGTAACAACCCAGCCGGCCAGTCGGTGTCGAAAGCCCAGATGGAGGGCTGTCCGTCATCGCAGACGCCGGTGACCCTGGCGATCTGCGGGAGACTCTGGTGGCGCCATTTGCGGGGTGCACGAAGGGGTTTGGCAGTCGAGACACCTGATGCCGCAAGGGATGTGCCTGCAGAGGGCCCGACCGGGCAGCTTGGCGTGGCCACGCATGGCTTGGATATGAAGTTGATCGGGCGCATGATCATCGTGTGGTTGTGACAGGGACGCGCCGGTGCTGCTGATCCACCGTTCCGAGCGTGCAGACCCACTCGTCCAGGCGCTCGGCCCGGTTCTCGCGACACCTTCGGATGACCCATTCGAGCCGGAAGTCGTTGCGGTACCGAGCAGGGGGGTCGAGCGCTGGCTTGCTCAGCAACTCAGCCACACACTCGGCGCGGTGGACGGCGACGGCGTGTGCGCGAATGTCATATTTCCCTCGTCAACCCAACTGCTCGACGACGCGGTAGCCGCGGCCGACGAGAGCTTCGCCGCGAGTGTCGAGATGTGGGCAGCCGAGCAGGCCGTTTGGCCGTTGATGAAGATCATCGATGAGCACGCGCCGACTGCCTCCTGGGCCGGCGTGCTCGCGGTCCACCTGGGTCTGGACGCCGGCGGCGCGGACCGGGGACGGCGGTTCGCTGTCGGCAGCAAGCTGGCCAGGCACTTCGAGTCCTACGCCCGGGCGCGGCCCGCGATGCTCATCGCGTGGAACGAGAGCCAGGACGAGCAGGGCGACGGCAAACCGTTGCCGGCCGACGTCAGGTGGCAGCCCGAACTCTGGCGGCTGTTGCGAGCTGACCTCGGGCCGTCACCTGCCGAGCTGCTGGACGACGCCTGCGCCCGCCTCCGGGCTAACCCTGACGCCGTCGATCTCCCGCAGCGGCTCTCGATCTTCGGCGCGACCCGAATCTCCCCCACGCGTGTCGCCGTGCTCACTGCGCTCGCCGAGCACCGCGACCTTCATCTGTGGCTGCACCATCCATCGCCCGCGCTATGGGAGGCGGTGCGGGGAGCTGACATCAAGCCCGGTCGGCGACGAGAGGATCAGGCGGGTGGCCTGGTGCAGAACCCCCTGCTCGCGTCCATGTCCCGCGACATCCGTGAACTGCAACAACTGCTGCCCGCCTCCGCCTCCGACACGCATCACGACGTCGGTGCTCGTCCAGCAACCTTGCTCGGCCGCCTGCAGGATGAGCTCGCGCACGATCGCGTCCCGACGACGCCGACGGCAGCGGACAAAACCGACCGCAGCGTCACCGTCCATGCGTGTCACGGCCCGGCCCGCCAGGTCGAGGTCGTCCGGGAGGCCGTGCTGGGCCTGCTCACGAGCGACCCGACTCTCGAACCCCGCGAAATCCTGATCATGTGCCCGGACGTCGAGACCTTCGCCCCGCTCGTCGCCGCGAGCTTCGGCATGGCCGACGAGAGCGGCGGTCACCCGGCTGCCCGCCTGCGGGTCCGCCTGGCCGACCGCTCACTGCGCCAGACGAACCCGTTGCTGACGCTGTTGAGTCAGCTGCTCGAACTCGCCGCGAATCGGGTCACCGCGACCCAACTTCTCGACCTCGCGGGCGCGCAGCCGGTACGTAAGCTGTTCGGATTCACCGAGGACGACATCGAGCAGTTGCGCGACTGGACGGCCACAGCGAACGCGCGGTGGGGCCTGGACGCGCACCATCGGGCGCCGTACGGGCTGGGTGACCTCGATCAAGGCACCTGGCGCGCGGCGATCGACCGGATGCTGCTTGGGGTGGCGATGGAGGAAGGTGATCGCTGGATCGGTCCGGTATTGCCCCTGGACGACGTCGACAGCGGCGACATCGACCTCGTGGGCCGCTTCGCTGAACTGCTCGAGCGCGTCGACACCGCAGTGCGCGCGCTGGAGCATCCGCGCACCGTCGCGCAGTGGGCAGCGCTGCTCGTCGAGCTCGTGCTCTCCCTCGGCGAACCCGGTCAGGCGTGGCAGGCAGGCCAGCTGCGCACCGAACTCGCAGACCTCGCCGACGCCGCGGGCGTCACCGACGTCCGGCTCACCCGTGCCGACGTCGCCACGCTGCTCGCGGGACGCCTGGCGGGCCGTCCGACGCGAGCCAGTTTCCGCACCGGCACATTGACTGTCTGCACGCTGGTGCCGATGCGCTCGGTCCCGCATCGTGTCGTCTGCCTGATGGGCATGGACGACGGCGCGTTCCCGCGGCACGGGCTGATCGACGGCGACGACGTCCTGGCTCGCGACCCCCGCACCGGCGAGCGCGATGTCCGCAGCGAGGACCGGCAGCTGTTCCTGGACGCGATCTGCGCCGCGCAGGACTACCTCGTCATCACCTACACCGGCGCCGATCCGCGCAGCGGCGCCGACGTGCCACCCTGCGTCCCGCTGGGCGAACTGCTCGACGCCGTGGACGCGAGCGCGTTCGCGCCGAACGGCGGCCCGGGACGTGAGCACGTCGTGATCCGCCACCCGTTGCAGCCGTTCGACCGGCGCAACTTCACCGCGGGCGATCTCGGCGCCGAGGGGCCGTTCTCGTTCGACCCGGCGGGCCTGTCCGGAGCCCGCGCGGCCGCGGGAAAGCGGCACCAGGTGCCGCCGCTCGTCGCGCACCCGCTCGGCGCACCCCCACCGGGCGACACGATCGATCTGGAGGATCTGATCCGGTTCGTGCAGCACCCGGCGCGGGCGTTCCTCCGGCAGCGCCTCGGGATCAGCACCTACGACGAGGACGACGATCCGGCCGACGCGCTGCCCGTCGAACTCGACGGGCTGCAGGCCTGGGCAATCGGCGAGCGCGTACTGCGCAACTGCCTCGCCGGAGTGACACGCGAGACGTGTGTCGAACTCGAACGGCGTCGCGGCGTGCTGCCACCCGGCCCACTCGGACGCGCGACGCTGGGTGACATCGGCGCGAAGGTCGACGCGCTGCTCGCCGCGTGTGAGGTCGAACGGGCCACGCCAGCACTGTCCGTGGACGTGGCGGTGCCTCTCGACGACGGGCGGCGCCTTTCCGGAACCGTCGGTGGTGTCCGCGGCGCGACGGTCCTGTCCGTCGTCTACTCGACGTTGGCAGGCAAGCATCGGCTCGCCGCGTGGGTGCGGCACCTGGCCCTCGTCGCGACGCTCGGCAACCCGGCGCTGCGTTCGATCACGGTCGGGCGACGTGGGGCAAGGGCGCGTCGCTCGATTCTGCAGGGCGTCGACGCGGCGACTGCGCGTCGCATACTCGCCGACCTCGCAGCGCTTCGCGACGCCGGACTTCGCGAGCCGCTGCCCATGGCCGCCGCCTCGTCCGAGGCCTACGCCGAGCGCCGGTACTGCGGCGACACGATCGACGACGCCCGCGCGGCGGCGCGCGCCAAGTGGGAGGCGGACCGCTACCAGAACGAGAACGCCGAACCGGAGCACGTCCTCGTCTTCGGGGCAAACGAGTCGCTCGCAGCGCTCATGGCGCGCCCCGACGACAGCTCGCCGGACGAGACCACCCGGTTCGGGTCTCTCGCCCGCCGGCTCTGGACGCCGCTGCTCGCCGCCGAGATCGACGTGCGGCCATGAGCGCGCCTGCCCCCCGTCCGTTCGATCTGCTCGGTGCGCTGCCGCAGGGCACGACGGTCCTCGAGGCCAGCGCCGGCACCGGGAAGACCTTCACCATCGCCGGGCTCGTCACCCGCTACGTCGCCGAGGGCACCGCCCGGTTGGACGAGCTGCTCGTCGTCACGTTCGGACGGGCCGCCACGCAGGAGCTACGCGACCGGGTCCGCGAACGCCTCGTCACTGCCCGCGACGGCCTAGCTCATCCGGACGCCGCGCGCGCATCGTCTGACGAACTGCTGGCGCATCTCGCCACCGGCGGCGACCGCGAGATCGCGGAGCGCCGCGGGCGCCTCGTCCAGGCGCTTGCCTCCTTCGACTCGGCAACAGTCGCCACCACCCACCAGTTCTGCCAACAGGTGCTGGTCGGACTCGGCACCGCCGGCGACGTCGACGCCACCGCCGTCCTGATCGAGAACCTCGACGATCTTACCGTCGAGGTCGTCCAGGATCTGTACCTGCGCAAGTGGGGGCGTAACGACGCTGCGGCACCGGTGTTGTCGCTCGCCGAGGCGACGGCGCTCGCGCACGCGGTCGTCCGCGACGGGCAGGCCGAACTGGTCGGCGTCGGCACCGGGACGGACCACACCCCCGCCCTGCGGCGCGGTTTCGCGGATGCGGTGCGCACCGAGGTCGAGCTGCGCAAACGCGCCCGCTACCTGCTCAGTTTCGACGACCTGCTGACCCGCCTGCAGACGACGCTGGCCGATTCCCGATCGGGACCGGCTGCAGCTCGGCGGCTGCGTGACCGCTACCGCGTCGTGTTGGTCGACGAGTTCCAGGACACCGACCCCGTGCAGTGGGACATCCTGCGCCGGGCGTTCCACGGGCACATCACGCTCGTCCTCATCGGCGACCCGAAGCAGGCCGTGTACGCGTTTCGCGGCGCTGACGTGCACGCCTACCTCGACGCGGCTGAGACGGCCGATCACCGCGCCACGCTCGTGCAGAACTGGCGTAGCGACCCGGATCTGTTGCTCGGGCTCGAGGCTCTGTTCCGCGGTGCCGCGCTGGGTGATCGCCGCATCGTCGTGCAGCCCGTGTCGGCCGCGCACGCCGGCCGCATGCTCGACACCCCCCACGCTCCCGTGCAGGTCAGGGTCGTGCCGCGCGGGAACCGTGCGTCGCTGGCGGTCGGTCAGGCGCGTGATCTGGTCACCGCCGACGTCGTGAATCGCGTGATCGATCTGCTCGACGCCACGACGATGCTCGGCCCGCGCGACGGATCCGGCGTTCGGCAAGTGCGGCCGGGTGACATCGCGGTGATCGTGCGCACCGGCGCGCAACTCGACCTCGTCCACGCGGCATTGCTCGCGGCGGGTGTGCCGTCGGTGCAGCGCACCACGTCGAGCGTGTTCCGCACCGCGGCCGGCGCGGACTGGGTCGTGCTGCTCGAAGCGCTGGAGCAGCCGCACCGCGCGGCGCGACTGCGTCGTCTTGCGATCACGTCCTTCGTCGGCTGGGACGCGGAGGGACTCGAGCGCAATGATCTGGACCTGCTCGGCCTGCGGCTGCGGCACTGGTTGGCGGTGTTCGCGGAGCGGGGAATAGCCGCGCTGTTCGAGATGGTCAGCCGCGAGGAGCGGGTGCCGGTGCGGCTGCTCGGCCAGATCGACGGCGAGCGCCGCTTCACCGACCTGCGGCACGTCGGCGAGGCGCTGCACGCCGCGGCAATGGCTGGACAGCTCGGGTTGACCGCGAGCCTGGAGTGGCTGCGACGCCGGGTGGACGAGTCGGACGAGGACTCCGCGGTCGAGCGCAGCCGGCGCCTTGATTCCGATGCCGCCGCCGTCCAGGTCGTCACGGTGCATGCAAGCAAGGGACTGGAGTTCCCGATCGTCCTCGCCCCGTTCGGCTGGGATCGGCACGTCTTCGACCCCGACATCCCACTGTTCCACGGCGAGGACGGGCACCGGGTCCGCAATGTCGGCGGGCGAACCGCGAACGGGTTCGCGAGCGACCAGCGGCGCGACAAGAGCGAGCAGTTCGGTGAGGACTTGCGGTTGCTCTACGTCGCGATGACCCGGGCGCAGGCGCAGGTGACCGCGTGGTGGGCGCCGAGCTCCCGCAACACCGAATGCGCGCCGCTGCACCGGTTGCTGTTCGCCGACGACCCCGCGGTCGAGGTACGCGAGCGGGTGCCGGTGCCGAACGACGCGACGTCGCTGGCGCGAATCTCGTCGCGCGCCGTTACTGGTCGCCTGTCAGTCACCGAGACCGTTCCCCGCCGACCGGTGCGCTGGCAGGGAGTCGCCCGGACGGCAGGGCCGCTGTCGGTGGCCGTGCTGGGCCGGACGATGGACGCCGCGTGGCGGCGCACGTCCTACAGCGCGCTCACCCGTGGAGCCCACGACACAACCCCGGCAGTGAGCAGCGAGCCCGAAGCCGAGGAGAAGGACGACGAACCCGCGACCCCGCCGTCCGACATCGGCGCAGACCTACAGCTGCGCGACATCCCGTCGCCGATGGCAGCGCTTCCCGGTGGGACGGCGTTCGGCACCCTGGTTCACGCCGTCCTCGAGCGGGTCGACCCCACGGCCGCCGACCTGGACGGCGAGGTGCGCCTACAGGTCGGTGCGCAGCTCGCTCGTTGCGGGCCGGCAGGGATGTCAGTCGACGTCTTGACAGCTGCATTGCTGCCGTCGTTGCGGACTCCGCTCGGTCCGTTGGCCGGTGATCGAGCGTTGGCCGATATCGCGCCGGCGGACCGCCTCGTCGAGCTGGACTTCGAGATGCCCCTTCGAGGCGGTGATCGTCCCAACGGTGTCACGCTCCTGGGCGAACTTTCGCAACTACTGCGAACGCACCTGCCATCCAACGATCCGCTCGCGCCGTATGCCGATCTGCTCGAGGATCCGGTGGTGGGCGACGCGGTGCTGCGGGGGTATCTCGGCGGCAGCATCGATGCGGTGCTGCGCATCGATGACCGCTACCTCGTGTTGGACTACAAGACCAACAGACTCGGACAATACGACGAACCGCTGACCGCATGGGACTACCGCGGCCCAGCGATGGCTGATGCGATGATGCACGCGCACTACCCACTGCAGGCCTTGTTGTATGACGTCGCACTGCACCGGTTCCTGCGCTGGAGAGTCCCGGACTACGACCCGGGGCGGCATCTCGGCGGCGTGCTGTACCTGTTCCTTCGGGGAATGTGCGGCCCGCACGTCGTAGCCCCCGACGCAACACTTCCGGGTGTCTTCGCCTGGAAACCGCCGGCGTCCTTGGTGATCGCGGTGTCGGACGCGCTGGCTCGAGGGCTTGCCGCGTGACCCGGCTCACCGCAGCTCGTGCCGCCGGTCTGCTGGCCGCGTTCGGCGAGGTCGGTGTGTTGACACTGGCAGACGTGCATGTCGCGCAGCGGCTGGGCGCGCTGGCCGGCGAGCGCGACGACCGCGTGCTGCTCGCTGCTGCGCTGACCGTCCGTGGCACCCGGCACGGATCCGTTGTACTCGACCTGGCCGCCGCCGCGCAGACGATCACACCCGATGCCGACGATGCAGAGGAATTGAGTGCCGAGCTGGCGTGGCCCGAGCTCGACGGATGGGTCGCAGCCTGTGCGGCGAGCCCCCTGGTCACCGGCGCGGCCGGGGGCCCACCGATGCAGATGGTGGGATCGCGGCTCTGGCTGGACCGGTATTGGCGGCAGGAGGTCCAGGTTGCCGACGACCTGCTGCGGCGCAGTTCCGACCGTCCCGACGATGTCGAGCCGACAATGCTGCGCGCCGATCTGGACTCCCTGTTCGTCGGTCACCCCGCGGCGGACCAACGGCTTGCCGTGGCTGTCGCCGCACTGTCGCGGGTATCGGTGATCGCGGGCGGCCCGGGTACCGGCAAGACGACGACGGTGGCGCAACTGATCACCGTGCTGTTGCGCCGCCTCGGTCCGGGCCTTCGAATCGCGTTGGCCGCACCGACCGGAAAGGCTGCCGCGCGGCTGGAGGAAGCCGTGCACTCGGCGGCCGGTGCGCTGACCGACGAGGATCGTGCTGCGCTCGGGCGGTTGTCGGCGTCGACCGTCCATCGGCTCCTCGGCTGGCGGCCGGGGACGTCGAGCCGATTCCGGCACGACCGCAACAATCACCTGCCCGTTGACGTCGTGATCGTCGACGAGAGTTCGATGGTGTCGCTGACGTTGATGGCGCGACTGCTGGAGGCGCTGGGGCCGGCGACGCGGCTGGTGCTTGTCGGCGATCCGGACCAGCTGGCCTCGGTCGAGGCGGGCGCAGTTCTCGGTGATCTCGTCGACCAGGGCGACGTCGGACCGGTCACCGAGGCGTTCCGATCGCGCCTGGCGGCAGCGACCGACGATGTGTCGTCCGCCGAGCGACCGGACTCGCCCGGATCGCAACTCCGTGAGTCGGTCGTCGAGCTGCGGACGGTTCACCGCTTCGACGCCGGAGGCCCGATTGCCGAACTCGCCGCGTTGGTTCGGGCCGGGCGAGGTAATGACGCGCTCGCATTGCTACGGTCCGAGCCCGACGGATTGATATTCCATGAAGTCGGCGACGACGATCTGCTGTCCGGGACCGCTTTGGCGGACGTGCAAGAGACAATCGGCCGGCACGAGAACGCACTGATTCTGGCCGCGCGCGCCGAGGACGTGGAGGGTGCGCTGGACGCGCTGGAGCGGCACCGTGTGCTCTGCGCACATCGGGTCGGTCCGCGCGGCGTGCGGCACTGGACCGGTCTGTGTGAGCAATGGCTCGCGCCCGGTGTCGAAGCTCGCAGTGACGGCCGCTATGCGGGCCAGCCGCTGTTGGTGACGTCCAACGACTACGAGGTCGGTCTGTACAACGGGGACAGCGGTGTGGTGGTGCGGCAGGGTGACGACCTGCTGGCTGCCTTCCGGCGCGGCGGTTCGCCGATCGTGCTGCCACTTATCAGGCTGGGCGATGTTCGTCCGTTGCATGCGATGACGGTCCACCGTGCCCAGGGCAGCCAGTTCGAATCGGTGACCGTGCTGTTGCCGTTCGCCGCCTCCCCGCTCGCGACCAGGCAGACGTTCTACACCGCGGTCACGCGTGCATCACGGGAGGTTCGGCTCGTGGGTTCCGCCGAGTCCGTGCTGGCGTGTGTGCACCGCCCGATCGCTCGCGCCACCGGATTGCGGGCACGATTGGACACCACGATGGTCCCCGTCTCGATGGACACCGACTGACGAACGTCCACAGCGCGGCGACGCCGCCAGGCTGGCCGTCTAGCTCATGGACCCGAAGGACCCTGCGGACGTCGCACGATGGTCAGCCCTCAAGGCCGGCGTCGCGCGGGCGTCGACTGACCCGGCACAACCGGTCGTCCGGCGGTGGTTGGTCCCGCCGCGTGAAACCAATCCGGCGTCCCGAGACGTCATAACAGTGTACGGGTGGATTGGCGGCGCGGCGAACGATCATGCAGGCAGCGGCAGACCTACGAGCGGCCCCGTGTAGCCGGTAGGTGGTAGGTGATGGGGTGTTCGGTGGGAACGGTGCGGAGCCAGACCGCTCGCGCGTCGGCGCGCCTGCGGACAGATGCCAGGCTCGGCGATTTACGGGATGAGCAGGTCCGGCCATGACCGGGCATGAGGATGCCGAGAACCGGTTGCCGGACCTGCTTCATGAGACGCCGCCGGTTTTGAACGGGGTTCTCGGCGAGCCGCATCCCGAACGGCCGTCGCGTCGAATCGCGGCCGCTGTTGCCGCGGTTGCCGCAGTCCTCGTCGTGGTGGCGGGAGTTCTAGCCGTGGCCGACAAGGGGCACTCACGCCCGACCGCTGCCCATGACCCGACCGGCGCGCGACGAGGAGCACTCCTCGGCAACAGCCGCCTCGATCAACTGGCCGAACACGCGCCGTGCCACCTCACCTCCAGAGACTCGGATCTCGCCGGCCGGCAGGTGGTAGAGCAGTTCGCAGCGTCAGCAGTCATCCGGTGCAGTTCAGCGGAACGGGTCTATCCGGGTGAAGGTGAATGGCAGGTCCTCATCCGGCAGGTGTCGGGCAGCGGTCTCAACCGGTTGCTGTCAGCGCTGACCCGAGCCGATCAAAAGTCTTCGGCCGGGCAGATCTGCTCCGCCATCGGCTACTTACCGCTGACCATCCTGCTCGCTGACCGGGCGGGGCGATTTCTGCACCCCCGCGCCCCGACGACTGCCTGCGGCGCACCGCAACCCGCCGTTGTGCGAGCTATCGACCATGCCTCCTGGCGCACCGTTTCGGTGAGCCGAATCAGGCAGACCCGAACAGCGGATTCGATCAGCAGCGGTTGCGACATGGGATGGAAGAACGAGAACGCGCTCTACGAAAAGTCCGGCGTCCGTGCCGGGGTCGGCGGGCCAGTGTTCGCCCGAAATCCCGATGCCCAGCTGCAGGTGTGCCTCTACCGCACGACCGATGACCCGGACGGCGGAACATTGACCCGCAGCCTGATCCTGACCCGCGACCAATCGCGGCAGTTACGCGCCGCACTGACCGGCGGTGGGCCTACCCGCACGTGCGCCCGTCAGCCGAGCTTCGCCGTCATCCGCGTCAGGGGCGGACAATGGGTCAACCTTGAACTGGGCGGCTGTTGGCGCCTGATCCGCAACGATTCGAACCCGATTACCTACGCAATCGCGCAATCCGAAGTGGTCAAGGAGGTTCTGCAGCTGCCGTAGGGCCGCTCAGCGGGCGGCCTCGCAGCTCGCGATCCTCATCGACGCCACGCCGCCGTCTCGGTCGGAGTCGCCAGGACAAAGACAACGCTCACGCGACACGGTGGCTGCTACCCGATGCTGGCATCATCGTTCAGATGGGCGAGGAGACCTATGAAAAGAATCCGCGAGTCGACACCTACATCGACGCATTACCCCAGTGGCAGCAGGAGATTTGCCACCTCGTTCGCGATCTCGTCCATGAGGCCGATCCGGAGGTCACCGAGACGATTAAGCGAAGTGTGCAACCCTACTTCGTGCTCGACGGAAACATCT
This sequence comes from Mycobacteriales bacterium, assembly GCA_038207565.1. Taxonomy (GTDB): domain Bacteria; phylum Actinomycetota; class Actinomycetes; order Mycobacteriales; family Jatrophihabitantaceae; genus JALZAI01. The sequence goes on from JBBQZQ010000019.1 coordinate 14,209, forward strand.
GCGCCCTGCTCGCGACAAAGGACCACGTCAACGTGTTCCTGTACGACGGCGCGATGGTTGCCGATCCGGAGGGCATCATCACGGCCGGACATCAGAACAAGACCGCCCGGACCGTCGCCTTCCGCAGGGACGCGACGATCAATGCCGCCGCCTTGGTCGAGATGTTCAGACAGATCATCGCCAACAATCGTGCTGGGGGCTGGCGGAAGCTGCAACGCGAGCACTAGGAATCTTCGAAGCGACACCTCCCGGGGAGGGCTGCGGCGCGCTCGGCGTGCGATCTCACCCCGTGCGAGCGCCAGCACGTCCGCAACCTCGGTTAGCGGGTGGCGAGAAAGCTGAGCACCCGCTGGCTCAGGAGCAGAGCGGCGCCCTCGTCGTACGACGCGAGGCTGGCGTCGGCGAACAGGTGCTGATCACCGGGATACAGGAACAGCTCGGCCTGCTCTGCCGACTCGACCAGCGCACGGGCCGCGTCGAGGTCGCCCTCGCCGGCGAAGTACGGGTCTGCTTCCATGCCGTGAATCTGCGCAGGCACGTCGACGGGCCATGACGACCCGAACTCCGAGGTGGGGATGCAGGCGTGAAACAGCAGCGCGCCGCGGGCTCCGATCCGGGTCTGAGCCAACTTCTGCGCAGGGACCACCCCGAGCGAGAATCCCGCGTAAACCAGCTCATTCGGGAGTTCATCAGCAGCACGCGTGCCGCGGTCGACGACCTCGTCGAAGCCGATCTCTCCCGCGTATGCCACGCCGTCGTCCAAACTGCCGAACGTGCGGCCGCCATAGAGGTCCGGAGCGTGCACAGTGTGTCCTGCGCTTCGCAATTGGTCGGCGAAGTCGAGAAAACCCGACGTCTGACCCTGCGCGTGATGGAACAACAACACCTCTGCCATGCTCATGCTCCTTATCGTGTGCTGCATCTACGTCATCCACCCCTGATCATGGGCGCGGACTTTACCGGTGGGATTGTCTTGATCACCACGCTCTCGTGATGGCGCGGGGCATGCCGAGCGCGTGTTGATCAGAGCCGAATCAGCCGGTGGACCGACGCTGCAGCGTGGAACCGCTCGGGCGGGCATTGCCTCACGGCACGTATTTCCCCAGCCAGCGCACCGCACGACCGATGACGGGGCTGTTATGCCATCCGCGCTCGACAACTCCCCGCCGCAGTCTGCGCAACCAGCCTCGCGCTCGGACGCCGGGGCCGGTTCTGGCCCGATCCTCGATCTCCCACGCCTCCTTGTGGACGAAGTGTGCGCACGCGAGGCACAGCACCACTTCGGGATGATTGCCGAGATGCACCATCGCTTCGGACGGCTGGGTCATTCCGCAGCACCAGCAATCCGAGGGCGCACCCGCCGTCTCGCCGATGGCAGTCGTCGCCCTCATGAGCCTCATCATCCGCGCAGTAGCTACGGCACGTGGTCACAGCCGCTGAGATGGAGCGTAGAACAACGGGCCTCGCTCGGCAGCTGACGTGCGGCGCGCTTCGCGGGCATTGCGTTGCGGGGTCACTCCGCGTTCGGCGAACCCCCCGAAACGGACGTGCTCGGGCCACACTCCAATGATGACCGTCTACACCCAGCACCTGCGCGGGCGAACATATCGTTTCGACGGCCTCGTCGACCTGCTGGCGCGGGCGAGCCCGCGGCGTTCCGGGGACGAACTCGCCGGATGCGCTGCGGAGTCCTCCGCCCAGCGCGCCGCCGCGCAATGGGCATTGGCGGATGTCCCGCTCGCCACGTTCCTCGACGAGCTCGTCGTGCCCTACGAGAGCGACGAGGTCTCCCGGCTGATCGTCGACACGCTCGACCGTGACGCGTTCGCCGCGGTCGCGCACCTGAGCGTCGGGGAGCTTCGCGACCGGCTGCTCGAGGTAGCGGCGAGCCCGCACGCCGCCGCCACATTGGCGGGGCTCGCTGCGGGCCTGATGCCCGAGATGGCCGCCGCGGTCAGCAAGCTGATGCGCAACCAGGATCTGATCGCGGTCGCCCGCCGCGCAGCAGTGGTGACAGCATTCCGCGACACGCTCGGCCTGCCCGGGCGCCTGGCCACCCGCCTGCAACCGAACCATCCGACCGACGACCCGCGCGGCATCGCGGCGGCGACGCTCGATGGTCTGCTGCTCGGTTGCGGCGACGCGGTGATCGGTATCAACCCGGCGACCGACTCTCCCGGCGCAACGCGTGAGCTGCTGGTGCTGCTCGACGACGTACGTGCGCGCTACGACATCCCGACGCAGACGTGCGTACTGGCACACGTCAGCACGACCGTCGAGCTGATCGAGCAGGGCGCCCCGGTCGATCTGGTGTTCCAGTCGATCGGCGGCACGCAGGGCACGAACACGTCCTTCGGCGTCGACATCGCGCGGCTCGAGGACGCCCGCGCGGCGGCGCTCGAGCTGCACAGGGGGACGGTCGGCGACGACGTGATGTATTTCGAGACGGGCCAGGGCTCGTCGCTGAGCGCAGGCGCGCATCTCGGGACGGGCGGGCGTCCGGTCGACCAGCAGACCCTCGAAGCACGTGCGTACGGGCTCGCCCGGCACCTGCACCCGCTGATCGTCAACACGGTCGTCGGCTTCATCGGACCGGAATACCTCTACGACGGCAAGCAGATCGTGCGCGCCGGGCTCGAGGATCACTTCTGCGGCAAGCTGCTCGGGCTGCCGATGGGTGTGGACGTCTGCTACACCAACCACGCCGAGGCCGACCAGGACGACACGGACACTCTGCTCACGCTGCTCGGCGTCGCCGGTTGCACCTACGTGATCGCGGTGCCCGGAGCGGATGACGTGATGTTGGGGTATCAGAGCACGTCTTTCCACGACGCGCTCTACGTTCGCAGCGCGCTCGGCCTACGTCCCGCCCCGGAGTTCGAGGCATGGCTGCACACCCTCGGCATGATCGACGACGACGGGGCGGTGTTGCCCGTCGGCGCCTCCCCGCTGCTGGCCATCGGCCGATGAACACCGACGAGTTCTGGGACGGACTGCGACGCACCACGCAGGCACGCATCGGTCTCGGACGCTCCGGTAACGCGCTACCCACCGCGGCCGAACTCGAGTTCCGCGCCGCGCACGCCGATGCACGCGACGCCGTGCACGACTGCCTCGACGTGGTGGCGCTCGCGCAGCATCTCCAGCCATTGGGTTTGGCCGACCCGTTGCTCGTCACCAGTCGGGCCCGGTCACGCGAGGAGTATCTGCGTCGCCCCGATCTCGGACGTGAGACAGCGGAACCGATCCTCGCACCCGCGCAGAGCGCCGATCTCGCCGTGGTGCTGGCCGACGGGCTCTCCGCACGGGCGGTCGAGACACACGCTGTGCCGCTGCTCGAAGCCCTGCTCGATCAGGTGTCCTCGAGCCTCGCACCGCCGACGATCGCCACCCAGGCGCGGGTGGCGCTCGGCGACCACATCGGCCAGGCCCTCGGCGCGCGGGCAGTGCTGGTGCTCATCGGGGAACGACCCGGCTTGTCGGTGAACGACAGCCTCGGCGCGTACCTCACCTACGCGCCCCGTCCCGGACGCAGTGACGCGGAACGCAATTGCGTGTCCAACATCCATCCACCGGACGGGCTCGGGTACGCAGCGGCCGCTCGCGTGATCGCCGGTCTGCTGCAGGCATCCTTTCGGCTGGGCGAGTCCGGGGTACGGGTCAAGGACCGCTCACGCGCAGAACTCGACCCGTCCGATGCGAAAGTGCTGGAGCAGTAGTCACGTCGCGATTCAACCCCCGCTGACCACAAGACCGGAGCCGGTCCAGCGCAGCGACCTCAAGTCGGCGACGACGACGTCGGCCTCCTGGTCCAGCCCCCGTCCACCCACCCCGACGACGGCTGCGACCCCTGCCGCGCGCGCGGCGGCGATGCCGGCCGGCGCGTCCTCCAGCACGATCGCGTCATGCGGGGCGACCCCCAGCCGGGCTGCGGCGGCCAGGTAACCCTCAGGATCGGGCTTGCCGCGTGCGACGTCGTCCGCAGTGACGAGGACGTCCGGGGCGGGCAGCCCGGCAGCCGCCAGCCGCGCCCCGGCCAGCGCTCGGGTGCCCGACGTCACCGCCGCCCAGCTGCCCACCGGCATCATCGCCAGCAGATCCCGGGCGCCGGCGATCGGGGTTACCGCCCGGGCGTACTCCACCTCGTAGCGGTCGATGCGGGCGAGGGCGTCGTCCCTGCCGTCGCCGGGCACCAGCAGCGTGACCGTGTCCACCGAGCGGCGCCCGTGAACCATGCCGGTGACGTGCCCGGGTTCGAGGCCGAGATCGACAGCCCAGCGGCTCCACGCCGCCACGACACTCGCGTCGGAGTCGACGAGCACGCCGTCGCAGTCGAAGAGCACGGCATGGCAGGCGAGCGTCATGGAGGCCATCCTGCGATTCTGCCCGCGACGTCGGATCCGTGTGCCAGAGTGGACGCCGTGGCGGGTCCGACGGTGCTGACGGTCGACGGGAACTCCCTCGTCCACCGCAGTTTTCACGCCCAGGCCCGAACCGGAATGCACACAGTCGCCGGCCGGCCGACCTGGGCCGTGCGCGGCCTGCTGGCCCAGCTGGTCGCCGCGGTCGACCGGGTACGTCCGGCCGCTGTGGTCGTCGGATTCGACGACCCCGACCATTCGGCGCGGCGCGACCGGTGGCCGAGCTACAAGGCCAATCGGATCGAGAAGCTGGACACTCTCGTCGAACAGCTTGCGGGTGCGATCGAGGTGCTGCATGAGCTGGGCGTGGCGGTCATCGTGCCGCACGGCCTCGAGGCAGACGACGTGCTGGCGTCCACCGCGTCGCTGGCTCGGCGCCTGGGTTGGTCGGCGGTGGTGGTCACGTCCGACCGTGACGCGTTTGCTCTCATCGATGACACGACCACGGTGCTGCGCATCATCAACGGCGGCGTCGATGCCTCGCCGATGATGACCGCCGACCGCTTGCTGACGCTGCTCGGCGTCCACCCGGCGCAGTACCGCGATTTCGCAGCAATGCGTGGCGATCCGTCCGACAACCTGCACGGTGTGCGCGGAATCGGCCCGCGAAGCGCGGCCCGCCTGCTGCGAGAGTTCGGCAGCGCGGCGAAGGCTTTCGACAACCTCGACGCGGTACGTTCCTGCCTGGGCGCGGGCATTGCGGCGCGGCTGGCGGCTCCCGGCGCACGGGAAGCCTGGGAGCTCAACTGCCTTGTGATGACGATGCGCGACGACGTGGTGCCCGATCTCGACCTCACCAGCGGGCCGGGTCTGTTGCCGTTGCGGGCAGAGCCGGTCGGCGCTGTGTTCCGCGCGCAGAACCTCACCTGGACGGTCCGCGACGCCCTGCGTGTGCTGGCCGATGTCGACGCCCCGCAGATCGAAGCGCCGCGCGCGGTGTCGGCGTGGACCGACGGCTGGACCGGCCGGGGGAACGGCGTACGCCGCCTGCCCAAGCTCCCGCCGCTGAAGCCCGCCGCCGTGCAGCTCTCGCTGTTCGACTGACGGGAGGTTTCCTGCGGGCCCGGGGGCAACCCCGCTGTGATGAGGGTCAGCTCGTGGCCACCATCTCGCCGAGGGACGCGAAGGCGTGGCGGCGCCGAGCGGTGATCAACTACCCGGGAGCATTGCGGGTTGCATGGTGACGGGCTGATGATCACAGCGCCGGCCGCGCAACGTGGCTCAGGAGTCGTAGTCGACGGTAACGGTGTCGGTGGTCGGCAAGGCCTGACAGGTGAGCACGTACCCCTCGTCGAGTTCGTTCTGCTCCAACGCATAGTTGCGCCGCATGGTGACGGCACCCTGCGTGACGAGCGCCCGGCACGTGCCACACACGCCGCCCTTGCAGGCAAAGGGCAGGTCGGGCCGGATCTTCTGGGCGCCGTCGAGCACCGGCGTCCCAGGAGGAACCGTGACCGTGCTCGTCCGTCCGTCGAGAATGACGGTGACCTCGGCGCCGGGTCCGGGCGGCGCCTCCTCGTGGTGCACCTCGCCGGGTGGCAGGTCCTCGACGTAGAACAGTTCGCGGTGGATCCGATGCGCCGGCACCTCCAGAGCGCTCAGGACCTCGATCGCGTCGCTCACCATGCCGAACGGCCCACACAACCACCAGTGGTCGACGCCAGCGACATCCACCGTCACCGGCAGCAGTTGCCGCAGCTTTGCGGCATCGAGCCGGCCGGTGAACAGTTCGACTTCCTGCGGTTCGCGGGACAGGACGTGTACGAGTCGCATCCGCTGTGGATGCGCGTCCTTCAGGTCCGCGACCTCGTCTGCGAACATCACCGAATCGGTGCGCCGGTTCCCATAGAACAAGGTGACCATCGAGCCCGGGTTGGCGTCGAGGATCGATCCGGCGATCGAGATCATCGGCGTGATTCCCGAACCCGCAGCGACGAGGACGTGATCTGCGGCTGTCGTCAGGTCCGGTGTGAACGAGCCGGTGGGGCCCTGCACCTCGACAACGTCGCCCGGCCGCACGCTGCGCACGAGCCAACCCGACACCGCTCCCCCGGTCACTTCGCGCACGCCGATGCGCGGTGCCCGCCCCAGCGGCGCGCAGATCGAGTAAGACCTGCGTTCATCCCCCCGGCGCACCGTCAACGACTGCCCCGGCGCGAACGCGAAGACGGCGCGCAGATCGTCCGGAACGCTGAAGGTCACTGCGGCGGAATCGTCGGTCAACGCGTCGACCCGGGATACGGTCAGCGAGAAGAAATCGGAGCGCGCCACTCAGATCTCCTTGACGTACTCGAATGGCTCGCTGCACTCACCGCAACGGTAGAGCGCCTTGCACGCGGTCGCGCTGAATGCCGCGGTCTGCTCGGTGCGCGGCGAATCGCAGTGCGGACACGCGACCGGCGCTGACCGAGCGCTCAAGGTCAACGGGATCGGCCCCGTCCGCGGCGCCACCGAGTGCGGCGGCGCGATGCCCGCCGCCGACAGCTTGCGACGTCCCTCAGCCGTGATCCACTCCGACGTCCATGCCGGCGCGAGCCGAGTCCGCACGACGACGTCACGGTAACCGGCCGATCGCAGGCGGTGGTGAAGATCCACGCTGATCTCGCGCATGGCCGGGCAGCCCGAATACGTCGGGGTGATTGTCGCGATGACCGAGTCGCCTTCGACCTGGACGTCGCGCAGGATGCCGAGATCGGCCAGGGTCAGCATCGGCAGTTCGGGATCCGGGGTAGCCGCTGCCGCGACCCAGGCACTCACCACGTCGCTTCCGGGTGCGCGCGGGCGACGCTCTGCAACTCGGCGAGGACGTACCCCATCGCCTCGGTGTGCACGCCGTCGCGGCCGGTACGCCCGGCCACCGCCGCCATCGGTGCAGCTGTCGGCCGCTCGATGCCCGACGTCGCGAAGACGGTGTCGAGCACGACGTCCACCTGGCCGCGCAGCGATGCGACATCCGCCGCCGCGCCCTGCAACGACTGCTCGATCGCGTGCGGGCGGAACAGCTCGTCGACCATCGGCCAGAACGCTGCGAGGGCCCGCTGCATCTTGGCAAGGGACACGTCGGTGCCGTCGCCGAGACGCACCACCCACTGGGCGGCGTAGTCGCGGTGATAGGTGAGTTCCTTGACTGCCTTGCCGGCAATCGCGCTCAGCACCGGATCTGCCGACGCCGTCAGGGATTCGAAAAGCGCCAACCGCCACGACGCGAAGATGAGCAGCCGACCGACGAGCTCGGCGAAATCAGCATCGCGGTGTTCGACCAGCCGCACGTTGCGAAAGTCTTTCTCGTTGCGGAAGTACGCGAGCTGATCCTCCGACTTCCCCACGACCGTGCCGGCCCGAGCCAGCAACATGCGCGCCTGTCCCAGCAGGTCGAGCGCGATGTTCGCGATCGCGGTCTCCTCCTCGAGCTCGGGCATGTACGTCATCCACTGCTGCAGACGATGGGAATAGACGAGCGCGTCGTCTGCGAGCATGAGGCAGTACGCCGCGAGCGCCGCGCCGTCGACGCCGGCTGGAACGGTGGTGTCGATGCCCTCGAGCGGATCGGTGAAGCCGGTGCCGAATGCCCACCGGTGGTCGTCGCTCTCGTCGGAGAGCCCATCGTACGGAGTGTCGTGAGTCATCGCTACCTACATGTGCGGGACATCGTCGGGAATTTCGTAGAACGTGGGGTGGCGGTAGACCTTGTCACCGGACGGGGCGAAGAATGGATCTTTCTCGTCCGGACTGGACGCGGTGATGTCGCGCGCCGCCACCACCCAGATCGACACGCCTTCGTTGCGGCGGGTGTACAGGTCGCGCGCGTGGTGCAGCGCCATCTCTGCATCCGCAGCGTGCAACGACCCCACGTGCACGTGGTTGAGCCCGCGCTTGGCACGCAGAAACACTTCGTACAGTGGCCAGTCCGACCGCACGACAGCAAGATCCGGTGTGGTCGGCACGCCATTCGCCGGTACCGCGCCGTGGCCGCCCTCGGCGGTGAAGTCGGTCATTCGCCTCGGCCCTTCGCCGCGTGCGCGGTGGCCGCGTCACGCACCCATGCACCCTCGTCGTGGGCTGCCTTGCGATGCGCAACGCGCTGTGCGTTGCACGGACCGTTGCCCTTCACCACCGCCATGAACTCGTCCCAGTCCACGGCGCCGAAGTCGTAATGGCCCCGCGCCTCGTTCCAGCGCAGCTCCGGGTCAGGGAACCTCACGCCGAGCCGCTCGGCCTGCGGCACCGACATGTCCACGTAGCGCTGGCGCAATTCGTCGTTGGTGTGTCGCTTGACCCCCCAGGCCATCGACTGCGCGGTGTTGGGCGACTGGTCATCGGGCGGCCCGAACATCATCAGCGACGGCCACCAGAATCGATCGGTGGCCTCCTGGACCATCTCGCGTTGCGCGTCCGTACCGCGCATCATGGTCATCAGCAGCTCGTAACCCTGCCGCTGGTGGAACGACTCCTCCTTGCAGATGCGGATCATCGCGCGCGCATACGGCCCGTAGGAGGAGCGGCACAACGGCACCTGATTGCAGATCGCAGCGCCGTCGACCAGCCAGCCGATCACGCCGACGTCCGCGTAGGACAGCGTCGGATAGTTGAAGATCGACGAGTACTTCTGCTTGCCGTGCACGAGCTTGTCGGTCAGGTCGGCGCGATCAGCACCCAGGGTCTCCGCAGCCGAGTAGAGGTACATGCCGTGGCCGGCCTCGTCCTGCACCTTGGCGAGCAGAATCGCCTTGCGCCGCAGGGACGGCGCCCGGGTGATCCAGTTGCCTTCCGGCTGCATGCCGATGATCTCGGAGTGGGCGTGCTGGGCGATCTGGCGGATCATCGTCTTGCGGTACGCCTCGGGCATCCAGTCGCGCGGTTCGATGCGCCGGTCGTGCTCGATCGTCTGGTCGAAATGCGTTTCCAGGGACGTCATGAAACCGGCCACTCCTTCGCCACCATGGTGAGCACGTCGTACCGCGCGACCGAAGAGCCGTCCTGCTTCGTCACGTCGGCGTCCCAGCGCACCTCACCGTGCGCGGCGTCACCGCGCGGCGTGATCTGCTTGCAGGTCAACGTGACGGTCAGCTCGTCACCCGGGTAGACCGGAGTGAGGAAGCGCAGGTTGTCGACGCCGTAGTTCGCGAGCACCGGACCGGGATCGGGATCGACGAACAGCCCCGCGGCCAAGGACACGATCAAATAACCGTGCGCGACCCGTCCGTCGAAGAACGGGTTCGCTGCCGCTGCCACCTCGTCCATGTGTGCGTAGAACGTGTCTCCGGTGAATTCGGCGAAGTGTTCGATGTCCTCGAGCGTGACGGTGCGCGGGCCGGCCGTCACGCTGTCGCCGATGCGTAGCTGCGACAAGGACTTGCGGAAGGGGTGCTGATCGCTCACCGTCCGAGCGGCGCCGGTGATCCAGCGGCCGGTCACCGACGACAGCATCCGCGGGCTGCCCTGGACGGCGGTGCGTTGCATGTGGTGCAGCACCCCGCGGATGCCACCGAGTTCCTCACCACCCCCGGCCCGTCCCGGACCGCCGTGCACGAGCATGGGCATCGGCGAGCCGTGCCCGGTCGACTCCGGTGCGGCGTCCTGGTCGAGCACGAGCAGACGGCCGTGCCACGGTGCGGTGCCGAGCACCACGTCCCGGGCGAAGTCCGGGTCTCCGGTCACGATCGAGCCGGCCAGGCTGCCCCGCCCGCGCGCAGCCAGCTCGATCACGTGCGGCGTATCGGCGTAACCCAGGACGGTCGATACTGGTCCGAACGCCTCCACCTCGTGCGGCTCGCGACGATCGACGTCGTCGCAGCGCACCAACATAGGCGAGAGGAACGCGCCCCGCGATTCGTCGGCGTCGATGAGCTCGACGTGCTCCGGGTCGCCGAAGACGAGACGCCCCGCCGAGGTGAGCGCCTTCAAGGCTCGGCGGACCTCCTCGCGTTGCTCGAGACTGGCCAGCGCTCCCATACGGACGCCGTCAGCTGCAGGATTGCCGACCGTCACCTTGGCCAGCCGCGCGGACACCGCCTCGATGACGTCGTCCAAGAGCGCGGACGGAACGAAGGCCCGCCGAATCGCCGTACATTTCTGCCCGGCCTTCACGGTCATCTCGGTGACGAGCTGCTTGACGTACAGCTCGAACTCCGGGCTCCCCGGCGTCGCGTCGGGGCCGAGGATTGAGCAGTTGAGCGAATCCGCCTCGGCGTTGAAGCGCACCGAGCGCGACACGACAGCCGGGTGCGAGCGCAATCGTCGGGCAGTCGATGCGGATCCGGTGAAGCCGAGCAGGTCCTGCTCACCGAGGTGATCGAGCAGGTCTCCGGCGCCCCCGCACACCAGCTGCATCGAACCGTCCGGCAGCAAGCCGGACTCGACAATCAGCTCGACCATGCGGTGCGTCAGGTAGGCAGTCTGCGAGGCGGGTTTCACCACCGACGGGACGCCGGCAAGGAAGGCGGGTGCGAACTTCTCCAGCGGACCCCATGCCGGGAAGTTGAAGGCGTTGATCTGGACGGCCACGCCCTGCAGTGGGGTCATGATGTGCTGGCCGAGGAAGTTCCCCGCACGGCCGAGTTGCTCGGCGGCTCCCTCGACGTAGAAACGCTCGTTCGGTAGTTCGCGCTTGCCCTTGCTGGCGAAGCTGAGTATCACCCCGATGCCGCCGTCGATGTCGAACTTCGAGTCGAACAGCGTGGCTCCGGTGTTCGCGGACAGTGCGTACAACTCCTCGCGGTGCTCACGCAGCATCGCACCGAGCGACTTCAACATCGCCGCGCGGTCGTGGAAGGTTAGCTCACGCAAAGCCGGTCCGACGGTGGTCCGCGCGTAGGTGAGCGCAGCACCCTTGTCGATGCCGGCCGACGAGATGCGGGCAACCTCCGCACCGGTCACCGCATCGTGGACCGGTTGGCCCTCGTCCTCGGCGGCGACCCATCCACCGGCGACGTAACTACGCAGTGCCGTCATCACAACCTCCGGAGCAGACTTACTGACCGATCGTTCAGTAGGTTATCGTGACGAGGTGCCAGAGATCCAGCGTCCGGACGAAGCGGTCACTGTGATGATGGCTGCCGACGAGGCATCACGGGCCCTCGGCATCGAGCTGATCGAGTTCGACACCGGACGCGCCGTGGCCCGCATGACGGTCCGCCCGGACATGGTGAACGGCCATGACCTCGCCCACGGCGGACTCGTCTTCACTCTCGCCGACACCGCGTTCGCCTGCGCCTGCAACAGCCACGGACCTGTCGCGGTCGCGGCCGCAGCGGAAATCGTGTTCGTGGCACCGGCCCGGCTCGGGGACGAACTCACCGCCGAGGCAGTCGAACGCATCCGCTTCGGCCGCTCCGGAATCTATGACGTCACGATCCGGCGCGGCGACGATGTGATCGCCGAGTTCCGCGGCCGCAGTCACCGCCCGGCAGCGCCCCGATGACGGCACTACGCCGAGGGCGTCCCGGGTACGACGTTGAATCCTTGCTCAGCGTCGCGGTCGAGGTGTTCAACGAGCGCGGTTACGACGGCGCGAGCATGGAAGATCTCGCGCAACGCCTCGGCATCACCAAATCCGCGATCTACCACCACGTGCAGAGCAAGGACGCACTGCTCGGCCTGGCCCTCGACCGTGCGCTCGTGGGTTTGGAGCAGGCTGCCGCGGATGTTCGACGGATGCCCGGACGAGCGGTCGATCGACTCGAAGTCCTGGTGCGCCGCAGCGTCATGGTCCTCGTCGACAACGTGCCGTACGTGACCCTGCTACTGCGCGTGCACGGCAATAGCACCGTCGAGCGCGACGCGCTCGCCCGTCGTCGTCGCCTCGACCGCCTCGCCGCCACGCTGGTGGCCGAGGCGGTACGCGACGGAGACCTACGTCCGGACGTCGACCCCAAAGTCACCGGCCGCCTGCTCTTCGGGATGGTGAATTCGCTCGTCGAGTGGGTGCGACCGGGTCATGACGCCGACCAACTCGCGGACGCCGTCACCGCGGCAGCCTTCGGTGGACTGCGAACCGCCCGGGGCCGGCACTGACGTCGCGCGCCTAGCCAGCCAGTTCGACGATGAGCGGCGCCACATCCGCTCAGGCCCGAATCGCGTCCAGCTCGGACCGTCGGCGCGCGGCCAACGGCGATTCGCGGCGTTCTGGGCGTTCCAGACGATGCGAAAGGATCTCACGGGCCAGGTCGACCCGCCCGGCCTGCGCCGCGTTGGAGATCAGCGTCTCTTCGACGATCTCACGCTGGGCGGCGCTGCCACCGAGGCGATCGACACCACGCAACGCCAGGAGGACGTCGGTCGCCCGATCCGCGTCGCCATGCACAAGGTGCATGAGCGCATCGGCCAGCGGCACCACCGTCTCGGCGAACACGCCGTCCCGCCGCTCCGCCGCCCGCCGGATCGTGGCCAGTGCCGCGGGTCGCGGGTGGCGTAGGCGAGCCCCGCACCCGGCGGATCAGGGTCCACAAGCAGTATCTGTATCGCTCGGCCGGCGAGGGTTGCGGCACGGGCCAGGTGCGTCGCGGTCAGGCAACCGCTGGCACCTCCACCCACCACTGCGACGGTCGCCGGCGCGTTCATCGCGGGCCGGTACAGGCAGTTGAGCGACCGGAACAGTGCATCTCATGACGCCTTTGTCGATCGAATGACAAGGGATAGTAAACTCCTGAGGTCAGATGCGCGCGTTGACGCGACGTTGATCTGCCTCTGACCTTCACGTGACCTCCTTGACTGCCGTGCGCCGCTACCGTGACGGCGTGGGGCAGCCGGGGGTAGAACGCGGGCTGGTGCTCGTCGTCGAGGACGAGGCCGCTATCGCCGACGTCATCCGCATGCACCTCGCGCGGGCGGGTTACGGCGTTCAAGTCGAGACGAGCGGTGATGCCGGGCTCGAGGCGGTGCGTACCCACCGTCCGGTGGCGATCGTGCTCGACGTCGGATTGCCGGTGATGGACGGGATCGAGGTCTGTCGCCGCTTGCGAGCCGACGGGGACTGGACGCCGGTGCTGTTCGTGACCGCGCGCGACGACGAGGTGGATCGCATCGTCGGCCTCGAGCTCGGCGCCGACGACTACATCACCAAACCGTTCTCGCCGCGCGAGCTGGCCGCGCGGGTCACCAGTGTGTTGCGCCGCACGCGGCGCCCGTCCGAGCGGCGTGCCGAGCTTGTCGTCGGGACGGTCAGCCTCGACACGGGCCAACGGCGTGCATTTGCCGGCACCGACGAGGTCGTGCTCACGGTTACCGAGTTCGATCTGCTCGCGTTCCTGATGCGCCGGCCCCGCTGGGTCTTCAGCCGCGAGCAACTGCTCAGTGAGGTATGGGGTTACGCGTCGGCCGCCGGCACCCGCACCGTCGACGTGCACATCGCGCAGGTGCGCGCCAAGCTGGGTGTCGCCAGCCCGATCCGCACGGTGCGCGGCGTCGGCTATTCCGTCGAAGCGCGCCCGGCGGACGCGTGATAATGAAGCGGCGCGGCTCGCTGTCGGGCCGAATCGCGCTGCTGTGCATAGCGATAGCCGTGGTCACCGGTGTGCTTGCCAGTGTCCTGGCGATCGGGTTGATCCGGTCCGCCGACGATCGGGCGGCGCGTCGGACGCTCGCCCGCCTGGCCGATGCCGCGCAGACGAGCGTCGACCGGACCGCCGCCGGGCAGTTGGCCCGGGCACGCACGAAACGCGTGCTCACCGTGCTAGGGGTGCGGTACGGCCTGATCCGACCCGTGGGCGGCGCCATCGGCTCGCCGCTGCCACGTCGCGCGGTCGTCAGCGGTTACCCGCTCACCCGCGCGGCCGTCACCGCCGCAGACGTCGCCCTGGTCCGCGCAGGTCACGACGTCTCGGCCAGCCGCACCGTCCGCGGCCGACGCGTCTACCTCGAGGCGCGCCCGACGTTGGGCGGCGGCGGCGGGATCGTGCTCGTTCAGGCCCGCTCGGACGCCACGGCGGGCGGTAGCACCGCGGCGCGCCGCGTCCTGCTCGCGACCCTAATCGGCGTGGGCATCGCGGCCGTGGCCGGTTTCCTGCTCGCCCGCAGGCTGGCCCGCCCGTTGCGGCGCACCGCCGCCGCCGCACACGCGCTTGCCGCAGGACGCCGCGACGTCACGGTGCCGATCGAAGGCCCGGCCGAGGTGGCCGACGTCGCCGGAGCGATCAACACACTCGCCGGCGCGCTGGCGCACTCCGAAACCCGCCAGCGTGAGTTTCTGATGTCGGTATCGCACGACCTGCGCACCCCGCTCACGTCCATCACCGGCTACGCGGAGTCGCTGGCCGACGGTGTCATACCGGCCGAGCGGACGGCCGAGATCGGTGGCGTCCTCGTCGGCGAGGCCAAGCGCCTGGAGCGGCTGGTCGGCGACCTCCTCGACCTCGCGCGACTGAACGCCGAGGACTTCCGTATCGAGCCGCGGCCGGTCGACCTGGTGGAGATGGCCCAGTCTGCAGCGACGGTCTGGGCGGCGCGGTGCAAGGCCGTCGGCGTCGAGTTCCGGCTCGAGGCCAGACCGGCCCGTGCGTTCACCGATGCCGCACGAGTGCGCCAGATCGCGGACGGTCTGCTGGAGAACGCGCTGCGCGTGACACCGGCAGGCGCGCCGATCGTGCTGTCAGTGGGCACCGATCTCGACGATCACGCTCGGGTCGAGGTCCGTGACGGCGGCCCCGGCCTGTCCGAGGACGACCTCGCGGTGGCATTTCGGCGCGGGGAATTGTTCCGGCGTTACCGCGGCATCCGGCAGGTGGGGACGGGTCTGGGCCTGGCGATCGTGCAAGGTCTGGTGGACCGGCTCGGCGCGACGATCCAGGCCGGACGTGCGACGGAGGGAGGCGCCCGGTTCACGGTGCGCCTGCCTCCGGAGCGCGTTACTTCCGCACGCCGTCGATAATGACCGTCGCCGCCGGGTTCGCGCTCGAGGAAGCAGCGACCCGGCCCAGCACCGCGACCTCGTCACCGGTCTTGACATCGCCGATCTCGGCGGGCATGCCCTTGACCTTGCCACCCGAGTCGGAGCGCTTGCGCACCCGCGTCGTATCGCTGACAGAGAAGGTCGCGGGGTAACCGTCCGCCGCCCGCACGCTGATCGAAGTGGCCGACACCGACGTGACCTCGCCGCGAACCGCGTCGTGCTGCACGAAGCCGTCCGTGCCCCTCGTCACGAACTCGGCGTGCGCTACGCGCCGCAGAGCCGCCCGCAACGCGGCTCGCCTGTTCTTGCCCCCGTGCCTGCCGCTCTGCGCGGCGCTCTGCGTACTGCCCGACCTGCTGTTCGAGGTGCTCTGGCCGCTCGGGGTGCTCTGGGTAGCGGTGCCGGCGATCGTCTGTGGCGCGCCGGAGACGGCGAGCGCCGTCGTCCCGGCACCCACGATGACCGCGGCGGCCGCACCTGCTGTAATTATCCTGCGAAACATTGACCTGACCACTCCTCTGGCGACGTCTGCGCGTGGGTCGCTACCCACCGGAGCTTTCGACAATGCCGGTCGCATGTACACACCACGCCACGGAATTGTCAGGATCGCGTACGGGCCTGGCACGGCATACTGAGCCGCCGGACCGTGGGGGTGGCGCGCAGCGCATGAACGACCTGGCTGAGAAGGCTCTGCACGGTCTTGACGTGGGCCGGCGCCGGATCGCGGCGCGACCGGTCGTGCCGCTGACTGTCGGTGGTTTCCTCGCAGCCGCGCTCGTCGTCGTCCCGGGTGGCCGGATCGGCGCAGCCCCCGGGGCGCAGCCGCTCAACACCTGGCTGGGGCTGCTGCCACGACCCGCCTACCAGGTCACCGATCTCGTCCCGGGTCTGGTCATGCTGGCCGGGATCGGGCTGCTCGCCGGGCTCTGGCTGATCGCGGTGACCGCCGCGCGCGGGCGGCGCGTTGACCAGCGCGGGGTATGGACGATCGCCGTCGGCTGGGCCGCGCCGTTCGTCGTCGGGCCCCCGCTGCTGAGCACGGACGTCTTTCGCTATGTCGCCGACGGCCTGCTCGCCCGCGCCGAACTCAACCCCTATTACCACGGACCGTCCGCGCTGGGTGACACCGCGCTGGTCAGCGCGATCGACCCGACCTGGCGCGGCGTGCCGAGCACCCAGGGACCGCTGAGTACCGCACTCGAGCACGTGTTCGTGATCGCCGGTGCCGACAACCCGCTGGCGACCGTCGTACTTCTGCGAGCGCTGGCCGTGGCGGCCGTCGTCGCCATCGGTCGGCTCGCGGCGGACCTGGCCGGACGCCGTGGCGCATCGGCAGTGGCGCTGACGGTGCTCAATCCCGCGACGCTGCTCTTTCTCGTCTCCGCTGCGCATCTCGACGCGGTGTTCGTCGCACTCATCCTGGCGGCCCTGCTCGCAGCGTCGCAGGGACGCTGGACGCGGGCGGTACTGCTGTGTTGCTTGGCCACGGGCGTCAAGCCGGTCGGGGTGATCGCGGTCCTGGCGGTGGTGGCCGCCGACGCGGGCAGGCGGCGCAACCGCTCGGTCTGGCGGATCGCCGGGCGCGACGTGTCTCTCGTGCTCGCCGTGCTTGCAGCCTGCACGCTGAGCGTCCCCTACGGCCTGGGCTGGGTGGGCAACATCGCCGCGCTCACCCGAGAGCACACGCCTTTCGCACCGGCCAGCCTGGTCAGCGACCTCATCTCGCTGATCATCCCGTCCGCGTCGTTCGACGACCTGGCCATCGGCGGGCGCCTCTCGCTCGCCCTGGCGGGCGCCACCGCGATCGGCTACCTTCTCGTGACCGTCCGCAGTCGAGCCCTGGAACGCACCATCGGCTACGGGCTGCTCGCCGCGGCGCTGTGCGGGCCGGTGCTCTACCCGTGGCACCTCATCTGGGGCCCGCTCGTCCTCGCGCCGTCAGCGCTGGGCATGCGGCGCAGCTGGGTCCTCGCCCTCAGCGTCGCGGCGTGCGTCCTCGCCCCCGCGGGCTTCGCGCCGCGAACCGACGAGGTCGTGGCGGGATCCGCCCTCGTCGTCGTCACCGCTGTCACCTGGCCGCGGTTGCTCGCGCGTTACCGCCGCACCGTGCGCGCGCAGCAGCGAGTCGACGCGGGCTGAATTCGGCTCGTCAACGCCCCGCTCCGCCGCTGACTTCACGGACGGCGGGGCGTACATCGGCCAGGTAGACACAAGCGATCACAGCCGAGATCAGCGAGATCGGACCGGTTGGCGCCGGGGAGATGAGGGTTCCGAACAGCCCGCCCAGCAGCAGCATGGCGATCCAGGCCGGCTTCGTCAGCTTCTCCACCGCGGGGAAAGCGGACACCTTGCGGATGAGGCAGTCGACCAACGCCCAGACCCGCAGCGCGACCAAACCCCAGAAGAGGATCCGATCGGTCCACAGGTAGAGCTGGTCCACGATGTCCACGTAACCAGGGTAGGCGACGCGGGCAAGGCCGCGGTCGCTCCGACGACACGACCCGTCAGGTGAACGTCCCGGCCCACTTCGCGTGGCTCTTGCGCGGTCGACTTCACCGGGGCCTTCTTGTCGGCCGGGCGCGTGGTTGCCGGCTCGGGTCGCGGAGCCGTTATTCGCGCGGTCGCGTAGCTGCGGATGTCCTTGGTGATCGACACAATGATCATTCCACTTGCGGGTGAGTGCCGAGGGGAAAAGGGGCTAGCTGGGACGGCGGCTATTCGCCGACCGCCGGGGCCGGTGGCGCGGGGACGAGTGGCGCCGGGGCCGGTGGCGCGGGGACGAGTGGCGCGGGGGCCGGTGGCGCGGGGACGAGTGGCGCGGGGACCGATGGTGCCGGGATCACGGATGGCTCGGCGGCCGCGTCGCGCTGTGCGTTCTCGCGGCGGAACGACTGGAAGATGTCGACGAGGACCTGCTTCTGCCGCTCGCCGAGGACGGGATCGGCGAGGATCGCCGCGACGACCTCCGGGTCGCCTTCGCGGGACTCGAGCATGCCGGCCCGGACGTAGAGCTGCTCGGCGGAAATCCGCAGTCCTTTGGCGATCTGCTGCAGGATGTCGGCGCTCGGTTTGCGCAGGCCCCGCTCGATCTGCGAGAGGTACGGATTGGAGACCCCAGCCAGCCGGGCGAGCTGGCGGAGCGACACCTGAGCCTGTTCGCGCTGCTCGCGGATGAAGTCCCCGATGGCAGCGCTGGAACGTTTGGCCTGCTCGATAGCGTGCTCCTTGGAGCCCTCGACGATCACGAGCCCAGTCTCGCAACCTGCGCTTGCTATTGCAAGCACACAGCAAGCGACCCCCGCCTCCGTGCCGGTGACCAGGTCGCAGGCGTCTCCGCCCGGACTCCCGCGCACATCCGGGTGGCCCCGTTCCGAAAGGAAACGGGGCCACCCGTCAGGTCGTACCGGCCTGTCAGCCGCCTCTCGGCGAGTGGCCGCTCGTGGCGGCAAATAGTGAGGCCCGGGGGATGAAGCAGACCGGCACGCTCGATCCAACGAGGCACGGTTGCCGATCATTCCCGCACATCCCGCGCGGTGTTCCGTCAGCCGGCGTCCGTCGCAAGCGATCGAACCGGGTACTCGTCGACGGTGACGCGACCGGACCATGGCGTCCCACACCCGGCGAGCCGGGCCAGCCCGAGGATTAACCCTTCAGCCCGGCATACCCCATAGGGGTATACTCACCTCACTTCCCGAGGAGGTCAAAAATGGACGCCGCATGGCAGGCACTGACGCACGCACTCGCAATCGCCGGATCGATGACCTGGCAGGTCACCTGGTCGCTGATCCTCGGCTTCACCCTGTCGGCGATCATCGAAGCGCTCGTCAAGAAGTCGACGATTGCTCGACTGCTCCCCGACAACGGGCCGCGCAGCCTGGCGACCGCCACCGGTCTGGGTGCTGCATCGTCATCGTGTTCCTACGCCGCAGTTGCGCTCGCCCGGTCGCTGTTTCGCAAGGGCGCAGATTTCACCGCGGCGATGGCGTTCCAGTTTGCTTCGACCAACCTGGTCATCGAGCTAGGCCTGATCCTGGGGTTGTTGCTGGGCTGGCAGTTCACCGCGGCCGAATTCGTCGGCGGACCCGTCATGATCGTCCTGCTCGCCGTGATCTTCAGGCGGTTCCTGTCCCGCAGGCTGCTCGACTCCGCCGGCGAACAGGCCGACAAGGGGGTCGCCGGGTCCATGGAGGGGCACGCTGCGATGGACATGTCGGTCCAGGCCGGCGGGACATTCTGGCGGCGCCTCGCGAGCCCCGCCGGCTTCACCTCGGTGGCCCACAACTTCGTCATGGAATGGGCTGCGGTGCTGCGTGACATCGTGATCGGCCTGCTCATCGCCGGCGCCGCCGCCGCGTGGATTCCGGAGTCGTTCTGGCAGCACCTGTTCTTCACCGACCAGCCCGCCGTCGCCAAGATCTGGGGGCCGATCATCGGGCCACTCGTCGCCGTCCTCGCATTCGTCTGCTCCATCGGCAACGTGCCGCTGGCGGCCGTCCTCTGGAACGGCGGCATCAGCTTCGGCGGGGTCGTCTCGTTCATCTTCGCCGACCTGATCATCATCCCGATCATCGTCATCTACGCGAAGTACTACGGCCGCAAGATGGCGCTCTTCCTGACCGGCACCTTCTACCTGACCATGGTCGCGGCGGGCTACGTCATCGAGCTGGTCTTCACGCCGCTGCACCTCCTACCCACCGGCGCGCGTCACGCGTCGGTGGGCGAGGACGGCATCTCGTGGAACTACACGAGCGTGCTGAACATCATGTTCCTCGCGCTGGCCGCCGCGCTGGTCTGGCGATTCGCGCGGACCGGAGGTCGCGAGATGCTGGCCATGATGGGCGGGAGCCCGGACGCCCACGCGAACCACGGGTGAGCGCCCGAATCACTTGCTCAGGCGGTCCAGCGCTTGCTGGGCCCTGTCGGCCGCGCGCCGGGCGGACTGGTGATCGCGCCGCGCCTCGTCGCGGCTCGTCTCCGCGCGGCGCCCATCGGAGTCGGCGGCGGACCGGTCGGCCTTCGCCTGCGCCAACGCCTCGGTGAGCTCGGCGATGCGCGTCTGCGCATCCTCGGCGGCATGTCCCGCCGACACCAACGATTCTTCTGCTGCTGCCAGCCGCTGCTCGGCCTGCTCAACAGCCGCGCGGGCGTCGCCAACCTGTTTGCGGGCGTCGGCGAGGCGTGCGTTGCGGTCAGGGGACTTCGCCGGCGGCGCGTTCCTCGCGCGGGGCGCGAACCCCGGCAGGGCCTCGATGTCGTCCGGCGCCGCAACCGCTCCCACCAGATCGACCGGTTCGAGTCCCGTCGAGGTGAGCGGACGCATCAGACGCCCGGAGCGGATGGCCGCGGCCGCTGCTGGATCGGCGAGCCCGGCCTCCAATGTGGCGCCGACCTCCCGCGCTGCGGCATCGGCGAGCTGCTGCCCCGCCTCGTTGACCAGCGACCGCGCTTGGTCGGCGAGCGAGGCGATCACCCGGTGCCGTTGCCGAGACAGCGCACGCAGCTCGTCGCCGGCCAGCGCCGCCTGCGCCTCACGCAGCTCGGCACCCAGGGCCAGCAGGTCGTCCAGCGGCTCGCGACGCGCACGGGCGAGCAGGTTCACCGCCCACGCGCTGACGGACGGACGGCGCAGTTGTTTCACGTGCGCTGCCAGTTCGCGGGCGCCCGTCGAGCGAGCCTCGCGCGCGGCGGCGTCACGCGCTGCGGTGAAATCTTGCGGCAGGAGCCCGTAAAGCTGGTCGGCGATCTCGGCGAGCTGCACGGGTCGATCCTGCCGTCTCGCCCGTCGCTAGACGAGCCCTGGCCGAGCCCTGGCCGGCCCTGGACTAGACGAGCACCGACGCCGCCCACCAGCCCAGCGCACCAACCCCGATACCGGCGCCGAGCGACGCGCCGACATACGCCGCGACAACACGCTGCCGACCGGTCTGTGTCAGGCGCATGGTCTGGAAACCGAAGGCGGAGTAGGTCGACAGCGCACCACAGAACCCCGTTCCGATGACCGCCGCGGCGGCGGCCGGCAGATGGCCGGCCAGGCCCGCCACAGCGCCGAGGGCGAGGGAGGCGATGACGTTCGCGGTGAACGTGCCCCACGGGAACGCTGTCGCGAACCGGGCCGTGAGCGCGCGGTCGGTGAGGTGGCGGGCCGGCGCGCCTAACGCGGCGCCCAGGGCCACCCAGAGCGCGATCACCGCATCGCTCTCGCGGTGAGCGCCCAGCCGGCCGTGACGGCGAGCACGCACAGCACGGCGGTTGACACGAGGTAGGCGAGTGCCGGCAGCACCCGTCCCGCCTG
Source organism: Mycobacteriales bacterium (assembly GCA_038207565.1). Lineage (GTDB taxonomy): Bacteria > Actinomycetota > Actinomycetes > Mycobacteriales > Jatrophihabitantaceae > JALZAI01. The sequence continues at coordinate 35,807 of JBBQZQ010000019.1, forward strand.
CAGCAACTGGTCCACGTCCACGACGAAGGTAGAGAAGGTCGTGTATCCGCCGAGGACTCCGACGCCCAGGAAGGGGCGCAACAGCGGGTGCACGCGCACCGCCGCGACGACGGCCATCAGCACGCCGATCAGAAGGCACCCGGTCCCGTTGATCAGCAACGTCGCCCACGGGAACGCGGCCGGTCCATGCGGCAGCCAGACGCCGAGCCCGTACCGAGCCTCCGCGCCGATCACCCCACCGGCGGCGACGGCCACCAGCATCGGCCGGTCGCGGGGCTCGCTCGCCGCAACGTCCGGATCGATGGGTGCGGAAGCAGCGTTCATCAACTCACACGTTAGGCGACCCGATCAGGCGAGCCCTCAGAGCGCTCCGGCGTCGATCGCGACCGGTGACCCGGCCACGCTCGGCGAGTCGTCGTTACCGAGCGACCGCTTGAGCACAGCCAGCGCGATCGGTCCCAGTTCGTGATGCTGGACGGCAGTCCCGAGGAAACCGACCGCGCGCCCGTTCGCCTCGACCGGAGTACCTGCGGCCGGCGACTCGTCGGAATCGCCCGACAGGTGCAGCAGCACGAGGCGGCGAGGCGGTCGGCCGAGGTTGTGGACGCGGGCGACCGTCTCCTGGCCGCGGTAGCAACCCTTGTCCAGGTGGACGGCGGACCCGATCCAGCCGACCTCGTGGGGGATGGTGCGGTGGTCGGTCTCGAAACCGAGACGGGGACGCCGTGCCTCGACCCGCAGCGCCTCGTAAGCCCACAGCCCGGCCGGTTGAGCGCCCGCAGCATGCAGCCGGTCGAGGACCAGGGTGGCCGACTCGCGTGGCACCACCAGATCGGCGGCGTCCGATGACGGCCAGGCCATCCGGCGCGCGAATCCCCCGCCGTCCAGCGCGACGGCGCGGTCGGCGTCGGGGACCGGCAGTCCGGCCGCGGTCAACATCTGCGGCGTCGCCGGCCCCACGACCGAGAGCACGGCCCAGTCGGCGCTCACGTCGACAGGCTCGACGCGCTTGAGGAAACGCATCATCTGCAGGTATTTCAACACGGCGGGCGAGGCGCCCGGCTCGGTGTCGATCCAGAACGTGCCGTCGAGTTCCGCGCTCTGCCAGTGTTGCTCGACATGACCGTGCGGCGACAGGACGAGCGCCTCGCGCGCGTCCCCGTCGACCAGCCCGGACAGGTGCTGCGAGCAGATCGAGTGCAGCCAGGGCAACCGGTCCGCGCCGGTGACCTGCAGAACGTCGCGGTTGGATCGGTCAACGACCCCGGCGGTCGTTGCCAGCACGCGCTGTTCGCCGAGCGGGTCGCCGTAGTGCCAGGGGAGCGGCGCATCCACGCCAGTCGCGGGGACGGCGCGCCCGACTTCGGTACTCATGACGGTGTCAATCAGTCTCGGCGGGGCTTTGTTCCGCGGACCGGTCGAGCTCCACGCAGTTGCGGCAGCGGCCGAACACCGTGAAGTGCGAGCGGTCCAGGGTGAACCCCTGCTCGTCGCGCAGCCGGTCCTCGAGGGCGTCCACGAGATCGGGCGGCACGTCCATCACCGATCCGCAGGAGTGGCACACGACATGGATGTGGTCGTCCTCGGCCGGCCGGAACGCCGGCGCGCCGTGATCGAGGTGCGCATGACGCACCAAGCCGAGTTCCTCGAGCAGTTCCAGCGTCCGGTACACCGTCGTCAGGTCGACGCCGCTGACCGCGTCGTTGATCTGCTCCGGTGTGGCGTGCCCGAGCTCGCGCACCGCAGCGAGGATCCGCTCGCGCTGCGCGGTCACGCGCATCCCGCGCGAGCGCAGCCGTTCGGCCAGGTCGGGCCCGGTCACCGCCGAGTGCGAATGTCCGGTCACGCGTCCCATGCTAGATAGGGTCGGGCCATGACCGTGAGTGTTCTGGGCATACTCGGCGCCGGCATCGTCGACCCGACCACTCCCGTCATTCAGGCCGACGACGCCGGCGTGACGCGCGGTGACGGCTGCTTCGAAGGCCTACGCATCCGCACCGACGGCGAAGGGGTCAGCGCAGTCGACAAGCTCGAGCGGCATCTGGCCCGGATGGGGCGATCGACCGCTGCCCTCGGCATACCGTTCGACGAGACCGCATGGCGCGGACTTGTCCAGCAGGCCTGCGCGGTGTGGACCACACCCGGCGAGGCGGCCCTCAAGCTCGTGCAGACCCGCGGCCCGCTCGACGGCCGGGCCACAGGATTCCTGACCGTCTCGCCGCTGCCGGCGGACTATCCACGCCAGCGTCGAGACGGGCTCCGCGTGGTCTCGCTCGCGCGGGGGCTGACCACGCACGCGTTCGCGGACGCACCGTGGCTGCTGGGCGGGGTGAAGACGCTGTCGTACGCGGTGAACATGGCTGCCCAGCGCGAGGCCGAGCGCCGCGGAGCCGACGAGACGATCTTCGTGGCCGCCGACGGAACCGTGCTGGAGGCTCCGACCGGGTCGGTCGTCTGGGCGGTCGGGACGTCGTTGCACACGACGCCCACGGGCGATACGGGCATTCTCGCCGGCACCACCCAGCAGCTGCTCTTCGAACGGGCCGCCGCGGCGGACTGGACGACGCACGAGACGCTCGCCACCCTGGAAGACCTGCACGCGGCCGACGTCGTGTGGGTGATCAGCAGCGTGCGCGGACCCGTCGACATCGTCGAACTCGACGGCAAGCAGCGAGCCCGCATGCCCGGCGTCGACAGCGAGATCCGCATCCTTTGCAACTTCTGAGCAAACACCGTTGCCGGGACTTGCGCTCGCGTCGTACCGTGGCCGTACACGAGAGAGGGGGTGGTCCAGAGTTGAATACTTCTAGGACACGTGAGGTGGCTGTCCGCTAGCCGCTGTACCGCAACGGACTGCGTGGCATCTGGATTCCCTGCCCCTTCGCGAGCGATCGCGGCGGCCCAGCAATCCCAGGCAGCTACCCGGCCCCGAGTCGTCGGCCCGTCCAGCCGACCCACGCGCCCGCGTGGAAGCGACTCGGGGCCGCTTCATGCCCCCAAGGTCCGCTCCAGGTGGGTCCGCTCCAGGTGGGTCCGCTCCAGGTGGGCGCTCAGATGCGGCGCCATCGCGCGTCCGTCGGGAGCCAATTCGCTGGCGTAACCGAGGGTGCTGCCGGTGACCGCGTACAGGCGTCGTTCGGCATCGACCTGCAAGCCGGACGGCGCGTGTGCCGTCGAGATCGTCGCGATATCCCAGCGCTGGTCGCCCGCCGTCCCCGCGTACACCAGCGCCTGCCCGGTATTGGACGCGAGCACCACCTCGACATCGTCCGGTGCCGCACCCGCGCGCCAGAACCCCGACTCCCGCCACGCCTGGCGAATGACGGCGCCGTCGCCGTCCACGAGCCACGCCCGCGACTCGTAGGCGAGGAAGGGACGTCCGTCATGGACGAAGCTGATCTGCTGGCCGAAGGCGAACTGCGCGCCGTCGGGCGTTGTCCCCTGGCCCGCTCCCGTCCACACACCCACGAGCGGGAGCAGCGCAAGCAGGGCCTCGTGGAGCGGCGGCCCCGAGCGCAGGTCGGCGGTGTCCGCGGCCACCGCTACCGCTGGCCGGCGAAGAGCTTGGTGAGGATGTAGATCGAGACTGCGGCGATCGCCACGAACGTCCCGATCAGCAGCACGAGGTACGCGATCTCCATGAGGTCCACAATATCCGCATGACCGCGCAAACCCCGCGTCCCCTCATCGTGAAGTGCACCGCCGGGGCGGAGGACACCGAACGTTGCAACCAGGCGTTCACCGTGGCGGCGACTGCGCTCGCGTCCGGCGCGGCGGTATCGCTGTGGCTGACCGGCGAGGCGGCCTGGCTGGCATTGCCCGGCCGCGCCGAAATGGTGGTACTCGCGCACTCGGCGCCGCTCGCCGACCTGCGTGATGCGCTGCTGGCGGCGGACGCGGTAACGGTCTGCACGCAGTGCGCCGCCCGTCGCGGCATCGAGCAGGCGCACCTGCTGCCGGGGGCGCGGATCGCCGGCAGCGCGTCCTTCGTCGACGAGGTGCTGCGCGACGCCGCCCAGGCCCTCGTCTACTGACGGCCCGCGGACGGTGTTGGCCCCGTACGGTGTTGGCCCCGTAGCAGGGCGACACGCCGTGGCGCACCCTGCTACGGGGCCAAGGGGAGGTGGGTCGAGCGCTACTGCAGGGTGAGCGGCGATTCCAGCAATCCGGGCTCCTCGGCGGTGACCTCGCGGCGGACCTTGCCGTCGCGGTGCAGCACCGAGAGCGTCCACGTGCCCGGCGCGGCGAAGAACCGGTAGTCACCGGTCGCCGAAGTGACGACCTCAGCGGTGAATTCGCCGGTGCCGTCGAGCAGGCGGACGTACGCGCCGGGTACCGGCGCATCGTCCTTCGACACGACCCCGTAGATCACGGTCTCCTTCTCCAGATCTATGCCTGCGGGAAGGGTGGGCGTCTGGGCAGGTGCTCCGCACATATCAGGCACCCTTCTCGATCGGGACGCCGACCAGCGAGCCGTACTCGGTCCACGAGCCGTCGTAGTTCTTGACATTCTGGTGCCCGAGCAGCTCGTGCAGGGCGAACCAGGTGTGGCTCGAGCGTTCGCCGATGCGGCAGTAGGCAATAGTGTCCTTGCCGTCGTCGAGGCCTTCGTCGCCGTAGAGCTTGGTCAGCTCGTCGTCGGACTTGAACGTGCCGTCTTCGTTGGCAGCCTTGCTCCACGGGACATTCAGCGCGGTGGGGATGTGGCCCCCGCGCTGCGACTGCTCCTGAGGCAGGTGCGCCGGCGCGAGCAGCTTGCCCGAGAACTCGTCCGGTGAGCGGACGTCGACGAGGTTCAGGGTGCCGATCGCAGCGATCACCTCGTCGCGGAACGCGCGGATCGAGGTGTCCTGATCCTTGGCCGTATAGGACGTCTTCGGCCGGTCGACACTGTCCTTGGACAGCTCGCGACCGTCCAGCTCCCACTTCTTGCGACCGCCGTCGAGCAGCTTCACCGCATCGTGGCCGTAGAGCTTGAAATACCAGTACGCGTAGGCCGCAAACCAGTTGTTGTTGCCGCCGTAGAGCACGACGGTGTCGTCGTCGGCGATCCCCTTCTCGGAAAGGAGCGCCTCAAACTGCTCCTTGTCCACGAAGTCACGCCGGATCTGGTCCTGCAGCTCGGTCTTCCAGTCCAGCTTCACGGCGCCGGGCAGATGGCCACCGTCGTAGGCCGAGGTGTCCTCGTCGACCTCGACGAAGACCACCCCCGCGGTGTTCAGGTTCTGTTCGGCCCAGTCGACCGAGACGAGCACGTCAGCGCGGCTCATGATGGTTTTCTCCTTGAGTTGGGTGCAGCACGAAACAACGTCGCGGGGCATCACCGATGCCCGGCGAGGAGGCCGACAACGCCGCCCGCAGGCGCAGGACGTCAGCCGGTCAAGAAAGTCGACACAGGCAGCTGCCCACACGGCACAGGTCGACCGTGCGGCGGGAGGTGAGCGAAATGCTCACAGCGCAGAGCGCGATGCCCATGGCCACAGGGTAACCGGCGGGTCGCTGGACGGCGACACCGTGGGACGGTTGTCTCAGTCTTCGGGATCGGTCATCGCGAGCGGGTCTCAGGCACGGACCGCTGAGCACAGCAGGAACGCGACCGGCGCCAGGAAGCTGAGCGACACCAGCACGCCGATCGCCGGTCGGACGCGCCGCGCGAAGCCCGAGTCCGTCGGCGGCGCGACGGTCTCCACGTAGGCAACTGCGATCGCGAGAAGCGCGATCAGCGCGCCGAGTGACGCGCCGACGAGAAGGCCACGGCCGTCGGCGAACTCGGTCACGTCCCGCAGGGTCAGCTGACCTGCTGCCGCGCCGACGAGGGCGGACCCCAGCACTGCGAGCAGGCCGCGCGGGACGTCGGCGTCCAGGCGCGGCGCGGCGACCGCGCTGTCGACCAGGTAGCCCGCGATCAGCGCGGCGGCGCCGACAATGACAACCGCGGACGCCACGTCCGGGCCCGCCACGCTCCCGAACTCGTGCCGCACCTGCAACAGTGCCGGCAGTGCCACCTCGGCCAGCACCAGCAAAGCGATGAGCCCGAGCGAGTCGAGCAGGCGCACCCGCGCGGCGCCGCGCCACAGCTGGTGAACGAACATGACCGGCACGGCGAGCCCGAGAACGGCCAGCAGCGTCCCGAGGCGACTGTGCGGCCACACCGACACCGCGACATCCGCCGCGGCGGAGGCTGCGCCGCCGATGACCAGCGCGCCGAGCCAGCCGGGAACGGCGAGCCCGAACACGACGCCGAAGGCGAGCAGGGCCTGCACCGCGCCGACGCCGGCGAGCAGCTCGAGTGCCCCCGCGCGGGCTGTGAGGGCCAGCAAGCCTCCGACCACGATCGCGACTGCGATGCTGCCGGAGAAGTCGAAGCGGACGTCCGAGTCACCGTCGTCGGCCAGGTTACTCACGGCTGTCATGGTCGCAGACAGCGCCGGCGCGCACGTTCGCATCGGGCGGGTGCCCTTCTCGAACCAGCGACCCGGTGAGCTCGCGCTGGCGACGTGGGTGTAGCCCCGCTGCGAGTGCCCGGCAGATGGTCTGGACGTAAGGGGCGCGGGCCGATCCGGTGAATCCGTGCGCCACGACGCAGCCCAGATCGGTCCCAGTGCAGTACCGGGTCCCAGTGCAGTACCGGGTCCCAGTGCAGTCCCGGGTCCCAGTGCAGTCCCGGGTCCCAGTGCAGTGCGGACAACGCCACGCCGTCGGACGCGCCGAGGGTGACGACGCGAGCAGAGGACACGACAGCTATCCTGTCGAGGACGACACCGTCAGGGCAGCGTCGCCCCTGTCAGCACTCCACCCGGTCGTGAGACCGACGCAGTGAGCCGACCGTAGCGACCAGCCAACCTGGAGGCCCCGTGGACCTCACCCTTCTGACGACCGCCCGGCAGCAGCCCACCGCTGAGGTGCTGCCTGCGCTGGGTCTCCTACCACACCGCGTCACCGTGCTGCCGCTCGACGCGTCTGCATTGGTGGATCGTCCACTCGGGGATGCAATCCTCCTGGACGGCCGCCGCGATCTGGCGACGGCACGCGGCTTCACGCGCGTGCTCACCGCAATGGGTGTGACGGTGCCGACGGTCGCTGTGCTCACCGAGGGCGGGCTCATCGCCTTGTCCGCGGAGTGGACCGTCAACGACATCATTCTCGATACGGCCGGCCCGGCAGAACTCGATGCCCGCCTCCGGCTGGCGATCGAGCGATGCGCGTCGTCGACCGAGCAGGCACCCGAGCATGTCGACATCGGCGACCTGACGATCGACGAAACGACGTACTCGGCGAAGCTCTCGGGTGCCTCGCTCGACCTCACCTACAAGGAGTTCGAGCTGCTGAAGTTCCTCGCCCAGCACCCGGGCCGGGTCTTCACCCGCTCGCACCTGGTGCAGGAGGTATGGGGTTACGACTACTTCGGTGGCACCCGCACCGTCGACGTGCACGTGCGACGGCTGCGGGCCAAGCTCGGTCCCGAGCACGAGTCGATGATCGGCACCGTCCGCAACGTCGGCTACAAGTTCGTGCGTCCCAGCGCCGAGATCGTCACGCGGTCGGCTGTCACCGAGCGCGCGGCTGCGTCCTCCGTGGACCGGGCCGTCGAGAACTCCCGCTGATCGGGCACTAGCCTGCGGGACGTGGCGCTCACGCTCATGTCCCGCAGGCTGTTGGACGACGTCGAACAGGGCAACGTGCGAGCGCTTGCGTCGTCGGTCGAGGCCGAGGACGGCCAGCCTCCGCTGTCCGACCAGGCCCTCACCCAGCTCGGGTCGACCGTGGTGCAGCACACGCTGGCGCTCGATGACAATGATCTCGTCGGTTACGCCCAGCTCGACGGCGAGTCACTCGAGATCGTCGGCGTGCCGGAGGCCGTCACCGAGTTGATCGGTGCTTTCGGCGAGAGTCCGCTGCTCGTCTGGTCGCACGGCAAGCGCAGCAGGCTCGTTGCGCTGCTCGCCGAACGCGGCTTCGACGGCGTCCGGACGCTCCATCAGCTGCGCCGCGGACTCGGCGAACCGTTCGACGTGCTCCCTGCGCCTGCCGGAATGGAGATCCGGCCGTTCGTCGTCGGGCGCGACGAGAACGAGTGGGTGCGGGTGAACGCTGCCGCCTTCGCTGATCATCCGGAGCAAGGCGGCTGGACGCTGGTCGATCTCGCTGCTCGCGAATCTGAACCGTGGTTCGACCCGTCGGGGTTCCTGCTTGCCTGGCGAGGCGAGGAGCTCGCCGGGTTCCATTGGACGAAGGTCCATCCGGACACGCTGGGCGAGGTCTACGTGATCGGCGTCGACCCGTTCGCGCAGGGCACCGGGCTCGGGAAGGTGCTGTTGCTGCACGGGTTGGCGTACCTGCGCGCCCGCGGATGTCGCGAGGTGCTGCTCTATGTCGATGACGACAACGCAGCCGCGATGCGCCTCTACGAACAATTCGGCTTTGCGCGCTACGACCGTGATTCGCAATGGCGACGCGGTTGAGCCTGCCCCGACCTCATCGCCCGTCCGAGACGGGCTCTGTGTCGAAGATGTAGCCGATGCCCCGCACCGTCCGGAGGTGTCGCCCGGCTTGCGGCACTACCCCGAGCTTGCGACGAAGGCGCAGCACATGGACGGCGACGGTGGACGGGTCGCCGTGGAAATCCGGGCCCCAGACCGAGTCGATGATGCCCTGCGTCGACAAGACGTGGTCGGCGTGCGACATCAGCAGCTCCAGCAGCCGGTATTCCTGCATCGCCAGCTGCAACCGTCGACCCTGCACGAGCACGAGGTGCGCGGCCCGATCGAGCACCACGTCGCCGAGCACCAACCGCTCAGCGTCTTCCGGCACCGAGCTCTCGGCCGCGTTGGTCACTGTGTCCTGTCCTCCCTCGTGGGGCGTGCGTCGTTCGCGTCAGGACGCGAGTTCCGGCCGCCGTCCGGTGACGATGAAGATCGTGCGGCGGGCCACCGCCACCGCATGGTCGGCGTAGCGCTCGTAGTAGCGACCGAGCAGGGTCATGTCGATGGCCGACTCGGTACCGCGCACCCAGTTCGGCGACAGCACGAGCGTGAACAGCTTGCGGCGCAACGCGTCCATCGAGTCGTCTTCGGCCTCGATGGCCTGTGCCAGCGCGATGTCGCGCCCGTCCACCACGTCGGCGACCTTGGTCACCAGCGACCGCGCCACCTCACCCATCTGCGAGATGACGTCGCGGGCCTCCGGCGGTACGGCCACGTCCGGGTAGCGCAGGCGCGCGATCTTCGCGACGTGGTGCGCCAGATCGCCCATCCGTTCGATGTCCGAGGCGAGGTGGATCGTGCTGATCAGCACGCGCAGGTCGGTGGCCACCGGCTGCTGCTGGGCGATCAACTGGAAGGAACGGTCCTCGAGCTCCTCACGTAACGCGTCGACCCGCCGGTCGTCTGCGATCACCCGGTCGGCCTGGGCCAGATTGGCGTCGAGCAGGGCACGCGTTGCGCGCTCCATCGCGATGGCCACCAGATTGGTCATCTCGATGACGCGCTTGCCGATGTCGTCCAATTCGTCGTGGTAGACGTCACGCATGAATTCGCCTCTTGTTCTGTGGGGTCGTCGTCGTGTTCAGCCGAAGCGTCCCGAGATGTAGTCCTCGGTGCGCTTGTCATGGGGATTGGAGAAGATCGTCTGCGTATCGTCCATCTCGATGAGTTGGCCAGGTTTGCCGATGCCCGCGAGATTGAAGAAGGCGGTCCGCTCGGAGACACGCGCCGCCTGCTGCATGTTGTGGGTGACGATGACGATCGTGTACTTCGTCTTGAGATCTTGGATCAGGTCCTCGATCGCCAGCGTGGAGATGGGATCGAGGGCGGAGCAGGGTTCGTCCATCAACAGCACCTGCGGTTCCACCGCGATCGCACGGGCGATGCACAACCGCTGCTGCTGGCCACCGGACAGGCCCGCCCCCGGCTTGTCGAGCCTGTTACGCACCTCGTCCCACAGGTTGGCCGATCGCAGCGCGTTCTCGACGACGCCGTCGAGTTCATTCCTGGACTTCTTCACGGTGAGTTTAAGCCCCGCGGCCACATTGTCATAGATTGACATGGTCGGGAACGGGTTGGGTCGCTGGAACACCATCCCGATGGTGCGACGCACGTTCACCGGATCGACGTCCGAGCCGTAGATGTTGTCGCCGTCGAGCAGCACGTCGCCCTCGACCCGCGCGCCGGCAATGACCTCGTGCATCCGGTTCAGCGTTCGCAGGACGGTGGACTTGCCGCAACCGGATGGGCCGATGAACGCTGTTACCGACCGCGGTTGGATGGTGAAGTTGACCTCGCTCACGGCAAGGAATTTGTTGTAGAAGATGTTCAGGTTCTTTGCGTCGATGCGCTTGGCCATCGTGCTTCCCTACTTCGAGACCTTGTTGAATCGCCCGACAAAGCGGGCGATGAGATTGAGTGCCAGGACGATGATGATCAGCGTCAGGGCGGCGCCCCACAGCCGATCGGGCGCGTAGTTCACGGCGGCTCCTGCGACCCGGTTTCCGTTCTCGTCCAGGTGATAGGCCGTGGCGCCACTGGCCTGATTGATATTGATGAACTGATTATTGATCAAGGTCGGCAGCGCGGCCTGGAAACCGTGGAACAGGTTCGAGTTCGTGCCGTCCGCGTACCCGACGAGGATCAGCAGCGGCGCCGTCTCTCCGGCGACGCGGGCGATACCCAGGACGATGCCCGTGATCAACCCGGTGAACGCGGTCGGGATGACGATCTTCACGATCGTCTTCCACTTCGGCACGCCGAGCGCGTACGAGGCCTCGCGCAGTTCGTTGGGAACGAGTTTCAGCATTTCCTCGGTCGCTCGCACGATGACGGGAACCATCAGGATCACGAGGGCCAGGGACACCAACCACCCGGACAGACCGAGGTGCAACACCTGGACCATCAGCGAATAGATGAAAAGAGCCGCGACAATCGACGGGATGCCGGTGAGGATATCGACCATGAACGTGGTCACACGGGCAAGGCCGCCGCCGCCGTACTCGACGAGATAGACGCCGACCAGCAAGGCAATCGGCACCGAGATCAGCGTGCACAGCGCCACCTGCTCGAGCGTGCCGACGATGGCGTGCAGAGCACCGCCACCCGGATCGGTGGCCTGGATGTTGCGCTGAGTGCCCGTCCACCACGATGCCTCGGTGACGGTGCTGATTCCCTTGCCGATCACGGTCCAAAGCACCCAGACGAGCGGGATCAGGGCAACGATCAGGCAGCCGTACACGAGCACCGTCGCGAGATTGTTCTTGAAGCGTCTCTTGCCCGAGGCCCGCTCGAATGTCGTGACTGCTGGTGGGGTCATCGTGCTCTGCTCGCTCACACGAAGTCCTTCCGGCGATTGACAATCGCCCGCGCCACGGCGTTGACGATGAAGGTGAGCACGAACAACACCAGACCAGCTGCGATGTAAGGGCCTGGGTTCTGCCCGAACTGGTCGGAGCTCCCGGCGATCTTCGAGGCGAACGTCTCGCCACCGCTCAACAGCGATGGCGAGAAGGTGCTGACCTTCGACACGATCAGGTAGACCGCGATCGTCTCGCCGAGGGCCCGTCCCAGGCCGAGCATGGAACCGCTGACCACACCGGCCCGGCCGTAGGGAAGCACCGCCATGCGGATCATCTCCCAGCGTGTGGCGCCGAGCGCCAGAGCGGCTTCCTGGTTTTCCGAAGGTGTCCGGTCGAAGACGTCGCGACTGATCGCCGTGATGATCGGCAGGATCATCACGGTCAGCACGACCGCGCCGTCGAAGACCGTGCCGGTGGCGAAGCCGCTCTTGAACAAGGGGATGAAGTCGAGATGCCGGAGGAAGTTCTGCACGGGCTCGAGCTTTGGCGCCAGGATTCTTGCGCCCCAGACGCCGTAAATGATCGACGGGATCGCCGCCAGCAGATCGATGACGTAGGCGATCGGGCGGGCCAGTCGCTTCGGTGCGTACTGGGTGATGAACAGCGCGATACCCATCGCGATCGGCACGGCGATCACCAGCGCCACAAGCGAGATCAGCACCGTCGTATAGAGCAGGGCGGCGACGCCGAAGCGCAGATCGCTCTTGCTGGTGCTCCAGTCATTGGAGAAGAGGAAGTTGGATTTGTCGTCGAGAATCGACGGCACCGCTTGGATGATCAGAAACAGTGCGATGAGCGCGACCAGCAGAATGACGAACCCCGCGGCACCGGAGGTGAGCAACGCGAACACCCGGTCGCCGCGGCGCATCTTGGACCTCGGGGCACCGAGCGACGCCGATCCCGCGCCTGAGACGAGCACCTCCTCGCCGGAGGTCATGGCGCCAGGCTGCGGGCTCACGACAGATGTCGTGGTTTCCCCGCCGGGCCCGGTCGGGTCATCGGATGGCACCGGCTCGTACTCGCCCGATGAGGGGGGCCTGGGCGGCCTGTCCACTCTGATGTCTCCGTCAGCCATGAGGAGCGTCCTCTGTGTTGGAAGAGCTCTGTTGTGGAAGAGCTGTGTTGTCGGAACGCGCCTGCCGGCCACCGGACTGGTCCGGTGGCCGGCGGGACTGCCGATCAGCTGATGGAGGCGACCGACGCCTTCACCTTCTGCTGCAATGCGGCCGGCAGCGGCGCATACCCTTCCTGCTTGAGCGTGGACTGTCCGGCGCCCACGGTGTAGTTCAGGAAGTTCTTGACCAGAGTGCCCTTGGCGCTGTCGCTGTACTTCGTGCAGACGACCTCATAGGTCACCAGGATCAGCGGGTAGGAGCCCGGCGTCTTCTGTGCGTAGTCGATGCTCAGGCTCAGGTCGCTGCCCTTGCCTACGATCTTGGCCGTGCCTGCGGCCGCGCTGGCGGTGTCCGGGGAGAGCTCGACCGCGCCGCCGCCGTTGTCGACGGAGGCGGTGCTCAGGCTGGCCCCGACGGCGAACGAGTACTCGACGTAGCCGACGCCGCCCTCGGTCTGGCTGATGGAGGCCGCGACACCCTGCGACTTCGCCTTGCCCTGGCCGGCAAAACCGGCCTTCGAGGAGTCTTTGTCGGGCTCGCTGGTGAAGACGGTCGGAGCCGTGGCCTGCAGGTACTTCTCGAAGTTCTTCGTCGTGCCAGAGGCGTCCGAGCGGAAGAACGGCGTGATCTTGGTCGATGGCAGCTTGGCGCCACTGTTGAGCTTCGCGATCTCGGGGTCGTTCCAGGCTGAGATCTTGCCGAGGAACATCTTCGCGATGACGGGCCCGGTCAGCGTGAGCTTGTCGACGCCCTTGAGCTTGAAGGCGACCGCGATCGGTCCGACCACCATCGGCAGGTCGAGCGGCGTGCTCTTGCAGCGCGTCTGCGCCGCGGCGACCTCGCCCGCCTTCGGGTCCAGCGCCGAGTCCGACCCGGCGAAGTCGAGCGAGCCGTTGTTGAAGGCCGTGACGCCGTCACCGGAGCTGGTCGGCGTGTAGTTGATGGTGGCGCCGCTGCAGCCCTGCTGGTAGGCCTTACGCCAACCGTCCATGGCGTTGGTCTGTGCGGTCGAGCCGGCCGCATCCAGCGTGCCGGTCGCGCAAGTGGTGCCGCCGGGTCCGCCCGCGGTCTGCGAACTGCCTGTGCTGCTGGTCCCGCTGCTGGGCGAAGCTGTCTTGTTGTCGCTGGTGCTCGAGCTGCAGGCCGCGAGTGCGACTGATCCCGCGGCGAGGAGCGCCGCGATCGAGACAAGGCGAGTACGCCCCATCAGGTCACCATCCCTTTGATCTCAGTTGGCTGTCACCGGCAAAGCTAAGGAGGGTGTGCGTACGGGTCCTGACTGCAGGATGAACGCGTGATGAACGCCCGCCCAGTCCTGGGCCAGACTCGGACACTGCGGGCTCCAATAGGCTGACCGAACCGCGCTCGGTCTCCCTCTTCACTCGAGACGGCACGGTTCTTCGGCAACGACGAGCTGCTTCCGCGGCTCGGCGGCTGACCGACGCGTGGCGGTCGAGCAGAACGGGTAAGGACCGGGCGGGACGAATCGGCGTTGCCGTGGCACCGACCCGTCCGAATTCCGCGGCGCGCACGAAGGAGAATGTCATGGCCGGTCTGGAAGACATCGCGAACAAGGCTGACGAGCAGGTCGATCAGGGAATGGAGAAGGCGGGCGACGCCGCCGAGTCGAAGTTCGGTCATGGGGAGCAGATCGACCAGGCGGTCGACAAGGGCCAGGAGTCGACCGGTTCGGGCGACCAGGTGCCCTAACCTGGCTTGACCCGCGCCCCAACACGCAACAGCGCGGTTGTGGCAGCCCGGCTCGGGCGGTCACAACCGGCCCGACCCCGCTCCGGACGCGTGGATCGCGGGGGTGCCCGCCGGTGCCGGCCAGGTCGAGCGAACGCACGTGCCGTCGCGTTGACCGGGTTGTTACCGGCAAGTAGAGTTGCCTATTGATCGAGGCTCAATAGGCGAGGTATCGGGCTCATGGCCGACTACGACGTGCTGGTGATCGGCTCGGGATTCGGCGGCAGCGTCATGGCCCTGCGGCTGAACGAGAAGGGCTACCGCGTCGGCGTGCTCGAGGCCGGCCGGAGGTTCACCGACGCCACGCTGCCCAAGAACTCCTGGCACCTGCGTGACTTTCTCTGGGCGCCGAGACTCGGCTGCACGGGCATTCAGCGAATCCACGTCCTCAAGGACTGTGTGATCCTCGCCGGCGCGGGCGTGGGCGGCGGGTCGCTGAACTACGCAAACACGCTCTACGAGCCGCCGCAGGCATTCTTCGACGACCCGCAGTGGGCCGGAATCACAGACTGGAAGGACGAACTCGCGCCGCACTACGACCAGGCCAGACGGATGCTGGGCGTGACCGAATACCCGGGCGACACGCCGAGCGACGTCGAGATGCGCCGCCTGGCCGAGCAGTTCGGCAAGGCCGACACATTCCGCAAGACCCCGGTCGGCGTCTTCTTCGGCCGGGACGGGCGCACGGAGCCGGGTCGCACCGTCCCCGACCCGTACTTCGGCGGCGCGGGACCCGCACGCACCGGCTGCACGGACTGCGGGGAGTGCATGTCCGGCTGCCGGCACGGCGCGAAGAACACCCTGGTGAAGAACTATCTCGCGCTGGCCGAGCGAGGTGGTGCGGAGATCCATCCGCTCACCACGGTGACCGGCGTCCGGCCACTGCCGGGGGGCGGGTACGCCGTCGACACGGCCCGGACGGGCGCCTGGCTGCGCGGCGGGCGGCGGAGCATCACCGCCGACCAGATCGTGTTCGCGGCCGGCACGTACAACACCCAGAAGCTGCTGCACCGCTTCCGCGAAACGACGTTGCCGCGGATTTCGACACGGTTGGGCTACCTCACCCGCACCAACTCCGAGGCACTGCTCGGGGTACGGATGAAGCACCCCGCGCACGACTACACACACGGCGTCGCGATCACGTCCTCCTGGCACCCGGACGAGAACACGCACATCGAGCCATGTCGTTACGGCAAAGGCAGCAATGCAATGGGGCTGCTCAACACGATCCTGACCGAGGGTGGCACGCGACGGCATCGCTGGGCCCAGTTTGCAGTGACGATGCTGCGCAAGCCCAGGTTGGCTGCGATGCTGGTTCCCCGCCGGTGGTCCGAGCGCGTGATCATCCTGCTGGTCATGCAGTCGTTGAACAATTCCATCACCGTCGTGCGCCGGACGACCCGCTTCGGGTTCGCGCGTCTGACTTCCGTCCAGGGTGACGGCGAACCGAACCCGACCTGGATCCCGGTGGCCAACCGCGCAGCCGCGCAGCTTGCCGAGAATGTCGGCGGCATGGCGGGTGGCACGTGGGGTGATCTGCTCAACATCCCGATGACCGCGCACTTCATCGGCGGCTGCCCGATCGGCGAGTCGGCGACCAGCGGCGTCGTCGACCCGTATCACCGCCTCTTCGGCTACGAGGGCCTGCACGTCGTCGACGGATCGACCCTGTCGGCAAACCTGGGCGTGAACCCGTCGCTATCCATCACCGCGCAGGCCGAACGCGCTGCGGCACTGTGGCCGAACCGGGGCGAGATCGACGAGCGCCCGCCGATGGGCGCAAGGTACCGCCGGATGGAACCAGTAGTTCCGGTGGCCCCGATCGTCCCCGCGCACGCGCCGGGCGCGCTGCACAACGGCGCCACGCCGTTGGGAATGCCGATCGTGCGCAGCGCGTAACGCCCCCTGCGTGACCTTTGGGCATACCGGTCGTTGAGGACGGCGGGAGCAGGAAGCACGCGATGCCGTCGGAGGGGGCGGCACCACGTGCGGCCTGCTCCCCAACACATCGTGATCTTGGTGGCAGCCGTAGGCTGCGCGGGTGGTCGCGCGTGCATGGCACTCCGTCATCGCGCTGCTGTTCCTCGCCGCCTTCGTCGTGCAGGTGAAGATCGGGATCGATGCGCCCGCACGTCCCTTCGGCCATGGGGTCGGCCAACTGCGCGGCACGAACGTTGCCGACCGGCTGCTACGCATCGCCAGCTTCTTCACCATCCAGAGCAACGTCCTGGCAGCGCTTGTTTCTGCGCAATTGGCGCGCGACACGTCGCGCGACGGCTCGGTGTGGCGCGTCGTCCGGCTGGACGCGTTGTTCGGAATCACCGTCACGGGCGTCGTCTATTCGACGGTCCTGGCCAGGATTCACGAGCCGCACGGGTGGGCCGAGACGAGCACGAACATCGTCTTCCACTACCTCGTGCCGATCGGGATGGTGCTCGGCTGGCTGCTGTTCGGGCCCCGTCCGCGCATTGCACTTCGGACCGTCTGGCTGTCGCTGATCTTCCCGGCGCTGTGGTTCGCCTACACCCTGGCCCGCGGCGCGCTCAGCGACTGGTATCCCTACCCGTTCGTCGACGTGGCCACCCAGGGGTACGGACGGGTGCTGCTGAACGCGCTCGCCGTCACGGCCGTCTTCGCCGCTGTCGCCGCGGTGTTCGCCTTCGGCGACCGCACCCTGCCACCCCGGCCCGGGTCAGGCGCTGAGGGCGCGCACCACGCGTGAGGGGCTCGGGCGGCCGAGGTGGGCCGCCATCCAGAGGCTGGTCTCGACAAGCTTGCCGAGGTCCACGCCCGTTTCGATGCCCAGCCCGTCGAGCATCCAGACAAGATCCTCGGTGGCCAGGTTGCCGGTGGCGTTCTTCGCATACGGGCACCCGCCGAGGCCCCCGGCCGACGCGTCGACGGTGGTCACGCCGAACTGCAGCGCAGCAAGGGTGTTCGACAGTGCCTGCCCGTAGGTGTCGTGGAAGTGCACGGCCAGCCGATCGGCGTCGATACCCCTGTCGGCAAAGGCGTTGAGCAGCTCGGCCACGTGACCGGGGGTCGCGACGCCAATGGTGTCGCCCAGCGACAGCTGGCTGCAGCCCAGCCCGAGCAGCTGTGTTCCGACGTCGGCCACCTGGGCGACCGGGACCTCGGGTTCCCACGGGTCGCCGAAGCACATCGACAGGTAAGCGCGAACGTCGAGTCCCGCGGCCTGTGCCCTGTCGACCACCGGCGCGAACATCTGCAGCGACCCCGCGACACTGCGGTTCAGATTGCGCTGCGCGAACGTCTCGGTGGCGCTGCCGAAGATGGCGATCTCGCGGACGTCGCTATCCAGAGCACGCTGCAGTCCGCGCTCGTTCGGTACGAGCACGGGATAACGCACTCCGGCGCGGCGCGGCATCCTGGCCAACAGCTCGTCGGCGTCCGCGAGCTGCGGCACCCATTTCGGGTGTACGAAGCTGGTCGCCTCAATGACCCGCAGTCCGGCATCTGCGAGGCGCTCGATGAACTCCGCCTTGACGTCGACTCCCACGGTGCCCTGCTCGTTCTGGAGTCCGTCCCTGGGCCCCACCTCATAGATCGTGACGCGTGGCGGCAGGCCAGGTTGCCCTACCTGTTGGGGCGATCTCATCCGATACCGAGGCTGCGGACGACCCGCTCGTCCTGCACGAGGAGGGTGACCCGCTGGGGCCGGTAGTCGGCCGTCACGGGCTGGCCAGGGGGGACGGCACGTAACGTCCCGCCGGCGGCACCGATCACAGATCGCGCCTCGGCAACCGACCGCCCGACGAGGGCGTCGAGGTCGAGTTCCTGCACCGTGCTCATCCGTCCAGTATCCGCCCGCACGGCGGATACCGTGGAGTCGTGGCGGCGACTCCTGGGCAACTCACGGCAGACGCATTGCAGTTTCTTCGGGTACGCCACCTGGCGACCTTCACCTCGTTACGCTCGGACGGCACCCCGCACGTCACGCCGGTGGGCTTCACCTGGGACGCCGAGCGCTCACTCGCGCGCATCATCTGCACCGGCTCGAGTCGGAAAGCACGTAACGCCGCCCGCGGAGGTCCGGTGGTGCTGTGTCAGGTGGACGGCCGGCGCTGGCTCTCGTTGGAAGGGACGGGCCGGGTCAGCCACGAACCCGGAGAGGTCGCGGAGGCGGTCGCTCGTTACGCTCAGCGTTACCGACAGCCGCGCGAGAACCCGAGCCGGGTCGCGATCGAAGTGGCGGTCACCCGCATACTCGGCTCACCGTCGTTCTTCGCCGCCGGCCCCTCGGTGCCTGCGCCAGCCCGATCGGACGAGGTCAGACGATCTTGAGCACGACCTTGCCCATAGCGTGCCCGGATTCCAGCGACGCAATCGCCTGCGCCGCGTCGTCGAAGGCGAGGACATCGTTGACGTGCGGATCGAGTTTTCCGTCCGCGACCAGTCGAGCCACCTCGTCCAGCACCCGCGCCGTGCGATCGCGGTTGACGCCTTCGCCGCCAAGTTCGGTGACGGTGCCGGGATCGGCGGCCGAGATCAGCTTGCGGCGGTCGGTGACGAGGCCGGCGACCGCTCGTAGCGCCTCGCCGCCCACGAGGTCGTAAATGCCGTCGACGCCGTCGGGGAGCAGTTCTCGGACGCGCTGCTCGACCCCGCCGCCGTAGGGCACCAGGGTCGCACCGAGGGACTCGACCAGTGCCCGCTTCGACTCGCTCGCCGTGCCGAACACTGCGATACCGAAGTCGCGAGCGATCTGCGCCGCGGCCACCCCCACGCCGCCCCCGATACCGTTGATCAACATGGTCTGACCCTCGACGAGCCCGAGATGCACCACGCCGTCGTAACCGGTCGCGGCGGCCACGGTCAGCGTCGCCGCATCCTCGAAGCTCACCTGTGGCGGCTTCTTCGCGGTGGTTTCCGCGCTGGTCACGGTGTATTCGGAGAACGCGCCGTGCGTCGGTGCGGGTGCGCCGAACACCTCGTCCCCCGGCGCAAAGCCGTCGACGTCCTGGCCGACCTTGACCACCACACCGGACACCTCGCTGCCGAACTCCGAGGGCAGCTCCCGCGGGCCGAACGCGGCGAACGCGCCACTGCGGATTTTGGCATCAACCGGGTTGACGCCTGCGTAGTGCACCTTGACGAGCACCTCGCTGGGCCCCGGTTCGGGTTCGGGCAGCTCCACGAACTCCTGCGTCTCGGGTCCGCCGTACTCGGTGAATCGGAAAACTCTCGGCATGGGCTGTTCTCTCTGATCGTGGCTATCTGATCGTGGCTATCTGATCGTGGGCTCTCCGAGCCCGACGTCGACGTCCACCCTCAGCCTGCCCACCCGCATTGCCCTCCAACCGGGCCCCCTGCGAGTCTCCCCCGACGTCAGGCATCCACGCCAAGAGCCACCCGGACGACCTCCAGCGCTTCGTCCCCGCCGACGCCATAGGCGTGCGCGAGCGCTGCGTACCCGACCGCGGCATCCCGCAGCCTCGCGCGGCCCTCGTCCCCTGCGGCAGTCACGATCGTGCCGCCGCGTCCCCGCGTCTCGACGAGTCCTGACATCTCCAGCTCGCGGTAGGACCTGGCTACGGTGTTGGTAGCCAGGCCTAGTTCCTGAGCCAGTGCGCGGACGCTGGGCAACCGGGTGCCGGCGACGAGCGAGCCGTCACCGATCCCGGCTGCCAGCTGCGTCCGCACCTGCTCGAACGGTGCGACGGTGGACGACTCGTCGATGTGCACCCCCGCCGTCACGGCGCTCAGCCTAGGCCCGGATCGGCGTAGGGTTGCCGACTTGCCCGCTACCGCGTCACCCCTGCCGCACGCCGCCGTCGTCGGTCGGCTCCGCGCAGCCGGTTGCGTGTTCGCCGAGGACGAAGCGGACGTGTTGTTCGCGGCGGCGCAGACGCCTGTCGAGCTGGGAGCCATGGTGGCGCGGCGGGCCGCCGGACTGCCCCTCGAGCAGGTCGTCGGGTGGGCCGAGTTCTGCGGACTGCGCATCGCCGTCGAGCCAGAGGTGTTCGTGCCGCGCCGGCGCACCGAGTTCCTCGTGGCGTGTGCCGCCGCTCTCCTCGACGCCACGCATCCCGTCGTCATCGACCTGTGTTGCGGTTCCGGTGCGTTGGGGCTGGCCTTGTCGGCGGTGCTGGGTGGCGCAGGCGCGGGCCTCGTTGAGCTCCATGCGTCCGACATCCACCCCGCCGCGGTGCGCTGCGCCCGGCGAAATGTCGGTGCTTCGGGCGCCGTGTACGAGGGCGACCTGTTCGACCCGTTGCCCGTGTCGTTGCGAGGTCGCGTGGACGTGCTGCTGGCCAACGTCCCGTACGTGCCCACCGATGCCATCGGGCTGCTGCCGTCCGAAGCTCGCGATCACGAGCCCCGGGTGACGCTCGACGGCGGGATGGACGGGCAGGACGTGATGCGGCGGGTGCTCGCCGACGCGCCGCAGTGGCTCGCGCCGGGTGGGCACGTGGTCATCGAGTCGACCGAGCGACAGGTAGCGCAAGCTCTCGAAGCAGCCACGCGAGCAGGCTTGATCCCGCAGGTGGCCCGCTCGGGAGATCTCGGCGCCACCGTGATCATCGGAATCCAACCGCGCTGACCACGTCCCGCGGAACGCGTTGGGACGAGTGGGAACGCGTGGGAACGCGTGGGAACGCGTGGGAACGCGTGGGACCGCGTGGGACCGCGTGGGACCGCGTGGGACCGCACCACCCGTAGCAGCTGTTCAGGGCGAGCCGCCAGCCCGCGAGGTGAGGTGCCGCTGCTCGGCCACGTTCACCGTCGTTCGCGCGGATACTGCTCACGTGCTGCTGGACCCGGACAATCCGTGCCCAAGCGTGCTTCGTCGGAACCGGTTGTGAACCGCCCTCGAATACCTGGGTCATGGGGTCTGTTCGTCCCCACCAAGTGCATCAGCGGCGTGCGCCACGATCGTGGTTGGCTCGAGAGGGGTGAGGGGACTTCCGCCGCTCGACACATCGATGTCGAATCAGACCAGCAGTCGCGAGGTCGGGCGCGTCCCGCTCGCAACCTCCTCAGAGAGGAACCACCCTTCATGCCTAAGGCTTCACGGCGAGATTTTCTGCTCGTCACAGGAACCGGAACAGTCGCCGCCGGCGTACTGGCCGCACTGCCCGGCAGTGCGGACGCCGCCACACCACTCCAGGCGCCTCGCGACGCCAAGCCGATGCTCGTTCACATCGCCGACCCGGATGGCGCAGAACTGCACATCCACACGGGCGAGAACAGCACGGTCGTGCGCGACCGCGAACTCGTCATCCGCCTACAGCGTGCCACCGGAAAGTTGGGCTGATCATGTCTTCACATCGCGAAGCACCGGAAATCTCGAAGGACCCGGTCGCGGACTCGACCGACGTGTACGCGTTCGTCAGTCCCCACCGGCCGGACTCGGTGACGATGATCGCCAACTACATTCCGCTGCAGGCGCCGGACGGCGGTCCGAACTTCTACGAGTTCGGTGACGACGTCAGCTACCGCATCAACATCGACAACGACGGCGACGGCGTCGCCAATGTCATGTACGAGTTCCGTTTCCTGACGAAGGTCCGCAACCCCGATACGTTCCTCTACAACACCGGGCCTATCACAAGCATCAGTTCCAAGAACTGGAACCGCCCGCAGTACTACTCGGTGACCCGCTTCGAGCAGCGCCCCGACGGAACCCAGCAGGTCCTCAACCTGGGCGCCGGATTCAAGGTCCCGCCGGTGAACGTCGGCGTGCGCAGCACTCCCAACTACCGCGACACCTTCACCGCGGCGGCCATCCACACCCTCGCGGGCGGGCGCAAGGTCTTCGCCGGTCAGCGCTCGGACGCGTTCCACGTCGACCTCGGCAGCGTCTTCGACCTCGGCGCACTGCGTCCCTTCAACCCGGCCCACCTCATCCCGTTGCCCATGGCCGACGGCGTGAACGGTTTGCAGGGCTACAACGTGCACTCGATCGCCCTGCAGGTGCCGATCACTGACCTCACCCGCGACCACTCGATGCCGACCAACATCATGGCCGCCAAGTCCGTCGTCGGCGTGTGGACGAGCGCGTACCGCCGGGCTTCGCGCGTCTTCAACGGCGACGGCATGTGGGAGTCGTTCGGCAAGTCCGTTCAGGTCTCACGGTTGGGCAACCCGCTGTTCAACGAGGTGCTCATCCCGATGTCGATGAAGGACGGCTGGAACGCCGACCCCCCGTCGCAGGACCTCCAGTACGCCCAGTTCGTCGACCACCCGGAACTGGCCGGCCTGTTGCCGGTGCTCTACCCCGGGGTGTTCCCGCATCTGGCTGCCTACACGAAGTCGCGGGCCGACCTCGACGCGATCCTGCTGACCGGAATCCCTTCTGGCATCATCCCCGGGTTCCAGAACTTCACGGGTACGACGAAGGCGGACATGCTGCGGCTCAACGTCGCGGTCAAGCCGTCGGCGAGCCCGAACAACCTGGGCATTCTCGGCAACGACCTCGCCGGGTTCCCGAACGGTCGGCGTCCCAACGACGACGTGGTCGCGATCGAACTGCGGGCCATCGCCGGGGCGACCATCCGACTGGTGGATCCGAGCTACACGCCCGACGCCGCCGCGGGCGGGTTGACCGACGGGACCACCAACACGAACACACCCACGTCGGAGTACTTCCCGTACCTGGGCACGCCGGCGGGTGGCTACCAGACGATGCCCGCCGTGCCGCACACGTGAGCGGGGACCACCAGGTAGCCGAGCATCACCACGCACACATCCACGAGCACGGCGAACCGGAGCACCACAACGCGAACGCAGGGCAGGGAGCGGTGCTCCTGGATATCGGCGGTGACATCGGGGCGCTGATCCTCACGATGTCCGATGCCCAGCTCGAAGGGTCCGAGATCGAGATCCGGCCGGTGCCGCGGCTCTCGATCGAGCCGCTGCGCCACGTTGGCGTGGTGTCTCGGCCGACGCCGTCCGGCCGGGTCCACTCGGCGGTCTTCGACGGCCTGGACGAAGGGCGCTACGAGCTGTACGTACGTCCAGACGGTCCCGTGCAGCTCGAGGTCGAGGTCCGCGGCGGTGAGGTCAGCTTCGCCGAATGGCCGAGCTGACGGTTATTGCACGACGAAGACGACACCGGCCCGCGCCGCACGACGAGGCGCGGGCCGGTGTCGTTCGGTGAGCAGGGCGTGGCGCCGGAGGCTCGGGGCGTGAGAAGGGCTGGCGTGGGGCAGGATCGGTGGATGAGTGACTACGCCTTGCACGTCAACTTCGGTACGGATGAAGAACCACTACGCCTCACGCTGACCGATTACCGTCCGAGCGACGCCGAGACAGCCCGTCAGGCACTCGAACGGCGCATTGAACACGCCATCGAGCTGGATGCGCCGGTGGTCTTCAGCGCGGCGACCGATGACGACCCGCAGGCGGGAGTCCCGATCGACCCGCACCGGGTCACCGGTGTCGACCTGGTGGCGCTGACGTCCGACGAGAGCTGATCCACCTCGTCGGCGCCCGCGGCCACCGGTTACTCAGGGTGGCGGTTTGCCACGACGCAGGAGCGGGAGCAGCAGCAGCAGCGCACCGATCTGCACCGCTGCGACGAAGATCACCGTGATCGTGATGCTGTGCTCGTAGAGCAGGCCGATGATGGCTGCGCCGGCGAGCCAGGCCAGGCCGTAGATGGCGGTGAAGGTGCCGTAGCCGGCGCCGCGGCGATGAGGGGGAACGAAGTCGGCGACGGCGGCGCGCATGGTCGCGTCGTGGATGCCCATTCCGCTTCCCCAGACGACCGTGCCGGCGATGAACAGGCCGGTGGTGGTGGAGAAGGAGAGCAGGGGGACGGCGAGCGCGAGTGCGGGGAGGACGAGCAGTCCGCGCAGTCCGACGCGATCGTAGATCCGGCCGAACCCGACTGCGGCGGCGGACGCTGCGGCCATGGCCAGGGCGTAGAGAACGGGGACGAGTGATGCGGAGACCAGGTGGCGGGAGGTGAGATGGAAGGCGAGCACCGCCCAGGTGGAGAAGCCGAGCATGGTGGCGGCGGAGAAGGCCGCGTACTGCCAGAACTGTCTCGGCAGCCCGGCTTCGAGGCGAAGTTTCTTCTGCTCCGACACCTGCGCGGCAGGTTCCCAGAGCATCGGGTCGGGCGCGGCTCGGCGCAACCGGGCCAGGGCCAGCAGTGCGAGCACGCCCGGGATGGCCAGCAGCGCGAACGCCAACCGGTAGTGCCCGCCCAGGGTCAGGATGAGCGCGATCAGCAGTGGCCCCGCCATCGCGCCGATCTGGTCCAGAGCCTCGTGCAGGCCGAAGGCGTAGCCGCGGCCCATCTCGGCGGAGGCATGAGCGAGCATCGAGTCGCGGGCGGGGGTACGCACCGCCTTGCCCACCCGTTCGCCGTTGTAGAGCAGCCCGGCTGCGACTAGGCCGCCGGAGATCGCGAGCAGCGGCACGCAGATCGCGGTGAGGGCGTAGCCGAGCGCGGTCTGTGGCCACGGTCGGCCGAGCCGGTCGGCGAGTCTTCCGGTGAACAGGCGCAGTACCAGAGCGGCGGCCTCGCCGGCGCCGGTGACCAGGCCGACGACGGCTGCGGTCGCGCCGAGTGAGCCGAGGTAGGGGCCGATGATCGAGCGGGCACCCTCGTACACCATGTCGGCGAGCGCCGAGACGATGCCGAATCCCACGATGAACCGCACCGGGCTGATCCTGTTGACCGCGGCTGTCACCCCGGCACGATCGCCGGTCGCGCAAAGCGTGTCCCCGTCGCCAGGCACGGGGTTCAGCGGTGTCCGATGCGGTAGGCCGACTGCGCGAGTTCGAAGAGCCGTTCGGTGTCGTACATCGCCTCAGCGACCGCTGCCGCAGTGGCGGCCAGGAGGCCGACGAGCAGGGCGACCCGCCACAGGGTGAGCCGCGGCGCCGGGCAGCGCAGCGCCTGGACCCGGTCCGCGACGTCGGCGACGGCGGCACCGAGAACGACGGCGGGCCCGGCGACGCGGGGCCTGGTAGCGGCGCGGGTGAGGGCGTCAGCGACGGTCTCGCGCCGGCCCGCAGCGGCGGCGTCCTCATCCGCCCAGCGTTCACAGGACAGTGCGAGGGCCCCTGGCAGGCGGCAGAGCAGGGGGTTCACCGCCGCGGCGAGGTGCGCGACACTCTGGTGGACGTGGTGGCGGTGGTGCAAGTGCGCCCGCTCGTGGGCCAACAGGGCGCGACGCTGGGCACCGTCGAGACTGCGCAGTAGACCGGTGCTGACGACGATGCGGCCGGGCCGCCCCGGCACCGCCATCGCGACCGGCTCGGCCGTGTCGAGCACCGCGAGTTCACTGTCGATGTCGGGCAGCGAACCGGCGAGCCGGTAGGCGTCGCGAACCGCGGCCAGTCGCCTGGTAGCGGCCATGAGGAACCGCGCCGCCAGCAGCACGACCGCGACGGCGGCCAGGACGCCGACCGGCGCGGCAACCGGGTCATGGTGGCGCAGCGCCGAGCCTGACCAGTGGCCGAAAGCGGACAGTCCCGGTGTCTGAGCGATCAGCGGGAAGGCGAGCAGCGCCAGCGACGCGCTGGAGCCGACGGCCGCCAGGACACCCCCTCCGGACAACAACCACGTCGATATCCCCGGCGGCAGGGTGCGGGCCAACCCGGGCGCGGCGAACCCGAACGCGCCGGTCAGCAGGAGAGACAGGTAAATCGACAGCGACATCAGCGCTCACCTCCCGTTCGGTCGCGGTCCAACAGTGCGGCCAACGTCGCCTCGTCCTCACGGGTCAGGGTGTTCAGGAACCGGGTGAGCACCGCGGCACGATCGCCGCCCTTGTCCAGCATGACCCGCATCCGCTCGGCAGCCAGGCCGGCATCGTCCAACAACGGCGTATAGGCATGGGCGCGACCGTTGAGTTCACGGCGTACCGCGCCCTTTGCGTGCAGGCGAGTGAGGATGGTCTGCACCGTGGTGTAGGCAAGCCCGCCGGCAAGCGAGTCAGCGACCTCGCCTGCGGTCAGCGGTCGATCCGCCGCCCACAGCGCCGCGAGCACCTCCGATTCGAGGCTGCCCTTCGCACGTCGTGCCATCCTGGCAGCTCCTGTCCGGTTCACTCGGTCGGCCGAGCCCCCGAGGAGGGCCAGCGCCGCTCCTACAGCATAGTAGGGGTAGTCTCCTACGTGTATGTAGGAGATGGGGAAGGGTGCTGAGGTGCAGCTTCGTGACGAGACGCAGGTCCTCGACCGCCGTGTCCGGGACGGCCAGGGCCGCCGGGCGGGGCCGGGTTGTCGCGGTGGAGTGGGCCGTATCGGTGGCTCGTTGAGCGCGGTGACTCGATGAACGCCGCGATGTCAAGTGTGGCCGTCAACCTGCTGGACCCACATTCGTTGCTGTCCTCCTTCGGGGCGCTCGGAGTGGGCGTGGTCCTGTTCGCCGAGACCGGGCTGCTGATCGGATTCTTCCTGCCGGGTGACTCGCTGCTGTTCACCGCCGGGGTCCTCGCGGCCGCACCGGCGACGGCCGCGCTGCACCTGCCGCTGGCCGGGGTGCTGGTCGCTGCCGCGATCGGGGCCTGCGCGGGAGCCCAGACCGGTTACCTGATCGGTCGCCGCGCCGGTCCGCCGCTGTTCGAGTCTGCCGACCGGCCGCGGTTACGCGACGGGCGCGACCGCGCAGAAACCTACCTGGCGCGCTACGGCTACGCCCGGGCGATCGTGCTGGCCCGCTTCGTCCCGATCGTGCGGACGGTGCTTAATCCGTTGGCCGGCATCGTCGCCGTCCCGGCTCGGGTGTTCACGCTGTGGCAGGTCATCGGCGGCTTGCTGTGGTCGTTGGGGGTGACGCTGGCCGGCTATTGGCTGGGTTCGAGCATCCACAACGTCGACCGGTACCTGCTGCCCATCATCGCGGTCATCATCGTCGTCTCGCTGCTGCCGCTGGCGTTCGAGGCGCTGCGCTCGCGCCGCCGCAGGCACGGCGTCACCCGTTCGGCCCATGACACGGAAATGGAGAACGGCGTTGCTGACAGCTGACCACTATCTCGGCGACGCGGGGGACTTCCTGCTGATCAACCGCTTCGCCCGCCGCACCGGGTGGCTGCACGGGGCGATGACGTTCTATGCCGGCACGCTCGGCATCGCGATTCTGGCGCTGCTGTTGCTCGCCGGCTGGTGGCTCGCCCGGCGGCGGCGCGATCCGAAGATGATGGCTGCAGCCGTATGGGCGGCGCTTGGGACCCTCGTCGCGGTCGGGGTGAACCAACCGATCGTGAGCGCCGTCGCCGAGAAACGACCCTACGCGAGCATCCCGCACATGCTGCTACTGGTTGACCGCTCAAGTGATTACGGGTTCCCCTCCGATCACGCCACCATGGCCGGTGCGGTTGCCGCAGGCTTGTACTTCGTCAACCGCCGACTCGGGCTCGCCGCGTGGATCGCCGCCCTGCTGCTCGCCTTCAGCCGGGTCTACGTCGGCGCGCATTACCCGCACGACGTGATTGCCGGTCTCGTCGTGGGCGCCGCCGTGATCGTGATCGGCAGGTTCGCCGCCGTTCCGCTGCTGACGTGGTTGCTCACCCGCCTCGCCGCAACCCCGCTCCGCCCACTGCTCGCCGCCGGCCCGGCAGCCGCGGCTCGACCGGTGCCCGCCGCGAACGCGGGCACGTCAGCGCTGTCGCGACCCGCGGGCCGACCCGCTGCGCCGAGTACTCACCGAACGGGTGGTGCCCAGGGGACGGGCGCTGACGGGCGCTGACGGGCGTCGAGAATGACAAGCCTCGTCGACCGGTTGTTCACCCTGAATGCCGTTCTGGTCTACGTGGTGGTCACCGCCCTGGTCTTCGTCGAGGACGCGCTGTTTGTCGGGTTCGTGATCCCGGGCGAAACGGCCGCGGTACTCGGCGGTGTCATCGCCAGCCAGGGCCGCGTGCAGCTGTGGCTGATGATCGTCTTGGTCGTGGCCGCCGCCATCGTCGGTGACACGGTGGGCTACGAGATCGGTCGCCACGTCGGCGTCCGCATCCTGCAGTTGCGCGTGTTGGACAAGCGACGCCGCCGCCTGGACGACGCCCAGGATCTCCTGCGCCGCCGCGGCGGATCGGCCGTCTTCCTCGCCAGATTCGTGGCGTTCTTTCGTGCCGTGATGCCGGCCCTGGCCGGCACTGCCCGCATGCGCTACCTGCGATTCCTTGCGTTCAACGCGGCCGGGGGGCTCGTATGGGGCGCCGGATTCGGGGTGCTCGGATACGTGACCGGCAATTCCTACAAGGCCGTGGAGAAGTCCGTCGGTCGGGTCAGCGCCCTGGTCGTGCTCGGCCTGGTGTTGATCGCGCTGATCGTATGGCGGATCCGGGCGCACCGCGCCGAGTCCGACCGCGACGGCGAGCACGAGAGCGCGCACCTCGCGTCCGAAAGCGATCATTGAGCCTCGCCACCGCGGTCTCAGCCGGTCACGAGCGGGCCCACACCTGATATGCCGTCGGGTGGTTGGTGATGGTCCAGTCGACACCGAGGCTGCGCAGGTTCGCCCAGCGTGTCTGATCTTCGGCGTTGTAGACGGCCACGCCGACACCGCGGTCGTGGGCGTTCTGGACCGCCCCGATCTGGACGTGGACGGTGTAGTAGGACGGCCCGATAGCGTCCACGCCGTAGGACAGGGCCACCGACAGCGCGACACCTTGCCCGTACTCGTAGAGCAGCGTGTGCATGCTCGTCACGTTGAAGTCGTAGCTCGCCGCGCGGCGGATCAGCTTGAGCGACGGACCGTCGAACGAGGTGACGCGGGCGCGCGTGATCAGCCCATCGGTGATGAGCGGCCCGAGAAAACGTCGCGCGTCGGCGTCATCGAGCTGGGTCTTTATTTCCGGCCAGACACGGACGTTGCGAATGCCTTTCACGGCAAACAGAACGGAGGTGTAACGAGCGAGGTGGTACTGCGCGCCTGTCCGCGACAGCGTGTGCCGGGTCAGACAGT
This sequence comes from Mycobacteriales bacterium, assembly GCA_038207565.1. GTDB lineage: Bacteria > Actinomycetota > Actinomycetes > Mycobacteriales > Jatrophihabitantaceae > JALZAI01. Next base: position 64,905 of record JBBQZQ010000019.1, read on the forward strand.
CACGGTTGAGCACTTCGAACGGGGTCACCGAGATCATGTAATTGTGGCCGCTGCAGTAGAACACGCGGGTCGTGTCCTGGTCGTGCGCGAGGACAGCCACGTGATCGGAGGTAAACCTGACGTCCGTCTCCAGTATCTGACCTGCTTGGGCGGCCGCGACCATACCCGGATAGGTGTTCTCCGGGTAGGCGTAGGCGCCGCCCCGGTGCGCGACGACGATCGGAGCGGGATTGACGGCGTTCGCGGCGGGTGCCCCGGCCAGTACGACGCCGGCGACCCCGAGCAGCGCGCCGACCAGGTTAGAGATGATCGTCACGGGACCCGTTCTTCGAGGTGGCGAGGTCACATTCGCAGACACACCCATGTATCGGCATCCGATGAGTCAAGTTCAGTCGACTGCCCGTCGCCGGCACGACATGCGGTCATCGCAGGCCGACCGGAAGTTACCCGATCGGTTGGACACACCGGCGAGCATGCGCAGACTCTGGCCGACTACGGGCTCGAGCCGCAGGAACTCGTCGCGAAAGCTGGGTGGGCGGCCCTCTCGATCGGCTCACCGGCCGCTGAGATAACGCGGTAGCACTCAGCCGAGGTCGTCGAGCGCCAGCGCCAGCACGAGGGCGCTGTGCCGGTGCGGCGCGGAGATGTCGCCGATCAGCTCCTCGATGCGCTGCAGCCTGCCGTAGAGCGTCTGGCGCCGTAGCCGCAGTGCCCGAGACGTCCGCACCTTCGACGAGGAGTGCTGCAGATAGACACGCAGGGTCCGCACCAGCTCGCTGCCGTGGGCCGCGTCGTGGTCGATCAGGCGACCGATCTCCTCGCGGACCAGTTGCCCGGCCAGAGTTGAATCGCGCACCCCGGCCAGAAGTAGCGCCGCAGACATGCCGGCCGCCGACACCACCCGCGCCCCGCCTGGGGTAAGGGCCAGCGCAGCCCGGGCTCGGGCGATCGACCGGTCGACATCCTCCAGCCGGTCGACGACCGGGCCGGCGACCACCCGCGGTGAGGCGCCTGCCAGCCCGTCCACCGCACCGAGCACGGCGATCGCGGCGGCCATCTCGGCCGAGGTCCGGACCACGGCAACGACGTCTTCCCCTACCTCGGCGACCAGCGCGGTACCCGGAGCCACCGCGCCCACCGTCGCCCGTACGACGGCAGCCGGATCGGCCGTCCCGAGGTCGGTGACCACCAGGGCTGCGTAGCGGCCGCCGGCGGTGAACGGCAGCCCGAGCACGCCCGCCCGGGCGACCAGCTCCCCCGGGGAACGCCAGCGCCGCTCGGTGAGATCATCGACCAGCTGCCGTCGTCGTACCTCGAGATCACCACCGGCGGGCGAGCGCAACAGCGCCAGAGCGAGGGCCTCGGCGCCGTACGTGCACGCCGCATGCACCAGCGGATCATCAGCGACGGCAGGCGGCAGGACGGCGACCTGGCCCCAGTGGCGATCCAGCAGGACGACGTCGCGGCGGGCGACGGGACGTCCCCGTCGCCCGGAGCCGTCCCGACGCACCCCGGTAGCCGCGACCAACGCCCCATCGGCGGTGGTCACGACCACCGGCGCGGAGGTCAGATCGGCGAGCACCGCCGTGAGCTCCTGCGCTCCGGCGCCGTCGATAAGCGCGTCAGTGAGTACCTCCCGGATGTCGCGCTCCCGTCGGATGCCGGCCGTCCTCTGCTCCAGGATGGCCGACTGCACTTGCTCGGTGACCTCCACGAAAGGAAAGACCTCATGAAGTACGACCAGCGGCAGCGCATGTTCGCGGCAAGCGGCGACCAGTGCGGGCGGCACCTCCAGGTAGGTCCAGCCTAGCTCGAGCGCCAGCCCCGCCACGCCCCGCTCAGCCAGCGCGGCCACGTAGGCAGCCTCGCCGAGCGGGCCGCGTCCGCTGATGCCCAGGCCCGTGGTGAGCAGCAGCTCGCCGCCCTTGAGCAGGTAGGGCGCCTCGGCCAGTTCGCTGGTGTGCACCCAGCGCACCGGCCGGTCGAGCAGCTCGGCACCCACCACCACCTCGGGCGCGGCGCGTTGCACGACGTCGAGGGCCACGACCTGGGCAAGGGTGAGCGGCACGGTGACAAGCTCACCAGGCGGTGGACAGAACGTCCAGCCTGTCGTCTCAATTCGCTCCACAACGTCCATGGCGCGCGGAGCGCCGCCCTGAGCACGATGGACGGCGACGGCATCGTCTCCGGGCAGCCGGGGACCAGGACCAGGACTCGGTACCACCGGCGGATCAGGACGGCGCATCAGGCAGGCGCCTCAGGCAGGCGCATCAGGACAGGGGAACCCCGTGAAACCAGGCCTGTTCGACTATTTCACCCCGACGAGCATCCCGGAGACCCTCGAGCTGTTGCGCGAGTACGGCGGCGACGCGAAGGTGCTTGCCGGCGGCCAGAGCCTTGTGCCGATGCTCAACTTCCGGCTGGCAAGGCCGGCTCAGCTGGTCGACATCAACCACGTGGCCGGTCTCGACGGGATCGCGGTCGAGGACGGCACGCTCCGCATCGGCGCGATGACGCGGCAGCGAACCCTCGAGGCGAACCCGACAGCCGAGGGCGCATGGGGCCTGCTGCATGAGGCGGTCGGGCACGTCGGACACGTGCAGATCCGCACCCGGGGGACCGTGGGCGGGAGCCTGGCCCACGCCGACCCCGCCGCCGAACTTCCCGCCGCAGTCAGCGCGCTGGGCGCCACCTTGGTCGTGCAGCGCGCCGACGGCACGCGGGAGGTGGCCCCGGAGGAATTCTTCGAGGGTTACTTCACCACCTCCCTGGCCGAGGACGAACTGCTCACCGAGATCCGGGTGCCGGCCTGGCCGAGCGGTACCCGCAGTTGTTTCCTCGAAGTCAGCCGCCGACGCGGCGACTTCGCGCAGGTCGCAGTGGCGGCGGTGGTGGCCCGCAGCGACGGGCGGGTCACCCGGGCCGGGGTTGCCCTCGCAGGCGCGGCAGCCAGCACGGTGCAGGCGCACAGCATCGTCGACGGCTTGATCGGGAGCGAGCCCGACGCGGGCACCATCGCCGAGCTCGCCGGAAACTTCGCGGCCGAGCTCGACCCGCCGCCTGACATCCACGGCCCCGCCGAATACCGACGCCACCTGGCCCGACACCTGCTGCAGCGGGCCCTGGCCGAGGCGACCGGGACGCCCGGTGCCGCCCGGACGTCGGCGGCCTGAGGAAGCCAGCACCGGCAGACCTGACGACGACACGATTCAGGCCGGACCACGACCGGCCGGGAGAGCGAGAAGGACGATGGACGTCGAGGAACGCACAGCGCAACCCACCGCGCAATCCACAGCGCAACCCGCAGCGGCCCGGAACGTCGGCCTCCGCGAACGAACGATCACGGTGACGGTTAACGGAGCCGTGCACGAACGAACGGTTGCGGTGCGCCGGTCGCTGGTCGACTTCCTCCGGGAAGACCTCGGTCTGACCGGGTCGCACGTCGGGTGCGAGCACGGCGTCTGCGGAGCGTGCACGATCCTGATGGACGGTGACCCGATCAGAGCCTGCCTGCTGTTCGCCGTCCAGGCCGACGGCGCCGAGCTGACCACGGTCGAGGGCCTGGCCCCGCTCTCCGGCGAGGATCTGCACCCGATCCAACAGGCGTTCTGGGACAACCACGGTCTGCAGTGCGGCTTCTGCACCTCAGGCATCCTGCTCACCGCGTACGACTTCTTGCAGCACAAGCACCAGGCGAGCGAACCGGAGATCCGGGAGGCACTGTCGGGCAATCTCTGCCGGTGCACCGGTTACCAGGGCATCGTGCGCTCGATCCAGGCCGCCGACCAGGCATGGGAGCGCTGAGATGGGCGTGAAGATGGTCGGTGCGAGCGTCAACCGCACCGAGGACCCGCGCCTACTGCGCGGCGAGGCCGCCTACCTCGACGACCTCCAATTCCCGGGGCTGCTACACATGGCGGTGCTGCGCAGCCCGCACGCACACGCCCGCGTGGTGTCGGTCGATGTCAGCGCCGCCCGCAGCATGGCCGGCGTGGTCGACGTGTTCACCGCCACCGACCTGGGACCGAACCCGCCGGGCATCCCGTTCTTCTACGCACCTGACTCCTTCCGACCGGCTCCGCAGTATCCGCTGGCCATCGACACCGTGCGATATGTCGGCGAGGGGATCGCGGTCGTCGTCGCGGACAGCCGGCATGTCGCGGAGGACGCGCTCGAACTGATCGAGGTGGAGTACCAGCCGCTCGAAGCAGTGGTGGACGCCTACGCCGCGATCCAGCCCGGGGCACCGGTCCTTCACGACAACGCTCCGGACAACGTGGCGGCGACGTTGATCTACGAGAACGGCGACGTCGAGGCTGCCTTCGCCGGCGCCGACCGGGTGATCAGCCAGCGGCTGGATATGCAGCGCTACACCGGCGTCCCCATGGAGACGCGCGGCGTCGTCGGCCATCGCGACCCCGTCACGGGCGAGATGACGGTGTGGGATTCCACCCAGTGGCCGCACACGGTGCGAACGGTCCTTGCCGGGATGCTCGGCGTCCCGGCGCGGGCAATCCGGGTGGTCATTCCCGACATCGGCGGCGGGTTCGGGATCAAGGCCGACTTCTATCCCGAGGACTTCCTGGTTCCGTTCGCCGCGACCCGCATCGGCCGACCGGTGAAGTGGATCGAGGACCGCAACGAGCACTTCCTGAGCATCGCCCACTCCCGGGAGCAAATCCACGAGGTCGACATCGCTGTGCAGAACGACGGCACGATCCTGGGCCTGCGCGCCCGCCACATCACCGACTGCGGCGCCTATCAGCGCCCGCTCGGGCTCGTCAACGCGTCGCTGGCCGCGACGAGCCTTGCCGGGATCTACCGGGTGCCCGCCCTCCGGGTGGAGGCGGTCTGCGCATCCACGAACAAGGCGCCGGCGTCGGCCTATCGCGGGGCCGGCGCGCCCGAGGCCACCTTCGCCCGGGAACGGCTGCTCGACATCGTCGCCCGCGAACTGGGCATGGACCGGGCCGAGTTGCGCCGCAAGAACCTGCTCACGCCCGCCGAACTGCCCTACGACACCGGCCTGGTCTCGCTGGAGGCCGCCGTCGTCCTGGACAGCGGGAACTTCCCGGCGGCGTTCGAAAAGGCGCTGGAGATGGTCGACTACACCGGCTTCGCCGCGCGGCAGGAGGCAGCCCGCACCGAGGGCCGGCTCATCGGGCTGGGCATCTGCGTGTACCACCAGCTGACCGGCACCGGGCCCTTCGAGGGCGGCAGCGTGCGCGTCGATCCCACCGGCGAGGTCACCATAAATTCCGGCGCTGCGCCGCAGGGGCAGGGCACGGCGACGATGCTCGCCCAGATCGCCGCGGACGAGCTGCAGGTGCCGCACGACTCGATCAAGGTCGTGTTCGGAGACACCGGACGGCTCGCGCACGGCATGGGCACCTACGCCAGCCGCAACGCCGTCATGGCCGGGACCGCGGTGGTGATGGCCGCGACGAAGGTGCGCGAGAAGGCCTTGGCGCTGGCCGCCCACCTCCTGGAGGCCGACCAGGACGACCTCGTCCTGGAGGACGGCTACGCCTCGCTGAAGGGCGTCCCGACGTCGCGGGTGAGCTGGCCGGAGATCGCGTCCGCCGCCACGCCGGGCGGCAACCGGCCGGAGGGGATGGAGCCGGACCTGGAATCGGTGCAGTACTTCGAGAACATGGCAGCGCCCTACTCCTACGGCATCCACATCGCCGAGGCCGAGGTCGACCCGGACACCGGCTACACGACCGTGACCCGCTACGTCGTCGTGAACGACGCGGGCACGATCATCAACCCCCGCAACGCCGAGGGGCAGATTGCCGGCGGCGTGGCCCAGGGCCTGGGCGGCGCCCTGATGGAGGAATTGGTGTACGCCTCCGACGGCCAGCCGCAGTCGACGTCGTTCATGGACTATCTGATGCCGGGCAGCCTTGACGTGCCCGACATCGAGATCGGGCACCTGGAGAGCAAGTCCCCACTGAACCCCCTGGGGGTCAAGGGCATGGGTGAGGGCGGCGCGATCGGGGGGCACGCCGCGGTGGCCAACGCCGTCGCCGACGCGATCGAGCACCTGGGGGCGACCGTCACCCGGACCCCCCTGAAGCCGGCCACCGTGTGGGCGCTCATTCAGGCTGCGAGTGCCGGTACTCCGACGTGAGCGACGGAGCGCGGATCCCGGGCGGCGGGGTCGTCACCGTGCTCTCCGGGGCGACCGTCATCACCGTGGACGGCGCTCGCCGGGTGCTGAGCGACGGGGCGGTGGCGTTCACCGACGCGATCCTGGCCGTCGGAAGCGCCAGTGAGATCGCCGCCGCCTACCCGGACGCCGATGTCGTCGACTGTTGCGGGCGGGTCGTCGTTCCGGGGTTCGTCAACACCCACACCCACCTGTTCCAGACCCTGCTCAAGGGGCTGGGCGACGACCGCGTGCTGTCGGACTGGTTCCTGGCGATGACCGGTCCCTCAGCGGCGCAGCTCACGCCGGAGGATTGTTACGCCGGGGCGCTGCACGGGTGCGCCGAGGCATTGACCACCGGGACGACAACGCTGCTCGACTTCATGTACGTGCACCCGCGCGGCGGGCTCGCGGACGCGGTGACAGCCGCAATGTCGAGGGTCGGGATCCGGGGCGTGATGGCACGCGGATACATGACCGCGGGCGATGACGTCGGCACACCGTCTGAACTGATCGAGCCTCTGGACGCGGCCTTGGCCGACGCTGAGCGCCTGATCGGCGAATGGAACCGGCCGGGGTCGCGGGTCACCGTCGGGCTGGCGCCGTGCATGAGCTGGTCGGTGGACGAGCCGACGCTGCGCGAGACCCGGGCGCTCGCCGACCGGACCGGCGCGCTCGTGACGATGCACCTCGCGGAGTCACCGTTCGATGTCGAGGAGTCCGTCCGCCGGTTCGGAATGCGGGACGTGCCGTTCGCCGCGCACACCGGGCTGCTGGGCCCAGACCTGTTGGCGGCGCACTGCGTGCAGGTCGACGCACATGACCTCGACGTGATCGCCGAGTCGGACACCAAGGTGTCGCACAACCCGTGTTCCAACCTCTACCTCGGGTCGGGCTTCGCGCCCGTGCCCGCGATGCACCGGCGCGGGATCACGGTCGGGCTGGCCTCGGACGGTCCGGCTTCATCATCGAATCACTCGATGCTGCAGGCGATGAAGTTCGCTGCGCTCCTGCACAAGGGCGTACATCGCGATCCGCAGATCATGACGGCGGAGAAAGCGCTCGAGATGGCCACCCTCGACGGCGCCCGTGCCCTCGGCATGGCTGACGAGATCGGGTCGCTCGAGGTCGGCAAACGGGCCGACATCGTGGTGCTCGACATGGCCAACCTGTGCGTGACGCCCGTGCACGCGGCGGTGTCGTCGCTGGTCTACAGCCAGCGTGGCGACGAGGTCGAGCGGGTCTACGTCAACGGCCGGCTCGTGGTGGACGGCGGGGTACTGGCTACGGCCGACGAGGCTGAGATCCGCTCGCGCTCCGCGGCAGCCGCAGCCGGGCTGGCGGCGCGAGCAGGCACCGCTCGCCTCGTCGAGCGGGACTGGCGGTCGTTCGCCGGCGCCTGACTGGGCCCGTGCCAGCCCGCTCCGGAGGGACCGCTAGCCTGCGCGATCGGTGTCTTTCGGCTACAGCTGGAGGTGCAGGCGCAGGGCGTCGTCGAGTTCGGCCATCAGTTGTGTCGGGACTCGGGCTACGACGGGCCCGACGCGTTCGAGACTGACGGAGCGAATCTGCTCGGCTTGTGCCTTGGAGTCGACGCGCAGGCCCGTCGCATCGGCCGGCAGGAGGGTCTGGAACGGGAAGACCCGGGCGACATTGCTCGTCACGGGAACGACGGTGACCACCCCGCGACCAGCGCGTTCCGCCGCGGCGTTGGGACGGTCGTTGCTGACGATGACGGCCGGCCGGCGCTTGTTCGCTTCACTTCCTCGCACTGGCTCGAGATCGGTCAGGCAGATGTCACCGCGCAGCATCGGCCAGCCCGTCGGGCGCCGTCGTGTCCCATTCCGCCTGCTCACCCGAGGACGCCCACTCGTCCCAGGCGGCGGTGTAGTCCTGCTCGAGATCGGGGTAGCGCAGCATCCGGATCGCTTGCTGCACGGCTGCCGAGCGTGACGGTAACCCGGACGCGCGCGCGTAGGCGTCGAGCGCTGCGACGTCGTCGTCCGAGAGGCTGATACTCAACTTCATACTGCAATACTACCGTGGTCATACCCGTTCGAATCCGGACGACACAACGAGGAGCACCCGCGACGAGATGGCACGCGGCGGGCACCCCGAGCCGTCCACGACCACGGCAGGCGGTTCCGGACGGAGCTGACGTGAAACATGCTGGACACCAGGCGAGCGTAGGCGACGTCGGCCACACAGCCGATCCCGTTATCGCGCGGCGCAGTGCGTCCCATCCGATCGCGCGGTCATGGCGCTGTTGAAGTCGTCGTTGCGCGTTACGGAGCAGCGCTGAGTCTCTCGGTTGGTTGTCCGGTGATCTCGGCGATGAGCTCGAAGTCCTTGTCCAGGTGTAGGACTACAAGGCCGGCCAGCTCGGCGGTGGCGGCGACGATGAGATCTGGGACTGATGGAGCGCGGTGTCGTCCGCTGTCGGCAAACAGCGTCTGGACCTCGATGGCGCGGCCCTCGATCGCCGGAGTTTGGTACTCGAGCGGCATCGACGCCAGCGGTGCCCGGCGCGCGGCGTTGCGCAGATCCGGTCCGGATCGGGCTCAGTACCCGATCTCGATGCGAGTCACTACGGCGATGCGGACTAGGCCGCGGTCGATGCGTTCAGCCCAGGACGCGGCGTCGGGACTGGCGCCGATTCGAGCTAGGGCGGAGGTATCGATGAGCCACCCGGTCACTCCCACGCGCCCTTCATCACCTCCGCGTCGGCAAGGTCGACGAAGGTGACCGCGAATTCGTTCAGGTCGGCGACCGTGACGGGTTCCGTAGCGGTCGCGACCTCCTGGGCGAGGCGGCGCCGCAGGTACTCGGTGCGCGACAGTCCGAGGCGAGCGGCGCGGGCGTCGACGGCGGCGATCACGTCGTCGGGTACATCGCGGACCAGGACATCGGTCATGGAACACCCCCAGTGATATCTCATGATAGCGCGGCATTTGGGGCGTCGCAGACACACCGATTGGGCACGCGCTGGGTACGCCGATGTCGGAGGTACATCACGAGAACAACCGCGCCCACGGAACGCAAGGTGTGCTGGCATCGATGCTGCTCGTTCCGTCGTGACGATTTGCGGCGGAGGGAAGCTCTCGACGTGGTTCAGTGCGCCGCTAGGATGCCGCTGACCGGCCATTGTCGAGCCGATGAGTAGGGAAGTAAACGCTACAGCCCAGTAATTTCGGGGAAATCTGGTGCGCCCGGCAGGATTCGAACCTGCAACCTCTTGATCCGTAGTCATTTATTATGCCCCTGCATTTCATAAATCTCTCGGGCTCTACTGCATTGCAGGGCTCGGATTTGCTGGGCTACGTCCAGTTGACTCTTGTTGGTGAATCATGATCTCTAGCGGAGGTTTTCGGAATTCTTGCGGACTTTTTGCGGACCGACAAAGATCAAGTTCTATTTTGGCCAAGATCATCTGTTGTGCAAGGCGTCGCGCTCTGCCGCTTGCCACGGCCCAGCTGGGGACGGCTCAGGTGATGGGCGGTGATGGTCGGATGACCAGGACGCTCGGCACGGGGCTGGTTGCGGCGATCCAGTCCCGCACCACCGGATCGATGTGCCCGGCCAGCAGTAGACAGTCGTCGTACCACTCGCCCACAGGTTCACTCCACACGCTCTTGATGTGCCAGCCGCTTGCGGAACCCCTGCGTGCAGACGCACCACCGGGTCCGTCCTCGACCACCGACGGGCTAGGAGAAACCGCCAGAACCCGAAGCTGAGCTCGCTGACCACCTGCCCATATCCAGTCGGCTTGCCCTTCGCCCGCACCCGTCGCTGTGCAATGACGATGTCGTCACGTGCCCGCTGGTCGAGCCCCACGCGGGGGTCGTCCAACCACGAGATGGTGCTGCTGCGCTGTTGCTGCCGGGCCTGCATTCTGGCGGCCAGGGCGTTGCGAAGCAGCACCTCGACGTGTCCGAGCGTCTCCAGAACGTGCCGGCCAACTGCCCGTTCCAGCGATACAGTTCGACCGCAGCGAGAAGGTCACCGCCGCAGGCGCGCCGATAACTCGCCAACCGCTCCGGACTCATCGTGACCTCGACCCGGGCGGCGCTCGCCGCATCGAGCGGTGGCGGCGGCCCTGACATCTGAGCTAAACTAGTCCCCGAAGACCCCGGAACGGTCCCTGGTAGCCCTCGGGCAGGCCACACCGCCGGGGTTTTGTCATTCGCCGACGAATAGCAGCCCTCGCAACGCCGGAGAGCTCCCGATCAAAGACCGCCAGCTCGCACGGGCGCGTGTTCGAGTTCGAGAGAGTTAGGCAAGCGCACTCACATGGCCGCTGCCGTTGATGGCGGATTCCAGCGAACGTCGCAACGGGATGAGGTTTGAAACTACTCCATTGGATCAAGCAATCGCACGCGGACAGTGGCATGAGCGTGCTCACGCAGCGCGGCATAGCGGACGTTACGACGTCAGGCATATCAGCTACTTCATCGCGCAGACAACATCTAGCGTGATGGTGCTCCCGATTGAGACGATCGCGGGTTTGTCAGCCCGACACGGTGGTGTCGCAGGTGCCGGGTCGATGTTGAAGCTGGGTGATGTTGCGGCTAAGCCCGGATCCACCGTGCATACGTGAGTTGATCAAGCTTCTGGGCAGATGGTCTTGAGTGTGACGGCGGGCAGTATGAGGTGGCCGGTGTGCCGGCTTCTCCGAGGTCCCTGGTCGCGGTGGTCGATGGCCTGTTGTTCAGCG
>JBBQZQ010000020.1:0-71083 GCA_038207565.1 Mycobacteriales bacterium
ATACGCGAGCGTGGTCGCTGCCCCGGCGCCATCGTGGGTCCTCCCGATGAACGGCGCTGTACCGGTCGAATACAGCCACCGCCAGTAGACCAACTCCAGCTAGGAGCCGCCCATGCCTCTTGGCTGCCGTACAGAGATCAGGGTCTCGAAGTTGTCCGGCACGTCCAGCAGAGCAGCTCCAACAACCCCCAGGAGCGGCTAAACAAGGAGATCCGCCGGCGCACCGACGTGGTCGGCATCGTCTACGACCGCACGTCGATCATCCGCCTGGTCGGCGCCGTGCTCGGTGAGCACCACGACGAGTGGGCCGAGGGCCGCCGCTACTTGAGCGTCGAATCCCTGACCAAGCCAGGCTGTCCATCGACGAGCTCCTGGCGGCCACCAGATCACCAACCACCGCGTGACAGGACATTGCCGACACTTTGTCAGCGGCGGGCGGCGAGGAGCCGTGCGGCCCGAACCGGCCTCGCCGCCGGTGTACTGGCCCGACCGGAATACGGGTGTTGACGATCGCGCGCGGACGTCGTCCTGGATCAGCGGCTTGGATGCCTCTGGATTCTTGCCGTGTCGATCATCGCCCGCGCCGCCTGGAGCGATCGTTCGACATCGGGCCCCTGACAGACATGCGGTGATAGTGAAGCCGGCCGGGTGTGACTCGGGGACAGTAATTTCGGCTCGAAGCGCGGCGTCGGATCCAGAGGGACAGTCCGCGGCCGCGGGCTCCAGACGAGACACCGACGCGTCGTAGCCGTCGACCGTCTGCGTCGGATGCCGTACCACCTCGTTCGTCGCCAAGTTGATGGCGGTAATGGAAACCACAACACCGCGTGGAGTCATCCGCTTCACCGGGGAACCGCAGTTGACGTTCGTCCGCGCCTTGTCGGTCGTCGTCGCGCACTGGGTGACCACGGGTTCGTTGGTCAGATATCCGATGCCGGTGCCTGGGCCGAAATACACGGCGTCATCAGCGACGAACCGCCACGCTGCCGGACGGGTCAGAGTTAGACCTGCCGACAGGTGCGTAACGGTTACTGCGGTCGGCTGCGTCGGGTCGATGGCCGGTTGGCTGCGTCGGGTCGATGGCCGGTTGGCTGCCGTCGCCGAGCCTGGCGCGTAGCGCGATCAAACCGACCACGAGCGCAGCGATCATGACTCCGGCCGACAGCGGAGCTAAGACGGCGCGACGTCCACGAACATGCACTCGGCCGCGGACATCCGCGATCCATAGTTGCCGAGGACGCTCGGGAACGGAGTCGTGCAGCAGCTGCGACACCTCTGCCTCGAGACTGTTCATCAGGTCGCCTCCTCAGCTATTGGGCGGGTCAGGCCGGGCGTCGAGCGCAACGCCCGCGGTCCGCGCGCAGTGTGAGTCTTCACGCTCGCTACCGAACAGCCCATTGCCTGGGCGGTGTCCTGCACGCTCAGGTCGTCGAAAAACCGCAACACGATCGCTGCGCACTGACGCGCCGGCAGCCCCCGCAGCGCGGCCATCAGAGCCTGGCGTAGATCAGCTTGCGCGTAGGGATCGTCATCATGGGGGTTGTCGCTCAACCGGCCGGTGGCCACTTCGCCCGTCCACCGGCGACCCCGCCACGCGATGACCTCGTCGTCATGACCCGACGGACGCAGGCCTCACGACCCGCCACCGCAATTCCAGCCCATTTCGGCCAGGTCTTCGCCAGCGCCGTTTGCACCAGATCCACAGCCATACACCAGCTACCAGTTAGCAACCAGGCGGTGCGCAGCGTGCGGGAATGACCTTGCACGAACTCTGCGAAATCCTTCGGCTCGTCCACCGAAACCTCCCGATGCCACCTCAACCCGTTAGAGCCGCTGGCGGCACGGATAGGTTGACACGCAACACAGACTGTTCCTCAACCCGGATGATCCTGCGACGGGAAGTGGAGGACCTGCGGGCAGGCCGGTCCATCAGAACCCCTGCCGCAGGGAAACGCCGACAGCTCGACGCACCGACCACGGCTCACCCACGGACGCGGTAGGCAGTTTGCGTGGTCCTGCCGATGTTCGTAACGAAACTCCGAGCAGCTGACGACGTTCGGCGAGCGCCCCGACCGCCCGAATGTCCAGCCAATACGGACCCCTGAGAGCCTCGCCTAAATGATCTTTCCGGGTATGCAACGGGTACACATCAGGTTGCAAACTGCCGTTCTGTGCTAACGGCGGCCGACGTTACAGCGCCCGAAAAAGGCTCCAGTGATGGTCAGCACGCATCAACGCTTGGCGTGTCGTCGACATCGAACAGAACGCCACCGGCGCGCGGCTCAGGGGCGGGCATCTCGTGCTGTCAGGTGGTCTGGGGTAGCGCGCCGGTTCGTACCAGCTCTTCGGCGAGATCTCGCAGCTTGATGTGGGTGCGCTGGGAAACGAGCACGAGCAGGTCGAAGCCCTGCCCGGCGCTGAGGCGGTGGCGTTCCATCAGAATCCCGATCGCCTGCCCGATCGTCTCCCGGGTCTTGAGCCCCTCACGCAGGTTGCGCTCGCGTTCTTGTGCGCTGAAGATGAACCCGACGTGGGCCGAATAGGTCACTGCTGCGTGGACCGAAGCTTCGTCGAACGCGTACAGCTGCGTGGAGTAGAGATTCAGCGCACCGACCTGATCGCGGCGGGTGGGCAACCGTAACCCGAGCATGCTGCGCACACCGAGACCGGCCGCCTCCTTCGCGAAGGCCGGCCAGCGATCGTCGACGGTCATGTCGTCCACCCGCACGAGATCGGCGTCGAGCAGCGCCGAGACGCACGGGCCTTCCTCCAGCTGTTCCTGGGCCTTGTCGCACTGAGCGGCCAGATCACCGAAACTGGCGGCCGTCTCGATCGAGCCCTTCTCCAGGAAGGACACCCCGGCCTGTTCGCAGCCCGGCACCATCTCCGGCGCGATCGTGACCGCTCGCTGGACCAGTTCCTCGAAGGGCTGTTCTGCACCCGTCGCCTCGGCGACCTCGTGCAGCAACGCCATCGCTCGTTGGGCGGTTCCCATTAACTCGGTCGTCATGGAGCCAAGTGTGACCCTGTTCGGCAGCTATTCACACCACCGGTGGGCTTGGCGCCGCCGGGCGGCAGTGGCTGACACTGGAGCGGTGAGCGGGCGTTTCGTCGTGCAGCATCACCTGGCGAGGGCTGACCACTACGACTTCCGGCTCGAGATCGGCGGGGTCCTGGCGTCCTGGGCGGTGCCGAAAGGACCGTCCGCAGACCCGCAGGTGCGGCGAATGGCCATCCGCACCGACGACCATGAGGTGGACCACGAGTCGGTGGAGGGCGCGTTCGGCCGCAGCATCGTGCTGGTCTGGGACCGCGGAACGTACGACGTCATCAGCCGCGAAGGCGGTGTGCTGCTGGACGGGGCGGCCGCCCTCGCCCGGGGACGGTTGTCGTTCCGGTTGCATGGCGAGAAACTCCGCGGCGGGTGGACGCTCATCCGGCTCCCCGACCGGCAACGCGAGACCTGGCTACTGATCAAGAAAGCCGACGCGGACGCTGACGCGACCTATGACCCGGTCCGCACCGCGCCCGAGTCGGTGCTCACTGGACGCACCCTGGACGAGATCGCGTCCGAGGATCAGCCCGGGCCGTAGCACCGTTGCACGGCAAGCCGCACCACGAGGCGGGCATCGCGGACCATCGCTGCGCGATAGTCGTCCCAGTCCGGATGCTCACCACCGCCGGTCAGGCGATACACCTCGACCAGCTCCTCGACCGTGGCATCGTGCGGGTCGGAGGCGACGGGTGTCAGTTCGGCCATCCCCTCCGCCACCGTCCAATGCCAGAAGTCATCGCTGGTGACGTGGTAACTCGCGCGCGGGTCCCGCGCCAGGTTGCGTGCCTTCGCGCGGCCGGCCGTGACCGAGATCCGGATCAGACCGATCGCGGCATCGTAGGTGTGGTTGACATTGGACAGCTGCGGTCGACCGTCCGAGCGCACCGTGGCGAGGACGCCGCGGTTGACACCGGCGAGGAGGGCCTGCTGGAGGTCCGTCGTGCTCATTCGTCGTGATCCTGGTCGTCCGGGGTCTGGCTCGAGTCGTGACGCGTCCCCTCGGGGTTCTCGGTACGCGCGTCGGAGTCCTCCAGGATGATCTCGGCCTGGTGGCGTGGGTCGTCGCTTCCGGCACTGCGCTCCTCGGGCGTGAGCCCCGCGCGCTCCTCGATACGGCCCTCGTCCGGGTGTTCGCTCATAGGTCCTGACGGTACCGGTGACTAGGCGCGCCGCGGGGACGAGCATGGGCGCCCAGCAGGCTAAGGATGCGCGCCAGATGGGCCTGGTCCGGTGCGCTCAAGCGCCCGAAGAACCGATCCGCTTCGCCGGTGCGTGCCGCCCGGATGGCTGCGCCAACCTCTGCGCCGTGGGTGGTGAGGGCCACCAACGTCGCGCGACGGTCGTTCGGATCGTCCTGCCGCTCGACGAGCCCGCGCTCCTGCAGCGCGTCGACCACCTCGGTGGCCGAACGCGGCGCGATGCGCAGATGGTCTGACAGCTCAGACAGGCGCATCGTCCCGTGCCGCTCCAACATGCCGAGTGCCCGCGAGTGCGACGGGTTGATATCCCACGGCGCCAGGCTCTCGCGCCACATCCGCCGCAGGGCGCCGGCAACGCTCCAGAAAGCCTCCGGCAGCGATTCAGGCTCGTCCGCCGACGGGTCCCTGGCCACGGGAACACGATAGCAACCATTGGTGTTGTACCCTCATGTTGAGGTAACCTCAGCAATTGGGTTCAGGAAGAACGAGGTCTTGCATGGAAAGCCCTACCCCGAACCGCGAGCGCCGTGGCGGCGCCCCACGCACCATCAGTCCCACCGAAAAGGCGCAGGCCCGCGATGTCTCGCTGCGTCGGATCGCATCCCTGTTCACCGCCTACCGCTGGCAGCTGACGGTCGTCACCGCGATCATCGTGGCGTCATCGGTGGTCGCGATGGCGTCGCCCTTCCTGCTGCGCGCAGTCATCGACGATGCCTTGCCGCGCCGGGACGTCGGCCTGCTGGTCTGGCTCGTCGTCGGCATGGTGGCCGTCGCCGCCGTCACCGCGGCGCTCGGTGTCGTGCAGACGTGGATCAGCACCAGGATCGGCCAGCACGTGATGCACCGGCTACGCACCGGCGTCTTCGCCCATCTGCAGCGCCAGTCGATGGATTTCTTCACCCGTACGCGTACAGGTGAGGTGCAGTCACGCATCACCAACGACATCGGCGGAATGCAGGCGGTCGTCACCTCGACCGCTACCTCGATCGCGTCGAACCTGACCACCGCGATCGCGACTGCGGTCGCGATGATTGCCCTGTCATGGCAGCTGTCGCTCATCTCGATCGTCGTGATGCCCCCGGCGATCTACCTCACCCGCAAGGTCGCGCACATGCGCCGCACGATCACCGCGCAGCGCCAGCGCGAGCTCGCCGATCTGAATGTCACGATCGAGGAAGGTCTATCGGTAAACGGAATCCAACTTGCCAAGACGATGGGCACCGGGCCGTCGCTCGTCGAGCGCTTCACCGCGTCGTCCGTGCGCCTGATCGATCTGGAACTGCGTTCCGAACTCGCCGGACGCTGGCGGATGGCGTCGATGAGCGTGATCTTCGCCGCGATACCGGCCGTCATCTACCTCAGCGCCGGACTCCCCTTCACCGCCGGGCGGATGACCATCGGCACGCTGGTCGCATTCACCGCACTGCAGTCGGGGTTGTTCCGACCGCTGATGGGTCTGCTCAACGTCGGCGTCTCGCTGACGAGCAGTCTTGCGCTGTTCGCGCGCATCTTCGAATACCTGGATCTTCCCGTAGACGTTGCGGATCCGGCACAGCCGGTCGTGATCGACCCCGCCCGAATCGCCGGCCGGCTGCGTTTCGAGGACGTGACGTTCGCCTACCCCGGTAGCGACACCGCGGCAGTCGCCGGGATCGACATCGACGTTCCCGCAGGCAGCAGTCTCGCCCTGGTCGGCGAAACAGGGTCGGGGAAGAGCACACTCGCCGCGCTCGTCGCCAGGTTGTACGACCCGTCCGGTGGTCGGATCACGATCGACGGCGTCGACCTGCGCGACATGGCGCTCGGCGATCTCGCCTCGATCGTCGGCATGGTCAGTCAGGAGACGTACCTGCTGCACACGACGGTCCGCGAGAACCTGCGCTATGCCAAGCCCGACGCCACCGACGTCGAGATCGAGGCCGCCGCGCGGGCCGCGCAGGTGCACGAACTGATCAGCGGCCTTCCGGACGGCTACGACACCGTCGTCGGTTCGCGCGGCCACCGTTTCTCCGGTGGCGAGAAGCAGCGCATCGCGATCGCCCGCACGCTGCTGCGCGATCCGCGCATTCTCGTCCTGGACGAGGCGACCAGCGCATTGGACACCGGAACCGAGCGCGCCGTCCAAGACGCCTTCGACGCACTCGCCGACGGCCGGACGACGGTCACCATCGCGCACCGGCTGTCCACCATCCGCGACGCCGACCAGATCGCCGTGATCGACCAGGGTCGGGTGCTCGAAGCTGGCACGCACGAAAGCCTGCTCGACAGCGCCGGCCGGTACGCAGCGCTCGTCGGAACCTGAGCGAGGCCGTCACGCTCGACCCCACCCGATCGAACCAGCAGCCCATCACGACCAGTGGTATCGCCGACGGCACGATTGGTTGCGCTAGGCACCGAGGACGATGTCCGCGGCTGGCGCACCACTGGCACCGACATCGTCGATGTGGCGGGAGCGACCGCCGTCCCCGGCCTCGTCGATTCACATGTTCACCCCACCCTCGCGCTCGACCTCGTCGCCGGGGTCGGCCTGACCCACTGCACCACGCTCCACGAGGTCCGCGCACCGGCGCTTCCCACGCCGCCTTCCCACGCCGCGACGCGACCGATTGGGTGCAGGGCTGGGGCCTGGGCCCCGATGTGCTCCGTACGACCGCGATCAATGCAGCGACATCGACGAATCACTCGATGGGCGTCAAGCCCTTGTTCGACGGTCACAGCGCGGTGGCAATTGCGGATGCGCTTCGCCGCGCCGACGTCACCGGGTACACGCGCGCCGATCACACCGACAACTGGGCAACCCGACTCGGCGAGCGCGCCTGGCGCAGAGCGCCACGCCGGGCGGATCGCTGCCGTGCCGACCTCACAGTCCTGGCCGTCGACCCGTGAACCATCCCCGCGCAGGAGCTGCCTTCGGTCGCCGTCACGCACACGGTCGTGGTCGGCACCGTACGCACGCACTCGCAGTGAGCCCGCCGGCTCGTGGATCGGCCGACCACTCGCAGGGCCTGGGCATCACCTGCGGGACAACTTGTGACATGGTGCTCGGGATGACATGGTGCTCAGCGCATCGCGGCACAGGGGCCCAGCGCCCTGACGTCGCGAGGCGTGCGCAGGCAAGAAATCACCGGCCTGCGAGCACTGTCGCGGGGCGGTAGCTCAGCTGGTTAGAGCAGGGGACTCATAATCCCTGGGTCGCGGGTTCGAGTCCCGCCCGCCCTACAATTCCAGCGAACACGGGGTCTGTAGGCGAAGGTACAGAGGCTTTCACTCCCGCGCAAAGTCGTTACAGACGAGACACTCGATGTATGTCGAGGACGAAATAGACGCCAGCGGACGCGCTGGACGGCCTCTTGCACGCCCGCTCGGGTCCAAGACCGCAGACGCGCTGCGTTGCTACCTCCGGCTGCGGGGGTCGCCATGACGCAGCTGATGCGACGTGGTTCTGCCTTGGACAAGAAGGGGCGCATGACGACTCCGGGGTGCGGCAGATGCTCGAACGCCGGTGCTTAGGGATCGGAAGCGAATAACTACTGCGCTTCTTGGCCCGGGATGGTGTGGCGGGCTTGACGGTGGTGTTCCATTCTCCGTGGAATTGGCAGGCTTGAGCTGGGGTGCGATGGCGGCATCTGGGCGTCGCTGACTTGACGCCAGCGGGTTTGGATCGTTCGCACGCTTCGTGCGGTTGTTAACCCGGGCCGCCGGTCGGGTTAACCCGTCCAGCCGAGCGGGTCACCACCCCGCTGGACGACCGTGCGGCGGCCTTCATGTTGATCGACGTACAGAGCCCGACCACGGCTCCCGAGGTGATCTCCGACGAGCTGGTCGAGCGGTCGGCAGTCCGATCGCCGCGTCGAACGTGATGGTGACCCGGACGTCGTGGCGGGTGATCTGCTCGGAGGGTGCACGTGTTATGCACGCGCGAAGGCCTTGGCGTAGAGCGGGACGAAGACGCCGGCGATGCGGGTATAGAGGCAGATCGCGCTGTCGTGCTGCGCCCTCTCGACGTGCAGCCATCTGGCCTGGTCGGACAGGGCCATCTCAGGGATGGGCCATGCCTGTCGGCGTCGCTTTGAATACTGACCCCGTGTCTGCGCTTGGGTCAGGATTCACGTGCCGTCGACATCAGCCAGCTTTGATGTGAACGGCGAAGTGTTCGTCCGAACAGGACCCCTCACTTTGGCTGGCACGCGGCAGTCACTGCTGTGCGCGAGCCGAGTTGCTAATTTGACGGCTTGGAACGGGTACTTGAGAACGCTCGCGCAAGGCACTTGAGAATCGACCCGGCCCTCGGCTCAGCTTGTCGACGCCACTTGAAGACTGACCCCGGGAGCGGGTACTAGCGAAGCAACATTAGGGCCGCGCGCGGATGCAGCGACGTGCCGGGCAAAGTTTCTAATGCATGCTGGGCCTCACGTTTCAGCACCCTCAGTCGTCTACCCGGTGAACCGCTCCGACGGAGCGGATAACGCATCGTGGAAGGGACAACCTAATGTCGGTAGAAGCCAACAAGGCCGTCGTAGGACGCTGGTTCACCGAGTTCTGGGGACCGGACTTCAACCCGGCCGTCATCGACGAACTTGCGGCGCCTGACATCCGTTTCGAGTACTCGCTGCACGCGCCGCTGCGTGGGCGCGATGAGGTGCGCGAGTTCGCGACCAAGTTCCGTGCCGCGTTCCCGGACCTCGCGTTCGGTGGCACCGCGGACCTGATCGGCGAGGGTGACTATGTCGTTGGTCAGTGGATCGGAGGCGGAATCCACACCGGTGACTCGATGACGGACCTGCCGCTGGGCGGCCTGCCGGAAGCGAACACGGGCAAGACGATCCGGTTCACCGGCACGACCGTGCTCAAGGTCGAGAACGGGATGATCACTGAGGAGGTCGGTCTCGACGACGGCGTCTCGGTGCTGCGCCAGCTCGGGCTGATCGCCGAGGGCTGATAGTCGCGGCGCGGAGGGGTGAGCAATCGCGCTGACCCTGATCAACGAGCGGGCCATGACGGACTTCACGTCTGTCGTGGCCGGCTTTGGCATGTCGGTAGGCGCCGGACGCTGCGGCGCGGAGAATCTGCATGTGGTCGGCTCACGGAATGGCCGGTCCGAACGTCTACTGGGTGTGATGCACAAGCAATCGTTCGAAACGGTGGTGGCCGACCACGGCGCTACGGTGCCGCGGGTTTGTCTGGCCGTGCTCGGCCCGACCGAGGCCGACGATGCATGGTCGGAGACATTCTTGTCGGCGATGAAGGCGTATCCGGGGCTGCCGGCCGACGCGAACGTGGAGGCGTGGCTGGTGACGATCGCCCACCGCAAGGCTGTCGATTTCGTGCGGGCCACCGCCCGCCGAGCGGTGCCGGTCGGCGAGGTACCGGAGACCGCGCCGGTGACGAGCGCTAATTCCCGCGATCTTGACCTTGTCGTGGCAATGGGGCGGCTGCCCCCGAAGCAGCGGCACGCCGTCGCCTACCACTACCTGGCCGGGCTGTCGTACAGCGACGTCGCCGCCATCGTCGGGGGCACCACAGATGCCGCGCGCCGCGCCGCCGCCGATGGCATCGCCGCACTACGCCGCAGCTATCCCATGGTTGTCGACCATGACGGGGCCGCGAACGGTGCCGCCCGCGGCCAGGCTCCCGGCAACTGCGGGCGCAGCTCAGCACGATCGAGCAGGACAGGAGTATCTCGATGACGACCAGCGACGAAAGACCCGATGTGGCAGGCGCCTTGCGCCGGGCCTTGCCGGCGGCAGACGACCACCTCGCGGCGTTGCATGCCCGCCTGACTGCGGCCGCCGACGCCGAGGGCATCCTGGATGTCGCCTACCGCACTGTCGATACGCCGGTCGGCCCGCTGTTGTTGGCCGCAACCAAGCGCGGACTCGTCCGCGTCGCCTACGCCAGCGAGAATCACGACGCCGTCCTCCAGACACTCGCCGACCGCATCAGCCCCCGGATTCTGCACGCCCCAGCCCGCCTCGATGCGGTCGCAGCCGAGCTCGAGGAGTACTTCGCCGGCCAGCGGCGCGCCTTCGACCTCGCGCTGGACTGGCAGCTGGCCGGCGGATTCCGATCGACCGTCCTGCATCGCCTGACCACCGACCTCGCCTACGGACAGACCGCGAGCTACAGCGCGATCGCCCAGCTGGCCGGCAACCCAAAGGCGATCCGCGCCGTTGGCAGTGCCTGCGCCACCAACCCGCTCCCGGTCGTTGTCCCCTGTCACCGCGTGGTGCGCTCAGACGGTTCGATGGGCGGCTACCTCGGCGGCCTCGACGCCAAACGCACCCTGCTCACCTTGGAGGCAGCGGCATGACCCGCACGAGGAAGGACACTCAGTGGGCCGACCGTGTTGACGCCGTCGACTGGGACACGGTCGGCACCGAGCTTGAGCAGTACGGCTGTGCGCTGACCGGGCCGCTGCTGTCGCCGGAGGAGGCCGCGCAGATCGCCGCGATGTACAGCGATGACTCCCGGTTCCGTTCGACGGTCAACATGGGCCGCCACCGCTTCGGTGAGGGGGAGTACCGCTACTTCGCCGAGCCGTTCCCCGATGCCGTGGTCGCGCTCAAGCAGGCGCTCTACCCGCGGCTGCTGCCGATCGCCCGGGAATGGTGGACCAGGCTGGGACGCGAGACGCCCTGGCCCGACACCCTGGAGGAGTGGCTGGACATGTGCCACGCCGCGGGGCAGACCAGATCGACGCCGATCCTGCTCAAGTATGGCGAGGGGGACTGGAACGCGCTGCACCGTGACCTGTACGGCGAACTCGTGTTCCCGCTCCAGGTCGTCATCAATCTCAACAATCCCGGTGTGGATCACACCGGCGGGGAGTTCCTGCTCTACGAGCAGCGGCCCCGAGCCCAGTCCCGAGCGACCGCCACACTCATCCCGCAGGCCCACGGCCTGGTGTTCACCACCCGCGACCGGCCGGTGCGCTCGGCGCGGGGCTGGTCGGTCGGGCCCGTGCGGCACGGCGTCTCCGTGATCCGATCCGGCCAGCGCTACACGCTGGGCCTGGTGTTCCACGACGCCGCCTGACGCAGCTGACAGGGCCCGACCCCATGTGTCGGTTCTGTCAGAGCAGCAGACCGAACGACTACGGCCTCGCTACCGGTGCCCGAAGGTCTGCTCGCTGGGGATCGCTTCGCGCGCTCGATCTCACGTTTCGACGGCACCCGGCGTCTACCTTGCATGACACGTGTCGATGGGGCCCTCGCTTGCAGCTCTCCGCCCGCACCCCGTCGTTTGACGAGTACGGGCGTCGTCATCGGCGCGGACGGGCTGGCCCGGCCGGCCTGGGCGGCTGGAAACGACCTGCTCCGCCACTACTACGACACCGAATGGGGGATGCCGGTTCGCGACGAGCGCACACTGTTCGAGCGCATCAGCGTTGAAGCGTTCCAATCGGGTCTTTCCTGGGCGACGATCTTGCGCAAACGGCCTGCGTTTCGTCATGCCTTCCACGACTTCGACGCTGAGACTGTCGCCGGCTGTGACCAGGCCGACGTCGAGCGGCTGCTGTGCGATAAGCGGATAGTCCGCAACCGGCGCAAGATCGACGCCACCGTCGGCAACGCCCGAGCGACGATCGACCTGCGCGCTGCCGGCGGTCTCGTCGGGCTTGTCTGGTCGTTCCAGCCGCGCAGAACACCGCGCCCGCGGCGGTTCGCCAACATTCCGACCACGTCGGCGGAGTCGCTGGCGCTGTCCCGGGACTTCGCGGCCGCGGGTTCGCGTTCGTCGGCGCGACGACGACGTTCGCGCTGATGGAGGCGATCGGCATGATCGACACCCATCTGCTGGGCAGCCACCGGCGCGCCAGCTCCGGCATGTGGTCACACAGCGGCCGCAGAGCCGATTCTTCAACACCACCGCAACCGACCGCGACAACAATGGGCCACCAGCGGTGAGCGGCGTGGAGCCGACCACCGACGTCGCCATGAAAGCGTCGCTCTTCGCGTCCGTGCTGATGCTCGCCGGCGACATCGTCGTCCACGGCGGAACCAAGACCACGTTTAGCGCGACAGGCTCTCCACTGGAGATCGAGCCCATCGGCGTTGCCGCGCACCTGGAGGTACCGCCCGCTGGCGTCAATATGCGACACGTGTTCGCGCTCGGCCTCGAGACCTCGGCGGGTATCCCAGTGCCGTGGAGCCACCGCCCGCTGACCGCCATCGGCGGCACGCGCCTCTTGCTCGAGGCCGCCGTCGACGTCTTCGCACCAGTACGGTCCGGCCAGGCCCCGCTCGCTGTCCCGTGGTGTACCAACCTGCATCACGTCGAGGTACCCGAAGCCGGCCGCTACCGACTGGTGCTGTCGGTGGGTGACGTGGACACCCGCCGGCTGGACTTCGACGTTGTCGACATGAATCCCTGAGCCGACCAGCTGCGCCCACCAGCCGGCCCCCACGATGAACGCCGCGCCGCCCTCTGGACCTCACGAATCGCCAGCCGCCCGCGTCTCCTTATCGTGACTGCAACGCAGGCCAGCGCCCACCTGCCCTCGCAAGCCACACGTCACCGACGGACATCGCGACATCCGCGACGTCACGATCATGAAACGAGAGTCCCCGTGACCATCACACTCGATATTTGCGACCTGACACGGCAGCTGGCAGACCACCGACGCCTGCGGGTGTTGCACGATCAGCTCGCGGCCGCCGCGCAGGCCGACGGCGTGCTCGACATTGCCTACCGCATCGTCGACACACCGGTCGGATCACTGTTGCTCGCGGCGACCGAGCGCGGCCTCGTCCGTGTCGCGTACACCGCCGAGGACCACGACGCGGTGCTGCAGAGTCTTGCCGATCGGATCAGCCCCCGCGTGCTGCGCGCGCCGACGCGGCTCGACCGGGCCGCGCGCCAGATCGAGGAGTACTTCGCCCGTCGGCGGACCACCTTCGATCTTGCACTGGACGGCAACTGTCGTCCGATTTTCGGAACACGGTGCTGCACAGCCTGGCCATCGACGTGCACTACGGGCAGACCGTCAGCTACGGCATGCTGGCGTCTCAGGTCGGCAGTTCGGCCGCGGTCCGCGCCGTCGGTACCGCATGCTCCAAACCCGTTGCCCATCGTTATCCCGTGTCACCGGGTCGTCCGCGCGGATGGTTCGATCGGCGATTACCTGGGCGGTCCGGAGGCCAAGCGGACGTTGCTGGCAATGGAGGCTGCCGCGTGAGCGATGCCGCACCCGCGGCGCCGGGCACCACGAAGTATGTGCTGCTCGGCGCCGACGGCCGGCCCTACGACAGCGCCACACCCGGGCACCTCGGCGGCCACCGCCGCCGCAGGCTCTACGGACGACTCGACTGCCCGGCCGCGCTCCGCGCGATCGCCGCCGGCGGCTACGTCAAGCACCGGGTGTTCTTCGCCGACGAGGCGACCGCCGTGGCGGCCGGATACCGGCCCTGTGCAGTCTGTCTGCCCGACGCCTACCGGAAGTGGAGAAACGCATGATCGCCAACGCGTCACCCTGCACCGGCGACCCGCCAGCCGGGTCGCCGAGAATCCCAGACCGGGCCCTGGCCCGCCATCCGTACTCCACCCACCCGCCTGCACCGCACACGGCCGAAGAGATCTCGGCGCTGGTCACGGCGCTGCGCGCAGCTGGAGCCTCGACGATCACCATCGGCCACGGCCGCGACACGGCCTCCCGCACCACCGCTGCCACGGTGTGCGAGGCGTGGGGTCGCGCCGCAGGAACCGTCCTGGGCGTCGTGGACTGGCCGGCCCAGGCAGCATCCTGGCGCAAGGCAGCCCGGCAGATGATCCACGCCCATCCCGACGCATGGGTCATCGTCGACACCCCGGCCGGCTGCGCGCAACTGGCCATGCGCCTGGTCGAGCACGAAGACTGGTCACCGACGCAAACCTTCGGTACGGCATCCCTGGACAGCCCGGACGCCGCCGCACTCACCGGCTTCGGCATCCTGACCGGCATGCGAGGCGTCACAGCAGCGGGAGACACGTGGCGGATCGGTCACGGCGTCCTCCTGCGCGAGCACACAAGCATGCCGAGCCGATGACACTCGGTCCGCCACCCCGCCGCCAGCGCCGCGACCTCGCCCCAGGAGCAGTCCATCTGCCCGACTGGCTCGACCATGCCCAACAACGCCGCCTCGTCCAGGCGTTTCGCGACTGGTCCGCCGGCCCCGTGCCGATCCGGGCCGCGTCGCTACCGCGCGGCCACCAGATGTCGGTCAAGACCGTCTGCCTCGGCTGGCACTGGCAGCCTTACACATACACCCGGACCGCTGACGACGCGAACGGCCAGCACGTACTACCGCTGCCCGATTGGCTGATCGCGATCGGCCGGTCTGCACTCGCGCAGGCCTACGACTCGGCGTCCGCCGACAGCTGGCACCCCGACACTGCCCTCATCAACTTCTACGACGACAACGCCCGCCTTGGCCTGCACCAGGACAAGGACGAGATCGTGAACCAGCCCGTCGTGTCCCTCAGCGTCGGCGACACCTGCCAATTCCGATTCGGCAACACCACCCACCGAGGCAAGCCCTACCACGACCTCGACCTGGCGTCCGGCGATGCCTTCGTGTTCGGCCGCGAAGCACGTTTCGCCTACCACGGCGCGCCGAAGACCTACCCAGCAACGGCCAACCCGGCGGCCGGCCTCGCACACGGGCGCATCAACATCACGATGCGCGTCACCGGACTTCACTGACAGCACAAAGACCCCGCGCCCCACCGCGCCCGGCGACAATCGCATCACACATTCTCGGTTCCGCGGGCCGCCCACAGGCCGACGCGAACCCGCGCCCCCCAACATCCGTCGGAATGACGAGACCAATGTCGCCGCCGATTGCCAGCGTGGGCGTGCGAGTCCCGGAGGGCTGATCTCGACCGACTTCGGGACGGGATCCCGAGGAACCGGCGACCGCGCCCGCCGAAACTGCAATCTTGACCTGAACAAGATCGCCGCCGATTGTTCGGATCTACTGGCGAACCCCAGCATGGACGGGGCGTCGCTCGTAACGAACAGGGCGAGTTGTCGATCGCAAGCGCGGACGGGGGTTTGTAGACCGGGCAGCGGTGGCGGCGAGCTGGATCCACCCCTCCTGCGAGCGCGTCGCCGCGCGCAGACCGCCGACTATGCGACCAGCGAGATCAAGAAGGGTCCACGCTCTGCCGTCGATAGGTGCGGCTGTAGAGCGACTCGTCGACTCACTGCGCCAGTTGAGGTCCAGCGATCGAGAGTTAGCCGTGGTCCTCCGGTCGCTCGCCGAACTGGTCCGCATCGGACTTGTGCACGTCCTTCGGGCGCGCAGTTGGAACGCCAGGAGCCAGGCAAGAAGGCCGACCGCGCCAACCGCGCGGACCGCGTGGACCGCGTGGACCGCGCGGACGCAAAAGACATCCGCCTGATCGAAGAAGCCTAATTGCGCGTCGCATGGCGGTTGCGTGCCGATGACGCGGCGACGCTGAGGCACACGCGATGGCCGCGGTGGTGTCCGGAGCAGTGTGTTCTCGGAGCAGCCAGAAGCGATGTTCCGACCTACCGCGCGGATAACTGCCAGACCCGTCATGCTGGACCGCAAATCAGCCAGGATCGGTGGGTGCCATGACAGTGTGGGAGACAATCGCGGCGAAGTACCTGCAACCCGGAGAGACTCTGCGCGGGGCGGTGCCGGCATTCACCGGCGGCGGGTTCGGCCGGGTGATTCTCGGCGTGACCGAGCGTCGCGTCCTGCTCGTCAAGAGCAGCTACAGCCGGTTCACCGACCGGGGCCTTCTGTGGGCCGACGACGCGCGCCAGGTCCGCTTGGTACCCAAAGTCGTCATGACGCGGGCGCCGGGGCAGGGCATGAGCGGCAACGCCTACGTGACGCTGACTCGGGCCGACGGCACGAAAGTAGACCTCAACATCCGGCGCGGATTCCTGTTCCTTCCGCAGTCCGACAAGCACCTCTCGACGCTGTTCTCGTTGATCCACGCGGAGAACTGACATGACGGCGCCTGTAACGACCGACGTCACGACTGGCACTCAGGGACGACATTGCACTTCAGCGCGACCGACCTGACCCCGGACATCGGCTCTTCGGAGAAGCCACATCCCGGACCCGCCACCAGCCAACCTAAAACTGCTCTCGTCGCGCGTCTTGACAGACGCCCTCGTGCAGGCGCTCGAACTGGCCCAAACCCACAACCTCGAGCCGGGGCATCCGGGGCAGCCGGGGACGCGGTATCCCCCACGTCATCGCACCGACGTCGTCGGCGAGATCAGAGAACTCAACTCCATCCCGCGGACCGCCACTGTGACCGCACGAACCAATGCCACCGTGTGGCGGCTCGACGCCGATGCCTACCTCACCGCCACACAAACCGAGCGCCGACCCTCGCCCTGATCGGCCGAGGGTGCGAGGCCGATGACGTTGCCGCCGCCCGTCATACAGGCGTGGGCGAGTGCCCGCATGGTGACGGTCTTTCCGGTGCCAGCTTCGAGAAGCGCCAAATCAAGTCTCGCACCAGCAGGTGGCTAGCAGCGGCTGCGTGAGGCGGCGGGGTACGGCGCGCTCGCCGGTGAGCTGGGGATCCCCGAGGACGGGGCCACGACCCTCCGCGGCCACCCGCCCCGACGGTGGACCGGAGCGGCGCCGGGAGGGTCAGCCGTGGCATGGTCGCCGGATGGACGAGGTACAGCGGGCGCGACTGTCGAGCGGCGTCTTCGCGGACATGGTGCGCACGGTGCACGGCACCGGGCAGGAGGTCTCGCGCATCCTGCGCGAGGACGGGCTCAACCCGGCGCAGCTGCAGCTGCTGTTGGCCGTGCGCGAGGCGCCAGGCTCAGCGCAACGGGTGTTGGGCGAGCGGCTGGGAACGACACCCGCGAACGTCTCGATGCTGGTGTCGCGGCTCGAGGACCGCGGTTGGTTGCGCCGCGAGGCCGCGGGGGCGGCAAACCGGCTGTGGCTGACCGATGTGGGTCAGGCGTTGGCCGACCGCCTGGGCGCGGCCCAACAGCAATTCATGGCCGCCCGGTTCGCCGCGCTCGGCGACGACGACCTCGAGACCCTGGCGCGGCTGCTCCGGCAGGCTTGCGACAACTAATGTTCAGTGCTTAACATCAACGCATGGCCCCTCTTTCCCTCCTTACGCCGTCTCGGCACCCCCTCGCGCTCGCGACGGTCGTGGCCACCGCGGGCACCGTCCTGCTCGGCCTCGCTGCGCGGGGGGCCGGCGACGACCTGGTGGTCGACCGGGGCGGAACGCTGGTCGGCGCCTCTCTCGGTGCGGTGGCGACGGCCACCCTCGCGGGCGGCCTCGCCGCCGCAGTCCTGCGGTCGCTGTCCGGGCGGGCGGGCCACCCCCGCCGGATCTACCTCGCCCTGACGGCGGTGGGCCTGCTCGTGAGCTTTGTGCCACCCCTGCTCGTCGCGACCACGCCCGCGACGACCGTGTGGCTGCTCGGAATGCACGCGGTCGCCGCGGCGGTCATCATGCCCGCGGGCCTGCCTCGACTTGTCGGACCGGGACGCCCCGCGTGACCCGCGCGGACGTCGTGCGCCAGGCGGCGACGATCGCCGGAGCCGTCGGGCAGGTGGTGCTGCCCTCGCTGATCCTGCCGCGGCTGCGCGGGCAGCTGTCGGTCCCGGACGTGGCGCAGCCCGCGCCGTACGCCTTCGCCGTCTGGCTGCCGGTCTACGCGACGACGTTGGCCTACGCCGGCTACCAGGCGCGTCCCGTGAACCAGGAGCTGGAGGTGTTGCGCGAGGTCGGCGTCCCCCTCGCCGCCAGCATGCTCAGCACCGCTGTGTGGGCCCCGCTTGTCCGCGAGAAGCGGTACGGGGCCGCCCAGCTTGCCCTGATCGGCACGGCGGTGTTCGCGGAGCAGGCCCGGGGACGCCTCGCCGCCAGCGCCGTCGCCGGGCTCGACGACACCATCCGAAGTCGGCTTGCGGTGCCGTTCGGCCTGCAGGCCGGGTGGGGGACGGCCGCCGCCGCCGTGAACCTCGCCGCGATCGCCGTCGACCGCGGCCCGGCGCGGATCCGACGCGCCCCGACCGCGACCGGCGTCGCCACGGTCCTGGCCGTCGGTGCCGCGGCCGGCGCCCGGATCCGGGCCTTCCCGCCGGACCGGAGCGCGGCCTACGCGGCCACCGTGCTGTGGGCGCTTGCGGGCGTCGTCGTCGGCCAGGCCCGCACCCGGCCGCCGGTCGCGCTCGCTGCCGCGCTCGCGGCCCTGCCGGTCGCGATCGCCGCCCGCCCGCGCCGCTGGCCCCCTCGTCCCCCGAACATTCCGTGGAGAGCATCCGTTGCGGCACAGCGTCGACCACGAAGCTCAACGCTGGGGCCGACGCGAACCGTCACAGCGGGACCGACTTGAGTTGACACGGCCACACATAATCCCTGGTTGAAGGCCAATGCCTCCGTGCATCGATCATCGGCGGCCTCGGTCTGTCTGACTCCAGGTCGCGATGCCGTGCAGGAGTTTCTCGGTTTCGGCGAGCAGCAGTCGAGCGTCCGAGTTCGGTGAGGAAGGGTCACAGACATTCTGAGCATTTAACCTCTGGGCAGCCGGTGGGCGCGGAGGAAGGCCCATGCCGTCGCTGCAGGGTCTACTCCCGCGGCGCGCAATTCGGGGAACAGTTCGACGTGGTGTCCGCCGGCGAGACGCAGATGCTCCACCCGCGCCCCGTTTCGGCACCCGGACCACGTCGACACCGTGACCGCCCCGGAGGTGTCTGACGAGGTCGAAAGGCTCGCGCAGCCGTCACGGGTGCCCCAGCCGGCGAGTAAGGCCGGGGCGATGTCGTAAGCGACGATCGGGTCCGACGTGCCGTGGACCTCCAGAACCGATACCGGTTGTGTCGGCGCGCAAGAGTCGGACCCGTCGACTGCCGGGGCGAAGAGCACGACGGCGGCGATGCGTTCGGCCATGCCGCATGCCATGGCCTCGGCCATGTACCCGCCGTTGGACATTCCGGTTACATAGACACGGGACGGATCGACGCAGGCAACCTTCTCGACGGCGTCGAGCGTCTTGGCGAGTTTGGCGAAATCCGTGTCAGCTGACCAGGAGCCGGCGGACGTCGAGGTCGGATACGCGACGATGAAGCCGGAACGTGTCGCTTCAGGCGTGAAGCGCGTCACCGCCTCCATCTGGAGGCCGGTGCCTCCGCCGTAGTGCATGACCAGCACAAGGGGCGCCCGACGGTCGCGAGCACCGGCAGGGACGCGAAGCTGCGTGTCCAGCGGAGCGCCGAGGACGATGGCCGGCGGCGTCTTCGCACCTCGGATGCACGCGGGGCTTCCACCACCGGCGCTCGCCGAGCGCTCGCCAGTCGATGAAGTGGCCGTGACGAGGGAGGCGGGCACATCGGGGGCGCCAGCGGAAGGCGACCCGCAGGCCGCGAGGACCACGATGAACAAGGCACCGACGCTGGCTCGGGCCACGGAGTCGGGTGCTCGGCGCGGGGAACGATTCTCCATGACGACCTCGCAGCAGTGACGACGATGGACCGCCATAGATACGAAACCGTCCACGCATCGGTTCACGAGGCCACAACAGTCACCTGCGGAGCCGAAGCGGTCGCCGTCCAGGGTCCCCGGGCAGCGGCAAGGCCCTGCCAGGTGGTGTCGAGTGAGCGAACGGCGTCACCGTCACAGCTGACCGTTGTGCACCGGGCCACGACGTGAGCGTGAAGCTAGATGGTGGTCCAGGCGAGGGTTTTTCCTGTTGGACTGACGATTTCGATGCTGGTGATGTCGACCGTGTGCAGACCGGTCGGTGTCCGTATGATCGCGCGGTTGCCAGGCACGCCGGGCCAACTGCCGATCACCACCCTCCGTCCCGAGGTCGTGCGTGCCACCGCCTGGTAGGTGCCAGGGTCGAAGCCACGCACGCCGTAGGTGCACCACAGGTTCACCTGGGCCCAGGTGTCCTTCGTCGTTACCTGCACTTCTGCGGAGATCGTCGCACCGGCGACATTCGTCATCGCGCTAGCCTGCAACGGCGGCTGGAACGGGTCGCCAGCGGGGTCAGCGTGACGGGGAAGCACCACGACAAGCGCAGCCACGACGCACGCCGCCGCCAGCGCCATCGCACCGGCCGCGACCAAGCGCCTTCGACCACGTTCGCGGTGAAGCTGTCGCAGGAGCCGCGGTAGAAGCGTCTCCGGCATCGGCGCCTCGGGCGGTGTCTCCCCGAGCGGATACTCCTGTGCGTTGTCGTCGAACGCGAACTCAGGCGCCATAGTCAGCAGGCCGACCAGGGCTCGTGCTTCCGACATTCTCGCCGGACAGCGCGCACACGTCTTCAGATGTGCCTCGAAGGCCAGTCGCTCCTGTTCGGACAACGAACCGAGCACATAGGCCGCAGCGCTGGTCTCGTACTCATCGGCGATCACATCACCCCTCCGATCTCCGCGAGGGCGAGTTTGAACGCCTGCAGCGCGTAGTGGACGCGGGACTTGACCGTCCCGACCGGTATGCCCAACGTCACCGCAGCCTCCCTGACCGAGGCGCCACGCAGATAGCACTCCAGTAGCACCCGCCGATGGTCGGGCGACAGCCAGCTCAGAGCCTCGCCGACCACGACCCGATTCAGCGAATGCTCGACGGCATCCGACTCAGGCAACTCCGGCAGGGCCGAACTGAGGATCTCCGCGGCGGTTACGAGCCGAGCGCCATTCATCGATCACGATCCTCTTGGCCACCGTGAACAACCAGGTACGCGCCGAGCCTTGGGACTGATCGAGGACCCCCGGTTTACGCCAGGCACGAAGCAGGGTCTCTTGCACGACATCCTCAGCGCGACCGCGATCTCCACCGGTCAGACCGAGGACGTACACCCAGAGCGCCCTACCGTACTGATCGTGCAGCACCCGCATCAGATCAGCATCACTCGCAGGCACGCGGCCACCTTTAGGTCTTGCAGTGAGTCCAGCGCGGCTAGCTGCCACGACCATGATTGTCCTTGCTGGTCAACCTATCGAGACCCTTCGGGAAAGCGCTCGATCCGGGCCTTCTCGCCATACATACGTAGCAGAACCCGCAGAGGTTCAGACCGTGGGTGCAATGTGACTGGCATTCGTCAGTCACTAACTCGGTGGGGGCTCGTACTGAAGGAGGATTTCATGCGTCGTCTCATGATGTTGGGAACGGGTCTCGCGCTGGGTGTCGGTGCGCTCGCCGGTACGGCGGTCGGGGTGTCCGTGCAGGCCGCGTCGGCGGACAGCGGCAACGATGGGGCCAGGAGCCACTCGTTCCATGTCCACGAGAAGACCGCTGGGAACTCGTTTCTCGACCTTGGGACTGCGGGACCCAGCTTCGGTGACGAGCTTGCCGGGGCGAACACGCTGGTCGGTGCGAATGGGGCAGCGGCGGGGACAGACAGTTTCGTGTGTACGTCGGTGAGCGCAGACGGATCAGCTCTGCAGTGCGCGGTTGTCTACAGCCTCAAGGGCGGACGGGTGACAGCGCAGGGCTTCGCGAAGATCGTCGGTTCGCACCCATTGTTCGATGAGAATTTCGCCGTGACCGGCGGCACCAAGATGTACCAAAAGGTCCGCGGACAGGTGCGGGTTCTGCAGAGCAGCCAGAAGGACGCGGAGCTGTTCTTCCATCTTGTCCCGTAGCCAGACCGCCCGCGAACAATGATCAGCACCTTTGGATGGGCCTCGGCGAGGTGAGGATAAGCGGACGCACCTTCCCGAGGATGACCTCGATGCTGGCCGCGGCATTGCAGGCCGAGGTCGCCGCCTAGGTCGACGCGTTCGCAGACCAACTCGACGAGCACGCCCGGCGGCTGGTGGTCCGTAAACGGCTACCACCAGCCGCTGGGAGGTGACACCCGCCGCTGGTGCGGTGCCGGTGCGACCACCGCGCGTCAATGACAAGCGGGTCGATGAGGACGTGTGAGCGAAAGCGGTTCTCCTCGGCGATGCTGCCCGACTGGGCACCCAAGAGCCCGCGGGTAGCCGAGGTATTGCCGCTGCCTGCACGGCTCGTCCAGCAGCAACTTCGGGCCTGCGCTGGAGCAGTTCCTCGGCACCAGCCACGACCGTGCTGCGCCCGAGGCTCAGGGTGCGAGATCGCCGTAGATGTTCTGGTCCAGGCCTCCAGCGCGTGGGCACTTGTCACCGGTGGCGCTGCCGTCAGGCAGCAGCGTGCGGCATTGGAGCACGTCGGCTCCGGTTTCGTCCTGAGTCGTCTCGCGCTGGTCGACGCCGGCAACGGTGTTGCGCCAGTCCGTCCACACCCCATAGGTGACTCCGGCCTTCGAGTCGATCCACAGGTAGTCGCCGGCGAACGGCACGGTCCGACCGCCGAACTGCTCGTAGTTCGGGTTGGTGGTCACATCCGACAGCCGCGTGGCGGTCGTCCACGTGCCGCCCGCCGCTGGGCTGGTGGCGGCGTAGACGTCGAGCGCGGGGCCCGAGTTGCCCGCTGCGTCGTTGCCCACCGGGCGCTGCCGGAACGAACCGGCGTCGTTGTTCACGTCGTTGCGGCTGTCCCACCAGAGCGCGTGGATGACCCCCGCGTCGACACTGAGGTCCGGGAAGAGCTGTTGGCTGGCTGGCGCCACCGCGATCCGCGAGGGTGTCGACACAGCGCCGGTAGCCCCGTTGAAGCTGAGGTAATAGATCGCGGACTGGCCGCCCGCTCCGGGTGCGTCGGCCCATCCGAACGTTGTGCCGGTCGGCACTTCGCTGCCCGGGACGATCGCCTCGTAGGCCACGTGGACCACCTCGCCTGCGGCGGCTTGATCAGCCGTCGACCGCGGACCGGTGTCAGCGCGGAAGAAGGTATAGCCGGACTGGCACGGCGGGGCGTCTCCGCAGTCGCGTACCCGACCGCCAGAGGTGTCGACGTCCGTCACTCCCATCGCGTTGAAGGTCGTCAACGCCCGCGGCCTCGTGAAGGACCCGCCGCAGTCACTCGACTTGACCACGTCGACAGCGTCCGACAGTTGGCCCTGGGACTCGAACTGGCGGAAGGTGATGTACACGTGCCCGTTGCTGGTCACCGAGATATCGGGGAACTGCACGTCGTGAACGCCCGCGCTCACCTTCGCCGGCGTCGAGAATGTGACGCCGTGATCGGTGGAGCGCGAAAGGTAGATCGCCACCCCGCCGTTACCGGTGAACCGCGAGTAGGCGAAGTAGACATTGCCGCTGCACGCCGAGGACGTGCGGTCGACCTCGATGGCGGTCTTGTCGTTGAACTTGCCGAGCAGATTCGGCGCTGAGGAGCCTTTCGCGACAATCACCGATCGCGCGAATTCCTTGCCGTCGTTGACCGTTGCCGCGTTCGGACCACCGGGGTTGACGTAGGTGGCGACATCGACGTCACCGAAGGACTTCGGCGACCCCGCCGGGTCGTCAGAACTTTCCGAGCCGGCGAACAGCCGTCCCTGAGCGTCCCACGCCAGCACCGGATCACCAGAACTGGCGGTGCGGATATGCGCTCGCGCGGCATAAGGAGTGTTGTCACCGGGGTAGCCAGGAACCAGTGACGACTGGAAGGATGAGCCCCGGTTCTGCGAGCGGTAGTAACCGAGCCAGATCGGTCCGGACGGAATAGGGGCGCCGTCGGCGTCCACGCCGTCGTTGTAGACGCCGCAATAGTCGTTGGAACTGCCGACAATGACCTGCGGGTTGCGCGGGTCCAGCGCCACCGACGGTTCGTTCTGCCGCCCACGCGACCGTGAACACTCACTCAGCGTCGCGTCCTTGGCCACAGCCGACCCCGGATTGTTGAGATTGTAGTTCGATACGTACCCCGAGCTGCCCGGGTTGTCATGAGTCAGGCGTCGATCGCCCCCTGGGGTCGAGGCCGACGCGACCAGCCCGCTGAGGCCCAACACAGACAGCGCCGCAATTCCGGTCACGAGCAACTTACGCTTTACCGTCGGCAAAGTAGGCATTCTGGTTACTCCCGGACATCCCGATAGTGAGCCGAAGAACAGGCGGGCGATGGCCCGCCCGCCCAACGTAGGCCACGTCCTGCAATGCCACAATCCTCAGCCGCGGTAGCGGGAGCTGGTGCCCCTTATGACCTCCCGTGCTACTGGTCCGTGCTACTGGTCCGTGGTTCACCGCTGGGGCTCCGCGGTGGCGGTGCTCCCAGACTTCCTCCCGCGGGTCGACAGGGTGCCAAGACGGGGGAGTTTCTCCAACGACCGGCTTACGGAAAGCGCAACGATCGAGGTCCTCGGTCAACGGCCTCCGATACGCCCGGTCCAGGGTCCGCAGCCACGGCGGGAGCGCGCTCCTCGAACGGCTCGACCGGCGCGCTCCGCTGGGCGAGCAGGCTCAGTCGTGGCTTCGGCTCGGCCGACGACAGCGGTGCGCGATCCGCGCGAACGCGGTGGAGGTTCACCGGGTCGAGACCGACCGCGTCGTTCCCCGAGCCGGTGACGGTGACAAGCTGCGGTAGCGGCCAGGCCTGAGTGTGGTTGTCTGCCAGCCATGCGGTGAGGTGTGAGGCCGGCAGCGGTCGACTGACGTAGTAGCCCTGGCCGACCTGGCATCCGAGCTCGCGGAGCTCGTCGAGCGTATCGGCGTCCTCAATGCCCTCCGCGACGATGCGCAGGCCAAGGTTGGTCCCAAGGCCGGCGATACTGCGTATCAGTGCCCGGCTGTTAGCCCGGTCGTGGGTGGAGAGGCCCAGGATGAACGAGCGGTCGATCTTTATCTCGTTGACCGGGAGTCGCTGCAGGTAGGACAGGCTCGAATAACCGGTGCCGAAATCGTCGAGGGACAAGCACACCCCGAGCTGATTCAGCCGCTGCAGTACCGGCATGGTTTGTTCCGGGTCACCCATGACGCTGCTCTCGGTGATCTCGAGGATCAAGTGGTCCGCGGGCACGCCAGTCGTGGCGAGTGCTTGGGCAACGCGCGCCGGCAGTGCAGTGTCACTGATTTCGCGCGCCGACAAGTTCACCGCGACGGTGATGTCGGGATGTTGTTTCATCCACTGCCTGCACTCCCGAAGTGCGGCGATGAGAATGAATGGGGTGAGCGCGGCGATCAATCCGGCGGATTCCGCGATGGGGATGAATCGGTCCGGCGCGATGACGCCGAGGGTGGGATGGTGCCAACGTACGAGCGCCTCGACGCTGGTGACCTCGCCGCTGTGGAGATCGATCTTGGGTTGGTACTGCAGATCGAACTGTTCGGGATGCAGGGTCAGGGAGGCACGCAGGTCCGCCAGTAACGCCAATCGCTCGACCCGTCCGCGATCCATCTCGGCGCGGTAGGCGACCACGCGCACGTCGTTCGCCTTGGCTTCATACATTGCCGTGTCCGCTTGACGTAGCAGATCGATCTGCGGACATGCCGGCGTGGTTACCGCGACGCCGATACTCGCCTCTGGGGTGAGCATCGCCTCATCGAAGGCAACCGGTTGCGCGAGCTCGGCCGCGGTCCCTTCGGCAAGCGCGACAACGTCGTCGACTCCGTTGACCAGATTCGGAATGAGGATGGCGAACTCGTCGCCCCCGAGGCGCGCGATGGTCGCGCTGGGCGGCAGGAAATGGCGCAGTCGATCAGCGACGGCGACGAGCAACCGATCGCCCACGTCGTGGCCCAGCGCATCGTTGACTTCCTTGAACCGGTCGAGGTCGAGCAGCAGCACCGCGGCGTGGGGCGCGGGCTTGGACAACACCGCAGCGATCCGGTCGTAAAGCTGCGAGCGATTGGCCAGCCCGGTAAGGGAATCGTGTGTCGCGTCGTAGCCGAGCTTCTCGAGCAGGCGGGTGCTGCGGACCGCGACCGCCAAGTGGCCGGTGAGGGTCTGCAACAGGGTCAGGTCGTCGGCAGTGAACGTCGACGTCTCGCCGAGGCGGTCGGTGATGGTCAGCGCACCACCCAGGCCGCTGGACTCAGGCAGTGCTACGAGCATCGCGTCCCGCAGACCGCGGTCTGACAACCAGCGCCGCAAACCGTGGTCCTTGGTGTCGCGGGTGGCCAACATGGGTTCGTGCTGGGTAAGGGTCCGGACGAGAGCCCAGTCAGATCGATCGACGTCGCGGTGCGTGACGCTCAACTGGTCATCTTCGTCGACGGTCAGGACGAGAGCTTGTGTCGCCGGCGTCGCAGGTGTACCGCCACGTTCGACGGAATGATCGTCGAGGAGAAGGAGCTCAGCGGTAGCGGCGCGCAGCAGCTGGCGGATCCGCGACAACAGCTGCGTCGCGAGGGCGTCGATGGACTCGGCTCCCACGCCGCCGGTGACCAACTCGTGCACCAGCGCCAAGGATTGGTGGCGACGTCTGGTCGATGCGTGTTCGCGGTAACCGAGAACGCCGACCGCAGCGAGCACGACGGCAAGCCACACCCCGAACGGACCTTCCTTGATGAGGATCAGAGAAGCGAATGCAAACGTACTGGCCACGATGCTCAATACAAGAGCCGGAGCCAACACCTCGACGACATCACCGCGGCTGAGCGGGCCGTTGTGCAGCCGGATGAGAACCAGCACGAACAGGCACATCAGTTGATCAACCGCTGCCAGAATTGCGACGACGACGAGGCTGGTCCTCCCAGTGGGTTCGTAATTCGTTCCGAACAAGAGGTGGAGCAGGGTGGCGCCGAGCGCAGCTTCGAATGCGTAGGCGCTGATGTTGTAGAGGATCTTCTGCGCGGAGAGGCGTTGGCGTTCGAAGGCGATCAGCGACCCGACGACTCGCGCGAGAACAAACGCGATCGGCGAGAGCAGGAACACTCCCAGGAGCAGCGGAACTCCGGCCAGCGTGGTCGAGTGCGTCTGCCGTCGGAACTCCACGCTCATCGCGAACTGCTCGGCGAGCATGAACACCGTCGCGACCGCAGCAATGAGCACCGGCGCCGGCAAACGCACGGTCAGCAGCGGAAGCTCGGGCGCGGTCGTGGTGAGCAGGGCCGCGATTCCCGCTAGCGTGACACTGAGCAGCACTGTCCATTGGGTGGGTGACAGCGGTCGGCGCATCACTACCCCCAGGAGAGGTCAGCCCAGCGCACCGAATCCCAGCGTGCCGAATCCCAGCGCGCCGAATCCCAGCGCGCCGAATCCCACCGCGCCGAATCCCACCGCGCCGATTGCAGGCCGCCGCTCGATGAGATCCAGGTGTCGCCGGACCAGGTCACCCCCATCCATTTCCCACCGGACCAGGACGTACCCGTCGAGGAAGCTGCCCACCACGCGGCGGCGTCCCATGTGTTGCCTTGCACGTCTACTTCGCCCTCGAGCGGGACCCCGTCCGGATCGACCAGGACGCTGCCCCCTCGGGCGGCCTGTAGAGACCCTTGGCCCGTCGCGAGAGGGTAGGACTGGGCGGCCATGGTCCATGATCTTGCGCCGGAGCCCGTCCAGCGACTGCCGCTGCCGGACCTCTTCGCCGCGGCTACCGCAGCCGCGACGTTGATCTGGCCGGCGCCGGAATCGAGCACGTTGGCCTCGACCGGGGTTGCCGTCGAGATGAGCAACGCCTTGACCTGATCGGGAGTCAGATTGGGGGCGGACTGCAGCAACAAAGCAGCGGCACCGGAAACGACCGCCGTCGCCTGGCTGGTCCCGCTTCCCCGGAACAGGCGTCCACTCGCGTCTTCGGACACCAGACCTTCGGGGTGGTTC
This sequence comes from Mycobacteriales bacterium, assembly GCA_038207565.1. Taxonomy (GTDB): domain Bacteria; phylum Actinomycetota; class Actinomycetes; order Mycobacteriales; family Jatrophihabitantaceae; genus JALZAI01. The sequence goes on from JBBQZQ010000020.1 coordinate 27,829, forward strand.
ACATCGACGAACGACCCTGGAGCGCGAAGCGAGGCGATCGATCTGCCGGGCGCGAGGAGATCGACGTGGCGGGACGCGGTGCCCCTGCTGCTGAAGTCGGCAACCGTCGGCTCAGACCAACCGTCGACCGTGCCGCCGCTGGCCGAAGCGCCGACCGCGACGACGTAGGGATCGATGGCGGGATCGGTCAGCCCGGCCGCCTCCTGTCCTTCGTTACCGCCGGACACGACAACCACGAGTCCGTGCCGCCACGCATTTTCCGCGGCAGCGGCAAGAGGATCGATCTGGTACAGCTGCAGCGAGTCGGTACCGAAAGCGAGGTTGACAACTCGCACCCTTGTGCCGTCGGGTGCGTTCTGGTTCTCGGTGATCCAGTTCAATGCGGCGATGACCTGGCTGACATCGGTGCTGCCGTCGGTGGTCGCCAACTTCAGGGACAACAGTCCCGCATCGGGTGCGACCCCCAATTGGACCGACGGAGCCAGGGTCGGAATGGTCCGTGCGGTCAGAGAAACAGGATCGCGCGCGGCGATGATTCCTGCCAGGTGGGTTCCATGACCGAATGTGTCCAGGTCGGTCAGGACACCGTTGCCCTCGATCGACAGATCAGGTCCGTGCGTGAGTTTCCCGGCGCTGTCGAGCCCGGGGACCGCGGCCGCGCCGGAATCCAGCAGCGCCACCGTCACACCCTGACCGGTGATCTGGCGGTCGGTGGAATCCTTCTGCGCCCACACCTTGCGGACACCGATCGCGTTCTCGATCGTGTAGAGCGAACCAGGGTCGAGCGTCGCGCTGTGATGGCCCTTCGGCCCTTCACTCGCTTTGTCGGCCTTCGGGTCACCCCACTTCGCCGCGTTGAACGGACCGTGTGTGGCAGCTGGTGATGCCGTCGCGGCGCCAGCAGAACTCGCCGCTGCGCCGACGGCCGCAGAGCCCAAGACGAACGAGAAGCCGACGCCCACCGTCGTGAGACGCAGACCCCATCGAGTCGTCGTCGGGAATGGGGGCACTGTTGCGGTCACGGGGAGCCTCTCCGGCGGGGGTTGCTTCGGAGCGAACGGGCAAGCGTCTTTACACGGAACGTACGTTCCGCCCGTACCTGCGGCAACTCGAAAGGGCGCAGGGACGCACACGGCACGACAGGGTGCGTCGGCTAGCGAGCGGTCAAGACCCGCCTTCGGCGATCAGGTAGGCATCGTCCTCGACGTCGCCCCAGCGGTCGAATGAGGTCCCACCGTTGCGGACCCGGAACCGGGAGATCCCTTGCCAGCAGTACATGCAGGTGCCGAAATGCCACTCCATCTCAATGCTGAACTCGCTCTCGACCGTGTTCCGCGCCGGCTGGTGCTGACCGGGGCCGCCGAGTTCTCTGGCGTGCGAGGTGCAGACTGCGCTCCGTCGCGGATTCATCGTCTCGGTCATCGTCGACCAACCACGCCAGACGTCCTTGCTGCGTCGTGCAGCATCGGCCCGGTCTTATCCGGACTGCTTTCACCGCCGGGATGTTGCGCACGACGCCCCTCGACGACCATGACGACCTTCATCTGATTTCCCCCCGGAAATTCAACACGGGGCACCACCAAGGCTGTGATCGACGAGCCCTTCAAGTACGGGCGTCGGGTCCTCACCGGGCACCCGCAGGAATACCAGGTCAGTCGACACGAACGGCGATGATCGCTGCGTCGTCCTTGCGGCCACCGCCGGCAGATGCGACGAGCGCAGACACCAGTTGTTGCGGCGAAGCGCCGACCTCCTGCGCTGCCACGATCATCTCCAGGCGCTCGACAGCGGCCGAGACGTCGAGGCCGTCGCCCATCGAGTCGGTCAGGCCGTCAGTGAAGACGATCAGCGTGCTTCCGGCGGGCAAAGCAGTGCGAGCACTCACCCGCGGGCGCGGTCCGCGTGGCACAAGGGAGGAGATTCCCAGCATGTCGCCGTGCCCGCTGTCGAGCACCCTGGTAGAGCCGTCACGCAGGCGCAGGATGGGTGCGGGGTGTCCGGCGCTCGCATGTTCGAGGTCCGCCCCCGATGCCGTGGATCGCAGCACTCCATAGAAGCACGTGGCCAGATAGTTGGAGCCCGTTCCCACTATCAACCGATCGGTAGCGGTCAGGACCTCGCTCGCCGACGCACCGGGCCACGCGTACGCGCGCAGCATCGTGCTGAGCTTGCCCATCGCTGCGGCGGAGTCGAAGTTGTGCCCCATCGCGTCACCGACGCCGACACCGACTGCTCCGTCGCGGAGCGCGAAGACGTCGTACCAGTCGCCGCCGACCGCAGCTTCGTCGGCAGCGGTCAGGTATTCCGCCGCCACGGTGTATCCCGGAAGGTCCGGGACGCGCGGCATGAGACTGCGCTGCAACGACGCATTGGCCGCGCGCTCGTATTCGTACCTGCGCGAGTTCTCGAGCATCAAGGCAGCGCGGGAGCACAGCTCCTGGATGAGCGCCAGATCTGCCGATTCGAAGGGGGGCCGTTTGCCGTCTGCGACGACCGTCACGCATCCGAGGATGCGATCACGGACCGCCAAGGGCACCACGACCAGGCTGGCGATCCCGAGTTGTCGCGCAATGCCGGAGACGTCGTTGTCGCGAAGTCCTGCCGCGATGGGGTCTGCATCGACGTCAGCGATGAGCATGGCGGGCAACTCACCTCGCATCACCCGCCGGGACGGGGTATCGGTCGGCAGGCCTTCGGCGATCGCCTGCTCCAACCGGTCCACCAGCTCCTTGACCTGCGCGTCGAAACCCAGACGCTCGTGTTGGACGAGGGGATGCGTGACGCCGTCGCCGTCCTTGAGGTGCAGCGTGCACCAACTCCCCAGCCGCGGCACCAGCATGTCGGCGAGCAGGTGCGCGATCGCACCCGGATCGAGCGAGGTGGTCAGCCGGGTAGCGAAGTCGGCAAGCAACGCCAGGCGGTCGCTGGCCGTCTCGGCACGCTCGAGTGCGGCGTCACGCGCCCGCTGCGCATCGACCCGCCCGGTGACATCGGCCTGTACGCCGACGAAGTGCGTCACTGCGCCGGACCGGTCGACGACCGGAGAGATCGACACCTCGTTCCAGAACGGCGTGCCGTCCTTGCGGTAGTTCAGCAACGTCGTGGTGATCGGACGAAAGCTCTGCAGGCTCTCGCGGACAGCTGCGACGACACGTTGATCGGTGTCGGCACCCTGTAGGAAGCGACAGTTACGCCCGACGGCCTCGTCGAACAGATAGCCCGTCTCGGCGGTGAACCCGGGGTTGACCCAGACGAGCGGATTGTCCGGGAGGGTCGGGTCGCTGATGGTGCAGGAGACGGGCGTTGCGTGAACGGCGCGATCACGCACCTGCGCCATCGACTCCGGCGAAGCGGCCTCGCCGGGTACCTGGGTCACCGGCCGATTCTAGCCGGGGAGGTCAGTGCGCGGTCCCGGTGCGCGGACCGGTATGCCCGGGGACTCAGACCGAATTCCCGGCGGAACGCCCGCGAGAAGTACTCGGCAGAGATGAACCCACACTCCTGTGCCACCTTCTCCACCTGGGCGGACGCGGTGCGGCCGGCAAGCAGCTCCGCCGCGTGCTCGAGGCGACGCCGCCGGATGCGCGCCGCCGGGCTCTCCGTCCCGTTGAAGGCGCGATAGAGCTGACGCAGGGAGACGTTGAGCTGGGCGGCGATCGTGGCCGGGGTCAGCAGCGGGTCGGCGGCCTGTTCGAAGATCATGGTGTCGGTACGGCTACGGATGGCCTCCATCTGCTCCACGTCCGTGCGGCGCTTACGTACCAGCGTGCGCAGCAACAAGCCCGCGAGCGCCCCGAGATAGCGGTCGACGCCGACGAGGCTCACCGAGGACCCCAGCTCGTCCGCACCCGTCAGCAGCAGCCCGACCGCCGAGCGCAGTAGCTGCGCCTGGAATGCGGTCAGGTCGAAGGACTGATCGAACATCTCAGCCAGGGTGGCCGGCTCGATGCCGATCGTCGCGCGCTGCACGTTGAGGGTGAACAGGTGCGTGTTGGCGATGAACTGTTCGCGCATCTCCTCTGTCGGCTCGATGACCCGCAGCGTCCCCCGACTGAGCTGTCCGAGCGGGTCGAACACCGATCCGGCACACTCGGCGCGCACCATGATGTGGACGGCACTGTCGCTGCCGTTGCCCGGCAGGCGCGCCGGACGATGCAGCTCTGCGCCGCTGAGCGTCGAGGCCGACCAGATGCAGCGCGCCCCGCGCAGCCGAGCGCCCTTGAAGAAGTAGGCGGCGCGGGGGTTTGGCAACCGACTGATCTGTAGTCCCAGCGGACCCATCCGAACCCGGCCGGGCCACGAGTCGGCCGTGTCGGCCGAGACGTCGAGCCATGCGACGGCACCTGGTGGCGGCATCTCAGAGCGCGGCTGGACGTCGGACATCGCTCAAGCAACCCTCCGTCGTGCGCTCCGGTTGAACGCGCAAGCTGGACGATATCGCTCACGCAGTGCGCAAGCACCACCCAAACCGCCCGGAACACGCGGACCGGCACCCCGGAAGGTTTGGAGTCCACGTGGCGGGGGCAGGCTGCAGGGGCCTAGGGAGCAAAGGGGGCCCTCTGGTTCCGTCTCGATACCCGTCGCACGTCCACCCCGTTGCCGTCCCTCGATGAGGAAGATTGTTCCTGTCCGTGACCGGAGATGCACAGCTCGCCCTACCGCAAGGATCGCAGGCCCCGGCCAGCGCCCGGGCGTGGCTCTGCGAGCACGCGACCGGACTCGGTGAGGACACCATCGGCGACGCCTTACTCGTGGTCAGCGAGCTGGTCACGAACGCGGTTTGTCACGGCCGGGCTGACGCCGTACTCAGACTTGAACGCTTCGACAGCAGAATCCGCATTTCCGTCAGTGACGCCAGTGACGCCATGCCGGAGCCCTCGCGCGGCGTGCATCTCGACGCGCCCAGCGGGCGCGGGCTGATGATCGTCGCGGCCACTGCGGCCGACTGGGGGGTCCGCCGAAATGACCCCGGGCCCGGCAAGACGGTGTGGGCAGACCTCGAGCTGTGAGTGCGCGCCGACCGCTGACCTACCGAGCCAGGTGATGGCAGATCGCATCGACCGGCGAAGTACCAGCCGGTGGGTGGTCAGGAGTCCGTCGGGTGTGAGCCCTGACCGTGTTCCTGCTCCCACCGGGTGAGTTGTTCGTTCAGTGCGCGCATGAACTCCCAGGCCTGGCTTGCCGGGATCCGTACCCGGCTGACCACCTTCGCAGGCGCCACGGCGAACACCTCGCCGGTGTTGTCGTCCTGGTGCGGCACAGGAGGCATGGTGGGCACCGCGAAGTCGAGGATGAACCCATCGGAGTCGTGCCAGATCTGTGCGAAGCTGGCGTAGACGCCAACCTCCTGTTCCGGCGGCAGATTCAGCGCGAGACGGGTCTCGTGCGGCGGGGGCTGCGGTTCGGTCACCACACCGACCCTAGCGATCCGCGCTGCGTGGGTGATCCGGGTCGGTAGCGTGACCGCCATGTTCGGGCCATCCGTGCGAGCGACGGGCGCGCGGTTGTCGTTCTGGCGCGCGGTCGCGGGAGTTCGCATCACGGCCCTGGTGGTGTGCCTCTACCTGATCGCCCGCTGGCACGCGCTCTATGCCGATCTCGCGTGGGCCGTCGCGGCAGGCGCGGCGATGGTACTCGTCACGGCGGTGCTGAGCTGGCTCGCCTGGACGGGTCGGGCCCACCGCGCGCCCGTCGTCGCGTCGGACGTCGTGATCACCGCCGTGCTGACGCTGGCGTCCATCCCGGCCCAGAGCGGCGACCAACGACACGGCAGCATGACCACACTGACGACCATCTGGGCGGTCGGACCAGCGCTCGAGGCAGGCATCCTGCTCGGTGCGTACGCGGGCCTGATTGCCGCCGCAGCCCAGTTCGCGGTGTCACTGGTCGTGCGGTCGGGCTACGACCTGCGCACGCTCTACAGCGGAGTGCTGCTACTGATGGCGGGCGGATTCACCGGCTACGCCGCCACGTTGGCCGTCCGGACGGAGCGGGCCCTGCAAGCGGCAACCGCCGCGCGCGCAGCGAGTGACGAGCGGACCCGGATGGCGCGGTCCATCCATGACGGCACGCTGCAGTTGCTCAGCCTCGTCCACCGCAACGGGCTCGCGGCGGGCGGCGAGTGGGCGCGACTCGCGCTTGCGGCCGGGGAGCAGGAACGTGCGCTGCGAGGCCTCATCGCGCAACCCGACGCGGCCGCGCCGTCGCGCGCAAGCGACGCCGAAACCGATCTCTGCCTGAGCCTGCGGGCGTTGCGCTCGGACCGGGTCACCGTGGTCACCCCAGCCGGACACCTCGCGCTGGGGGCGGCCACCACCGACGAGCTGACAGCAGCCGTCCGGGCCGCTCTGGACAACGTGTCGGTGCACGCCGGACGTGACGCGCATGCCTGGGTGCTGCTGGAGCACGAGGGCGACGAGGTCCGGATCACCGTGCGTGATGACGGCGCCGGATTCGCCGTTGGCCGGCTCGATGAAGCCGCCGGCGAGCACCGCCTGGGTGTCACGCACTCCATCAGGGGCCGCATCGTCCGGCTCGGCGGGGAGGTCGACATCACCTCCGAGCCGGGCCGCGGGACGACGGTGCAGTTGGCGGTGCCAGTCGCATGACGCGCGTGCTGCTGGTCGACGACCACCCGATCTGGCGCGACGCCCTCGAGCGCGATCTAGTCGACGCGGGATTCGAGGTGGTGGGGGCCTTCGGCGACGCCGAGTCGGCATTGCGGGCCAGCCCGGCGCTGCGTCCCGATGTCGTGCTCATGGACCTGCAGTTGCCCGCGATGTCCGGCGTCGAGGCCACCGCCACGCTCGTCGGGCAGGACCCCGGCGTCCGTATCCTGATGTTCTCGGCCTCGGGTGAGGACCCTGACGTGCTGGCAGCCATGAAGGCCGGTGCCCGTGGCTACCTGGTCAAGTCTGCGCGGCGCGCCGACTTGCTGGAGGCCGTGCGCCGGACGGCCCTCGGCGCTGCCACGTTCTCCCCTGGTCTGGCAGCCTTGGTGCTGGGCGAGTACCACCGCATTCGTCGCGACGAGCCCTCGCCGGGCACGGAGCTTACGCAGCGCGAGGCCGAGATCCTGCGGCTGGTCTCGACGGGCAGCAGCGCGAAGCAGATCGCCGCGGAACTGGTCATCTCACACCGCACCGTGCAGAACCACATCCAGAACACCCTGCGCAAGCTCCAGCTGCACAACCGTGTCGAACTCACCCGATGGGCCATCGGAGCAGGTCTCGCGGGACAGGCACGGCCGCACCCTGACCCATAGCCGACCGTGTGCCGTTGCCGGCCGGGAACGTTCCCGCCCGCCGCGGCAGCGGTCAGCCTCCGGCCGCGACCGAGGAGCTGGCCGGCGCCGATGTGATGGGCGCGGCCGACGACGCCGGTGGGGCCGAGGACGTGGGTGGGGCCACCGACGTGGGTGGGGCCAGCGACGAGCTGGGGGGCGGTGCAGTCGAGCTCGACGTCGACGGCGCCGCCGAACTGCTGCTCGTGGCAGCACTCGACGAGCTCGACGCGCTCGACGCGGCGCTTTCGCTCGTGGGGGCCGCGCTACTGGATGTCGCTTGCGAGGAGCGGGTCGCCGTGCGGGATGAATGCGACTTCGTGGACGTGGTGTCGGGTGACTTGACGACGGCCACCTGCGGGCGCGTACCACTTGCTCGCGTGGGTGACCGCGCAACGCGCTGCGAAGGTGACGTCGAGGTCACCGGCGGGCTGGCGTGGTCGGAGGCCGAGGGTCGTAACGCGATCAGCACGACACCACCCAGGCCGAGGACGACGGCGGCCACCGCGGCGGCGACGAGCCAGCCGAGCCCGCGTCGGTGTAGCGGATCGTGCTCTGCAGCGTCGGTGGGCTCGACGAACCCGATCTGTCCCAGCGGCTGCGCAGCGGCGAGAGCAGCCGGCGCGGCGAGAGCAGCCGGCGGCTGCGCAGCGGCGAGAGCAGCCGGCGCGGCAAGAGCAGCACGCGCCGCGAGGGCCGTGGCCGGGTTCGCCCGGGTAGCACGCAACGTGCGGGCCACTTCGTCGGTGGACGGCCGGTCAGTCGGTTCGCCGGCAGTCATGGCCCGCAGCAGCGCGGGCCACGGATCGGGGAGGTTCGTGGGCACTTCGGGCCCGCGCGCCAATCGGGCCATGGCCGCCTGCAAGGGGGGCCCGCCGAAGGAGCGGGTACCGCTGAGTGCCTCGATCAGCACCAGACCCAGCGCGTAGACGTCCGCAGCAGGGCCGACGTCGATGCCGCGAGCCTGCTCAGGGGCGAGGTAAGACGCAGTGCCGAGGGTCGCATCGATACTGGTGAGCCGCTCGCTGCCGAGCAGGCGGACGATCCCGAAATCGGACAGGCGAGCCCGCAGCAACGTGTCGTCATCCGGGTGATCCGCACCGAGCAGGATGTTCGCCGGCTTGACGTCGCGGTGCACCATCCCCCGGGCGTGCACATAAGACAGCGCATCCGCGATCTGGATGCCGATCTCGCGCACTTGTTCTTCCGGCAGCGCCGAATCCTTGATGAGGTCCGCGAGGGTCGGCCCGTCGACCAGCTCCATCACGAGGAACGCGGGGCCGTCCGAGGCGGCGACCGATCCGTCGAACAAAGTGATCAGATTGGGGTGGTTCAGGGTGGCCAGAGCGTGCAGTTCGAGCTGCTGGCGCTGGGCGTCCGACGCGGTGTCCAGCGTCAGTGGGCGGGTGCGGAAGACCTTGACGGCCACGTCGCGCGCCAGCGTCTGGTCACGGGCCCGGAACACATCAGCCATCCCGCCTGCGCCGATGCGGTCGACGACGCGGTAGCGGTCCGCCAGCAACCACCCGCCGGGCGGCTGGTCCGGCGACTGCTGGGACTGCCCATGGGTCAGCGTGGACGGCGCCTGCGCCCGTGAACTTCCGTCCCCGGCGATGACGGGAACCGCGGCGGTGTCGTCGTCAACTGGGCCGTCACCAGAGGTGTCGTCACCGGGTTCGCGCTTCATGATGTCTCGAGTCTTCCCTCAGCACTGCCAGAGCGAACGCGCGCTGTCTGTTCAGCGGCGTCGCCCACTCACCCATCGGCGGGCGAGCGCCACTACTTTACGAAAAGCGCGTGGCCGGGCCTGGACCCCATCGGGTGATCTGAGGGCGCCGATGCGCTCTTCGTCACCGACGTTGACAGGTGCTCGAAACGTGGGGGACGGTATCGACTGTTCTGCGCTGCTTGCGCCAACACTCCGGCCCCTGGAGGCCCCCCATGACCCGCTTCATCCGACGCTGGTCGGTCAACCTGGGCGTAAGCGCCCTCGTCGTGACCGCTCTCCTAGCCCCGGCAGCCGACGGTCAGGCGCCCAGCGTGTCGCACGCCGTGGCGGCTGCCGACCCGACCTCGATGCAGGTCGCCGGGGTGAACATCGACGCCAGCACCATCCCCCAGTTGCAACTGCTGATGAATCAGCACCAGCTCACGTCGCTGGGATTGGTGCATTTCTACAAGGGCAGGATCGCGGCGCTGAACCCGAAGCTGCACGCTGTGATCACCGTGAGCAGCACCGCCGAGGCAGCCGCGCGGGCCGATGACCAGGCCCGCGCACGCGGTGACCGTCGTCCGCTGCTGGGCATCCCGGTCCTCGTCAAGGACAACATCGACACCACTGGGATGCCGACGACGGCCGGTTCCCTCGCACTGCGGGGCAGCACCCCACCGGATGCGTTCATCGTGCGCCGGCTCAAGGCGGCGGGCGCACTGATCATCGGCAAGACGAACCTTTCGGAGTGGGCCAACTTCCGCTCCACCCAGTCCTCCAGCGGTTGGAGCGCTGTCGGCGGTCAGACCAACATGGCTTACGCGCTCGACCGGAACCCCTGCGGGTCCAGTTCCGGGTCAGGCGTGGCCACGTCCGCCGATCTTGCGACCGTCTCCATCGGCACCGAGACCGATGGCTCGATCGTGTGCCCCTCCGGGCAGAACGGCGATGTGGGAATCAAACCGACTCTCGGCCTGGTCAGCCGCTCCGGCATCGTCCCGCTATCGGCCCAGCAGGACACTGCCGGCCCGATGACGCGCAATGTCACCGACGCGGCAGTCGTGCTCGGCGCGATCACCGGCGTTGACCCCAACGACTCTGCCACCCAGGCTCAGAGCGGCCACGTATACCGCGACTACACGAGGTTCCTCGTCCCAACTGCGCTTCGAGGCGCCCGTATCGGGGTGTGGCGCGCCGGCAACTTCGGGATCAGCCCGGAGACCGACGCGATCATGAACCGGACCATCGCCAGGATGAAGACACTCGGCGCGACGATTGTCGACCCCGCCGACATCGCCATCGACGCCGCATTCGGTCCGGAATTCACCGCGCTGCTGTACGAGTTCAAGCACGACATCAGGGCCTACCTGACCGCGCACACCGCCGCGGGGTACCCGAAGAGCCTGCAAGACCTCATCGCGTTCAACCGCGCCCACCGCGCGGCTGAGCTGCGCTACTTCGGCCAGGAGATCTTCCTGCAGGCACAGGCCACCGGGACACTCTCGGACCCTGTCTACCTCAAGGCCCGCCACGATGCGTCGGCAATTGCGCGCAACGCGATCAACAGCACGATGACCGATAACCGCCTCGACGCGATCATCGCCCCGACCAACTCCCCCGCGTGGACGACTGACCTGATCAACGGGGACCACTTCTCGATCGGCACCTCGAGTCCCGCCGCGATCAGCGGCTTCGCCAACATCACCGTCCCGGCCGGCTACGCCTTCCACCTGCCGGTGGGCGTGTCCTTCATCGGCGGCAAGTGGGACGAGCCCGAGCTGATCAAGCTCGGGTACGCGTGGGAGCAGGCGACCCACATCCGCAAGCCCCCGGCGTTCCTCCCGCACACGCCGTAATACCCGGCACAACACCGAGGACCCCGACCGTCCCGGTCGGGGTCCTCGGCGTCGGCTAGGTGGACCAGCAACGCTGGCAGTCGCCGGGGTATGCCGACCCCCTGATTACGTCGGTGACGACCTGAAATCAGCCGGACGGTGCTGCGGCTGTCGTCAGCGCGCGCTCGGTCAGTGTGCGGATGAGGTGTCTGCGGTATTTCACGCCACCGTGCATGTCCGCAGACGGACGGGCTTCGGCGTCGGCCACTGCGGCCGCATCGGCGATCGAGGCGCCCTGCGCGAGCGCCTGCTCGGTCGAGCTTGCGCGGATGACCCGATCGGCGCTGTTGGCGAGCGCGACCCGTCCGCCGTAGGCGGCGACGGAAACGATGGGCCAATCGTTGGCGCGGCGGGTGAACTTCTCATATGCCCAGCCGATCGAGCCGCCGCGGGGGAACCGCACTTCGACGATGAGTTCATCGGGCTCCACCGCGGTATCGAACATTCCGCGGAAGAAGTCGGTTGCCGCGACGGTGCGGCTTCCCGACGGGCCCTGGATCACGATCGTCGCCTCCATGGCGAGCACGGCGGTCGGCAGGTCTGAGGCGGCATCACCGTGGGCCAGGGTGCCGCCGAGCGTGCCGCGTGCGCGCACCTGCGGGTCGCCCACCTGCGCAGCTACGTGCGCCAGCAACGGAACCTCGGTCAGGGCGACGTCGGAGGACTCGAGATCGAGGTGGCGAGTCAGCGCACCGACCGCGACCTCTTCACCGTCCAGCCGCACGTAGCGCAGATCGGAAATGCGGCCGATGTCGATCAGAGTCGACGGGAACGCGAAGCGCAGCTTCATCAGCGGCAACAGCGAGTGCCCGCCGGCCAGCAGTTTCGCGTCCTCCCCCAGCTCGCCGAGTAGGGAGATGGCATGCTCGGCACTTCCGGCGCGTACGTAGTCGAACGGCGCGGGAATCATGGCGTGGCCTTCACTTCCGACGCGCCGGGTGTCCCCGACGAGGCGGCGGCGAGCACCGCACGAACGATGTTGTGGTAGCCGGTGCACCGGCAGAGGTTGCCCTCGAGACCGACGCGCACCTCGTGCTCCGACGGGTTGGGGTTGCGCTGCAACAACCCGACCGACGCCATGATCATGCCGGGTGTGCAGAACCCGCATTGCAGCGCGTGCTCGGCCCGGAACGCCGCCTGTACGGGGTGCAATGTGCCGTCAGCGGCGGCGAGGCCTTCGGAGGTCGTCACGCTGCCGCCGTCAGCTTGGGCGGCAAGGATCGTGCAGCTCTTCACGGCGGCGTCGTCGAGCAGCACGGTGCACGCCCCGCAGGAGGACGTGTCGCACCCGACGTTGGCCGCCTGCTGACCGCACTGCTCGCGCAGGAAGTGGACGAGCAGCGTGCGCGCTTCGACATCGGCGGTCCGCTCGGTTCCGTTAACGGTGACGGTGACGTTCACGCGTGCTCCTTCGCGGCGGTCGGGGCGGACGAATCCTGCACGGCCTGCCAGATGCGGTGCGGTGCGGTCGGCATATCGATGTGACGCACCCCTAGGTGCGACACCGCGTCGACGACGGCGTTCTGCACGGCCGGCGTCGAACCGATCGTGCCGGCCTCGCCGATGCCCTTGGCGCCGAGCGGGTTCAGCGGCGTCTCGGTCTCCATGTCCAGCAGCTCGAAGCTGGGCAGCTCCGTCGCGGAGATGATCGGGTAGTCGGCGAGGGTCGTCGTGAGCGGATTGCCGTCCTCGTCGTAGAGGACCTCTTCGTACAACGCCTGGGCCACCCCCTGCGCGATACCGCCGTGGCGCTGACCTTCGGCGAGCAGCGGGTTCAGGATGCGTCCGGCGTCGTCGACGGTGACGATGCGCTGCAGGGTCGCCTGGCCGGTGCCGGTGTCGACCTCGACCACGGCGAGGTGCGCCCCGAACGGGAAGGTGGGCGCGTTCGCGGTGAACGTGGTGTGCACCATCAGCTGCTCGTCGGCGGCGAGCTCGGCGAATGTAACGCCGGTGTCCGTGCCGGCGACGATGAGACCGGCGCGCGCCTGGTCGACGACGAGGTCGTCGGGATTGGCCTCGAGCCGCTCTGCGGCGCGCTTCTTGGCGAGCTCGACCAGCTCGACCGACGCCTGGTGCACTGCGGCGCCGCCCTGCTGCAGGCTCCGGCTGCCCATCGTGCCGTAACCCTTGGGCACGATGTCGGTGTCGCCGTGTAACACCGTGATCTTCTCGATCGGGACACCGGTCTGGTCGCTGACGATCATCGCCCAGGCGGTGGCGTGGCCCTGACCGTGCGGGGACGTGCCCGTCAGCACTGTCACCGTCCCGTCGGAATGAACCTCCACCTCGGCATCCTCGGCCGGGAGCTTGGTACCACCTCCGGTGATCTCGACGTAGACCGACAGCCCTAGACCCAGCTGGCGTACGGCGCCCGAGGCGCGGCGGCGTTCCTGCTCGGCGCGCAGTGCCGGATAGTCGGCTGCCTCGAGGACCTTGTCCAGCGCGACCGTGTAGTCACCGCTGTCATAGGTCGCACCGGACCCATTCGGACGCGGCTCGCTGAAGGGGGCAAGGAGATTGCGGCGGCGCACCTCGGCAGGGTCCATGCCGATCTCGGCGGCGAACATGTCGATCGCCCGTTCGATGGCGGCTGTCGCCTCGGGTCGGCCGGCACCGCGGTAGGCCCCGGTCGGCGTGGTGTTGGTGACGATGCTGCGTGCGTAACCGGTGACCTTGTCGATGTCATAGACGGCCGGGGCCATCATGAGCGTCAACGCCGGGAGAACCGCACCCAGTCGCGGGTAGGCGCCCGCGTCCTGGTCGACGGTCAGCGAGTACGCCGTGATGGTGCCGTCTCGCCGCCCGCCGATCGCGACGATCTGTTGCTGGGCCCGCCCGTGGACGAGACCGGTCATGTTCTCCGACCGCGATTCGGCCCACCGCACCGGGCGTCCCGCGCGCTGCGCAAGCGTGGCGACCAGGGCGAACTCGGGATCAGCCCCGATCTTGGCGCCGAAGCCACCCCCGACGTCGGGGGTGCGGACGTGCACCTTGGCGCGGTCGATACCCAGCCAACCGGCCACCTGCGTCTGGACGTCCTGTGCGTTCTGGTTCGAACACCACAGCGTCACCCGGCCGTCGGCACCCCAGCTGGCCGCTGCTGCGCGAGACTCGAGCGGAACCGGCGCCACCCGCTGGTTGACGACGGCCTGGCGGACGACGACCTCACAGCCCTCGAAGAAGTCCGCGGGTTCAGGCTTTCCGAAGGTCGCGGTCACATTTGTTCCGGCGTCCGGGAACAGCAAGGTGTCCGATTCGGCAGCCTCCGTCGCCCCGATCACTGCGGGCAGCGGTTCGAATTCGACATCCACCAGCTCGATGGCGTCCTCGCCCTGCAGCCGCGTCTCGGTGAGGACCGCGGCGATCGGTTCGCCCACGAACCGGACGACCTCGCTAGCCAGCCAGGGACGAATCATGCTCGCCTCGTACATCGGCATCGACGGCGCCATCGGCGTCAGGTCGGCGAGGTCCGCGGCCGTCCACACCCCGACGACCCCCGGCGCCTCCCGCGCGGCGGACGCGTCGAGCGACACGACGCGTCCGTGGGCCATCGGGGAACGGACGAAGGTCAGGTAGGTAGCGCCATCCAGCTCCGCCGCCCGCAGGTCGGCTGTGTACACCCCACCTGTCGTGATCAGCTTCGGGTCCTCGACCCGCACCACCCGCGTGCCCAGAATGCTCATGTAAGCCTGTCCGTTCTCTGCTCGTGCTGTGCTGGCGCCTTGCCGAACGTTGCCATGACCGGCGCCGCGCCCCGACACCGCCCCGCGTCACCGCTCGAACCCGGGTTGGTCACTCCGCTCGATGTACCGGCATCGATAAGCGTCGGCACGCAGTGGATCGTGGCACGCAGATGTCCTCAGGGCCGCGGCGGCGACGTCCAGGTGCGGAGCGAGTGCGACGGTGCCGGTCACCAACACCGCGTGCGGGCCGGTGAACACGGCGAGCAGGTCGGGCACAGCGACGACACGCATACGATCCGTGGATGGACGGTCCCGTGAGCGCCGAGTTGAACGCCTTGTCCTTCGAGCCCCTGACCCCGACCGCGTATCTCGACCGGGCAGCGGCCGCTCATGGCGACCGGGTCGCGGTGGTCGACGGGACCGATCGGTGGACCTATGCCGAACTGCACGAGCGGTGCCGTCGCCTGGCGGGCGCGCTGGCGCCGTCGGCCGCGGGTCGTCCGGTCGCGGTGCTGGCCGCGAATACCCACGAACTGCTGGAGGCCAACTACGGGGTGCCGTGGGCCGGCGTACCCCTGGTCGCGATCAACACGCGCCTGTCCGCGGACGAGGTGGCCTACATCCTCGAGCACTGCGAGGCTTCGGTCCTGATACACGACCCGAGCTTCGACTCGCTCGTCGACACCGCGCTGACACGACTGTCGGGTGCGCCGACGCGGATACGGACGGGCGAAGAGTACGAAGCGCTGCTCGCCGACGCGCAACCGCAGGCGGTCCGTCCCACCGATGAACGAAGCCTGTTGTCGATCAACTACACCTCCGGCACCACAGGCAAACCCAAGGGCGTGATGTACCACCACCGAGGTGCCTACCTGCAGGCGCTGGCCATGGTCGGGCACACCGGACTGTCGCCGTCGTCGGTGCATCTGTGGACGCTGCCGATGTTCCACTGCAACGGGTGGTGCTTCCCGTGGGCGGTGACGGCAGCGGGCGCCACCCACGTGTGCCTGCCGAAACTCGACCCGGCGGAGGTGTGGCGCCTCATCCGTGACGAGGGTGTGACCCATCTGAACGGCGCGCCGACGGTGTTGTCGATGCTGGCATACGCGGCTGAAGCGGCGCCCGTGGAGTCGACGGTGCGGGTGGCGACCGGCGGCGCGCCGCCGTCACCGGCCATCCTGCGGCGGATGGACGAACTGGGCTTCGACGTCACACACCTCTATGGCCTCACCGAGACATTCGGGCCGGCGATGATCTGCGACTGGCGTCCGGAATGGAACGACCTCGACGCTGACGCCCAGGCCAGGCTGAAGGCGCGGCAGGGCGTCGGAAACCTGATTTCCTGCGCCGTGCGAGTGATCGCCGAGGACGGGGCGGACGTCGCGCATGACGGCACCGCGACCGGGCAGATCGCGCTGCGCGGCAACAACGTCATGCTCGGCTATCTCAAGGACCCGGAGGCCACCCTCGCCGCTGCACCGGATGGCTGGTTCCGAACCGGAGACATCGGCGTGGTGCATCCCGACGGGTACGTGGAGCTTCGAGATCGGACCAAGGACGTCATCATCTCCGGCGGAGAGAACATCGCATCGGTAGAGGTCGAGCAGGTGATCGCCGATCACCCGGCCGTTCGCGACGTGGCTGTCATCGCGATTCCCGACGAGAAGTGGGGTGAGGTCCCGGCCGCCTACGTAACCCTTCAGGACGGGGCATCGGTCAGCGAGGAGGAGATCATCGAGTTCGTCAAGGAAAGGCTTGCGCGTTTCAAGGCCCCCAAGTCCGTCGCGTTCGGGGAGCTCCCGAAGACATCCACCGGGAAGATTCAGAAGTTCGTGCTCCGCGACAAGGCATGGGCCGACAGAGAACACCGGATTCAATGACCCGCCGCGAGTTCTGATCGATCACCGCGCAGTCGTGTTCACTGCCGCACGTGGGGGCGCTGGCTCACGGGCTGATGCGTGACCTGACACCGGACAGGACGCTGGTCGGACGCTGCTGCCCGCCCATGCAAACGCTGCACCGGCCGGGGTGTTACCGGCTCGCGTCTCAGGTCCTACGGTTCAGGCCGTAGAGGGTGAACCACACGGTCTTGCCCGGCCCCGGGTAATGATGCTGGAAGCCCCACCCGGTCGCCATACTGGCCACGAGGTACAGGCCGCCGCCCGACCTGTTCGTCATCCCGTGGGGCTCATCCGGGAACAGCGGCCGACTGTCTGCGCGGTCGGCAACCGCGACATGCACCGAAGGTGGCGTGACATGAACGCTGACCTCCACCTCCGGTCGCCCATGACGCACGGCATTGCTCACCAGCTCTGAGGTCAGCAGGATCGCGTCCTCAGCGAGGTCGGGAGGCAGTCCCACGTCGCTCGCGAGCCAGCTGCGGGTCAGCTGGACCGCGTCCGCGGAATCTGGCAGGACGAGCACCTGGCGCGCGCCCTGCTGCGCGGTCCCGGACACGTGATGGATGGGATTCTGCCGCGTCGCATCCGCGTCAACCCCCGGCGCGTCGGTGAAACCTCGGGGGTCAATAGTGCTGCTCATTGCTGCACCCCTGCGCGGCGTCGCAGCCCGACACACGCATCAACGCTGCATCGCGCGGGTTGCCCGGCGCGACGGCTACTGACAGTTCGGGCCTGAGCTCGACGCTCCCGTTTCCTCCCACGGCGACCCGACGGCTGATTCCCAACCACCGCAGAGTGTACCCATTCGGACATCTCGCTTCCAGGGTCTGGCCGGGCTAATGCGCTACCCGGCCAAGACCGGTGACCGCGGCACGGACCGGGTGAGGTGCTGGGTGGGGTTGGCTGATCTGCAGACCTGTGTGCGACAGTGGTCCGCGAGGGAGCCGACTGTGAGCAGTTCACGTCCGATTGCGCTGCTCGACGTACCGTGGCTTGCGATGGACACCCGGCGCCACCCGATGCATGTCGCCGGGTTGATCATCTGCGAGGCACCCGAGAATGCGGCCCCTCGTTTCGTTCACGACATCGTTGACGACATGCGCCGATTCACGGCCGCGACCGACCCGTTCGACCGGCGCATGCACCGACGAGGGTGGGGGCGGATCTGGCCACGGTGGGAATCGCAGGCCGACATGCAGCT
The DNA here is from genome assembly GCA_038207565.1 of Mycobacteriales bacterium. Taxonomy (GTDB): domain Bacteria; phylum Actinomycetota; class Actinomycetes; order Mycobacteriales; family Jatrophihabitantaceae; genus JALZAI01. Next base: position 45,505 of record JBBQZQ010000020.1, read on the forward strand.
CGACTACCGGCTGCAACAAGCTGCGTTGCCGTGGCCCGGCGGGGAGCGTGAGCTGGGTGCTCTCGTGTCGCGCCTGCACAGGGCGCCGTTGGACCTCGGCGCCCCGTTGTGGGAGGTCCACGTCATCGAAGGTCTGGACCGGAACCGGTTTGCGATCTACGCAAAATTCCACCATTCGATCGTCGACGGGGTCGGCGCCATCCGCATCCTGCGCTCTGCGCTGTCGACCGACCCTGCCGAACGGGATATGCCGCCGATGTGGGCTGTCTCGCGACCGAAGAGGCGAAGTCCAGGAGGAGGCGGGCCTGGCCGACGCGCCGGAGCGGCACGGATCGTCGGTGCGCTGGCGGGTGCGATAGGCGCATTACGAGACGGCCAACGGGTCAAGCCCTATCGCGCACCCCGGTCGGTGCTCAACACCTCGATCACCTCGCAGCGCCGGATAGCGACACAGACCTACGACACCGCCCGCCTACGGCGCCTCTCAGTCGCGATGGGCGGCACGCTCAACGATGTCATGCTCGCCGTGTGCGCCACCGCCCTGCGCCGTTACCTGTTGGAGATCGACGCCCTGCCGGCGGAACCACTCATGGCAGCCATGCCGGTGTCCGTCCGTCCGGCAGACGGCGCAGACACAGGAAACGCGATCTCCTTCGCCTTCGCATCATTGGCCACCAACATCGAGAACGGACGCGAGCGAACAGCGGCGATCATGGCCTCCGCGGCCCGGGCGAAGGCGCACCTCGCCCGGCTTCCCAAAGATGCGATTGACGCCTACACCGTCATGACGATGGGCCGATTCATCTTGACCCAGGTCCTGGGCTTGGGGGCCAAGACTCCGCCCATGTTCAATGTTGCGATCTCCAACCTCCCCGGACCGCAGAAAGATTTGTACTACAACGGCGCGAAGGTCGTGGAGATCTATCCGATCTCGGTGCTGCAGAGCGGCCAGGCACTCAACATCACCGCGCTCTCCTACGGTGAACGGCTCAATTTCGCCTTCACTGCGTGCGCATCGTCGCTGCCGCAGGTGCAACGGCTCTCGGTGTATTGCGGCGATGCCCTCGACGAACTGGATGCGGAGTTCAACGTTGCGGTCGAGGTGTCGTGATCAGCATAGCCAGAGTGCCGTTCGGTTAGACACTCATCCGGCCAGGGAAGCGTGCCGAGTAAGCAGGTGCCGATATCCGGTCCGCAGAACAGGAGAAACCAGATGAACTTCAGCAAGATCAAGTCGATGGCCGAGCAGCAGCTGCGAGACCCGAAACGTCGCGCCAAGGCCCAGCAACTGATGGAGACGGCGAAGCAGAAGGTCGCAGCTCGTCGTTCCAAGTCGACCGAGCAGCCGATCTCACCGCCGACCGTGCAGCCGACCGTGCAGCCGACCGTGCAGCCGACCGTGCACCCGACCGTGCAGGACCCGGACACACTGCGATAACCGGCCGCGCGGCGACAACCTGGCCGACCTACAGCTTGCCGACCTACAGCTTGCCGACCTACAGCTCGTGCACAGTGCCCGCGCTGACCGCGAGGCGCCGGGTGACGTGGACCGCGTCAAGCAACCGTCGGTCGTGACTGACCAATAGCAATGTCGCTGGGAAGGCGGCCAACGCCTTCTCCAGTTGCTCGATGGCGGGTAGGTCGAGGTGGTTGGTCGGCTCGTCGAGCACCAGCAGGTTGACCCCACGGCCCTGAAGCACCGCCAGCGCAGCGCGCGTACGTTCACCTGGCGACAGTGTGGGGACGGCTCGGGCGACGTGGTCGCCGCGCAGCCCGAACTTCGCCAGCAACGTTCGTACTTCGGCGTCCGACCATTCGGGCAGCAGTCGACCGAATGACCGGAGCAGGGTCTCGTCCTCGCCGAGCAGTGTCCGGGCCTGATCGATACCACCGTGCGCCACCCCGGTGCCGAGCGAGGAACGTCCCTGCGCCAGCTCGACCTGACCCAGCAGTGCGCTCAGCAAGGTGGACTTCCCACTGCCGTTCGCTCCGGCGATCGCGATCCGATCGCCCCAGTCGACGTGGAGGTCGACCGGCCCGAGGGTGAAATCACCGCGGCGCACCACAGCGTGATCGAGCACGGCGACGACCGAACCGGACCGGGGTGCCGCCGCAATCTCGAGCTGCAGTTGCCATTCTTTGCGCGGTTCCTCCACCTCCTCGAGCCGCTCGATCAATCGCTTCGTCTGCCTGGCCTTGGCAGCCTGCTTCTCGGTGTTCTCCTGTCGGAACTTGCGGGTGGCCTTGTCGGGGTCGGCGCCCGCGTTTCGGCGGGCATTGCGGACGCCGTGCTCGAGCCAGTTGCGCTGCATCTGTGCCCGCTCGTCCAGAGCTGCGACCCGCCCGGCGTATTGCTCGTAGGCCGCACGGGCGTGGCGGCGCGCGGTGGCCCGCTCCTCCAGGTAGGCCTGGTATCCGCCGGCGTAGCGGGCGACCTGCTGCTGAGCCAGGTCGAGTTCGACGACCTCGGTGACCGTGCGGGCCAAGAACTCGCGATCATGGCTGACGACGACCACCCCAGCACGCTGTGCGAGCACGAACTCTTCGAGCAGCGTGAGTCCGGCGAGATCGAGGTCATTGGTGGGCTCGTCGAGAGCGAAGACGTCGAAGCGAGCCAAACGCAGCGAAGCCAACCCAGCGCGCGCGACCTGCCCGCCCGACAGCGAGGTCATCAAGGTCTCGGGTGACGCCGACAACCCGATGGGGTGGAGCCCGTCCGCGATCCGCTCGTCAAGGTCGGCACCGCCCAACGCCAGCCACCGCTCCAGAGCGATGGAGTACGCGTCGTCCGCGTCGCGCGTGGCCTCGACAAGACCGGTGGACGCCCGCTCGAGCTGAACCGTGGCAGCGGCCACCCCGGTGCGTCGGGTGAGAAACCCGGCGATCGTCTCGCCGGGACGCCGCTCGGTCTCCTGCGCCAGGTATCCGACGCTCGCGGTCGACGGCACGAGGGTGACCGTTCCCTGCTCCGGCTCGGCCAGCCCGGCCAAAATCCGCAGCAGCGTCGACTTGCCCGCCCCGTTTGCCCCCACCAGGCCAACCACGGCTCCGGAGCCCACGACGAGATCCAAACCACGGAACAGGGCCCGCGCGCCGAAGCCTGCCGCAACGTCGCGTGCCACCACCGTAGCGCTCACACCTGACGACGCTAGCCACGTCGTCCTGCTGGCCGGAACCCGCCACCGGTTCGGGTTCGGACGATGGCCGGTTGCCTCACCGTCGGTCAGGACGCCGTCGAATGCCGGGCAGCTCTCCGGTTTCGAGGTAGCGCTCCGCCAGAGCCGGCGACGCGCATGACAACCAACCGTCGACGAGTGCGTCGCGTAAGGCCTTGCGAGTGACCTTGTTCAGCTGAACCAGAACGGCCGGATATCCGTTGAAATGCGCAATCGTGAAGAAGGACGTGGGATGCGCAGCCAGCACGGATTCCTTCTCGCCAAGGTCCGACACGACGATGGCCATGATCGGTCCCTCGGGAGGCGCAGCATCGCCGAACCGCTTGAGGTCCGCCTTGCTGAACGGCCGGTCCCAGGCGAACGCTCGCCCGGTGACCGACCAGGTGCGGTTGCCATGGCGAACGCCCGCGCTGACCTCGGGCAACGCGAGGGCCAGCCGGGCGGCGGCGTCGGCCGTGACCATGCGCGCACACTAACGCTGACATGGCACGCGACGTACGCAACCGCAGAGCGACGTCGGCCCCCTCCCGTCGCTGCGGCGCCATCCGTCTGCTCGCGCAGACCCACCGGTGCCCATGTCCTCGGCGTAGGTTTAGTATTCAACGGCTCAAGCTCGGTTCCGGGCAGGACTTTGATCGGATCGAAGGCGTTTCAAGGCCAGGTCAGGTCGTCCTGGCGGCAAGGCGTTGTCGGCATAGTTAGGTCAGAGCGGAGGTCTGGGCATGAACGATTCCGAGGCGCGCCGGCCGACATTCGACGTCGCACTTCAGCACCCGGATGGGGATGTCGAACTGGTGCTGTCCGGCGAGCTGGATATCGCCGGGGCCCCGATCCTGCGCGCGGCACTCGACCCGGTCGTACGCGACGGTCAGCGCGACGTGCGATTGAACTTGTCTGGGCTGAAATTTCTCGATGCCGCCGGACTCGGCGCGATGGCCTCGGTCGCCGGGCAACTAGCCCGGCTCGGGGGCCGGTTGACACTGACGGCGCCGCGCGGCATCCCGCTACGGGCCTTGAGCATCACCGGAATGCTCGACCGATTAACTGCTGATTACGAAACTCCAGCTGCCGGCAGTCGAGAGATAGCGACACCGCAAACCGGTTCGCAGACTTGACCGAATACGGCCCGGTGGCGGATGGGAGCGCGTCCAGCTATGAGCGCTCGATTGCGGCGAGCCCCCCGGCTGCAATGACGTTGCCGACGACTGTCGATGCGCCGGCCGTGGCCCGTCGTCACCTGCGCAGCCACATCGGGAGCCTCTACCCAGCTGCTCTGGGCGACGCGCTCATTCTAACCAGCGAGCTGGTCAGCAACGCAGTTGTGCACGGTGAACCGGAGATCACACTGACCGTGCGAATCGGACCTTCGGCTCTGACGGTGATCGTGGCCGACGGGAGCCCTGAACTACCTTCGCCCATTCCGACACTCGCATCGCCGGAGAGCGTACGTGGTCGCGGTCTGGCCATCGTGGACGCCCTCGCCACCCGATGGGGGGTCATTCCGCGACCCGCGAAGCACGGCAAGGCCATCTGGTTTGTCCTGACCTACCGCTGAGGCGCGCGGAACCGAGGTCGGGCTAGCGCTGGCCATCGAGGGTGAACCAGACCGCCTTGCCCGACCCGCTGGGATGCGGAGTAACACCCCAGGCGGTAGCCAGGCTGACCACGAGGAACAATCCGCGCCCGGACTGCTGGGTCACGCCGGCGGGCCGGTCCGGGAATACGGGCATCGTGCTCGCTTGGTCTGTCACCGCAACATGTAGCGACGTGGGTGCGACGCGGACGCTCACAAGCACCTCTGGCCGGCCATAGCGTGTCGCGTTGCTCACCAGCTCGGAGGTCAACAGGATGGCGTCGCCAGCAAGCTCGTCGGGCACGCCGGCGACATCGTGGGCGAGCCATTGCCGGGCAACGCGGGCCGCGTCCATGGAGTCCGGAAGCACGCGAACCTGCTCAGCTCCCTGGCCCGCTGAGGTGGACTGCTGGATGTCGGTGTGTCGAGCGAGGAAGTCCGAGCCGCCGGATTGCACGTTGCCCCAAGCCCCGAAACCGTTCGCCGCACTCTGCATTGCTCGACTCCTGGACAGGTTACTGGCCGGCACGAACTACGTTGCGTCTGCGGGTCGCTGTCTGCACGGCGGTTGCTTGCTCCCGCGGCACTGCTTCGCTCGACCCGGCGGCTGCTTCCTAACCGACTGTGGCATACCCAATCGGGCGACCCCGCTCACCGTCGGAACAGGCGTGCTGAAGCGACGATGGTGCCGGACCGGGGTGGTGGCCCGACCCGGCACCGGGCCCGGTCAGCTGGGGAGCTTGCCGAGGAGCTTGGTGAGCTGAGTGATTTGCGCCGTCTGGCTCGCGATGATGGACTGCGCCAGCTTCTTCGCCTCGGCGTTCCTCCCGATGCGCTGTTCGGTCGTGGCCACGCTGACCGCTCCCCGGTGGTGTCGAATCATCATCATCACCCACATCCGGTCGAAGGCCGCGCCGTCGGCCATGGCGAGGTCGGTCATCTCGGCGTCGCTCATCATCCCGGTTCCGGAGTGATCCATGCCGCCCATCCCGCCCATACGACTGGTCGATGAGGTGGGAACCGGCTCCTGCCAGCGGGAAAGCCAGCCGGACATCTGCGTTATCTCGGGGTCTTGCGCTGCCTTGATGTCTCGAGCGAGAGCCTTGATCCCACCGTTGGTGGCCCGGCTCAGGGCCCTGTCGGCCATCTCCACGGCCTGACGGTGGTGCGGGATCATCGCGGTGGCGAACGTGACGTCAGCGCGGTTGTGAGCGCTCGTCACCGTCGCATCAGTGGGCATGCTGGTCATCGTGCTGGAGGGGCGGCTTGCGTTGGGGCTGGAACTGCTGCTGCACGCGGCGAGCACGACAAAGCCGGCAGTCGCCGCGGTGATGGTGATCAGAAGTCGTTTCATGGGTGCTTCCTTCTCGGAGGTGTGCGAATCGGGACGTGAAAGCAGGGGCCGGGAGACGCCTGGAGGCGGTCCGGCGACGGTTGCCGTCACGTCCGACTGATGCACAGCCTGATGAGGGAAGGATCCGGTGGAGCACGCGAAGCGCAGCGGCTCAGCCAATCTCGCTCGGTTCCCGGGCTGGCCGGCTGTGGCGCCGGCCGCCCACTGAGCACCGTGCCCGGCGCGCTGTAGTGCGCGACGCGCAGGGCAGCCATGCAGTGCACGTGGTCCGCTTCACACGCGGCCGGGACAGCAGACACGTCCGCGAAATCCGCCGCAGCAAAGGCCGCCGAACCGTGCAGCTGCCCGGCGTGGGTCATCGAGCCTGTCGTCATCGGTGCTGTCACCAGCTGGCCGGCAGCGCTACCCGAGTGCCCCGCCCGAAGCTCGGCCTGACCAGGCAGTCCGTGCATGGCCAACAACCCACCGATGACCGCGAGAGCGAACGCGGCGCGCGCCACCCAGCTGCGGTGAATTCGCAGCTGAGCCAGGCCGTGGCCGATCACCTACCGAATATATCCGCACGACCCGGCGTCACCACGGAACCGGTTCGTCGCTCGTGAGCTCGTCCCCGCCGTCCCGGTCGCACAGCTCGCAGCGGGAAGGGTGGACGATGTCGACATGGTGATCGGGGACGCCTCCGACGAGTTCCGCCTATGGGTCGTCCCGCGCGGAGGAGGCCGCTGGGGAGAAAACGACTACGAAAGAAGGCTGCGGCGACGACGGACACCTGAGCTCGCCTGATCAACACGGAGTAATGCGGGTGCTGGCTCGCGTTGCACCGTGTTGATCACGTGGGTGAGCGTCGCCGCATGGCGCCGCGCCGCTACACGCCCGCAGACGCACCCATCGCGCAACCGTGACAGGAGTGATAGTGGACGGCCTCAGCAGCGAGGAAATGCCGCTCGTCGAGTTAGTACGCGATTTCGTCGACCGCGACGTGCGCCCGGTCGCGCGTGAACTGGAGCACGACAACACCTACCCCGAGCGGTTGATCGAGTTCATGAAAGAGCTCGGCATGTTCGGCCTCGCGATCCCCGAGCCGTGGGGCGACGGCAGTGTCTCGACGTCCTGTTACGCCGTTATAACCGAAGAATTGGCACGCGGGTGGATGAGCCTAGCCGGCGCAATGGGCGGGCATACGGTCGTGGCGAAACTGATCCTGGACTACGGCGCCGAGGAGCAGAAGGATCGCTACCTGCCCAAGATGGCCACCGGCGAGATCCGCGCGACCATGGCTCTCACCGAACCCGGCGGCGGGTCTGATCTACAAGCCATGAGCACCGTTGCCCGCCGCGACGGCGACGAATATGTCATCAACGGCTCGAAGACTTGGATCAGCAATGCACGCAAGTCTCAACTGACCGCGTTGCTCTGCAAGACCGATCCGCTGGCCTCGCCCCCGTACAAGGGCATCAGTATCCTTCTCATCGAGAAGGGTCCGGGTTTCACCGTCTCGCGAGACCTGCCCAAGCTGGGTTACAAGGGCGTCGAGAGCTGCGAGCTCTCCTTCGACGACTATCGGGTCCCGACGTCATCCCTGCTCGGCATGAGCGAGGGCGCCGGTTTCGGGCAGATGATGCGCGGCCTCGAAGTCGGGCGCATCCAGGTGGCGTCGCGGGCGGTAGGTGTCGGACGCGCCGCGCTGGAGGACGCGCTGCAGTACGCGCAAGACCGGCACAGCTTCGGCAAGCCGATCTGGCAGCACCAGTCGATCGGGAACTATCTCGCCGACATGGCCATGAAGTTGACGGCCGCCCGACAACTGGTCCTTTACGCAGCAAGGCGTTATGACTCGGGCCAGCGAGCCGACATGGAGGCCGGCATGGCGAAGGTGTTCGCGTCGGAGGCAGCGATGCAGATCTGCCTTGATGCGATGCGCATTCACGGCGGCTACGGGTATTCGACGGAGTTCGACATCGAGCGCTATTTCCGCGACGCGCCGTTGATGATCGTCGGGGAAGGGACGAACGAGGTTCAGCGCAACGTCATCGCGCGGCAGCTCGTAGAGCGCAACTCGGTCGCACCGTAACGTTCACCGGCGCACGGCCGCTGCCCGGCAATCAGCATGTTGTTGTCGGCGAGGACAGTTGTGAATTGCGCGGCCGGTCAGCACAATTCGGGGCGAGCCTACGATCGTGGCGGGCAGCCGCGATCTGACAAACGTAGCGGCAGCCTGGTCAGGCCGGTATTTATCCGCGACGCCGATCCCGCGCTGATCTGCTGACGGCAAGCAGGCCGCCGAAGGCAAGGAGCATCCACGCTGCGAGATAGACGAAGGCGGCTGTTGGTGAAACGGTGGTCCAGATCAAGCCTGCGATCGCGCTCGCAGCGAGATTGCCCAGCGACTGAATTGTGGCGAGCATGCCAAATGCCGAGCCGCGAAACTCGACCGGCGCGAGGCCGGCAACGGCCGCGTGCTGCGCAGTCTCAACACAGCCAATCGCCACACCTGCCGCGATGAAAGGGAACGCGAGATAGGCCAGGGACGTGCTGTTCACCGTGAAACCCAGGTAGGCGAGCCCGAACAGGCTTACTCCGAGCATCAGTACGCGGAGCGGGCCACGCACGCCGAGACGATCGCCCAGGCGCCCAGCGGGTATCGACGCGAACGTGGCGGCGATGTTGTATCCGACATACAGCGTGATGGCCAATTCAGCGGCAATTCGCGTGCCGTGGCCCGGTGCGAGCAGAGTCGACGCTCGGAGGATGAGCAAGGTGGCGGCGACATTGCCGAACTCGAACGCCCCGCTCGCCAGCAGCATCCGCCCAAGGTCACCGCGCAGAACCGGCCGCACGCGGAAACGCAACGGTTGCCGGTCACGCGGTTCAGGTCGCTTCGTCTGGGTGATCGCGTAGACGATGGCCAGCGCGGCCAGCAGCCCCGGGATCACGGACAATCCGATTGCCCACCGCACACCGAGCACAGCGACGAGACCCAACGCCAACAGCGGGCCGAAGATGGCGCCCAAGTTGTCCATGGCACGCTCGAACCCGTACGCGCGTCCATACACAGTGGGCGCGACGAGGTCCGCGAGCAGGGCATTGCGAGCCGGTACTCGCAGACCTCGAGCTGCCCAGGCTCCTGCGCGCAGGACGCCGACCTGCCATACGGACGTCGCAACGCCCGTCAACGCGGCCAGCACCGCCGTAGAGGTGTAGCCACCCACCGCGACTTTCTGGCGACGCACCGGGTCATCGGCCAACGCGCCACCGCCGAACCTCGCCGCACCCGCCAAGCCGTCGGAGATGCCCTCGATCAGCCCGAGAAGCGCCGCCGGAGCCCCGAGGGTCGACGTGAGCAGACTCGGCAGCAGCGCCGTTGGTACTTCGTGACCGACGTCCGCGAGGAAGCTGGCCGTGCCGATACCGGCGACACCGCTGGTCAGCCATCGATCGTCAGAATCCGGATCTCCGGAGGTTGCATCATCGCCCGGCACGAGCGGCAGCCTGCCAGCTCAGGCGGACGCGACGTACCTGGCGGTCGCACACCGCGCGACATCAGGACATCCGCACGGGGGTGAGGCCGCGCGGCGGGACGGCGGCGTGGCCGTGTCAGCGGGCCTTGCGCCCGGGCGACGATCTTGCCGAACGACCGAACTGAGTCAACCACTCGCGCCGAGTGCACTAGCAGCAGTATGCGATGAAGAAGGCGACGAGATTGTCGGATCGATCTCCCGCGCGCTCGCGGCCGAAGACAGGCGATCAGGAGTTTCCTGCGACCCGGAGCGGGACGTCGATGCGCGAGCGGAGCTCGTCGATGACGTGCCGAACGTCTCGACCATGACGACGCCGTTCTCGGGATTGCCAAGGCGACACCTGACGGATGTGTGTCGGTTGATTCTGGACACTCGTCAACCCTTTCGGTCCGGGCAGTGCGAACGGGAGCGTTCGGCGGCGGCGTCGGTCGACCGCGTTCACGTGAACGCGCTCCCGGGGCGCGACGGTGCGCAGACCCCAGTGCCGCGCCAGGCAACGTTTGCGCGCTGGCCGCCTCACGCAACGTTCGATCCGAGAATCCGGTTCGCCGCGTTCCAGATCGGTCAGGTGCCGACGTAGGCCGCGAGGTGCTCGCCGGTGAGGGTGGAACGGGCGGCGACCAGGTCGGCGGGTGTGCCCTCGAAGACGATCCGACCGCCGTCGTGGCCGGCGCCCGGGCCGAGGTCGATGATCCAGTCGGCGTGCGCCATGACCGCCTGGTGGTGCTCGATGACGATGACCGACTTTCCGGAGTCGACGAACCGGTCGAGCAGGTGTAGCAGATTCTCCACGTCGGCGAGGTGCAGGCCGGTGGTCGGCTCGTCGAGGACGTAGACGTCACCCTTCTCGCCCATGTGGGCGGCCAGCTTGATCCGCTGCCGCTCGCCGCCGGACAGCGTGGTGAGCGGCTGGCCGAGGCTGAGGTAGCCGAGCCCGACGTCGGCGAGCCGGTCGAGGATTTTGTGCGCGGCCGGGAGCTTGGCCGCACCGTCGCCGAAGAACTCCTCGGCCTCGCCCACCGACATCGCGAGCACCTCGCTGATGTCCATGCCGCCGAGCTGGTAGTCCAGCACCTCGGCCTGGAACCGCCTGCCTTCGCAGACCTCGCAGGTCGTGGCGACACCGGCCATGATCGCCAGGTCGGTGTACATCACGCCTGCTCCATTGCAGTTGGGGCAGGCACCCTCGGAATTGGTGCTGAACAGCGCCGGTTTCACGCCGTTCTCCTTCGCGAACGCCTTGCGGATCGGGTCGAGCATCCCGGTGTACGTCGCCGGGTTACTGCGTCGCGAGCCGCGGATCGCGCCCTGGTCGACCGACACCACGCCGTCCCGCCCGGACACCGAGCCGCGGATCAGCGAGCTCTTGCCCGAGCCGGCCACCCCGGTGACGACGACGAGCACGCCGAGCGGGATGTCGACGTCGATCTCGTGCAGGTTGTTGGTGTCGGCGCCGCGGACCTCGAGCGCGCCGTCCGGAGCCCGTACCTCGTTCTTGAGGGCGGCCCGGTCGTCAAGATGGCGGCCGGTGACGGTGTCGCTTCCCCGGAGCCCCTCGACGGTGCCCTCGAAGACCACCTCGCCGCCTTCGCTCCCGGCCTTCGGGCCGAGGTCGACGACGTGGTCGGCGATCGCGATCGCCTCCGGCTTGTGCTCCACGACGAGCACCGTGTTGCCCTTGTCGCGTAGCTGCAGCAGCAGGTCATTCATCCGCTGAATGTCGTGCGGGTGCAGCCCGATCGTGGGCTCGTCGAAGACGTAGGTGACGTCGGTGAGCGCCGACCCGAGGTGGCGGATCATCTTGGTGCGCTGCGCCTCGCCGCCCGAGAGCGTGCCCGACGGCCGGTCGAGGCTGAGGTAGCCCAGCCCGATCTCCACGAACGAGTTGAGGGTCTCCCCCAGCGCCTCGCGCAGCGGCGCCACCGACGGCTCCTTGAGTTCGCGGACCCATTCGGCCAGGTCGCTGATCTGCATCGCGCACGCGTCGGCGATGTTGATTCCATTGACCTTCGAGGACCGAGCCTCCTTGTTCAGACGGGTCCCGTCGCACTCGGGGCAGGTAGTGAACGTCACCGCCCGCTCCACGAAGGCGCGGATGTGCGGCTGCATCGAGTCGACGTCCTTGGACAGCATCGACTTCTGGATCTTGGGGATGAGGCCCTCGTAGGTGAGGTTGATGCCGTCGACCTTGATCTTGGTCGGCTGTTTGTGGAGGAGGTCGTCGAGCTCTTTCTTGGTGAACTTCTTGATCGGCTTGTCCGGGTCGAAGAAGCCGCAGCCGGTGAAGATCCGCCCGTACCAGCCGTCCATGCTGTAGCCGGGAACCATGAGCGCGCCCTCGTTGAGCGACAAGCTGTCGTCGTACAGCTGGGTGAGGTCGATGTCGTTGACCGAGCCCCGGCCCTCGCAGCGCGGGCACATGCCGCCGAGGACGCTGAAGCTTCGCCTTTCCTTCGTCGTGCGGCCGCCGCGCTCCATGGTGACCGCACCGGCACCACTGATCGAGGCGACGTTGAAGGAGAACGCCTGGGGCGAGCCGACGTGCGGCTTCCCGAGTCGGCTGAACAAGATGCGCAGCATGGCGTTGGCGTCGGTGGCGGTGCCGACCGTGGAGCGTGGGTCGGTACCCATCCGCTCCTGGTCGACGATGATCGCGGTCGTCAGCCCTTCGAGCACGTCGACGTCAGGCCGCGCCAGCATCGGCAGGAAACCCTGCACGAACGCGCTGTAAGTTTCGTTGATCATCCGCTGCGACTCCGCGGCGATCGTGCCGAAAACCAGCGAGCTCTTGCCCGAGCCGGAGACGCCGGTGAACACCGTCAGCCGGCGCTTCGCGATCTCGACGTTGACGTCCTTGAGATTGTTCACCCGCGCGCCCCGCACACGGATCAGGTCGTGGCTGTCGGCAACATGCAGCGCCGGCGACTGCTTGTCCGTCCTCGTGGCCTTGCTCATCGTGCCTCCATCTGTCGGGCGGAGCTGCCTTCGCGGTCTCCGTCGGCGTCGGCCAGTGGCGCCTCTGCGCCCCGGCTACGCGGGTGCCCTTCGCACGCGGGGTCGAGCCGGTGCGCGCGGCCGAACCGGTCACCCGCGAGGACGCTGAGCGGTGCAGGGGTCGGCTCTCAGCGGTCCTGAAGCAGCCCGAGGACGTTGCCATCGGGGTCGGTGACGGTCGCCACCAGGCGGCCGCCACCGACGTCGTGCGCGGGCTCCTTCACGATGGCACCTGCGGCGGTCACCTCGGCCAGCTTCGCCTCGATGTCGGGCACGTGCCAGTAGGCCACCGGCGAGGTCATGCCCTGCGGCCCACCGCCCGGCACCAGCCCGATGTGCTGGCCTGCGGCCTCAAAGCCGACGTAATAGGACTCGTCGGTCTGCGGCGGGACGCCGAGCAGGGCGGCGTACACGTCCTTGGCCGACGCCAGGTCGGTAACGGGATGCAGCACGGTCTTGATTCCCTGGGTGGTGGAGCCGATCATATTCACGCCTGAAGTCGTGGGTCTGGCGGGGATGGCCTGGCTCGAAAGACGACCGGGAAGTCCGGAAATCGGCAGCCCGATTGATCGGATGGCGATTTCGCCGTTGGCCGTTCGTCTCAACCGGGCTTCCTTAACACCTCGACTGCCGGCCGACCTCTGGGCGGTCGCGACAGAAGGCCAGGGATGCGCCCGGATTTTCGTGGCGGGAGGAAGCTCGCGTGGATGGTCATGCCCATGGCGGTCACGCTAGCTGCGGCTCGGGAGTCTGCGCTTCTCGATTCCTGATCGGTCTGGTCACCTGTATCGCGACGTAGGACGGCATACCCTCCGCTGCGCGTCGCCTGGCGCCGGCAGGTGCTGGGTTGCTGAGAGTGTCCACCTGTCCCCGCAAGATACCCGCGTCCGCACTGAGGACTACGAAGCCTCAGACGGCGCAACGGCCCACCGAGCGGACGACGTTGGAACCGGCGGCGCGGTCGGCGCTGCCAACGGCGACCCAGGTTGCATCGGTCCCGTTCGCCGGCTTCGACGACGCGGTCGTGTCGCCGTAAGCCAGGGCGGTCACGACTGGGGACATCGCCGATCACCTCGCGGACATCTATGGCACCGACGTGTCGCGAGCGCTGGTGCCGTCCGTGATCGACGTGGTCGTGGCCGGGATGACGACGGCAGTCACGCTGCTTGATCCGGGGCGCGCGCTGCGCAACGGCTCTGCGCCGGTGCGCATATCAACTCTTAACAGACCGCGCGGTGGGGGCTTCACGTGGCAGCGGTGGACTGGGTTCATGCACGTCAGTGAGCCCTGTACAAGCAGAGTCCATCGTCGGTTGAGTAATCGAGGAGTTCGAAATGATTGAGGCCACCGGATTGACAAAACGCTATGGCGACAAGACTGCTGTTGATGACATGAGTTTCACGGTCCGACCCGGGATGGTCACCGGGTTCCTGGGGCCGAACGGTTCGGGCAAGTCCACGACGATGCGGATGATCCTGGGGCTGGACGCCCCCACGTCGGGCACGGTCAGCGTTAATGGCCGCAACTACGCTGACTTGCAAGCACCGTTGCATGAGGTCGGCGCTCTGCTGGAGGCCCGCGCGGTGCACACGAGCCGCTCGGCGACCAACCACTTACGAGCCATGGCCGCCACCACCGGCATCAGCCGGGCCCGAGTGGAGGACGTGATCGATCTGGTCGGACTGCGGGAGGTGGCCACCAAACGCGCGGGGGCGTTCTCCCTGGGTATGGGGCAACGCCTTGGGATTGCCTCGGCGTTGCTGGGCGACCCGGACACAGTGATGCTTGACGAGCCGGTCAACGGCCTGGACCCTGACGGCATCCTGTGGATCCGCACCCTGCTGCGCAACCTGGCCGCCGAGGGCCGCACGGTGTTCTTGTCTTCGCACATGATGAGCGAGATGGAACTGACCGCGGACCACCTCATCGTCATCGGCCGCGGTCGGCTGGTCCGCGACATCTCCATGAGCGACTTCATCGCCGAGGCGTCCGCGAAATCGGTGTACGTCCGCTCACCGCAAGCCACCGAGCTACGCGATCTGCTGCTCGGCCCGGACGTGACGGTGACCAGCGCGCAGCGAGGCAGTCTCAGCGTCAGGGGTCTCAGCACCGATGAGATCGGCGCACGCGCCGCCGCCGCCGCGATCACCCTGGCTGAGCTGTCACCGGTGATGGCATCGCTGGAAGAGGCATTCATGGCCATCACCAAAGACGCGGTCGAGTATCGCGCTACCGGACGGTTCACCGAACCATCCACCAACATCGACCTGAGCAGGAGTGCAGCATGAACGCCGACACCCTCACCCGACCTCCGGAAACTCGGCAGAGCGCGCCCCGCGGAAGGGTCACCTTCGCCGGGGCGGCCGCATCGGAGTGGATCAAATTCCGCACCCTGCGCTCCAGCTGGTTCACGCTGTCCGCGGGCCTGCTCGGCTTCTTCGCGATCAGCCTGATCATCGCCTACACCACCGGCAGCACCAGCCACGTCCTGGCCCCCGAAGACGCCGCCGCCTCAGGCACCTCGCAGGGCTACCTGCTCGCCGAGCTGCTGATCGGCGTCCTCGGAGTGCTGTTCGTGTCCGGTGAGTACGGCACCGGCATGATCCGCTCCACCCTGGCCGCGGTCCCCAAACGCTTACCCGTCCTCTACGCCAAGGCCGTGGTCTTCGGCGGCGTCGTCCTGGGCTCCACCCTGCTCGTCTCGGTCATCTCCTTCCTCAGCTCCCAAGCGTTGCTGGACCACTACCATCGCGGGCATTCGATCACTGACCCCACCGCAGTGCGCGTGGTCGTCGGCGCCGGCATCTACCTCACCCTGGTGGGGTTGCTGGGCAGCGCGTTGGGCTGGATCGTGCGCACCACCGCCGGCGGCATCTCCGCACTGGTCGGGGTACTGCTCGTGCTGCCGGTCATCCTGCAGTTGACCGGCACTTGGGGCCAGTCGATCGGGCAGTTCCTGCCCAGCGCTGCCGGCGGCTCATTGCTCACCAGCGTCCGCGCCAGCCACACCTTGGCGCCGTGGACCGGGCTGGGAGTCATGGCGCTGTGGGTCACGGCCGCTCTCATCTTCGCCGGATGGCGGCTGTGCCACCGAGACGCCTGACCGGCACATGCAAGCTTCATAGTGCGCGATCGGTCGCCTTCACGGTCGGCGGGTGCACTGGAGCTATGGACATCTTCGCTGACGTCGGCAGGTGAGGTGATGATCTCGACGTGGATCACCCATCTGCTGCAGAGCTATGGCTACTACGCGGTATTCGCGCTGATCGCTTTGGAAAGCCTGGGCATCCCGCTGCCGGGTGAGTCCTCGCTGATCGCCGCAGCGCTGTATGCGGGCACCACCCACCACCTCAACATCGCTGTGCTGGCCGGGGTCGCGGGCGCCGCGGCGATCATCGGCGACAACGCCGGATATTGGATCGGCAAGACCGGCGGCCAGCGCTTGGCCGAGCGCTACGGGCATTACGTCCGCCTGGACCACGCGAAGTTGAAAGTCGGGCGGTATCTGTTCGCCCGCCACGGCGCCAAAGTCGTGTTCTTCGGACGATTCGTGGCCGTGCTCCGCACTTACGCCGCGTTCTTCGCCGGACTCAGCAAAATGCGCTGGTCCCGGTTCCTCGTCGCCAACGCCGCTGGTGGCGTGTTGTGGGTGAGCGTGTACGCCGTCGGCGCTTACGCCCTGGGTAGCGCCGCGTCCGGTATCGGGAGCACCATCAGCATCATCGGCGCGGCCGCCACCGGCGTCCTCTCACTTGCCATGATCGTGATGGTCCGGCGATCGCTGCGCGCTATGGAGCGACGAGCCGACGCGGCCTTTCCGACAACGTCCCCGAGCCTGGTCTAATCCACTCCACGTCATGAACCACACCTCGCCGCCGCCCTAGGCACCTGAGGCACCGACCCCAGACACAACAACTGATGGACAATCATGACCGTACCTATTCGGCCCGCGCCCGACCTTGCCGCGCTCATCGGGGCGGGGCTGCTGGACCCCGCCCGCACTGCAGTCACGTTGCGCACCGAAGCGATGTGGCTGATGCCGGTCACCGGCGCCAATAGAGTGGTGGGCGGTGGCGGACGGAGCCATCCTGACGGCACCATGACCCGTACGGTGATCGTCGACGCCGCCTCGTGGGACACCGGCAACTCCGAACGCGATCACCGCCTGCGCTCGGTCGATTTCCTCGACACCCGCCGTTTGGCGGTCGTGACCGCTGAGCTCGAGCTGAACCGCGGCGCCTGGGGTGTCAGGAGCACTGCGATGGGTGCCGCGCTCACCATCGGTGTCCATCTCAGCGTGCACTTCGACAAGGAGTCAGCGCCACGATGACCCGCGGCCGCGGGCGCCGGCGGGCCGTGCGGGCAGCCGAGCAGGTCCCCTCGACTTTGCCCGGCGGGGTGCGCCGGTTCGTGGTCGCTCACCCGATCCGGGAACGGCGCTTTCCGCGCCGGGGGTCGCTGGCCCGGCGGCTGCTGGCGTCCTACCTGCTGGTCGTGCTGGTCGACATCGCGGTGTTCTTTCTGAGCGCGTTGGTGGTGTCCCCGCTTCCGCGTAACGCACCGGCCCTGAACACTCAGAGCAAGGTCAACGACTACCTCGACAGCCTGGGCCACAGCCTGTTCCGGGCGCTCATCGTCGGTGCGGTGATCAGCCTGATCGTGGGCGTCATTGCGACCTTCGTGATTACCGGGCTGCTGCTGGAACCGCTGAGTCGGCTGCGCGCCGCGGCCCGGCGGCTCAGCGAGGGCCACTACGGCGAGCAAATACCCCCGCCCTACCCACCCGAGCTGATCGAGTTGGCCGCCGACCTCAACCAGCTCGCGGCCCGCCTCGCCGACGTGGAAACCCGCCGGGCCCGGCTGGTGTCAGACCTGGCCCACGAACTGCGGACCCCGCTGACCATCATCGAAGGCCAACTGATCGGGGTCAGCGACGGAGTTTACGACTTCTCCGGTGAACTAGTGAACTCCGTGCGCGAGGAACTGCACCGGCTGCGCCGGCTCACCGAAGACCTGTCCGGGCTCTCGCGGGCCGAAGAGAACGCCTACCACCTTCACATCGAACCCACCGAACTCGCCGCCCTGATCCTGCGCGTCACCGATCTGATGCGCCCGCAGTTCGAGCACCGCGGCGTGCACCTGGTCGTCACCTGCGCCCCGGTGGTCGCCCTCATCGACGCCGACCGGGTCACCCAGATCCTGGCCAACCTGCTGTCCAACGCCCTCACCGCCACCGCCGCCGCCGGGCGGGTCGAGGTCGGCCTGCACCCACACGGTCAGCGCATCGTTATCGAGGTGACCGACACCGGACGCGGCATCGCCCCGGTCGACCTAGACCGGATTTTCGACCGATTCGAACGAGTCATCCCACCGCACGAGCACGCCGACGGAGGCAGCGGCATCGGGCTCACCATCGCCCGAGCCTTGGCCCGGGCCCACGGCGGCGAGCTGGCCGCCCGCTCCCCTGGCCCAGGCCAGGGTGCGACGTTCACGCTGTCCCTTCCACTGCCACTGCCACTGCCACTGCCACTGCCACTGCCACAGCCATTGCCGGAGGACACGACGCGCCGATGAGCACCCTGACACCCCGACCGACCCGCGTCCTGGTCGTCGACGACGAACCGAAAATCCGCGACCTGGTCCGCCGCTACCTGCAAGCCGACGGATTCGAGGTATGCGAGGCCGCCGACGGCACCACCGCTCTGGCCCTTTTCACCGACTATCAACCCGACATCATCGTCCTGGACGTCATGATGCCCATCCTTAACGGACTGGAGGTCCTGCGCCGTATCCGGGTCAGCTCAAACGTCCCTGTGCTGCTGCTCACCGCCCGTGAGGACGAGATCGACAAAGTCCTGGGGCTCACCGCCGGTGCCGATGACTACGTGACCAAACCCTTCGGCGGACGGGAACTCGCCGCCCGCCTGCACGCCATCCTGCGACGACTCGACCCGCACGCACCTCCCCCAGCCCCGTCCGACGGCGCGGCCGGCGCGATGCTCAAATTCGACAACATCACCATCGACATCGGCCGGCGCCAGGTCACCACCCGCGCGGGCGTCCCCGAGCTCACCGCCATGGACTTCGAACTGCTGCTTACTCTTGCCCGCGCACCCGGGCACGTGCTGTCCCGCCGCCAGCTGCTCGCCGCGGTCTGGAACGACGAAGTCCACACCGACGAACGCGTCGTCGACGTCCACATCCGCACCCTGCGCCGCGCCCTGGCCGATGACGCTACCCACCCCGCCATCATCGACACCGTCCGCAGCGTGGGTTACCGCTTCCTACCCCGTCCCACCAGACCCCCACAGGCCCCACAGGCCCCACCAACCCTTCACGCAACCTCACCGCGGGCTTTCACATGCCGGTGCTGTAGTGGATTTGTGGCAGTCGCAGGCAGTGCGAGGACAGCGGGCAGTGACGAACCCGCACGCCGCGCGAACAGCTGGCGCCTGCTGCGGAGGCTGGTCGGAGTCGCAGTGATCGTCGCTATGGGGTGGCTGGTGCTGGTGCCGCAGCTGCGCTCCGCCGCAGCCGCGACCCGAAACCTGTCGGCCGTCGACCCGGTGTGGCTGGGGGTTGCGGTGGCGGCCGAAGCCGGGGCGCTGCTGGCCTACGCCCGGTTGTCCCAGCACACCTTGGCGCCCGTCCGGATCGGGTTCGCTGCGATGCTGCGCATCGACCTGGCGACCCTCGCCCTCGGCAATGTCAGCCCGGCCGGCTCGGTCGTCGGCGCCGGGCTCGGATACCGGCTGCTGACCCGCTCGGGGGTGAGCCCGGCCAAAGCGATCAGCGCCAAGACGGTGCAAGCGGTCGGGTCGGCCGTGGTGCTCAACCTATTCCTCGCCGTCGCGCTGGCAACCGCGGTCGCGCGAGAAGGAACGACCGCCCTCTATAGCACCGCCACCGTCATCATCCTCATCCTGCTGGGCACCGTCGCGACCGTCGCGGTGCTGCTGATTCGACACCCCCAGCGCAGCGCGGAGTGGGCCGCCGCCCTCGCCGCTGTGCTGCCGGGTCTGCGGCCAGCCAGCGGATCGCGATTGGCCGCATCGCTGACCGAAGCCCTGGGCCTGCTCACCCACGACCGCCGCTTCCTGACCACCACCGCCGGCTGGGCGACCGCGAACTGGCTTTTGGACGCCGCCGCACTGTGGTGCGCCGTGACCGCGTTCGGACACCCCTTGGGCCCGGTCGGTCTGGGCGTCGCCTACGGACTGGCCAACCTCTTCGCCGCGATCCCGCTCACCCCCGGCGGACTGGGCATCATCGAAGGCGTCCTGCTCCCGGTGCTGACCAGCTTCCACACCCCGCACACGGACGCCGTGCTGGGCATCACCACCTGGCGGCTCCTCAACTTCTGGGCGCCCATCCCGATCGGGTTCGGCGCGCTGGCCATCACCCGACGCACACCCCAGCCGCCACTTATGAGGTCACCGGCGAGGTCACCGGCTCCAAGCCGCAGAGGGCGTCTCCCCCCGGTCCGACCCCGAGGTCAGGCGCGAACCAGGACTGGCTCTCCCCCCAACTTCGTGGACATCTCGGACGGTCAGGTGCGGACCGCGGTCCAGACCTGGGCGCTGCGTGGCGAGGGCACACGGTGCTCATCGACACCGGTCTGGGCAACGGAAAGCAACGGCCCTACGTGCCGGTCTGGTTGCACTACGACAGCTAATATCGGACCCGCTTGGCTGAACTCGGCGTCACGCCGGCGAACTCGACCTTGTGGTGAACACGCACCTGCACCTCGACCACCTCGGGTGCAACACCCGACTCGTGGATCGGGAGTGGGCGCCGACGTCCCGGCCTCGACGTAGCTCGTGCAAGAGACCGAGTTCGAGTTATGGAACCTGCAGAACGGCGCCGTGCCTGTGTTCGGGCGGGAAAACCAGAATGCGGGAAGCGATACCGGATCCAAAGCAACCTCACCCCGGAACCGATGAGCGCCGGAGCCAGTCGAGACTGAATCTGACCGCAGCACGACCTGACACGCGCGGCAAAACGCAACGCAACATTGGGCCGCCGCCTCGGTACTGCGCGGGAAGGCCGCAGCCGGGGTCGCTCCGCTCTGCCGATTCGGTCCATTCTCGTGCGTCTAACGACCGCCTCGGCACTCGGCCGCAGATTCGCGGCGGCCCGGGTCGGTCGACACACGAAATCTTCATCGAGGCTCCAGTAGCGGCTTCACGGGATGCGGGTTGGCTGGAGCATCGATGGGTGACGAGCGCCGCTTGTGACCGCAGTACTCAACCGAGAGGTACGTCCATGAAAGCAATCGCCGCGTGGTGCTTCCGGCATCGTCGGGTTGTAGTGCTGGGCTGGCTGATGGCGGTGGCGGCCGTGTTCGGGTTGTCACAGGTCAGCGGATCGGCGTACAGCAACTCCTTCTCGCTGCCGAACACCGAGTCCACGCAGGCGTTGAACCTGCTCAAGGCCAACGCCACGGCCCAGTCGGGCGACTCGGAGCAGATCGTGATCGCCGCCCGAAACGGCACCACACTCACTGATCCGGCCGTGCGGGCGCAGGCCGATGCGCTGTTCGCCAAGCTCGCCGGGTTGACCGACGTCTCCAGCGTCGCCTCGCCGTACGCGGCGGCCGGTGCGACCCAGATGAACGGCAAGCACACGATCGCGTTCGCGACGTTGACCTACGCCAAGGACGAGGGCGGCATTTCCGACGCGGCAGCCAAGACGCTCGTCGACACCGCCGGGTCCTTCCGCACCGCACAGTTGAACGTGGCCGTCGACGGCCAGGTCGCAGCCAAGACCTCTGGCCCATCGCTGGGCGGGGTCGGGTTCGGGGCGATCGCCGCTCTCGTTGTGCTGGTCGTGGTGTTCGGTTCGTTGCTCGCTGGTGCGTTGCCGCTGATCTCGGCGCTGCTCGCGCTGCTGGCGGCCACGGGCGTGATCGACATGCTCAGCCACGTGATCAGCATGCCCGACTTCTCCGGCCAACTGGTGCTGCTCATCGGCCTAGGGGTCGGCGTCGATTACGCGCTGTTCATCGTGACCCGTTTCCGGCAGAGCCTGCAGCGAGGCCAGGACGTGGAGTCGGCGATCGTCACCGCGGTCGCAACCTCGGGACGCGCGGTGCTGTTCGCCGGCGCCGTGGTGTGCATCGCCCTGCTGGGCATGCTCGCGCTCGGTGTCGGGATCCTGAGCGGCCTCGGCATCGCCGCCAGCCTCGGGGTGCTGTTCACCATGGCCACGTCGCTGACCCTGCTGCCCGCGTTGCTCGGCTTCTTCGGCCACCGGGTGCTCTCTCGTCGTCAGCGCCGCCACCTCGCCGAGGGCGTCTCGCTCACCGACGCCGGGGTGTGGTGGCGGTGGTCGAAGTTCGTCGCCCGCCGTCCCCTCGCTCCCGCTGTCGCGGCGCTGGCGGTGTTGATCACCTTGGCGGTCCCGTTTCTCTCCCTGCGCCTGGGCAACGCTGACGCCAGTAACGACCCGCCGTCCAGCACCACCCGGCAGGCCTACGACCTGCTCGCGGAAGGCTTCGGGCCTGGCTTCAACGGCCCCCTGCAGGTTGCCGTGCAGGCCGATTCCCCCGCCCAGAAGCAGGCCCTCACCGCCGTCACCGCTGCGATCGCGAAGGATCACGGGGTCGCGAAAGTCAGCGCCCCGCAAGTGCTGAGCACCAAGGGCGACACCCAAATCTCGGCTTTCCAGATCTTCCCCACCACCTCCCCGCAGTCCGCCGCCACCGCCAACCTCGTCACGCACCTGCGGCACGGCGTGATCCCCCGCGCCGAATCCGGCACGGGCATCCACGTCTACATCGGCGGGGCGACCGCGACCAGCGCCGACTTCGCGGGCGTCCTGGCATCGAAGATGCCGCTGTTCGTCGCCCTGGTCGTGCTGCTGTCCTTCCTGCTGCTCATGGTGGTGTTCCGCAGCATCCTCATCCCGCTCACCGCGGCGCTGATGAACCTGCTCTCGGCCGGAGCCGCGCTCGGCGTGCTGTCCGCCGCCTACGTCTGGGGCTGGGGCGGCAGCCTGCTCGGCGCCAACTCCGGCGGACCGATCTCGGCGTTCATCCCCGTCATGGTGTTCGCGATCCTGTTCGGCCTGTCCATGGACTACCAGGTGTTCCTCGTGTCCCGGATGCAGGAGGAATATCACCGATCCGGAGACAACAAGGACGCCGTCACCCGCGGCCTGGCCATCACCGGACGCACCATCACCGCCGCGGCGCTGATCATGATCCTGGTCTTCGGCTCCTTCATCCTCGGTGGGGACATCATCATCAAGGAGTTCGGTCTCGGCCTGGCTGTGGCCGTCGCGGTCGATGCATTCCTGATCCGCATTGCCATCGTGCCCGCCCTGATGTTCCTGCTCGGACGGAGCAACTGGTGGGTCCCCGGCCCGCTCGGCCGGCTGCTCCCCCGCCTGCCGATTGAAGATGAACCCGACTTTCCCGAGGAGGACCTCCGGGCCGTCCCCGCGTCCACTGTGTGACCACGGCCCGAAGCCATCGCCATCGCCGTCGAACTCAGCGCATGAACCTGGCACCTCGGTCGGGCGCTCCTGCGCAGCCCCGCTCGGAAGATCAGATACTTCGACGCCCGGAGTACGGAAATGGGCCCACCCAGCACCGCGTGTGCTCGTCCGGACCTCAGTGAAGGCGGTCACGTCGATGCCCGTCTTAGCGGCGATCATCTACTGGATCCGAATTCTGCGGCGCCCGACGGATGCCCGGCTCAACGCCGGTATGTGGGAGAGTTCGCGCTCGGCTTCGGCGCCGCCAGGCTGCTCACCCTTTGAGGGGACCTGCGCCCTGCCGGGTTCGAGAACAGTTACTTCTGCAGCGAGCTGGCCGGCGTCACATCGGTCTACCTCTACAGCGCGACGCTGCTGCTCGCCCCCGCGCGGGCTGGCCGGAACCCCTGTTCGGCGGGCTGGACCGCATGTACCTCTGGCACAAACGCTCCGCGGTCGTGGCCACACTGTTGCTGTTCCCGCACGCCTTGATCACCGGCGCAGCACCGCACAAGACCGCAAACTAGACCGGCCTCGCCCTGCGAGTCGTGTCACTGTCCGGGCTCTTGGTCCTGGTCTTCGTCTCGATCCCCCGGGTCGGACGCATCCTGCGGCTGCCCTACGAGCGGTGGCTGTTCCTACACCGCCTGACCGGCCTGTTCGTGGTCATCGGCGTCATCCACGGGCTCGCCGTCGACCAGATCATCCGGGGGGTCCGGCGTCATGATGGCTCGGCGACGGCGAGGCCGGCGGAAGCGGCGGCAGCGGCGGCTTCGGCGTCGTAGGTGATCATCTCGTCGACGCCGACGCGCAGCGCCGCAGCCAGATGCATCGCATCGTTGGAACAGAGCCGGCCAGGCAGCGTCCCCGCCGTCAGCAGTTCCCCGCGGGTCAGATCGACCAGCGTCAGCGTGTCGAGAACGATCCCGACGGAGGCGAGATCGACGTCGTCGGGGTGGCGGTTCGCGGCGCAGTGCAACTCGGTGTGCAACAACCACGACGCGACGACTTGCTTGCCCTCATCACCGGCGGATTGCAGATACCTGACGAGCGCCTCGGACTCGGACTCCTCGACCAATAACTTCATTGCCGCCGAGGTGTCGAGGTAACAGATCACCAGCGACCCCGAGAGTCGTCCACGATCTCGGAGGTGGTTCGGCTCGCTGTCCGTCGATGCACGGTCGCGAGCTCGGCGAGCGATCTGCGAGCCGGCCGCGCCTGGCCCCGCGCCACAAGCTCGCCCAGCGAATCGCCCGAGGGCGGCGAGATGACAGCGGCGACCTGACCGTTGTTGGTGACTTGCACGGACTCCCCCGCAGCGACGGCGCGCAGGATCTCCCCGCTGCTGTTACGCATTTCGCGATGAGTCACAGTCCGCATGTAGCACAGCGTAGCACTCCTGCCTCCAGCCCACTCGATTGGGTCCTCGGTGGGACCGCCACGCCCCGACCCACAGCACCCTCCCGCCCGGCCCGCACACCTCTACAGACGCCCCAGCAGCGCGAATCTCACCAAATCCGACGGTTGGAGATATTGGTCCGACGGCTTTGCTCTACCGCCCGACGTCGTCGCCGTCTTCAGACGCCGACACGGCGGGGGCGCGTATTTGCTCCTCCGACTGGACTCGAACCGGTAATCCTTCGAGTTGATCTTTGAGCTGTTGATCTTCGTTGAATTTCGCTACACCGTCTGCTGCGTAAGGGATTGAACGATTTCAGCCATGATCATAATCGTGTGTAATCGGTCATGAACGGTGAGTGAAAGATGACTCTGGTTCGGATGATCTCGGTCGGGTGACGCGACACGATCTTGCCCTCTCAGCATTAGGTGATCAGGTCGAAGGTGCAGCGGGTTCCGCTGGCCGCCGCCAACTTGGCGTCGCAGGTGATGACTGGGGCGGTGAGCTGCTCCGCGAGTGCGACGTACGCGGCGTCGTAGGCGGTCACGTTTGCGCGCAGCTCCCAGACGCGGTCGAGGTGCGGTGCCAGAGGCAGACGACGGATCGGAAATCCGGCGAGATGACGCAGCGCGGCCGGCACGGCTCGCTCGACGACTGGATTCACCAAGGCAAGACCACGCAACGCCGAGACGACCTCGATGTCCAGGTGCGACGGGGCGCAAAGGGCGTCCCCGCGGGCAAGCCGGCTGACCACGTCGGCGCGGCGCGGGTCGTCAGAGAGATAGAACGTGACCAGAACAGAAGCGTCCACGACCGCCAGACTCACGACGCTGCGCGGACCTCACGCACAGCCGCGGCGGCGCCCTCGAGAGACACCCCAGTGTCATTCGCGGGCTGGTACATGGCCAGGTAGTCGCCGAGGCGGGCGACTTGGGCAGCTTCGGTCAACCGATCGACGACGTAGGCACTCAGCGATTGACGATTGGCCGAGGCCGCCTCCGACAACGCCTCGTATACGTCCTCGGGCACATCGCGCAGGTTCATCCGCTTCATGGTGCCAGTATGGCACCAAACCTCCCCGGCTCG